>JBGDBH010000004.1:0-27454 GCA_048494595.1 Coxiella endosymbiont of Dermacentor nuttalli | reverse complement strand
CATTGAGTTATTAGATCTTAAACATATCTGGCATCCTTGTTCACAAATGAAAGACCAGTTTTTTATTCGATGTCATAACCGCGAATCTATCACATCGGATAATTGGTCAAAATTTTAGAATGATCAAAATGGAGTATAAATTTTTGCTATAACATTTTCAGTTTTAATATGTCAATAAAAAAATAATTTAGGTCGAGAAGACAAGTACAATTGTTAAAATAAAGTTTGTAATCTATAGTGCGGAGAATAATACCGCACTAACAAGAGAAAATCATGCACCCACTCCAAAATTTTAATAAAGACGTCTGATGCCTGAACATATGACAGTACCTTATCGATCATAAATAGTCTATTCTAAAACTATTCGTAGAAATTTTTGCACGAGTCGAGATTCTCTGAGCTCTATATAAAGCTTTTTCATACTTTATTCAATCTTATTTACCTAAAATATTCGCGAACTCGTTGCAGATCTTCTTCTGTATCAACGCCAGGTAAGCATTTTTCTTTTATAACTACCATATGGATACGGCCACCGTGCCACAAAATACGCAATTGCTCTAAAGCTTCAAGATTTTCTGCAGGACAGCTATCCCAAGAAAGATATTCTCCTAAAAATCCAGCTCGATAAGCGTAAATACCAACATGACGAAAATGAGAGCTGTTTAATTTAATATTCTCTTTACTATTAAAGGTAAAACGATTCCATGGAATAGGGGCATGACTAAAATAAAGAGCATAGTTACGACGATTTAGCACCACTTTAGTGGTATTAGAATTAAATAAATCGTCGATATCCGTAATTGGTGTACAAAGAGATGCTACTTTTACATTATCGTGTTCACAAAGATCCTCTGCTAGTTTTCTAATAGCTACTGGGGTAATTAATGGCTCATCACCTTGTAAGCAAATTACAATTTCATCATCCTCTAAACCCAAGGCAACAACAGCTTCTGCAACACGTTCAGTTCCGGACTGATGATCAGAAGATGTCATACAAACCATTGCCCCGAAGTCTTTGACTGCTTTACTTATACGATTATCATCAGTTGCAATAACAACATCTTCTGCACCACTTTTTAAAGCACAGTCGTAAACGCGCTGAATCATCGACTTACCAGCAATATCTGCTAATACTTTACCCGGTAACCGACTGGAATTATAATGAACCGGTATGATGACTCGGAATTCCATCTTACCTCTCATTTTCTTTTAATAAATGAGCTTTTTCAGCTAACATTACTGGGATGCCTGCTTGAATAGGATAGGCTATTTTGTCAAATCGGCAATGGAGTTCTTCTAACTCTTTCTTATATACCAATTTACCTTTGCAAAGCGGGCAAGCCAATATTTCTAATAGTCTTTTATCCATCAATAACCCCTAAAAAGCTATGGGAAACAATTTATCATTTTTAAACTAAGAATCAATAGGTTTTAATCAGTAGCTTTTTCTTATTATTACAATTTAAGAGGATAGTATTTACGTAGTCATATAAAGAATGCTAGATTTAGCGATGATGATAAAATATAAAAAAGCAAAAAGAACGATAACCATAAAAAGATGAGGATCTAGAGAAAAGAAAAAATTCAAAATGCATTTAATTTACATATGAATAGTAATATCATACTTTTTACTTGAAAAACATTTGAATGGCTTTAGAAATTTAATAAACTTAGAATTCTAATATACCCGTAGTAAATGCAGATTCAATTACTTGGTGATTTATTTTGTTCTTTATTAAATTTTTACTAGCCAAAATCATCTTTCATCTTTGATATTTAAATAATACAAATTTTTTTTCCGTTTGATGAGTAAGATACACTTAAGAAAATTGATGGTTATAATATATTGACTCAGAAGTTCTTGGTATATTCACTGAATAATTTACTATAAATGGGAATATCGAAGAAGGAATTTTTATTTATAAGAGTTACCATAAAAAAGCATCGCAGAAATAAATTATAATTAGTGCCTGATTGATACATGTTTGAGTTGATAAATTAAAAACCTCTCTCCCTAAATTAATAAAAAAGTTATCAATTAACATTCCTCAATAAAAAAACGCAAACGACATGAGACACTAAAGACTTAATTTCTCTCTTTCTCTCCTGATATTTCTATTTTCAAAATTTGAAACCCTGTCGTTTACTTTAGCATATAACTTGAGTTAAAACAGGAGACAGTAGTATTGATTACTTTTACTATTTCTTTCTGAGTTATTACTTTTCTGATTCGAGTAATTATATTTTGTAATAAAATCTTTTGGGTGCTTGAAGGTCGCCAAGCTATTCCAATCGTTCTCATAGGTTTAGGTGAATTAAAGGGCAAGTAACAAATATTATCACTGGGATAACAAGATAATTTAGGCATCAAAGTCATGCCCATATTAGCAGCTACCATATGTCTTAGAGTTTCCAAACTAGTCGCTTGGAAACTCTTTGTTTCTGAAGTAGTTGCCCGATGACAAACTGATAAGGTTTGATCACGCAAACAATGACCTTCCTCGAGTAAAAGCAAGGTCTTATTTTCCAAATCAGATAATGTAAGCATTTTATGCTTAGCTAATGTATGATGACGAGGTAAAGCCAAAAAAAACTCTTCTTCAAATAAGGGTAAGATTTCTAAATCTTCTTTTTCGATTAAGGGAATTGCTAATAGAACAGCATTTAATTTCCCTTGAATTAATTTCTCTATCAAAGTAGTAGTTTTTTCTTCTCTAAGATAGAGCATAAGATCTGGAAATGTCTTGATTAAATCTGGAATAATATGTGGTAAAAGATAAGGGCCTACAGTAGGAATGATACCCAAATGCAGCTCTCCTCTAAAAGGATTCTTTGCTTGAGCTGCAATTTCTTGCATAGCATCTACCTGCAGTATAATGCTACGTGCTTTTTCAGTAATCTTCTCACCCATTTCTGTTAAGAAAACTTTTTTATTGGTTCGCTCGATTAATGGAATACCTAGATCTTCTTCTAATTTTTTTATTTGCATACTCAGGGCTGGTTGACTCACGAAACATGCTTTTGCCGCTTTTCCAAAATGGCAGTGGGCTGATAAAGCAATCAAATATTCTAAATCTCGAAGATTCATAAATAGATTTTACTAATTTATCATACATTTTTCTAATCAAAATAAATGTTCAAACGATTTATAATTATTAATCAACTTGAAAATTGCTCTAAGTTAATTATTTTTTCTCCAAAATCGAAGATGAAACAGTGAGGTAATCTAAAGTTTCTCTTTTTTAAATATGGATCGATTGTTTTATTCCATATTTAGACTTTGAAAACAGAAAATTCTCATACGTAAAAATATGTTATGACTAGATTATCTCTATAATTTTTTTCGTCATTATTTAAGAAAATACTTAAAAATATCTTTCAGATTATTTCTAGTTTTTCTATTACTTTTTTGAATTTTTTTTGTAGGAAATAAAAATTCGAATCAAACTTTAAAGAATATTTTTCTAAAATCTTTTATTTTCCCAAAAAATGAATATATTTTGATAATTACAAATTTTTATACGAGAGTATAATACTTCTCGCTAAGTTTTCGAGAAATATTGAGAATTAATTAAAAATAAATACAAAAATATATAGAAATAACAAAAATCATTTTCTTCAACTAAGTTACTTACTTTTTCTTTTGCTAAATTCAGTATTTTAAATTTTCATCTAATGTTATTTTGGAAATATTAAGAATTTTTGGATAGGCAAGTCTTTATGTGATAGATTTATAAAAAACTTTATTATTAAAAATCCTCAAATCATATCTGAATTTTTAATAAATAGGATAAAATCCGACGAAGTACTGTTATAATTGCTTTTAATGCTTTCATGTTCATTACAACATTGCATCGTATAGTAAAAACACGTTAAACAAAATCTTCTGAGATAAGACTTTGTTCACTACTATGAAGAGCATAAAAAATGCCTACACTCTCTTTTTTAATAGTTTTTACTGTTCTTTGCCTTTCTAAGTAAGAATGAGCAGATTTGAGTTTTGTCATTTTAATCCTGTCTGATTTACTTAATTTATGTGAATTGACGCATTCGGTGTCAAAAATTAAACTTATCGGGACGGTAGGATTTGAACCTACGACCACTTGCACCCCATGCAAGTGCGCTACCAGGCTGCGCTACGCCCCGAATGAAACATAAAATTCACATTAAAAATCATTAGCTTAATTTACAATGGAATTTCAAAAAAAAGATGTTGTTTATGCCTCTTCTTATAGGTATTGAATTTCATTAAAAAGTGTTTCTTTAATATCCCTGCCTTGTAGAGCATACAAGGCATGTTTTAAAAAATTAATTTCTGTATAATCCGCTTTTTTAAATTATATTTAATTTTACTTTGATAGAGCAAGGTTTTTAAAGAAAGGGATGCAGACTAAGCCATCTTCTAAAACCATCACAATTTTCTCAAATTCAGAAACCGATTGACGGGATAGTATAACTTTTTGTAGATTTGTAGTTTTAGTGTCCTTTTTATCTTTGGAAGTGCTTTCAGTTAGTTTTTGCCTAATATCTCCGATGATATAAATTTTTAAAGAATAGGGAGCAAACTCACTTTTTTAGAATTCTTTGTAGTTTAACATTTTTCTCTACTTTGGATTTGAGTTTGTGGCCGGCACGAAATGTCACAACACGCCGTGCCGTAATAGAAATCGCCTCGCCAGTTTTAGGATTGCGCCCAGGACGTTGCTTTTTATCACGTAGATTAAAATTACCAAATCCTGATAATTTCACACACTCTCCTCTTTCTAATGAAAAACGGATATCTTCAAAGAAGAATTCAACTAATTCTTTCGCCTCTTGCTTGTTCAAGTGTACTAAATTAAATAAGTATCCTGCCAAGTCAGTTTTCGTAAGCGCCATCGGCTTTTATGCCCTCAATTTGGCATTGAACTTACGCTCAAGGTCAGCGACTATGCGTTCAATGATCTGTTTAATGTCTTTGTCTATTAGAGTGCGCGATGGGTCTTGAAAGATTAATCCCAAAGCAACACTTTTTTTCCCAAATTCAATATGTTCATTGCTTTCATATATATCAAAAATTTCATTCATGATCAATAAATGTCCAGCACTTTGAGTAATTTCTTCTTCGATTTGCGACGCTTCAACGTCTCGATCTACTACAATGGCAAGATCACGACGGGCAGCAGGAAATTTAGAGTTAGGTTGATAGTGAGGCAATTTTTTCTTCGTAAGAGTCTTAAGTTCTACTTCAAAAAGATAAGGGGTACCCCGTAGATCTAACTTTGCTACCAGCATAGGATGTAGGGCACCCATATAACCAATACAAGTCTTTTTAAAGTATAAAGCAGCACATCGACCTGGGTGTAAGGCAGGATGACCCGTACGTATAAAACGAAAATCTTTTTTAGAGCAGCTAAGAGATAATAAAGTACTGACATCTCCTTTCAAGTCATAAAAATCGACTGAACGTTCTTTTTCTCCCCATTGTAAGCTATGCACATCTCCCACAATTAATCCAGCTGCTTTAACTGGCTGATTCCATTTTTCCTTATTTTTAATAAAACAGTTACCAATTTCAAATAGTCTTACACGCTTAATTTGATGAGATTGATTGTATCTCGCTGTAGTAATAAGCCCAGGCCATAAAGTGTTACGCATGACATTCATATCGTTCGTAATCGGATTAGAAAGGGTAAGAGATTCTACATTAGGATTAAGCTGACTTTGCAATTTATCATCGACAAAACTATAATTCATAACCTCATTATACCCCCGATCGACCATTAAACAGCGAATTCGGACTAAGTTTACCTCTGTCTCTGACAGAGGTGGCAGAGTCATTTTACAGTTCAAAATGGTTTGAGGAATACGCTCATAGTTATATAATCGTGCTATCTCCTCAATTAAATCTATTTCTTGAGTGATATCAAAACGATAACTGGGCACTGTCACTTTCCAGCCATTTACTTTTAACTGAAGGACCATCCCTAAAGAACTTAAAATTTGATGAACTTCTTTATCAGAAATTTCTACACCCAATAATTTCTTAATTTGTTCACGACGTAAATCAACTGTCTTAATAGTAGGAAAAGTTTCTTTAATGAGTTGATCTTCGATAGGACCCGGTTTTCCGCCGGTAATTGCTAATAATAATTCTGTTGCGCGTTCTATTGCTAGTTTTTGCAGTTTGAAATCAACACCACGTTCAAATCGATATGAAGCATCCGTATTTAAACCATAATATCGTGCCGTCAAAGCAATATTGCTTGGTGTAAAATACGCACTTCCCAAAAGGATATTTTTTGTTTTTTCGTTAACGACTGAATTAGCACCCCCTATCACTCCAGCAATAGCATGTACTTGATTGTCATCTGCAATGACTAAGGTATTACTATTTAAATTGATTTCTGTTCCGTTGATTAAGACAATTTTTTCTCCGGCATTTGCATAGCGCACACAAATCTCACCAGATAATTGATTCAAATCAAATGCGTGTATAGGCTGGCCCCATTCCAACATTACATAATTCATAACATCTATAATGGGATGGATAGAACATAATCCACTGCGACGCAAGCGTTCTCGCATCAAAAGCGGTGTTTGAGCATTTCTATCAATATTACAGATAATCCGACTGACATAATGCGGACAAGCTTCCTTTGCTTGTATATAAATAGGAAAAATAGCATCGATAGTCGACTCAAAGCTAGCTACTTTGGGTGTTTTTACAGAAAGCCGTTTAATAGCGCCTATTTCATTAGCGATTCCTCGAACACTAGCACAATCACCTCGATTAGGTGTTAAATCAATATCAAAAATAGAATCTTTTAATTGTAAATAATCGTGTAAATCTTTTCCAACAGGGGCATGAGAGGGAAGCTCCATGATGGATCCGTTTTGATATTCAAACAATCCTAATTCCCATTCTGAACATAACATTCCATATGAAACTACACCCTGCAATTTGGTTTTTTTAATCTTCAGATCACCTACTCGGCCGCCAATTAAGGCAACAGGAACTTTTAGACCAGAACGGACATTAGTTGCTTCACACACAATTTCTAAGATCTCAGTTTTTCCTACATTCACCTGACAAAGAGACAATCGATCTACATCGGAATTTTTCTTTGTAGATAGTATTTCTCCTACCACTACTTTTTTAAAAGAGTGAGCGACAGGATTAATAGAATGGACTTCCAAACCAGATAAAGTCAGTTGTTCTGCTAAGTGCTTAGTGTTAACTGGGGGATTTATCCATTCGCGAAGCCAGGTTTCACTTAATTTCATAAATTAAAACTGCCTTAAAAAGCGCAAATCATTTTCAAAAAAGAGACGTAAATCGGGCACCCCATAACGCAACATAGCTAATCGATCTAAACCAACACCAAAAGCAAAACCGTTATATTCATCAGGGTTAATATTTACATTACGTAATACATTTGGATGAACCATACCGCAACCCAAGACTTCTAGCCAGCTTTTGGTAGTTGGTTGATAAATATTAATTTCAGCAGAAGGTTTGGTAAAAGGGAAATATGAAGGACGAAAGCACAAACGAAATTTAGTTTCAAAAAAACAATTTAAAAATTGTTGCAACAAACCCTTTAGATCTGCAAAAGTACATTGTTTATCTACTACCAATCCCTCCGCTTGATGAAACATAGGTGTATGAGTAGGATCAAAATCACGGCGATATGCCCGCCCTAACGCAATTAATCGAATTGGTGCGCATTGTTTCTTCATTTGACGTATTTGTACATTGGAAGTATGCGTTCGTAATAACTGGTTATCTGAAAAATAAAAAGTATCTACCATTGTCCGCGCAGGATGCTTAGAAGGAATATTTAATGCTTCAAAATTATGATACTCATCCTCAACTTCTGGGCCATCGACAACCTGAAAACCTAGAGAAGTAAATAAGTTGACTACTCGTTCAGAAACATGAGTAATGGGGTGAATAGTACCAAGATTGTCATAACGACCTCGAAGGGTCACATCAATTTTTTCTTGCGTTAACTTTTCATGCAGGACTTTTTCACGCAGCTGTACAAATCTTTTATTGAGTAAAATCTGAATTTCGTGCTTAATTTCGTTAATCGCTTTTCCGAATTTTGATCGCTCTTTGAAAGAGCATATCTCCAACGATTTTAGTAAGTCAGTTACTTTTCCCCTTTTGCCAAGGTAACTAACGCGAATTTTTTCCAGAGTAGATTCATCGGGCGCTTCTTCGATGAATTTTCTAGCGGTTTGCAATAAGGATCCTAATTGAGCCTGCATAATTCGCGCATCATGATGTATTTAATGTAAGCTTGGCTTTCCCAGCTAATTTCCCAAAAGCAACTTTATCATTGACTGCTAAATCCGCTAATATTTTACGATCAATAAGAATTACTGCTTTATTTAATCCATTAATCAGACGATTATAGGAAAGACCGTGCTCTCGTGCACCAGCATTAATACGTATAATCCATAAAGAACGAAATTGACGCTTTCGCTGTTTGCGATCACGATAAGCGTATTGGGCTGCTTTAATTACGGCTTGTTTCGCTACGCGATAGATACGACTGCGAGCACCATAATAGCCTTTTGCTTTGCGTAATATTTTCTTATGACGAGCCCTTGCGGTAACACCTCGCTTTACTCTTGGCATGTTATTGCTCCACTACACTACAAATTCAAAAACTTCTCTTCACCTAATCTTTCTCCAGAAAAAAAGGATGGGAAACCATATGAAGAATTTAACCAAACCTTAAACTCTCAGCATTTTCTTAATTACTCTAATATCGCTCTTAGCGATCGGATGCAGCTTTCGTAAACGACGTTTCCGTTTTTGCGATTTTTTAGTCAAAATATGATTATGATTAGCTGCAGCTTGCTTGATAGCATCCTGCCCTGTTTTTTTAAACCGTTTCGTAACTCCACGGTTAGTCTTTAATTTCGGCATGACTTTCACCACTCTTTATTTTATTACTCTCACCTTTTATCTTTCATAATCACCATCGTCATTTGACGACCCTCTAGCTTTGGTTCTTGTTCAATAACAATATTTTCTAAGTCCCGCTTGATACGATCTAGCAACTCCAATCCTAACTCCCGATGTTGCATCTCTCGTCCCCTAAAACGCAGACTTACTTTTACCTTATCTCTACGCTCTAAAAAGGCTTCAATTTTACGCAACTTAACTTGGTAATCTCCTGCATCCGTTCCGGGGCGAAATTTCACTTCTTTAAGCTGCATCAACCGTTGTTTTTTCTTTTGAGTTGCTTTCCTCTTGCTTTGTTCAAACTGGTACTTACCAAAATCCATAATACGACAGACAGGTGGTCTATCTGTTGGAGAAACCTCAACTAAATCCAACTCTGCCTCTTCAGAAAGGGCTAATGCTCGCTCAATTCCCATGATTCCCATTTGCTCACCCTTATCATCAATTAGTCGCACTTCTGGGACACAGATTTGCTTATTGACGCGTGTTCGTTTCGATCTGATATGTTATCTCCTTAAATAGTTAGTGAATTCTACTGATGAACTTCTACTACGCTGATTAATTTTTGTTTTTAATAGACGATAAAACTCTTCCAATGTGAGACTAATTAGTTTCCTATCATTCTCTAATACACGTACTGCTAGTGTTTTATCAGCAACTTCGCGATCACCAATGATAACTTGATAAGGTACACGCGCAATAGTGTGTTCGCGAATTTTAAAGCCGATCTTCTTATTTCTCAAGTCTGATGTGGATCTAATTCCTAAATTTTGAAGATTTTCTACGATTTCCTCAACATAATCAGCCTGCTGATCTGTAATGTTCATGATAACCACTTGAATAGGTGCTAGCCAGAGGGGTAACTTCCCAGAATACTCTTCTAATAAAATTCCTAAAAAGCGCTCAAACGAACCTAAAATAGCGCGATGGATCATTACAGGAGTTTTTTTAAACCCTTCTATGTCAATGTAATGCGCGCCCAATCGTTTTGGCATCGAAAAATCAACTTGTACTGTTCCGCATTGCCATACTCGCCTTAAGCAATCTTGCAAAGAAAATTCAATTTTAGGTCCATAGAAAGCGCCTTCACCTGATAAGATCTCCCAACTCACATCTTTTTTTTCCAATGCCTCTATCAAGGCTTTTTCGGCCTTAGCCCATTCTTCATCACTTCCAACTCGCTCTTTAGGCCGAGTAGAAAGTTTATAACTGACTACATTAAAACCAAAATTGGCATATACTTCATGCAACTGATCGATAAAAGTCAATACTTCTTCTTGAATTTGTCCTTCCGTACAGAAAATATGTCCATCATCTTGAATGAAACCCCGCAGCCGCATTAAAGCATGTAGAGTACCTGACGACTCATTACGATGACAGGTACCAAATTCAGAGTAGCGAATGGGTAAATCACGATAGCTTTTTATACCTTGATTAAATATTTGAACATGAGCTGGGCAGCTCATTGGTTTAATCACATATTGCTGGGATTCTAGAGTCAAGCTAAAAATGCTGTCACCAAATTTTTCTAGATGACCTGATTTATTCCATAATTTCGATTCAATTAATTGAGGCGTGTTAACTTCTTGATAGTTGCACTTATGAGTTAGATTACGAATGTAATCTTGCATTTGAAGTATAATATTCCACCCTTTAGGATGCCAAAATATATTACCAGGCGATTCTGACTGAAAATGAAATAAATCCATTTTCTTTCCAAGTGCACGGTGATCCCGCTTTTCAGCCTCTTTAAGATAATGCAAATGATTTTTTAAGGCTTTGGCGTCCGCCCATGCCGTTCCATGAATACGTTGCAACATTTCGTTTTTACTATTACCTCGCCAATACGCACCCGCCAATTTTGTTAATTTAAAAGCTTTCAATAAGCCTGTACATGGTACATGCGGGCCACGACAAAGATCAATAAAATTACCTTGCTGATATGCTATTAATGTTTCTTCTGCTGGAATATCACGAATAATTTCAACTTTATACTTTTCACCCATTTTTTCGAAAATAGCTAAAGCTGCCTCGCGATCTAATATTTTTCCTTCAATCTTAAAATTGGCTTTAGTGATCTCACGCATTTTTTTCTCAATTTTTGCAAGATCTTCCTGGGTAAAAGAACGTTCGAAAGCAAAATCGTGATAAAATCCATCTTCAATTACAGGACCAATAGTGACTTGAGCCTTCGGAAATAATTCTTTAACAGCATGAGCTAAAAGATGTGCTGTAGAATGGCGAATAATTTCTAATCCTTCGGGATCTTTGTTAGTAATAATTCTAAGAGCAGCATCTTTTTCAATTGCATAGGAAATATCTACCAAACGATCATCGACTTTTGCCGCCAAGGCAGCCCTAGCCAGTCCTGCATTAATAGACTCAGCGACTTTTTTGACAGTTACAGGTTCAGAAAATTCTCTTATTTTCCCATCTGGAAGTTTGATCGCTGGCATAATAGAACCCTTACAGTAAAGCACAAAAGATAATAACATCCTGCTGTTTTTTTAACAATTTAGGTATACACAGTATTAACTTTTTCCTGAAGTACATTTTTTCTTTTCTTAAAATTTATGGGTTCTTCCAAAATTTAAGGCAGTTTTTTAATTATTATACAAACCATTTTAAAATACAGGGAATTTTATGAAACTCTATTTAATTTTAGTTAAACTGAAAAGAAAAAAATATTTAGGAAAAAAGAAATCTGAAAATAATTACTAAACTCGGGACATGATAAAAATAAAGAAATTTTCATTAAAATTCTCAGAGAACATCAAGTCTCGTAGCAAAGTATCTGACGAAGAATGAAATTAATTAAAGAGCCTTTAAAGAATAGGCTGCAAGAAGTTTAAAAGTGAATCTTTAAATTCTTTGTTGATCGCTTTTTACAATATCACCTGGAAAAGACAGCTTTAAAATAAAATCTTACAATAACCAATATTGTAAATATCACTTCTATTCTTTCGAAGAATTAGGAAATTAATTTAATATAATCAATAGTGTCTGTATTATTTTGACTGATATCAACAACGCGCCTTAAGTAGAATGATGGTTAATTACGCATCAGCTCAAGCAAAGATTTTTTATCCTGTGTTCAATTGTGTTGTTGCATTAGCAATATTGTTAGCTGACATAAAGCAAATACTGATGAAATTTGGAAATAAAACCTGGAGCAACTAAATTATCTTTAAAAAAATCTAGAAATTAATTCAGAAACAATTTTTTGAATTTTTGGCTACACTGTGTTCTATAGTATTTCCTATTAAATCAAAGCGTCCACTAGATACATCTGCTTTAGGGTAGTAATATGTGTCTCAATTTTAACTAGTTGTGCTGATAAAGTTTCCCTCACTACTAAAGGAAACTTTATCAGCAAGTTATATATGCACTATTTTTGTCTCACAATTTTAAAAAATAGATGCTTGTTCTTTTATATCTTGATAATTAATGCCTGTTTTAAAGCTGAAGCTTTAATAAGTGTCTCCTCATATTCTGCAAGAGGGTCAGAATCTAACACAATTGCACCACCTGACTGAAATGTAACCGTATAATTTTTAATAATATATGTTCGAATGAGAATTGAAGTATCCATACCTCCATCAAAACCAATATAACCCACACTGCCACAATAAGGGCCTCGCCGTGTAGGTTCTAGCTTTTCAATTACTTCCATAGCTCTTATTTTAGGAGCACCTGTTACCGAACCTCCTGGAAAAGCAGCACACAACAGATCAACAGCATGAAAATTATCTTTTAATTTTCCTTCAATGGTAGATACTAAATGATGTACTGTCTCATAACTTTCTACCTCACAGTACGCAGGTACTTTAATTGAATCAATAAAACACACCTTTGATAAATCATTTCGCATCAGGTCTACAATCATCGTATTTTCCGCACGATCTTTACTGCTCGTTGATAGCGTTTGGGCTAATGCAGAATCTTCTTTTGTATCTTTAGAACGTCTAATTGTGCCCTTTATAGGCCTTGTTTCTATTTTTCGATTATGTAATTTTAAAAATCGCTCCGGAGAGCTCGAAATAATGGTCGTATCATTAAAACGAACATAAGCACCGAATGGTGCGGGATTTAATGCCCGGATTCGTTGATAAAGTATAAATTCAGAATTTTTTGGAAAACTGCCTTGAAATCTTTGCGATAAATTAACCTCAAATATATCACCGTCTAAAATATAACGACGACACTTTTCTATCGCCTCTATGTAAGTTTTTTCAGTAAAGCAGTTACTAATATCATTTTCTTTTATTAAAGGTTTCGCTATTAACGGTGGTATTTTAATATTTTTAATTTTTTGTAAACACCAAGTAAGACGTAATTTTGAACGACGTAGTCTTCTTTCTTTATTTTTCTCAGGTAATCCTGAAGAAACAATCCATGCTTGTTGTTTCACATGATCGAAGGCAATAATTAAATCATAAAATCCCACCGCCATACGAGGATATCGCATGTCATCTTGAGAATAATTGGGTAAATTTTCCAAATCCCTGATTAAATCGTAGCTAAAAAAACCAGCCACCCCACCTTGAAAAGGCGGTAAATTAAGGTTCGAGGAAAACGAGAATGATTGTAATTGATTATACAATAAGGTGAAAATATTTTTCGTCACCGTCATCACTTTACCATTAAAATAAATATTATTATCTCGATAAATGAGTGTAGCAAACGGATCTATGGCAATATAGCTATATCTACCAAAATTTGAATTAAACTGCATACTGTCTAAAAAGACAAAATAGTCTAGTTTACTAAAAACTACAGCATAGTCTAATGGATCTCGGTACGGGATGGAAACCCAATAAGGCTGCTTAATATTTAACATTTTTTTCTCCATAACCATTAATATTTCTATTTATTGTAAAATTTTTTTTGAAATAGCTAATATATTTTTCCTATCATATTGCGTAAAATATTTTCCAGTTATGATTTTGCTTATCGACAATTATGATTCCTTCATTTATAACCTAGGACGATATTTTGAGATATTAGGTCATTCGATATTAATATGTCGTCATGATAAAATCACTCTTTCTGAAGTAGAAGCACTTAAGCCTTCTCATATTGTGATTTCCCCTGGCCCTGGGACACCAGATCAAACGGGTATTTCAATCGATATCATCAAAAACTTTTCACATCAAATCCCACTTTTAGGAGTATGTCTAGGACACCAAGCCATCGGATATACCTTTGGCGCACAGATATGTCGTGCTCATTATCCCATGCATGGAAAAGCCAGTCAGATTTATCACAATCAACAATCTTTTTTTTTCAAAATCCCTAATCCTTTTGCTGCAGGTCGATATCATTCACTTATCATCAATAAAGATACATTACCTAATTGTTTCGAAATTACAGCAGAAAGCCGAGAAGGCGAGATTATGGCAATTTGTCATCGAGTTTACCCTATATTCGGTGTACAATTTCATCCAGAATCTATTTTGACAGATCAAGGACTACAATTACTTAGTAATTTCATCAAAATAACTTATGAAAATCCTAGTAAACAATAATATTGTCGCAACGGATTCTCCAATTATTCATAGTAATGATCGAGGATTTTTATTAGGGGATGGTTTGTTTGAAACTATTAAAGTTGAGAATGGACATTTTCTCTTCTTTGAGGAACATTACTATCGTCTTATGACATCTGCTTTAAAATTAGAAATTCCTTTTAAATTTTCTTTATTTGAGCTTAAAAACCGATGTAAACGACTATTAGAAATTAATTCATTTCCGAAAACAGCTTCTCTTCGCATCACCTTAACTCGTGGTATTTCCCAAAGAGGCATTCAGATACCTCTTAATCCATCCCCTACTTTAATGATCACAATTACACCTTACAATCCACCTAACTCAACGTCCTCACCTACTTCTACTCTATATATTACAAATATTAAACGAAATGAATTCTCTTTTTTAAGTCGATTAAAGACGTTAAGTTGTTTAGAATTGATATTGGCTAGGCAACAAGCTATAAAAATAGGATATCAGGAAGGTTTAATGTTGAATACAAAAGGTGCCGTCACTGAAACAAGTATTGGAAATTTATTCACTGTTATCAACCAAAAAATATTCACTCCTCGAATTGAGGACGGCATTTTATCAGGCATTACACGAGATATAATCATTAAAATCGCTATTCAAATAGGAAATCCGATAACAGAGAAAACTTTATATCCAGAAGACCTTTTAAAGGCTACTGAAATATTTCAAACCAACAGCCTCGTTGAAATTCAATCCTTTTCTAAAATTAATGAACATTCACTTCTATCAAAGCAAAAGGCAATTATAGCCAATTGCTTTTTTAATCAATATCGCGCCTATAAAGAGAGGTATATGAGAACTCAATTAGATTAAAAATACTAATGTGCTAAAGGATCCATATTTCTCCTCCTAATGAAGGGAGAGGTTGTTTGTTACTAAACCAATTGCATTCTAAAAAGCTAATGGAACTAATACTAAAAAATATCATCTATACAACTCTATAACTTTCAGTTTCTGATTACTAAAAGAAAAGAAATATAGCTTAATCCTTAATACTTTCCATACATCTTGTAAAATTTAAAAATCTATAAATATTAATGAAGTTTTCTGCTTCACGATGCTAATGAATTCTTTACTATAAATCCTTAAAAAATTATCATCTTTTATATAAATAAATCCAACATACAATTGCCATTTAAAAAAGAAATTTTGTATAAAATAACTTGATCTTGTTCTAAAAATTTATCTTCTATCTTGAATACAAGCATGTCTTGTGTTAATGACTGTGAAAAATCTATACTAATTTTAATTAATTAAAATTAATTAAATCATTTAGTTAGATGAAGAAATTGACTTTCTTAATGCTAATTTAATTCTTTGAGCTTAATGTTGAAAATATCTTCTTTATCCTCTTCAAGTAATTAATTATCCTAATGCATCTGCTAATCGTTTACATTTGGATTCTATAATAGGCAAATGAAGCATGCTCTTTCTATTTTAAAACCCTATTTTAGGGGTGGTAGGTAGGGTGGTTTGTACAGGTCTACTTATTATAACTTCGAGATAAGATATTTAAAGAAATGTCGATACTAAAAGAAAATGCAAATTTAACTATAATGTTAACTATATGGAACTACTTGTAGGTGGTCAGGATCTAGTTATATGAAACGTTTTCAAATACAACAAATATAAGAAAAATTCTTTCTACTTTATTAAGGGTATTTGATCAAAATTGTATAGGATTTCAATGTAATACTCTTACATACTGTAGAAAAAACCAGATTATATTTCTGTTATTATTAAAATAGGAAAGACTGATTAATCTGATAGGCACGATTGGTATCGAACCAACGACCCCCACCATGTCAAGGTGGTACTCTACCGCTGAGCTACGTGCCTATACGTGCCCAAGTTTCGCAAATATAACTTAGCATTAGAAGCAAATTTGTGCAAATACTATCCTCTTTTGCTATTCTTTTTATGGGAAGAACCATACGATAGCATAAGTGATGATTTGGCGAACGGTTTAGAAATTTGATTAAAGATCAGATATAATCGAAGTATAAAAAATCATTTTGAGCACCCGATAAAATGCTAAAAACTTTTCATGTACAGAATGTAAAATGATTTTTGAGGACAAAAATTATTTTCGCTAAAATTTATATCTTGTTGAGAACTTTCTCTTACATTAATCTTTATTCCAAATGAAGGTTTTTGAAATAATCAGTCACAATAACTTTAAAAATAATGAAATCACTTCGCTATTAGTACTCTTTTTATCAATACTAAATTAAAATTATCAATACTAAATTAAAACCGTCCTATTATACTAATGATTACTAGAAATTAACACTGTTTTTATATGAAGCAAGTATAAAATATAAGCACCAGCCACCATAACACTCATTAAACTCACAATAACCTATACTCCTGTTGTTTAGCATGGAGACCCAGCCAATATCGATAATTTTCCGAGCTAATTTATAGAGTTTAATATAAAAATTTATATATATTGAAACTTTATCTGCGAGTTTAACCTCATAAAACAGAGCACTTTAATACTTAGGATGATATTATCTATACAATATCACCTTCTAATTTCAAAAAGATCTTTATTTAGCACATACTAATTATCGCATTAACATCGGAAAACAGCTCAATGCACAATAATACGTTATGATTAGCATGAACATTTATCTTTGAACAAAAACTAAAAAGAAATATTAAAGTAAGTGCTTTCTTTTTGAATACCAAGATTGCCTCAGCTATCTTAATTTATCAAAAAATTTAACCACGTAATTTTTGAAGGTTAGGTGAATTTGGATAACTAATTTTAAATAACCGATAGCTGAAATCTGCCATTTTTGGCAGATCTAATGCACGGTAAGCTTGAATCATAATCATAAAACCTTGAGTTACCTCTTCTGGTGAATCTTGAAAATTTTGTACTACATAGGTAGCATGGTTAGCGGCTGCTACATAAGCATGTCGTTTCAGATAAAATTGGGCAATCATAATTTCGCGTTGCGCCATTAAATTTTGGATATGTTTCATACGTATCAGTGCATCAGGAGCATAAGGACTTTTAGGAAACATGTCTATAAGAGTAGCAAAAGCCTTATAGGATTGTTGCAAAATACTTATATCAAGAGAGGCAGGATTTACGCCCACTAATTTTTGTATCCAAGATAATTCTGAGCCAAAATTAATAATCCCTCGCATGTAATAAGCATAATCCGCATAATGACCTTGTGGATAAAGACAAACATAACGATCGGCTGCGACATTTGCTGAAGCAATATCTCTACTTTTGTAATAGGCATAAATTATATCGAGCTGAGCTTGTTGAGTATAAAAGTCAAAGGGATAAATAACATCTAACGCTTCAAAATTTTTAATAGCTTCTGCATAATTTTTTTTCGTTAGAGCTCTTTCACCAGCTGTAAATAATTCGGTTGAAGTTTTTCCACGATATGCTTGATAAGGATCGATATAAAGATCGACGCATTTTCCTACACAACCAGTTAAAATGCAGAAATAGAGAAAAATAAAAATAAAAAACAACTTTTTCATGAGTTTTTTCTACTGATCATTATGTTGAGATATAATCATTATAGAACAACTAATTCTAGCACAAAATTGTAGTTTTTATCTCTCTTGCCCATTGATTTAAGATTTTAAACAAAGAAAGTAGTTA
Organism: Coxiella endosymbiont of Dermacentor nuttalli; assembly: GCA_048494595.1. GTDB lineage: Bacteria > Pseudomonadota > Gammaproteobacteria > Coxiellales > Coxiellaceae > Coxiella. The sequence goes on along the minus strand of JBGDBH010000004.1, from coordinate 9,293 downwards.
GTTAAGATAAAAGATATAGAATCTGATATCATTTTCGTGATGAATTCCCAAAAAATTTCTTTAAAAGGCATTATCCCAGCCAAATTAGCAAGGACACGTTTAGATCAAGCTCTAGCTAAATTATTTCTAGATTATTCTCGCTCGCAACTACAAAATTGGATTCGAGCTGGATATGTTCGCGTCAATGGCACTCAAAAGATATGCACTCGTGAAAAAGTGCAAATTAATCAATCGGTTGAAATAACCGCTTATCTTGAATCAAGTGAACGATGGGTTGCTCAAGCACTGCCTTTAAACATACTTTACGAAGATGAAATATTACTTGTTATTAATAAACCAGCTGGGCTTACAGTTCATCCTGGTGCTGGTATGCCTAACTTCACACTGATCAATGCTCTCTTGCATCACGATCCACAACTTACCGTCCTACCTCGCGCAGGAATCATTCATCGATTGGATAAAAACACTTCAGGACTTCTGGTAGTTGCTCGTAATTTAATATCCTACCATGTATTAACCAAAGCTATAAAAGCGCATAAAATTATTAGAGAATATGAAGCTATTGCAAAAGGTGTGCTAACCTCCGGTCGCACAATCAACGCGCCCATAGGGCGTCATCCGACATGTCGTACTCGTATGGCTATTGTTGAAAATGCCCGAGAAGCAATCACCCATTTTTATGTTCTTCAGCGCTATCGGGCACACACACACATCCGCATTCGGTTAGAAACTGGTCGTACACATCAAATCCGCGTTCATATGGCTCATATTCGTCATCCTCTTGTTGGAGATCCAGTTTATAGCAACCATATCAATACTCCTACTTTTCTTTCAAATTCACTTAAAATCGCTCTAAAATCTTTTCACCGTCAAGCTCTTCATGCGGCTACTTTACAACTGTCTCATCCTTTAACTCAGAAAATGATGGAGTGGCATGCCCCATTACCTAAGGATATTCTAAATTTACTAAAATCTTTAGAAGAAGATAATACTCATGTCAACTAACTTCATATTTTCTGATTAGCGCTGCCCTACTTATATCAGAAGACAGACAACCAACTAAGCTGCTCGTGTGCAAAATAGTCTCATAATCATTCAAGCTAATCGGAAAAAAATTCATCAATTTCTTATATTTCTCATTATATCTATTTCATAGGCTTAATTAATTCGTAAAAACCAAATCATTTCTCTTAATTAAATTTTTCTTAATTTCTCTCAGTATAGTCGATTCTACTCACTGCCTTTGCTAGACGACTTCGTATCGTTCTAGTAGTTGATTTCTCACTTTTTTAAATCATAAATATCAGAAGTTGAAAATTACTGTTATTCATTTAGTTTAAGTATCGTTAGGATAAATTGTACTTTAATGTCATTTAAACTTTGCTGGCAACTTTTTAATTTGCTTTATGCCTGTTTGATTAGCTCTTTTGAGCTTTGATTAAAGGAAGAGGTTTCAATTTTGCAATTATCGATTACAAAAGTCCTTGATTCTGCGTTAACTGCTTATTTTAATATATTAACTGACTAGCTATCTTCAATCTCATATAACTTTAATATCAATCGTATTTACGAAAGTCAATCTTGTACTTATTTTTAGTTATAATCTTTTTTTATCTTTATTGTTTAAAAAATAACAAATTAACTGAACCTAACTGACAGCAACGATTTATATGGATTAATTCTTCAGAAGGAGATAAACTTATGTGCCTATTGAAATTCCCTATCCCCTAAAAAGTGGTAAGTATGAAAGTGCATCAAGAGTTATGCTTTATGGAATTGTCATGGCACTTTTTCTTCTTTCTTATAGCGGTTATGCACATTTAGCTTCTGACATCAATGGAAAAGTATTGACCAGCCTTTCTTCTATGTTAAGTAACACCATTCCTGTTGTCGTCAGTATTGCTATAGAAAAATTTATTTCAAAACTAGTTGATCCATTTCAATCAGAAACCGAGCAAGACCTAACACCTATGAAAGTTCCCGGCGTTGGATCAGGTGTTATTATCGACGCTCAAAGGGGGTTATATTGTTAAAATGCTCACGTAATTAAAGACCAAAAAATTATGTTAGTAACTCTTAAAGGTGGTCGTCGCTACCGAGCTAAAATTGTGGGAAAAGATGAAGGATTTGATCTATCTGTGATTCAAATTAATGCAAAACATTTGACTCAACTACCTTTTAGTAATTCTAACAAGCTAAAAGTAGGAGATTTTGTGATATCAATCGGTAGTCTCTTTGGCTTAACTCAAACAGTGACTGCTGGTATCGTCAGTGCTTTAGATCGTCAAGAACCTTGTATCAATAATTTTTAAAGTTTTATTCAAACAGATGCCCCGATTAATCCTGGAAATTCAGGTGGAGCACTGATTAATCTATAAGGTCAATTAGTTGGTATCAATACGGCGATTATCAAACCTTCTGCTGGAAATGTTGGTATTAGCTTCGCTATTCCAAGTAATATGGTCAAAAGTGTAGTCGAACAATTGACTAAATATGGCAAAGTAGAACATGGTATATTAGGTGTGAACGCCCAAAATATTACTCCTGCACTAGTTGATGCCCTGAATCTAAAAAATACCGACGGTGCTCTAGTAACTAAAATCGTTCCTGGTAGTCCTGCTGAGAAAGCCGGTCTTCAAGTAGAAGATATCATTGAATCTATCAATCAAATCACTATTCATATGTCTGAACAATTACATAATATATGTAGGATTAGTACGCCCTGGAACGATCGTTCATTTAACTATTTCATTTAACTATTCTGCGTAATCATAAGGTCACAAGATTGACCACCATAGTGGCTAATCCTAAAGAGATGTTCATTGTACATAAGATTCCCCTTTCTGTTGGCATGTGTTTCCAGAAATTTAGCGACCTCGAACCAGACGGTACGTTTTTAAACAGTGTTTTAGTCACTAACATCAATGATGATAGTGAGGGTGCATTGGCTGGTTTGCAGCCTGGGGATATTATTTTGAGTGCTAATGGACAAATAACTTCTACAGTAAATGAATTAATTAGAGTTGCAGAGAAAAAACCAAACGATTACTACTGAAAGTAGTACAAGGTTCCGAGCAATTATTTTTAGTGATTTAAACAAAACGCGACAGCAACAATTGGTGAAAGAACATGTGAAACCTTTGTGCCTGATCATGAGAATGGAGTAGTAGGAGGAGGTATTGCTAGTTACAGCTATAGAAAACAAATAGCTTAACGATTAATAATAAGACCAGACATTAAGCCTAAAATATAATGGGATTAGATTATCAAAATAGCTTTCTTTCATTCGAAGTACATTCGTTACACTAAATCAAAGCGTCAAAAACATCTAAGATTATTTTGAAATAATGTCTTAATCAAATCGGATAAACACCAAAAATACGTAAATAAAATGTTACAGCACTAATCAGTATACTTTCGTATTTAATTAGATTTTAATAATGGTGGCATTAATTATTAAGCATAAAGATATATTTCAGCAGCCATAAAGCAATATTGAACTTCCATCGGTACAATTAAAGGAATTTCTATTCATTAATCCATTACTGCTAAAACTAAACTTCATTATAGTCGATAAAATTTTAACATCATTGTTAAAATCATGATGCTCATCTTATTCGTGTTAAGAATATAAGAGGAAGAAAAATTAGGCAGTAACAGTTTGGATAAAGATTGTATCTTCATGGTTACTGACATATCGCCTAGCATAAAATAACACCATCAAAATTCTATTGACGCTGGAAAATGTCACACAATTGTTAATTACTGATAAGAGATGAAGATTATCATCTTCTTTGATATTTTTACTGATATGTCAGCTTATGTGCAATCAGATCAATAGGATGTCCGATTTTTCATTCAACTCAAGGATGCTTGTACTAATTCAGCTTTTAGAATAAACACTAACTTAGCAAGTGGTTTGAAATACCCATTACGTAAAATTTTACTTATTAAATTTTAATGTACTTAAATTTGGAAAATACTCTATATAACAAGACTGCTTAACAAAGATATTCATCCGTACTTGAGCATAGATGAGGAAATTAATGAAAAGTGATGTGATTCTCTCTGGGAGAATCTCACCTTCAGTAAAATTACTATAGCTTGTCTCTTCGAGTAGCAACACACTTGGTTTTATATACATGGAAAGAAACGCGACGAATTTCTGCTCCTAATTGTGCTAGCTTTTCTTCGATACATTCGTAACCTCGATCAATATGATAAATTTGATCTACCACGGTATTGCCTTGTGCCGTAAGACCAGCTAAAACTAAACCAGCTGAAGCACGTAAATCTGTCGCTATAACAGAAGCACCTGTTAATTTTTCTTTTCCGCTGATAAAAGCTTTTCTGCCTTGCACTTTAATATTAGCTCCCATTCGTCGCAGTTCATCTACGTGCATAAATCGATTTTCAAAAACAGTTTCTGTTATAACAGCATTACCTTTTGCAACCACATTAAGTGACATAAATTGTGCCTGCATGTCGGTTGGCATTCCAGGATAAGGAGCCGTGGTAATATCAACTGCTTTAGGTCTTTGCTCTTCCATATCAAGATCCACCCAATCGTCACCAACGTTAATCCTTGCACCTGCCTCGTGTAGCTTTTCTAAGATAATTCCTAAGGTTTTTGGTAGGACATCTTTAATTCTGATATGACCTCGGGTCATTGCTGTAGCAACTAAGTAAGTTCCTGCTTCAATTCGATCAGGTAGAATGTGATAACATCCTCCAGATAAACGATCAATACCATCAATAGTAATGGTGTCTGTCCCAGCTCCTGAAATATGCGCGCCCATTTTATTTAAAAAATTGGCCAGATCTTGAACTTCTGGCTCGCAAGCTGCGTTATAGATAATAGTTTGGCCTTCCGCTAAGCTTGCTGCCATAATGAGATTTTCTGTTCCCGTCACTGTAATTTTTCCTAAATTCAATGCTGTACCTTTTAAACGTCCATCTACACTGGCTCGAATAAAACCATTCGATAACTCTACATTAGCACCCAACACCTGCATCCCATTAATGTGAACATCCACAGGTCGAGGGCCAATGGCACATCCTCCGGGCAAAGAGATTTCTGCTTCTCCAAATCGAGCTAATAAAGGTCCTAGAACAAGGATAGATGCACGCATCGTTTTTACTAATTCATGAGAAGCATGCACATTCTGAATAGCCGAACAATTCACTTCAACACTCGTCTGTTTATCAATAGTAATTCTTGCCCCCATCCGGCTTAATAACTTAAGCATAGTAGTCACGTCGTTGAGATAGGGAATATTACTTAAAGTAATCGGCTCTCCAATCAATAGTGTGGCTGCTAAAATTGGTAATACAGTATTTTTTGCTCCCGATATTCGAATAGCCCCTTTTAAAGGTATACCGCCTATAATAATTAATTTTTCCATAGTTATTCAATCCATAGAGAATCTCTGTCATTCCATAAATGACAGAGATTACATATACATTCAATCATTCAAGTATTCAAACTCCCGTCAGTCATAAAAACTGTTAAAATAAAATTTAAAACTAACACTATCATAAACAAATAAACCGCTGTTTTTATTGTTGCACGACTCATTCCAACAGCGTTGGATTCAACATATCCTTTATAAACTACAATCCAAATAACAATCAGTGAAAAAACTATGCTCTTAATCACACTCTTTAAACTATCCCTCAAAAAACTTGCAGCTGCTTGCTTGCTATATTTGACCAAAAAATATTACTTAGCCAAACTAATTAACAGCCACTAAATAGTCACTATAAAATAGCTGTCAGATTAAATAAAAGTGTTAAAAGTGGTAAGAAGCAAATTAACCCCATCTACAATCGTGGTGTAATCAGGCCATTAAAACGGATCTATTTCCATTGTTCCGTACACCAATTATTGATTAGTAATCTACATAAGTCCAATCTCAGTTGTTAAAGCCAACCAAATTGACCGACAAACAATAAAGCTATAATAACTGGACCTAATTGCTCGAATGATGATGGTTAAAGCTAATAATAGTCCTAATTCTTGTAAAGTACTAAATTTTAGTGAAACAAGATAATCTTGTAGAGAAAAAACATACCAATAAATAAAACGGACGACAAAATAGCGATTAAATAATACACCCTAAACAATATAATTGAATAGTGATTTAACAGCCAAATTCTTAACCAACGAGAACGTGCAAAATCACTTGCAATAAAAAAATCCAGATTGTCTAATACCACTGATAATATTCAAAGCCTAAGCGACTCAAAAATTGCATTTGGATAATCACAACAAGTTCTGTCGATAGTTGAATGCAGAGCAACGAAATTGAGGGACCATTTGAAAAACCCTCACAAATTTTTATATTTTAGGATCTTGTATGGTTTTTATTATTTGTAGAGCCCCACTGACGATAATTTTTCCGCTCACAACTATATAAACATAATCTGTGATGGCAGTTACTTCCATAAAATCACGTGAGACAAGGATATATGGGTTATGTACCTAAAGTGTGTATTCAATTCACGCATTAATTTTGACAAAATACCCACGGTTAATCAGAGCTTGACCTGAAAAAGATTCATTATATAGACTCAATGTAGGATCTAAATAAATCACTTAATTGAAGGCTCATCGAATTATACTTTCTGATAATTGATTGACAAAGAGAGAAACAGCTCCACATAATCCTACTGACTCTAATCTCATTAAAACTAAATCTCGAATCATATCATTCGGTAAATTGGTACGCTTACGCAAAAGGAAAGCTATATTCTCAAATACATTGAAATCGGTGAAAACGCTCCTCGTTGAAACAACACACCCATTTTTTATCGTAATTGATTTAATTTAGTGCGAGATAATGTTGTTGTTTATTCATTCAATAATCGCAATAAAATTATTTTACTACTGCCACTCGACCCTATGATCTATGATTGTTTTTACTTTTTTACGAATTATCTTGGAATTTATTTTGTTAAAGATGAGATTATTCTGTCTTGAATCACTGAAATTCTGCGCAAAAAAAGCCCATAGTGACCATATTATAACCTTGCCTTATAATACCAGGAATTCATATAGTGATTCATTAGTATTTTTATGAGCGAGAGTGAGAAATTTTACACGCTTGGAAAAGCCGTCGTTGCTAAGGAATTGCGAGCAATCCAATCCTTACAAGATCGTATTAACGAAGCTTTTGCTACAGCATGCAAGACTATCCTAGCTTGCAAAGGACGAATGGTTGTCTTAGGTATTGGCAAATCAGGTCACATTGCTCGAAAAATTGCAGCTACCCTCACTAGTACAGGCACTCCCTCATTTTATGTTCACCCAGGAGAAGCTAGTCATGGAGATATTGGCATGATTACTGCAGAGGATATTGCCCTTGCGATTTCTTATTCAGGCGAAACCTGTGAAATTATTAATATTTTACCTATAATCAAAAAATTAGGGATCTCTCTTATTGCTTTCACTGGAAAACTTCAATCCAGTTTAGCCCGCATTTCTGATATTGTTATCGACGTAAGTGTCCAGCAAGAAGCTTGTCCTCTGGGTTTAGCACCTACTTCGAGCACCACGGCAATGCTGGTCATGGGAGATGCTTTAGCAATTACACTTCTTGAAACTCGCGGTTTCACGACAGACGATTTTGCCCGAATTCATCCTGGAGGTTCCTTAGGAAGACGTCTTTTACTTCATATAGATAAACTTATGCATACCAGAGAACATATGCCTTCAGTAAAGTTAGATTGTATGTTAGATGAAGCTTTGGTTGAAATTACCAAAAAAAGCTTGGGAATGACCACTGTTATTGGTAATAACGGTCTTTTAGTGGGAGTTTTTACAGATGATGATCTGCGTCAGGCAATAGATAAAGGTTACAATATTCATCAGATACCAATCAAAGAAGTTATGTCAAACGGGGTTACCATCCGTCCAAAACTTTTAGCAACTGAAGCACTCAAAGTCATGCATGAACATAAAATCACCTCACTTGTTGTTACAGATGAAGAACAACATCCCCTTGGTGTCATTCATATGCATGATCTTTTGCGAGCAGGAATCATTTAAATTCATATGAAAGCAATATTACTCAATAAATTTCGCCAAATTAAGCTCTTAATACTTGATGTAGATGGAGTGCTTACAGATGGTCGACTTTGGTATAGCGCTGATGGAGAGATATTAAAAATCTTTCATGCCCAAGATGGACTTGGAATCAAACGTTTACTACAAGCAGGTGTTGAAATAGCAATTATAAGCAGTCGAGAAAATCAAGAAGCTGTTTTTCAACGAGCAACCGAGTTGGGAATTTCTCACGTCTTTCAAGGTGAGCACGATAAGTGTATTCCTTATGAGAAACTACTTTTACAATTGAAGCTGAATCAAAAGGAAGTTGCTTATGTGGGAGATGACTTGCCTGATTTACCTGTAATGCAAAGGGTAGGTGTGGCGATTGCGGTTGCGAATGCGGTACCCTTAGTTCTCTCATCAGCGCATTGGAGCACAAAAAAATGCGGTGGGGAAGGAGCTGTTCGGGAAGTTTGTGATTTAATTGTACCCCCAATTTAGTTTACTGTGAATAAAAATTTTGGATTTAGCTTGATTTTAATTGTTCTTACTTGCCTTATTATACTACTCATGTTATGTAATTTTCCTTGTCACGAAAAACTTCAAAAGCCACAACTAGACCGTCGACCAAATGTTATTATGTATAAGGTCAATTACTATCAGTATAATGACAAAGGTGATTTGCATAGTCATTTAGTTTCCCCATGTGTTTTTCACTTCATCTATAAAAATTCTTCTCATTTTACTGTACCTCATTACTTCATTTGTACTTCTCAACATGTACCCTGGGTCATTAGCGCTGATCATGGTAAAAGTCAAAATGCAATTGAATGGATTTATTTATGGGGCCATGTCAGAATTCATAAGCTGCTTCAAGAAACGAAAGTAGAAACTACAATTACTACCAAAGATATAACTATCTTTCCTCATCGCTCCTTTGCTCGAACTGATCAGCCTGTTACCATTGTCTGTTCTAATTCAATAATAACAGCTATAGGTATGATCATTGATCTGAAAAATAGTGTAATTCATTTACTTTCATATGCTCGGGGTATTGATAAAACGAACACCGATCGAGCCGAAAAAATATTAAAGAGATAACAAAGAAAGGTGTGGGTTTGAGCGTGAAAAGTACAAAGTAGCCCTATTTATTTTATTAGGCAGCCTGATCTTCTCTCAGTGTCCCAGATTAAATACCGACTACGTAATGAAAATCACAATGATTCTATATAACTTGTACTAT
>JBGDBH010000003.1:0-36019 GCA_048494595.1 Coxiella endosymbiont of Dermacentor nuttalli | reverse complement strand
TTTTCGTGTTAGCTTTTTAACATGCCCTTCTCCACGTACTTGCTTATAGATTTTTAGTCGAAATTAAAGATTTTATATCCTTTAAAAAAGTCATGATACTTATTTAAGTCTCCTTGAGAATTAAGGGACAGCGAGATAGTGGATATTTTGATAGGAATGAACTCTTCAATACTGACACACGGTAAATAAACTTATTTTTGAACTCAAACAATTCCATGAGGATTAATACAGGTTACTTCATTATGACATGGAAATCTAAAGATATATATTGTAGTCATTATAGAACAGCAGTTCAAGATGAATACGATTTTCATTATTATTAAAGATGTTTAGTTATCTAGTGTGTAAATGCTAAGGGTATCTGACAAATTTCGTCGAAGATATAAAGATAGTGTTTGATTTTAAGTTTGCCTCCAATAATATCTAAATTTATTTTATGGAGATTTTTTGATTAAGGAAATAAAATCTCCTGTTTTTGCATTGTTTTTTATGAGAATAATACGATGGATGATTTACGGAGTTTTTGATAAGCACGACTTTGAGAAAGTTATAATGATTTATAAATCTTGGTTATATTATTACTTTCAATGAAAATTGATGAAGGTAGAAATTAAGATGATAGATGATAAACTCAAAAGTGTTTAAAAAGCTATTTTGTTATATGAGGGATTTCAATAGAACATTCGATTGGCCTATCTGTGCTAATATTATAAAAATCAAAATGTAGCATTGAATTATTTTTGACAGAGAGTGAGCGGTGTGTTATCTAGTACTTAAAAAATTGCTCTGTTGACTATAAAATTTGCGAGAGTGGCGAAATTGGTAGACGCGCCGGATTTAGGTTCCGTGGGGTTTGAACCCCTGTGAGAGTTCGAATCTCTCCTCTCGCATCACTTATTAAGATTATCTTGATAGATAAATAGTTTTTTATAAAGTTTGAAGCTTTATCTCTTCATAGTAGAATCTTCATATTAGAATTTCAAGATAGGTTTAAGTTTAAAAAGAATAGGAGGGTGTGGTTATTAATATAGAGAGGATATGGAGTAAAAATAGATTCTAACAGCCATATTCTCAACATAGGAAATTGGAAGAACCTTCAAAAATCGGCTTAAAAAGGTTATCTGGATAAAAAATGCTTAATTTTCAGCTCAGAACATCCCAACCTCACAGCTGAACAACACTTCGAACAAGGCTCTTTTTCAAGAGGTAATTGGTGAGTTTTTAAGACTACTCTTAAAGACGGAAGTTGAAGAGAATCATTGTAATATTGTTGGAATGTTTAAATAGTAGAGCTCAGACAAATGTTTTGAGGGATATTTTTGGATATGTAGTTAATTACAAATTTTACCTAAAATTATCATTAAAGATGTAATCACGTGTTTAAATGCCTGCATATCTAGTGTGTCGATGGAAGAAAAAAGAGAATTAAATAGTAAAATTGGCAATTATATCATCATTGATTTTGCAAGAGCTCTTAATAGAAAAGTTTTTGGCAGCAGAAGTGCTGAAGAAAGAATTAAAGAAATGAATCGAGCAAATGTAAACCTCGACATCGCTTTTTTGACAGGATACTCCACCAGTGAAGCATTTTCTGGCGAAGGAATTATTAAATTATAATAAAAAGACGCGTAAAGTTTTTAGAGTTAGAATTTCCTTACTAAATAATGATGAGTTGTTGCGAAGCTCGATATCAAATAAAAAGACATAGAAACCTTACGAACTAAAGTAAAAGGAGATATAGAAAAAAAGTTTATTGCTATGTAGCAAAAATAATCTGAAACTAATTCATTTGGATAAATTAATTGAATAGAATCTTATTAAAATGCCTGAGCCTTTGGAAAATATGGAAATTAAATGCACCCAAAATATGACTCATCAACAAGTCGCAAGCCAAACGGGTAAGATTAACAAAGATAGTAAGTTAAACTGCAATGAGGGACTCTAATCTTGAACAGGTAAAAAACACGTCGTATTAGATTTATTACTTTCTGAAATAATTAAACACAAGCATGCTAGGAAAAATCTGCAAAATTAAGGAAACAGTGGCTGCTATCCAAAACCCGAACAATTGGTTTCCTGGTATTATAGTAATAGAAAAATGTTTATCAAAATTGAATCGTTAGTTCTTGAAGATTAAGTAAGTAAATAATGTTGTTGAACGAGCTTGAAATTTATTGAACCAGCTTGAAACTGAGGAATAAAAGAAGAAACAGCCCAATAAGAAAATAAAAAGGGTAGTCGATAATGAGTATCTTAATTCCCATAGTGGTTGAGCAGACCTCAAGAGGTGAACGCGCTTACGATATCTATTCGCGTCTTCTGAAGGAGCGCATTATTTTTCTAATTGGCCAGATTGAAGATCATATGGCCAATTTAGCTATCGCACAAATACTTTTTTTAGAATCGGAGAATCCTTCGAAGGAAATTAATCTTTATATAAATTCTCCTGGAGGATCTGTGAGTTCAGCAATGGCAATTTATGACACTATGCAATTTGTAAAGCCTGATGTACGTACTTTATGCTTTGGACAAGCCGCTAGTGCTGGTGCTTTACTGCTTGCAGCAGGAACTCATGGCAAAAGGCAATGTCTTCTACATTCTACAGTGATGATTCACCAAGTATTAGGAGGGTATCAAGGCCAGAGTACTGACATTCAAATTCATGCCAAACAAACAAAGCAAGTAAGTGATCAGCTGACGAAAATTTTGGCAAAACATACAGGAAAAAGTTTCGAGCAAGTTGAAAAAGACACCAATCGTGATTATTTCTTAACGCCGGAAGAAGCTTTGGAATACGGTTTAATTGATTCGATAGTTACGGAACGAACCTAACATTGAAATAAGTAATTTTGATCCCCATTCTCAGAATGGGGTAGTGGGGTAAATAAATGAGTGAAGAAAAACTACAAGTTTTGTATTGTTCGTTCTGTGGTAAAAGTCAGCATCAAGTTCGCAAGTTAATTGCAGGTCCAGGTGTTTTTGTATGTAACGAATGTGTAGATTTATGTAATGATATTATTCGTGAAGAAGAAATTACTCGAGCTGTTGAGGTTCAAAAAAAACTTCCAACACCGTCGGAAATTGATCAATTATTGAATGAATACGTCATTGGTCAAGACTTTGCCAAGAAAGTGTTATCTGTCGCTGTGTATAATCATTATAAACGATTGGGATCACATAATAAAAAGAACGATGGTGTTGAAATTAGTAAAAGCAATATTCTTTTAATTGGTCCAACAGGCTCAGGAAAGACTTTATTAGCGCAAACATTAGCTAAAATATTAGACGTCCCATTTGCCATTGCGGATGCAACTACATTGACAGAAGCAGGATATGTTGGTGAAGACGTCGAAAATATTGTTCAAAAATTATTGCAAAAATGCAATTATGATGTTGAAAAAGTAAAAACCGGGATCATCTATATTGATGAAATCGACAAAATTTCTCGTAAAACAGATAGCCCGTCATTGACCCGTGATGTTTCAGGTGAAGGAGTTCAGCAAGCTTTATTGAAATTAATCGAAGGTACGGTTGCTTCAGTTCCGCCACAAGGCGGACGAAAACATCCACAGCAAGAATACTTACAGGTGGATACATCCGACATTTTGTTTATTTGTGGTGGAGCATTTGCTGATTTGCATAAAATTATTCAGTATCGCACTGATCAGAGTGGTGTTGGTTTTTCTGCAGAAGTGCACTGCAAAGATATTTCTGTAACTGCCTCAGAATTAATTAAAAAAACGGAACCGGAAGATTTAATTAAATTTGGCTTGATTCCGGAATTTGTTGGGCGATTGCCCGTTATCGCTACTTTGGAGGAATTAGATGAAGATGCCTTGATGCGCATTTTAACAGAACCGAAAAACGCATTAACTAAGCAGTATCGTAAATTATTTGAATTAGAAGGCGTAGAAATTGATTTTCAGGAAGATGCGTTATGTCAGATTGCCAAGCGAGCAATTCAACGAAAGACGGGAGCGCGTGGATTGCGCTCCATTGTTGAGCACACTTTAATGGATTTAATGTATGAACTTCCAACCATTGTTGGTTTGAAGAAAGTAATAATCGATGCAGGTGTTATTAATCAAACTTCACCACCATTATTTATTTATGACTATGATAAGGCGAGCATTTCTCGTAAGGTAGCTCAAAAATAATAAACAGGGGATATTATAATATGACAGAAACACACAAAAAATTGGAATTACCATTACTACCATTACGAGATGTGGTGGTATTCCCATATATGGTAATTCCTTTATTTGTAGGTCGATCTGAATCAGTCAAAGCACTAGAAATAGCCATGTCGCAAGATAAGCAAGTTTTTCTTGTCGCGCAAAAAGATGCCAATAATGATTTACCAGGAAAAAAAGATCTTTATGAAATTGGGACAATCGCTACCGTTTTACAATTGTTACGATTGCCGGATGGTACTGTTAAAGTATTAGTGGAAGGCCTAGCACGAGCTAAACTAATTCATTTAGAAAAAAAAGAAAATTATCTGCAAGCAGAAATTGAACTCTTACAGGAAGAAGAAAGAGGAGATAAAACTGAGGTGCAAGTGTTAGTTCGCTCTGTTCTTGATCAATTTGAGAAATTAGTAAAAATAAATAAAAGAATTCCATCGGAGCTTTTACCCTCTTTAGCGAGTATTGATGATCCTGGACGTTTAGCTGATAGCGTTGCAGCCCATATGACAATTAAATTAGATTCCCGTCAAAAGATTCTTATAATCGTCCCTATTAAGGAACGATTAGAGGTTTTACAAAAAATTTTGGCGCAAGAAGTAGATTTAGTTGAGGTTGAAAAACGAGTGCAGGGTCGGATTCATCAACAGGTAGAAAAAAGTCAGCGTCAGTATTATCTAAGTGAAAAAATGAAAGCTATTCAACAAGAGTTAGGTGAATTAGAAGAAGGTGGCCCTATTGATGAGCAACATCAATTACTCAAAAAAATCGAAAAAGCTGGTATGCCTTTAGAAGCCAAAGAAAAGGCATTGGCTGAATTGAATAAATTAAAAATGATGCCGCCAATGTCAGCAGAAGCAACGGTTAGCCGCAATTATTTAGACTGGCTGATTCAGGTTCCCTGGAAAAAGCGCGTTAAAATCAGTAAAGATCTGAAGCTTGCTGAAGAAATTTTAGAAGTAGATCATTATGGGTTAGAAGAAGTAAAACAACGAATTCTGGAATATTTAGCGGTACAACAACGCGTACGAAAATTAAAAGGACCTATTTTGTGCTTAGTAGGGCCACCTGGAGTAGGAAAAACCTCGTTAGGACAATCAATTGCGAATGTGACAGGACGAAAATTTGTTCGTATTTCCTTGGGGGGTATTCGGGATGAAGCTGAAATCCGAGGTCATCGTCGAACTTATATTGGTGCTCTTCCTGGAAAAATTATTCAAAAGATGGCAAAAGCCAATGTTCGTAATCCGCTCTTTATGCTGGATGAAGTTGACAAAATGGCAGCAGATTTTAGAGGTGATCCCGCTGCAGCTCTTTTAGAAGCGTTGGATCCAGAACAAAACCATTCCTTCAACGATCATTACTTAGAAGTAGATTATGATCTTTCTGATGTTATGTTCATTGCTACAGCAAATTCTCTTAATATTCCCATACCGTTATTAGACAGAATGGAAATTATTCGATTGGCCGGATATACAGAAGAAGAAAAATTGAATATTGCTAAACGCTATTTGATTCCACGTCAGCTTCATTTAAATGGATTAAAAGAAAAAGAAATACTTATTTCTAATGATGTGATTTATGAAATGATTCGTTATTACACACGAGAAGCCGGGGTTCGATCTCTGGAAAGAGAAATCGCAAAATTGTGTCGAAAAGTTGTTAAAGAAATTTTAACAGCGCAAGAAAAGATAAAACGGGTTAAGAAAGAAAAGTTGACTAAGCAGCATCAAATAACTGTCCGTAATTTAGAAAAGTATTTAGGCGTAAAGCGTTATCGTTTTGGACTGGCTGAAGAGAAAGATCAAATTGGGCAAGTAACGGGTTTAGCTTGGACGGAAGTTGGAGGTGAGCTTTTAACAATTGAGGCTCAAATAATGCCTGGAAAAGGTAAATTCCTACATACTGGGTGCTTGGGAAATATCATGCAAGAATCAATTCATGCAGCTACTACAGTGGTACGTAGTCGCTCGACAGGGTTGAGTATTTCGGATGATTATTTTCAACTACATGATTTTCACATTCACGTTCCCCAAGGCGCCACGCCAAAAGATGGCCCAAGTGCTGGTATTGGAATGTGTACAGCTTTAGTTTCAGCAATTACGCGAATTCCTGTGCGAGCCGATATCGCTATGACGGGTGAGATTACTTTACGTGGTGAAGTACTTCCGATTGGAGGTCTAAAAGAAAAATTGTTAGCTGCATTACGAGGCAACATAAAAGATGTGATCATTCCTAAGGACAATAAACGAGATTTAAAAGAGATCCCATCAATTGTTACCAACGGTCTAAAAATTCATCCTGTAAAATGGATTGATCAAGTATTTGAATTAGCCTTGACTCATATGCCAGAAGTAGAGGCTCCTATTAGAGCTTCTGCGTTAAAAACATCAAGCAAACCCCGTAAGGAAGATCGCTGGAATCGAACGCATTAATTATTATTTAGTTCTATGAAAAATAATCGGGAAAAATTAAAATCTAGCATCCTATATCTTTTAGATCGTGCAAAAAAGCAAGTGAATCAAATCGAAATTAGTGTCGATGTAGAAACAGGTTTTTCAGCAGGAGTTCGTTTAGGGACTATGGAAACTATTAAGCATCATCATAAGAACGCTCTAAATATTACAGTTTATCATCAACAACGCACCGGCAGCGCAAGCACTTCTGATTTATCTTATGAAGCGATGAAAACAGCTTTTGATAAAGCTTATACTATTTCTCAGTTTACTCAAGAAGACCCTTGTGCCGGATTAGCAGATGCATCAGAAATGGCAATTGATTATCCTGATTTAGAACTTTTCTATCCATGGTCTATTACCATTCAAGAGGCTATCAGGCTTGCTATAGAATGTGAAACGTCTGCTCGAAAATATGATCCGCGAATCAAAAATTCTGATGGCGCTACAGTAAATACGTATAGTTCTTTTAAAATTTATGCAAATTCTCAAGGATTTTTAGGCTACTATCCTTCCACGATCCATAGTATAAGCTGTAGTGTGGTTGCTGAACAAAACGACCAAATGCAGAGTGATCATGATTATACTGTGGCACGTAGTCCAAAAAAATTACTACCAATTGATCTTATTGCTCAACAAGTAGCAGAAAAGACAATTTGTCGATTAGGAGCTAAAAAAATAACAACACGTCGTTGTCCTATTGTTTTTCATGCACCAGTGGCAAAAGGATTATTGCAGTCATTTATGTATGCTATTCAAGGTAATAATCTATACCGTGAAGCTTCTTTTTTGTGTAACCATTTGCATCAACAAGTCTTTCCTAAATTTACTACTATTTATCAGAAACCGCATTTGCTAGGCGCAATTGGTAGCGCACCTTTTGATGCAAATGGCGTTAGAACTCAAAAAATAAATTATATAGAAAATGGGATATTAACTAATTATATCTTAAGTACATACTCTGCAAGAAAATTAGGAATGAAAACTACAGGAAATACAGGTGGTGTTTTTAATTTATTTATAACCACTAGTAATGATAAGAACTTAATTGATCTATTTAAAGAAATGAAAACAGGCTTATTTGTTACTGAGTTAATAGGTCAAGGTGTTAATTTATTAACGGGAGATTATTCTAGAGGTGCTTTTGGATATTGGGTTGAGAACGGTGAAATTCAATATCCAGTCGAAGAAATTACAATTTCAGGTAATTTAAAAGAAATATTTAAACAAGTCCAAGTAGTGGCTAACGATATTGATTTTCGTAGTAATATCAAGACTGGATCGATATTAATAAAGCAAATGATGGTTGCAGGTAAGTAACAACAAGACATTTCTTAGATAAACTCACAGACTCTCCCTTTAAGTTTTATCCTGAAAATGATGATTTTTTCTCTTATTAGGGGTAAAAAATCCATTTCCTTTTTTAAGAGAAAAAGGTAGAGATTTTACTCTTCTTCACTGAATTTATTATGAATTAATTCTTCAATTGCTGCTACAGCTTCTTTCTCATCATCACCAGTGACGATGAGCTCGATTTCGGAATCACAGTTAACAGCAAGAACCATGAGACACATGAGGCTTTTAGCGTTTACTTCGCTGTTTTTATAACGTACTAAGATTTCGCTTTGGTAGCGAGAGGCAAGATTAGTGAGTTTTATGGCTGCCCGAGCATGTAAGCCTAATTTATTAGTAATTTTTAGCTTTTTTCGAATCATTTAATTTTTCTCGTTTTTTGAAACGCTTCCTTTTTCAACATTTGGTTGCGTATGAGTGTTTCGACCAGAAGAGGTAAATTTCTTCCTGCATAAACAGGAAATATGATTTTAGGAATAATTATTCCTAAAATCATATCTTCTTGAAAGGTAGGATTAAGAGGGTCTATAGTCACAAGTTTCTCCTCACATTTAATTAATTTAATTATTAAATTAATTTCATATTGAGCCACAACAGCATCAAACCCAAAGAGTTTAGGTACATTGACCATTCCAATATCCGAAATTAAAATATACCCATAAGCAACATCTGGGCATCTGCCAATTAATTGATTGTTTTTACAGGTAATATCAACCACATCATCACAAACCATTTGATATCCTCGATCTAGCAAAGCAAGGGTTAATTCGCTTTTTCCAATAGATGGCTTACCCATAATTAAGACACCTAATTTTTCAATAATAAGAAAATTAGCATGCAAGGTGATATGAGGTTGTAAAGTCCAAAAGTTATTTTCAGGCTTAGACAAGGGTAACATTATCAGTGGACACCTTTTTAATTTTATATTTTTCCGTTTGTGTTTAAAACTTCTGAATTACTAAAGATTCACAGTTTTATACACATCCCTAAACTTCTATCTGAGCGTTGATCGTACTGCCCAATAGTTGGAGGTTATCGGTCCGCAATTTGGCAAATTTTGTTTACATGAAATTGATATGAGATTAGCCATTTCATCAAAATAGGAATTGTAAGCGTTTTAATCTTTCACATAAAGCAGATGAAACATCTAATCCTTTATTTGTTATTTGCATTCTCACAATGTTCTCCCTTCTCTTATATATTTATAATATCTCAATTTTTTAAAATTTATTAGGATGCTTAGATCACTCTTTCTATAAAGTGAATTCATTTCCTAAATAAACCTCACGTACATTTTGATTGCCCAATATTTCCTTAGGCGTGCCCGTAGCGATAATATTTCCTTCATTAAGAATATAAGCACGCTCGCAAATATCCAGAGTTTCACGAACGTTATGATCCGTAATTAAAATCCCAATCCCTCGTTTTCGCAAATGAATAATAATTCTTTTAATATCAATAATGGAAATTGGATCAATACCAGCAAAAGGTTCGTCAAGTAAAATAAATTTAGGATCCATAGTTAAAGCACGCGCGATTTCTACACGACGTTTTTCTCCACCCGATAATTTGTATCCCGGAATATATCGTAAATGATCGATATGGAATTCTTGGAGCAAAGAATTACATCTTTCCTTACATTGCTGTTTTGATAAATCTTTGCGTAGCTCGAGTATAGCCATGATATTATGAAATACGGACAATTTTCTGAATATAGAAGTTTCTTGAGGTAAATAACCGATTCCTAATCGAGCACGTTTATGCATAGGATAGAGACTAATATTTTTCTGATCTAAAAAAACCTCTCCACTGTCCGGGGTAACTAAGCCTACCATCATATAAAAACTGGTCGTTTTACCTGCCCCATTTGGACCTAAAAGTCCTACAATCTCATGACTAATGGATAGTGAAACATTTTTTACTACCTGGTGAGACTTGTATTTTTTTTTTAATTGTTTGGCACTTAAGGTTGACATTGCTGTTGTGAGTTTAATTCTATCTTTGTTATAACGCTTTTTTGCTCAGATTCTTAGAAATCACAGTTTATTTTTTAATATCATATCAGATATACAGGCCGGTTAAGATATCTTAAGTTTTGAGCCATGCGAGTTGCACGTTTAAGTAAGAAATGAATCAGGATAGTATATTAACTTTTCCATAAAATCGAGATATATCTGTATCAGAGCAGTCATGGTAAAAATCCGCTAGTTTAAAATAATATGTCGGTATTTAATTACTCGACGGCATTCTACACGTTTTAGATCAAATGCAAGACCAAAGAGAGATAATAAATAAATCATCCACTTGGTGGGATCAAAATGAAAAAAGCGAATTCCATTGCGATAATCAATTGGAAACTGGTGATGAAAATTATGAAAACCTTCTCCAAAAGTAATTAGAAAAAAGTATTATGTTTTATCAAGGGTTTTAAAGACCATACATACATTTTTTCGCTTGGTGTGAATCTATAAGATCGCATATCGTTCAAGTACCCAATTATTGCTTTCAAAATCTACCTTTATCTTTAATAATATTTAAATCGTTGAATAGAACCTCTGGCAATGATATTTGGAAGCGGTTCACTTAGCAGATGTGAAGAGCTGCTTACTCAACATTTGAAAAAAATAGCAAGACTATTTGAACTTCTAGTAACCTTTTTTATCGTTGGAAACCTTGTCAATTCACTAAAAATGAATATTAAGAAGAAAATCAGATGATCTGTTTTCCATATAAAAGTAAATCATTAGCTTTTGATAGAGTCCTTATATCCAGCATCTATTTGATGCTCTTTTTAAAGAGTGAGCATTTCACCGCCGATTCTACACTTTTCTTTGTAATATCAAATTAATACTCAGTTAATCTAATGCTGACTAACATGGTATTGAATTGATATGCTATTTTAGTAATTATTTACTATTTTAGTATTATGACATAGACTTTTTCATAGAGATCATAGTTGCATTAATATTTTTTGGATTTTACCAATATCATTTTTGTTTCTGTAGGTTAACTAAACTGCACCGATGCTTACGATTTTTTTATTAAAAACTTTTCCTACGTTTTTGTCTAAACTAAACCTTTGATCGTTTCAATTACTTCTTATGCAAGATGTTCATGCTTAAAGTAATTAATTGGGATCGGATAAGAATTCACTAATTTTAATGATGATATTAGAAATTTATGTAAAATGTCTTTTATTGAAACGTAATAAGAAACTTTTAACTACAATAAGTTAGTTTCAGTTCCAGTTACTAGTCAGTTTAGAAGTCTCTTGTACCTATTAATAAACCGGTTGCACTACTAGACTTATATTAAGTGCCTATCCACATTGATTCACGAGCTCATTTTCCCCCTATTCTTTCAATTTCTTTAGTATTAATATTGAAATTTTAGTCAAAAAAGCTTTTTTAGCAAAACTCAATTAAAAATAAAAAAATTACAACATACTGGCATTGCTGATACTATGATCATTATTTATAGATAGATATTGCAATATGAGTATTTAAGTACGTGGAGTTGAATTCCTAGCAGATCTTCCTGAATAAATACACGTACTTTACTATGTTAACAAAAATAATAAAAATGCCATCAATGAAAGGCTAAAGAAAGAATTTTATAAGCTAGTTTAGCAGCTAAAAAATTACAGCTGTGAAAACCAGGAATAGGTGATAGCTCATTAATATCAGCACCTACAATAGTACCTATTTCACTTACTGCAGAAATAATTTCGATCGCATCATTCCAAGATAATCCCCCTGGTTCAGGAGTACCGGTAGCAGGCATTAAACTGGCATCAAATCCATCTACATCAAATGTTAAATAAATGAGGCGGTTTTTTAAAAGATCGACAATTTTTTTAATATCCCAACTTTTTTTATCTTTTGCCCAATAAATATGAATTCGACTTTTATTAGCTTCAAAAAAAGAAATTTCCTCCATAGAAATATTTCGAATACCAACCGAAACAACTTCAATATTTGAGTGATCTAAACAGCGTCGAATTACCGAAGCATGAGAAAAATGTTCCCCGTGATACCCATTACGCAAATCTGCATGCGCATCGAAATGCAGAACTGCTAAATTAGAATATCTTTTAACAAAAGGGCGGATAGAACCAGCGGTAATAGAATGTTCTCCTCCAAAAACAAAAGGGAATTTTTTATCTTCCATAACACGTTCTACTAATTCCTCTAATTGCTGCAACGCTTTAAGTATGTTATTTCTAATCTTGGGTTCTTTTAGAGTCACAATACCAATATCACGATAAGGTTCGTACCAAAGGGTTTCGTCAAATAATTCAACTTCGTGCGAAGCTTGAATCATAGCAGCAGGTCCTTTAGAAGTACCTCCAACATAACTCACAGAATGCTCAAGTCCAAATGGGATTATCACAGCTTTCGCGTTTTCATAACTCACAGCATCCTGTGGCTTCAAACCTAAAAAAGCTTCTTTAGAGAAAAGACACTTCATTACTTTACCTTGGATGCCTTGATAAATAACCGAGCGTATTGTCGGCGCGACCGATCTTTCCAAAAACCCCGGTGGTACGCATCGCTTGCTAATAACGGTAATACGGACGTAGCTTCTGCATAAACCATTTGCTCATAGGCAGTATCTACCTTGCCCCACGAACAGGCTTCTTTAAGCGTTGAACTGGAACAGGATCCATCACGCACATCTGCTACGGTGATTTGAACAGCGTATTTATGTGCATCCACTGATTTTCCAATAATCTTTGCACAAACTACCGTATCTTGAACGAAATTTTTTGGAACTCCTCCACCGATCATCAATAATCCCGTTATCCCAGCTTGCATTTTAATTTCTGTTAGCTCACGAAAATCACAAATAGAATCGATAGTTAAATGTTTAGCGGGACTCTTTACTTGGTGGAGTACCAATCCAAAACCTGCTGAAGAGTCAGTAAAAGCAGGGCAGAAGATAGGTACATCATGTTCATGTGCTAGCTGGACTAATGAGTCTTCTTTTTTGCTATTTTCTTCTCGTAAAAAAGCCCCCATAGCTCGAATAAATTCACGCGAGCTATGGGGGCGTGGCTCAAGACTGTTAGCAATTTTAAAAATGGTATGATCACATTGTTGTAGATCTTCTTCGTCTATATAAGTATCGTAAATTCGATCGATGTATAAATCGCGCAATTGCCGATCACTCACTGCTGCTGTGCCTCGGTAATGGTGAAAACCTAAAGCTTCAAAAAAATCCATATCTACAATGCTAGCACCAGTTGCTACAATGACGTCTACCATATTATATTTCACCAAATCGGCATATAATTTCATACAACCTCCAGCCGAGGTTGATCCAGAAATAGTTAAAATAATGGTACATTCTTTATCTTGAAGCATTCGATTGAAAATCTGCGTTGCCCTTGCGAGATCACGAGAAGTAAATGACATACGATCCATGGCATCAATAATTGGACAAGCATCAAATTGGGTAATATCAATGTGCTTAATTGCTTGTTGTAACAATTTTTTTTTCAAAAAAGATGTGGGTAAGGTTTGATTTTTCATTAAAGTTTCCTCATGAGTTAATGAAAATTAAGCAGCAATGACTTCAAGGGGTTCTTGTGTGATATAGTCGTTAGAATACATTGTCATAAGAGGCTCGTCCGAAACTATGACAACGCCTTCTTTTTGCTTAAATCCATTAAATTTAGTAGATAAAGTTTGTCCGTAAGCACCCATCTGACCGATTTCAATGTAATCACCTTCTCGAATGTCATTAGGAAGATAGAAAGGACCTTTCATGTAATCTAAGGAATCACAGGTTGGGCCATAAAAACTAAAGGGCAAAAGATCTTCATCCATAGAAAGATCTTTACTCATAGAACGATTTGAGCGTAGTAAATGCACAGGAAAAATAAAATGTGGAATACCAGCGTCAAAAAGACTTCCATAAGTACCATCATTAATGTAGAGCACATTATCTTTTCGTAGCTCGACATTTACTACTACAGATGTACTTTCTGCTACTAATGACCGACCTGGCTCGCAAAGCAGTTCCATATGGGGTTGTTTTTTTGTTATTTTCTCAAATTCGGTATGGATTACCTCAAAGTAGATATGTAACATCGGTGGAATCATACCTGGGTAAATAGAAGGAAAACCTCCACCTACATCGAAATATTCAATTGCTACACACGCTTCATTGATCACTTTATCAGCCATTCTAATGGCAATTCGATAAGCATCAGGGTGCATACATTGCGAACCTACATGAAATGTAACACCTAATTTATGAGCTACCTTTCGTATAGTTTTTAGTAGATTAGGAGCTTCATGTAGATTAATTCCAAATTTTTCTGCTAAATTAAATTCAGCAAACGTATTCGGAATAGCAAGACGTAAATGCAAGCAAAGGTCTTGAGCATTTTCAGTACAATGTAAGATCTTAGCTAGCTCGTCTAAGCAATCAAGAGAAAAATGACGAACACCATAATTAAAATAAGCTTCGTAAATGGCATAAGGCGATTTCACAGGATGCATAAAATACAGTTCCGCTGATGGTACGTATTCTTTGATAATACGAATTTCTTCATAAGAAGCTACATCGAACGCGGTTATACCATGAGTATAAATTGATTGAATCACATGTTTTTCAGGGTTTGTTTTTACCGCATACAAGATTTGTCCTTTAAATTGTGTGCGGAAGAAATCAACCGCGCGTCTTAGAGCAGCGGGCCTAAAAGCAAAAACAGGCTGTACTGGCCTGCTTTCAGAAATGGAAGCAATAGTTTGAAATCTCATTTTGCATATAAAACTTATTCATATCCCAATATTTTCCGCCTATCAATATATCAGATTAATCACAATGTCAAATAAAATATCCCTTGCTTTATGGATTTTCTCTAATGTCTGGTTTAGTGATTTTAGGGCAACCAAAAGATTCAATGACGGAAAATAGTGACTAAGGAATAGACAAATCATTTCATACAAGATCGTTTTGAAACTTATTTAAGTCAGTTTTTACTTTCATCTTATTGTCGTAATCAGCATGGTTTATTTATTCAGAGCAAAATATACGGTTTTGATTTAAGTATACGGAAGTTTTTATTAACACTTGATTCACTAAGATCCTTTTGATTTATATCTCAGTATTGGATACAGGTATCCTCGCACTTTCTAATCTTGATTTAATGATGTAAATAAAAAAGCAAGGCATGATATTTTTCATGGTATCAGTTTTAACTGTAGATAAAAACAACGCATCGTGAGGCATTAGCTTTTGTTAGATATTTAGCAATAAAAGTAACGTTGAAGTTAAGATAGATAAAATACTGTAGCGAAAATTCGAAAATGAAAATCCAAATCATCTTTTGAACTTTACATCTACATAGGTATTAAGTGATTTATATGTCTAAGACAGGATAAAAGAAATTAATATAAGTCATTATCATTATTAAAATCTCTCTTTTAATAATATCTAAAACAACTTCCTAATTATCCTGGTTAATATTTTTTAAATTCTTTCAAATCTGAAAATTACAATCCTCTTTCATATATTATTTAAGTTTCATACATTACAAGAAACTCAACTATCGAATCAAGATATTCAAGAAATCAGGGGTGAACAATAATGCTGAACCATTATTGTTAATGACGTATCACGGATCGTTTTGTATGTTCAAAATACAAGTTTGAACATACAAAAAAGATGGGCCGTCACGGATTCGAACCGTGGACCTACTGATTAAGAGTCAGCTGCTCTACCAACTGAGCTAACGACCCAATTTTCACATTAAAATCAAAAAAATTAAAGAAACCACTGCTTCATTCTCATCTTCCTGATCTTTTCTCATCTTATCTGAGGAACTTTAACCATAGCGCTACTCTTAATTAACGTCAAGGTTAGTTTATATTCAAAAGGCTTTAGAAAAGATGAATATATAAGGTTAGTCAGTACGAATGAGAATAAAACAAGAAGAAGTAGAAAATACTATCAAGAATAATTATTTAAAAATAGATGTTTTAATAATCAGAAACTTTTATTAAACATGAAAAATATAATTTTTAAAATTGGTTCAAAGGTTATTAATCTGCTGCTTTAGCCTATCGGCAAAGACCAAGTTTGCTCTACTTTCAATTATTGAAATAATTATTAAAAAACTACCAGAAAGTCTATACCTATTTGAAATAGTAGGTCATTTTTTGCATGTTAAAAATTTTTTTAAATAAATTTATTTCTAAAAAAAATAAAAAAAAATTGATTCCGTGTTTAGACCATGTGACAAACAAAAATGTGAATAGTCATTTTAATGATTGTAGTATTCACTGATTTGGATCCCAGTGTTTCACTCAAGTTAAGTATTTTATATTTTATGCCAATAGCCTATAGAAAATTAAGTTCAGAGTTTATTATCTGAAAATTCCTAATGTTATATAGTTTTTTTGGTGTATAGTTCGATGGTGAAATATAAGCTTCCTAATCTTTTGAAAATGTAGGCTTAAAAAAGTGTAGGCTCAGTTCTAATCTTCTGTTTATATTATTATTATCAAATGAGATAGGCTGTGTAACTTCCTAAAAATTCTAGACAACGTTTTGATTCATTATGAAAACAATAATTGTTCACTCCATTATTATTTTGCTAATAGGGGTAATTAGCCAAAACGGTACAAAAATGCAGATCTTCATCTATAAAAAAAGAAAAAAAGCCCTTTTTGATACAAATACTACATTTTATCACTTCTAATGAAAAGTAGATCTCAATTAGATAAGGTTAAATTAATCCTCAAAGATTTTATTTAAATAAAAAACTCAACAAAAATTGATAAAATACTGATTCAGTTTAGTACTAATTTATTTGAAAATTTAAATTAATAATCAATAACAGACTCTCTATTAAATAATTGTTAGTATTTAATTAAATGGAAATATGCATATAAAGTAAAAAAAATAAATATTAACTCACGCATCATTAAAAATGATTCAGATAAAATAACAATTTTAAAATAAAACAAAAACTAATTGACAACAACTAGTCTGAGCCTTATAAATTTAACTAATAATATCGGTTAAAAGCTAGTAGTAGCTACGTGTGAAAATAGATGAAAAAATCAGTTGAAGTATCTATCTTTATGAGAAGCGCGTTTAGTTTGCTCAGCATCGAGGTTAGTAAAATTTATTAACATAAAACTAATGAAATTAAAAAAAAGTGCAATCATATGCAGATGAAACCGTCAATAAATTAAATTTAAATAAGTTCATCAAAAATTTATAGCACAATGGATTCCCAACAATTTGCGTGGGCAGTTTTGCGTTGGTTTAAACGTTATGGCCGCCACAGTCTTCCTTGGCAAAGAAAGATAACTCCTTATCGAGTTTGGATTTCTGAGATCATGTTGCAACAAACACAAGTTACGACAGTGATTCCTTACTTTGAGCGTTTTATGCAGCGATTTCCAACCCTTGAACTTTTAGCTTTAGCAAACATTGATGAGGTTCTCATTTATTGGTCAGGTTTGGGATACTATGCTCGTGCTCGCAATCTTCATCGTACTGCTCAAATCATTTATGAGAGATATCAAGGACAATTTCCTGAAACAATAGAAAGTTTGGTAACATTACCTGGAATTGGTCAATCGACGGCAGGTGCTATTTTATCATTTGGTATGCATCAATACGCAGTGATTCTAGATGGTAATGTAAAACGAGTCTTAGCTCGCTACCATACCTTAAAAACTCCAATTAATCAATTAGCTGGGATAAATTTACTATGGGATTTAGCAAAAAAATATACCCCTCGAAACAACTGTTGGAATTATAATCAAGCTATGATGGATATTGGTGCCATAATTTGTACTCGTATGAAACCTAAGTGTCCCATTTGCCCTTTAAAAAATGCTTGTTCTGCTTATCAACAGACTTGCCAAACCGAATTTCCTATAAAAAAAATAAAAAAAAACTGGTCACGTAGAAGCACTTACTTGATTTTACTGCAAAATCCTAAAGGTCATATTCTTCTTGAAAAACGGCCCCCAATAGGTATATGGGGGGGATTATGGAGTTTTCCCGAATGTCCAATTAATGTAAATGTTAAACACTGGTGTTGGATAAAATTCAATATTGATGATATTATTAAGCTCGAACATTGGAACTCTTTTTTCCATAAATTTAGTCACTTTGAATTAGAAATCAAACCAATTTTATTACAAGCTCATGCGAAAGCTTTGCAACTTATAGAAGGTAAATCTCAAATTTGGTATAAAGAGAATTCTCTTATACCAGGGGGGATTGCTGCACCAGTAGCGTGGTTACTTAAACAATTAAAAAGCAATAAGTAATATGACTCGCCGTATCTTCTGTCAAAAATTAGGTAAAGAGGCTGATGCTCTAAATTACCAACCTTATCCTGGAGAATTAGGGAAACGTATTTACAATCAGATTTCTGCACAAGCTTGGCAAGTATGGCTGTCTCATCAAACTATGTTGATTAATGAATATCGCTTGAATCTCATTGATCAAAAAGCTCGTCGTTTTCTTGAGCAAGAAATGGAAAAATTTTTATTTGGAACAGGGAGTGAGAAACCGCCCGGTTACTCCTCTGCTGAAGAAGATTAATCTTTAAAGAAATGATTGGTCTACTATTTATAGCAGATTAAACTGATGTAAACGGGAGACCAATAATGAGAATAGAGAAAAAGCTAAGAGTATAAGAAAATCACAAACTTAAAATTGAGAAATAATATTGACTTAAAATGCGGGCTCGAGCACTATAAAGGGCACAGCTCCATCCGGCCAGATAGCTCAGTCGGTAGAGCAGAGGACTGAAAATCCTTGTGTCGGCAGTTCGATTCTGCCTCTGGCCAACGTAAATAATGATACATTATAAAAAAAATAAAAAAATTCAATATAAGAAAGTTATTGGAGCTGTTAGATAGCTTTATATAATGGAAAAATGTCAACTCCAATTTATTAAATTCTAAAACAACTGTATAAAAACCCATGTCATCAAAAAAGTTAAAGTCAGTCAGTCTCAAACCATGTTCTGCTGTTATTTAATTAGTATTGGTTGATTATTTAATGAATAAATAATCTATGATTCTGAATAAGCTATTTTCCGTTTAATAAGATAATTATCAACTATAGCGAAGGCGAAGCTACATCTACAACCTAGATCTATTGACGGTTAATTTTTATTCAGGTCACAGTTAACAGAATCTCTAAACATTCTGACTAAAATTCCCTGTATTTTAAAGATTTAAAGACTTTTAGAGTGAAAAGCTCATACTACTACTCACTTAATGAACTAACAATTAATTTAATAAGCCTCGGTCCTTCGTAAATTAAACCTGTATAAATTTGAATTAAGCAAGCTCCTGATTTTAAAAAAGCTTCAGCGTCTTCAGGAGAAAAAATTCCTCCTACACCAATAATTGGAACAGCATCTTGCACTAGCGTGTAGAATTGTTTGATAATAGCAAGTGTTTTAAGGAAAAGCGGTTTACCACTAAGCCCGCCTCTTATATTTGTATACATCGGTTCTTTCATCTCTTGAAGATTGTTAGTCGTGTTCGTAGCAATTACGCCTTCTAGATGATGTTCTACAGATAAAAATGCAATCACTTTCAATTGTTTTGGAGTTAAATCCGGCGATATTTTTAAAAAAAATGGTACATGTCTTTGATATCGATCTTCTAATCGACACTGTTCCTCTTTAAGCCGATGTAGTAACTTTCCAAGGTATTGTTTAGATTGTAATTCTCGTAAGTTAAGTGTATTAGGAGAAGATACATTTATCGTAACATAATCCACATATGGATATGTTTTCTCGAAACAATATCGATAATCCTCATAAGAATTCTCTAAAGAAGTTGTTAAATTTTTACCAATATTTACTCCAATAATACCATTTACTTTTCGCTTTTTAAGTTGTTCTACGAAATAATCTACACCTAAATTATTAAAACCTAAACAGTTAATTAATGCTTTGGCTTTTGGTAAACGCAATAAGCGAGGTTTTGGATTGCCTAATTGAGGCTTTGGAGTGACAGCACCTATTTCTATAAAACCAAAGCCAAGTCCAAGTAATGCATCGACGTAATCACCATTTTTATCCAAGCCTGCTGCAAGCCCAACTGGGTTTGGAAATTGCAAGCCAAATGCTGAGACTGGTTTTTTTGGAAAATGCTGTAGATATCGTTTGATCATCCAGGGACGATAAAATGTTTTCAAGGCAGTTAAGGTCAAATAATGTGCTTGTTCGGGATCGAATTGAAATAATAAAAATTGTAAATATTTATAAATCATGCAGTCAATTCTTTTATCCATATCGTATTATTTTCTTTTTCAGTTTATAGAGAAACTCTCGTACTTGAATTCCGTCATTTTATTCCCATAAAACTTATAATTATGATTTGAGCGAAGTTGAAACTTCTTCTTTGCTCTTTAGGAAATCTGAATATACGTACTTCCTAGAGGAAACTCAACAAAGCTTTGCTAATAAAATTAAAAATGCATTTATTATAGATTATAATCAACAAGATAATGAACCTACTTAAGAATTAATAAGCATCTTTTAAAATTCTTATTATTATTATTTTCTATACTGAACAGTTAGAACAACAGAACTTATCAGGAACTTTTCAGATATGTGATTTGAATATCTGTTTAAAATGGATCTAGTTTCCAGTTTAATGATACGGTTACGTATTACGTCAAGCAGTACAATAATTTTCTGAACAAGAAATTTCCTTCGAGTAAGTAAAATAGATATGACAATCAATTGTCCTGTGATCTTTGGTCAAAATTGGATGAATTAGGTTTCTTTGGAATTACTATCGATGAAAAACGTAGAAGCGTCTACATTGCAGGATATTTTAATTGTAGGATATTTTATTTATTACGGTTGCTATAGAAGAAATTAGTCGTGCTTCGACTTCTGTTGGATTAACTAATTGATAAAAAAGACGATTACCTTCCTATATTTAGAATCTAATGAAAAGTGAAGCATAAACTCCCTACTTCTAAGGATAAGATAACACAATTTCTATTGTGTAAATCTAGTGAATTAGTAGGAAGAGATATAAAACTTTTAAAACTAAACTAGAATAAGAGATTATACTACCTTTACAGATGGTTTTCACTGAACTGAAGCAGTTGGTAAAAGTCGTGTAATTTGGTACGAGACTGGTTATACTGTAGAGATCCAAGAGGATTCCAGTTTAGTGATTTTAGCATGTTATGCGGTTGAAAAAATTCTTGTTAATTTAATGACAAAAATGATAGAGGAGAAAATAATCAGGATGTATGCTGTTTCTCTTTTTTTATTTTTAGTTTAGCGCTTAAAGGCACTGTACATCTGTTTTTGCTTCAAATTCACTATAATCGACTAAGTAACAGACTTGACTCAAACTAAAAATAAAAGACTTTATAAAAGATCAAAGCCATGCAAAAAACAGACAACTTAAGAATAAAAACCGTACGGCCCTTAATGCCTCCTGCGCTTCTTATTGAAGAATTACCTTTAACTGATGAAATGGCCTCTAGAATAAATCAAGCGCGAATAGCTACAAAGAGAATTATCCACGCAGAAGATGATCGACTGCTGGTCGTGGTTGGCCCTTGTTCTATACACGATCCTCAGGCTGCCCTGCAATACGCCTCCCGACTTAAAAACTGTATTTCTGAATATTCAAGAGAATTATTTATTATCATGCGAGTCTATTTCGAAAAACCTCGTACTACTATTGGATGGAAAGGTTTAATAAATGATCCTCACTTGGATGGCAGTTTTCAAATTAATCAAGGCCTACGGATCGCACGACGTTTACTACTAGACATTAACCGGTTAGGGGTACCAACTGGTAGCGAATTTTTAGATACTATTATTCCTCAGTATATCTCTGATTTAACAACCTGGTCAGCCGTTGGAGCCAGAACTACCGAAAGTCAAATTCATCGAGAACTTGCTTCAGGGCTCTCTATGCCTATTGGCTTTAAAAATGGCACAACAGGAAACATCCAGGTAGCTATTGATGCTATCCTCGCCGCTCATCATCCTCATCATTTTCTGAGTGTATCCGAGCAAGGTATCGCTGCTATTATCAGTACAATGGGTAATCAAGACAGTCACATTATCTTGCGTGGTTCTAATCAAGGCACCAACTATGATCCATTAATAATTAGCAAAACCATAAAGAGATTAAAATCGGTTCGTTTAACTCCATCACTAATGATCGATTGCAGTCATGGTAATAGTGGTAAAGATCATAAAAAACAAATGCAAGTTATAGATTCAATTTGTGATCAGATTCATCAAGGAAGCTTTTCAATTTTTGGTACTATGATTGAAAGTAATTTAGTTGAAGGCAAACAAGCTCTAGAATTTGGTAAAATATTAAAGTACGGACAAAGTATCACCGATGCTTGTATTTCCTGGAACACTACAAAGACAGCATTCAGCAAATTAGCCGAAGCCGTTATTGACCGACGGCGGCACACTCTCGCCACCTTAGAGTGAGAAGAAGAAAGTGCCAAAAATAAATATCAACATATTTTTATTGGTGAGATGAAGTATGATAATGATTAATCAGAATTTTTTCTCTACCACGTCAAGATTTTGCTTAATGAATAGCAAATGCTATAAGCAAAAATAATAGAAAGCGTAAAGTCCATCAAAAATGCATCGAAGATATAAAAAGCCAATAAGAAACTTTACTCTTTGATCAGCAATTACATGATACATAACTCGAGATAATATTTTCAAAATAACTATTGTGAAGATACTCTAACAAAAGAAGAATTAGAAAAAATTTCCTTTAAAATAAAAAAACTCAAAGAAGTGCAATCAGCATTGAACGATCTTCACTAATGCTCATTTTAAAAGTTTATTAAAATATTTACAACGCTTTAGTTGTCAACAGAGCGAAAAGAGTATACCCCACGAGCTGGGGTATGCAGTGATAGCGCATCTAAAAAGAAAGATCTACCAGGAAAAAATGAAAATGATTAAAAATTAATTGGTTAAAAAAAGAAATCACCATTTATGAATTACTTTTATCTGATAACTTGATTAATAAGCATCCGTTGCCGTTCGACTTCGTATAAGCAAATTCCACATGCTACAGAAACATTTAAACTTTCTATGCTACCTTGTAAAGGAATTTGTGCTAAAAAATCACAGCGTTCCTTAGTTAAAGGACGCATTCCTTTGCCTTCGCTTCCCATAATAATAGCCACGTCCCCAGTTAGATCAATATCCTGAAGATGCGAACTTGCGTCAACCGCAGTTCCAATAATCCAAATTCCTTGCTCTTGAAGCCAACGAATGGTACGTGATAGATTCGTTACTCGAATGAATGGTAGAATCTCAACTGCACCGCACGCTACTTTATGGACAACAGGTGTGATTCCAACTGCTCGATCTTTAGGTACAATCACAGCCTGAGCACCTAAGGCTTCTGCGCTTCGAAAGCAAGCACCTAAATTATGCGGATCTTTCACTCCGTCGAGAATTAATAATAATGCTGGAGTCTCTCGGTTCTTTATCATAGTTTGCAGTGTGTTTTCATCAAAATTTTCGAAATTTTTATATTCGGCAACTATTCCTTGATGATTTTCTCCAGTTAAAACATTTAATTCCCTACTAAAAGTATATTTAATGGTTACACCCGATTTTTCTGCTATTTTGATAAGAGCTTGAACCCGTTTTTGATCTTCCCGGTTTTTTTGCACATACAAAGTAATAATAGTATGCGCTGCAGTGTCGAGAAGAATTTGCACAGCGTGCATTCCATAGACAATTTCTTTTTTACTCATATTTTAATCATTTTTTATTGCAGAATATTTAAACTTCGTTAGGATATATTGAAATTAAGTATAACAATTTATATTCGAAAACCGAAGGATCGTAATTTCCATGAAGCCCTTCATGAAGCTCTTTTTATTTCGTTCTGGTACTATATTTCTTATTAGCACGTTACTTATTCTTTTTTCAGGGTGCACTTCTCAAATAAAAGATGGACCACCTCGATATTATGTGGATGTCAGTAAAATCCCGAATGCAAAACCTAAACTTCTCCCGCGAAGCAAATATGGAAACCCCTCCTCTTATGTAGTTAATGGAAAATGCTATCGTGTTTTAAAATCTACGAACGGGTATATACAACGCGGTATTGCCTCGTGGTATGGAACTAAATTTCATGGACAATTAACTTCAACACGTGAACCTTATGATATGTTAGCAATGACTGGAGCAAGCCCCATTTTGCCTATTCCTTGTTTTGTACAGGTAACTAACTTGAGCAACGGACGTTCTATCATTGTTAAAATAAATGACCGAGGTCCATTTGCTCCTCATCGCATTATTGATTTATCCTATGCAGCAGCTAAAAAATTGGGTTATGTAGATAAAGGCACTACATTTGTAGAAGTCAAAGCAATCGATATTTATCACCACACTCCTAATCGATCACTAATGTTCATAAAATTGCCAAATCATATGTTGCATTCTCTTCATTTCTCGAATTTACTGTTACTTTTACAATTATGGGCTTTTCGGAAGACGACTATTTATACTGAACACGTAAAAAGAGAATTAAGCACTTATATTAAAAAACCTATTTTTATTTTAAAAATAATTTACGACCAATTTCCTATTTATCGAGTACAAATTAGATCACTAGTTAAAATTAGTGATTCTCATGTTCCTCCATAAAAAAATTGAGAAATCGAACTTTAGAAAGCCTATCATTATCATTAATCAGTAGTTAATCAAAAATTATTTATGACTAAAACGATTACTTGGAAAACTGTGCTAAGCCAAGAAAAGCAAAAACCCTATTTTCACATTGTCTTAAATTTCATTAAAGAAGAACGCAAAGCTAGAAAAGTTATTTATCCTTTTCAAAAGGATATTTTTAATGCATTGAAATTCACACCCTATGAGGCAGTGAAAGTAGTTATTTTAGGGCAAGACCCCTACCATGGACCCAATCAAGCACATGGGCTGGCTTTCTCTGTGCGATCTGGTGTCGTCTTTCCACCTTCTCTCCAAAATATTTTCAAAGAACTACATTCATGTTTAAATATTCCTATCCCTTCTCAAGGGAATTTAGAAAAATGGGCTAAACAAGGTGTCCTTTTATTAAATACAACTCTAACCGTTGAAGCGAATAAACCTCAATCCCATGCTCACATTGGATGGCATCGCTTTACAGACCGTGTTATTGCTAGTCTAAATGATCACCCTCAAGGGATCGTATTTCTTTTGTGGGGATCTTATGCACAAAAAAAATCTATCTTGATTACTAATATCCGTCATCGAATCTTAAAAGCCGCCCACCCTTCCCCATTTTCAGCGAATCGAGGTTTTTTTGGCTGTCAACATTTTTACAAAGCTAACAAATTATTATATAAAATGGGACGTGGGAAAATTGACTGGTCAATCTAGAACTAAATAATCTAAGTTTCATCTAAATATGTTTGAATAAAATAGCTATAACCTAAAGCTCTTGTGTTTCTAATTCCGACAAAATATTTACCTCATTTGACATTTTTTAACACGGCAGATAGAGTTTTAAGTCGAATGCCGAGGTGGTGGAATTGGTAGACACGCAAGTTTCAGGTGTTTGTGGAGGTAAACTCCGTAGAGGTTCAAATCCTCTCCTCGGTAAATCCATAAGGTATAGAATGCTCAAAATTTTACAGTATCCTAATACACGATTAAGAACTGCAGCACAACGAGTTGAAACTTTTGATGATAAATTACAAAAAATCATTAATGAATTGTTCTTAACTCATTACAACACTGAAAATTGTGCAGCTCTGGCTGCCACACAGCTAAATTTAAAGAATCCTCAGCATATCACTGTTATTGATTTCTCTTCGAAGAAAAATCAACCTTTATGTCTCGTTAACGCAGAAATTATTGAGCGTATAGGAAAGCATACGGAAGAAGAAGGTTGTATGTCTGTCGGTGGCGGTACTTATGAAAAAGTTACTCGTGCTGCTAAAATTAAAGTACGTGCACAAGATCGTTATGGAAATTCACTAGAGTTTGAAACAGATGGGTTTATGGCGAAATGTATTCAACACGAATTGGATCATTTAAATGGGATCATCTTTCTAGACTATTTATCGTCACTAAAACGAAGACGAATTGATAAAAGATTAAAAAAACTGCAAAGACATTATAGATTATCTAAGAATATGGACTCATAGTGAAATCACATACCATAATTGCTCCGTTTATTCAAAATAATGCTACTTGGCGAGATTACCTTCAATTGTGTAAACCACGCGTCGTTATCTTAATAATATTGACCGCCTTAGTTGGTATGTGTCTAGCAAGTCCTGGCATCGTGTCTTGGCGTATCTTATTGTTCGGTAATTTAGGAATTGCGCTCGCTGCCTCTTCTGCAGCTGCACTAAACCAAATTTTAGAACATCATCTTGATAGATTAATGTACCGAACAAGTCGTCGTCCTATTGTGCAAGGTAAAATTAGCTGTCGAAATGCAACGATTTTTGCTAACATTTTATGTGTTCTGTCTATGATAATTTTGATAAGTTTCACTAATCTATTTACATCACTTTTAACCTTAGCTACCCTTATTGGCTATGCGGGTATTTACACGCTTTATTTAAAACACATTACCCCGCAAAATATTGTTATCGGAGGATTAGCAGGTGCTACCCCTCCTTTGTTAGGATGGGTAGCTGTTACAGGGCATATTAATTTTCCTAGTTTAATTCTTCTGATGATTGTATTCATTTGGACTCCCCCACATTTTTGGGCACTTGCCATCTATCGTATTGACGATTATGCTAAAGCCAACATTCCCATGCTACCTAATACCAATGGTATTCCATATACTAAAATAAATATTTTAATTTATACGCTATTACTTGCCATAATTAGTTCACTACCTTTTATTATTGGAATGTCCGGATGGATCTATTTTTCCAATGCTTGCCTTTTAAATATAGGCTTTATTTATTGGGTAGTTCGTTTGTGTATAAGCAGTAATCAAAAAATACCTATACGCGTTTTTCGATACAGTATTTTTTATTTGATACTTTTATTTGCAGCACTACTTACTGACCATTATCTTAGTTTACTAGCAAATTAATTTTATAAAAATTTCTCCTCTCTTAGAGTGAAGAAATTTTTATTTTTCCTTATATTACGTTATCTTAAAATCCATTGAAAGGAGGTAGAAAAGATGTGCTTACCTGAAAAATTTTTTACGTATAATAGTATGTCTACGCTCTGGACCTGTAGAAATCATAGTAATAGAGATCCCTAATAATGCTTCAATACGTGCAATATAGTTACAAGCTTCTTTAGGCATTTGCTTATAATTAGTAAGCCCATAAGTTGGTGTTTGCCATCCAGACATTTCTTCATAAATAGGCTCGCAAGTTTCTAATAGTGATTGATCGAATGGTGACTCATCGAGCACTTCTCCATTGCAGCGATAACCTATACATAATCGAATAATTTTAAACCCATCTAGAACATCCAATTTTGTTAACGCTATACTTGTCAAGCTATTTATTTGAATAGATCGGCGCATAATAATTACGTCAAACCAGCCACAGCGTCTGGGTCGACCAGTCACCGAGCCGAATTCATTTCCCCGTTTTGCCATTTCTTCTCCATCTGCATCTTTTAATTCTGTAGGAAAAGGTCCAGCACCAACTCGAGTCACATAAGCTTTAGTAATTCCTAATATCTGATCAAAATAAAGAGGACCAAAGCCGCTACCTGTAGCAGCCGCTCCTGCTGTAGTATTTGAAGAAGTCACATACGGATAAGTTCCAAGATCAATATCCAATAACGAACCTTGCGCTCCTTCAAAAATAATATTCTTTTTCTCTCGACGTAATTTAAATAATAAAGCAGTTACATCTCCGATTAGAAACCTTATTTTCTCTCTGATTTCCATCAGTTGATTGTAAATAAGGATATAATCAAAAGGTTTTTGTGAATAATATTCTAACTGAAAATTATAATAAGCAGTGGTTTTTTTTACCTTTTCTAGCAAAACATCAGAGTGTAACAAATCCATTGCACGAATACCTCGACGGGCTACCTTATCCTCATAGGCAGGTCCAATTCCTCGACCAGTTGTCCCAATAGCTTTATTTCCTAATGCAGTCTCACGTACCCTATCGAGTGTGATATGATAAGGCAATAACAAATTACAAGATGAACTGATTCTAAGCCGATCCGTTACTGGAATTCCTTTAGATTCTAGCTCCTGGATTTCTTTCACAAATGCCGGTGGAGATAAAACAACTCCATTTCCGATCAAACAAAGCACATCTTTCCGTAAAATTCCGGAGGGAATTAAATGCAATACTGTCTTTTCGCCATTTATAATTAAGGTATGCCCCGCGTTATGACCACCTTGAAAACGAATAACTGCCGCGACTTTTTCCGTAAGCATATCGACAATCTTACCTTTGCCTTCATCTCCCCATTGAGTTCCAAGAATTACTATGTTCATCAATTAATGCTCCGTTAACTTGTCAACAATCCTAAATAATTGTTGGTAATCCTTATGCTTTATTTTTAAAGTTAAAGTTAAGTAAAAATGATCCTCTGGATAACTCTTTTCATTCTTTACAACATCTATCTTGTATAAGATTGAGCGCAATTTATCTCTTCTATGTTAAAAATATAACATTACAGGTGATATAACGATGCCAACTGATAATTCAACCACTGGCTGATCTAATAAATTAAGGCCTTTTCTCTCCAGTACAGACAACTACGCATAATAAGAGTTTTCTCTTTACATTATAGCCAATTTAAGAAATTATATTCCCTGTAAATTAATTTTGTTATAAGCAACAGATAATACACTGTTTTCAATGCAATAATATCTAAACCTTTTATATCTCATCGATTATACCTAACAAATCTGATGAATAGAGAGAGAGTCAATTATATGAAACAATAATCCCGTTGTCGCGTCTCTTTAAAGCACAACATGAAAGGCAGAAATTAGTTTATGATGTAAATCATGGGCAAATTCTACATATCGACGAGGATAACTCCCTTACTTTTTGCTAAATCAATTTTGCGACAGTAAAATCCAATACGGAAACAGTTGATCGACAACATAGAGCATTCATTCGCTTTATTAATAATATTAAACAAAATGTAATTAATATTTAGCATAACTTATTAGTGAAACGGCTAGTATAGCTGCTTATCTTCGAGTACAATTTCCTGCTCACCTTGAATAGATACTTTATCTAAGCGCTTATTTTGATCATTTTATGCGTATCTAAAATCTGTTTCTAACTGAATTCCTTTGATTCTCATGCTAAATATCTCAATCCTCGAATCAAACGAGAGCTTAAGCGCTTTTTAATATGTTGTTTTATCTGTATTTTTCTTTAAAAAAGAGTTTAAACAAAAATATCAAGTCATCTTACTAATATACGATACTGAAATAATTTTTCCAAATCCCGTCCTTAAGTAGGATGAATGCATTATTAAATACGACTCAATTAATATGAAAATCCTAAAAGATTGAAGAATTAATTCTTGATACTCCTTTAAACTCATTTAATGTATCTAAAAATAGATTAGGGAAAAAAGGAAAATTGGTATATACTAAATAGCGCATCTATTGTCCTCACAACAATTGATAAGGTAATAATTAGACTTTTTTAATTATTTCTCTTTGTAATATAGAGTTGACCTTTTTCTAACAAAAATATCCGATCCATCTTTTCAGCTAAAAGACGATTATGTGTCACGATGATAAGACTTATATTGAGAGAACGATTTAGTTGTAAAGCTAAATTAGTTACTTGCTCAGCGGTTTCTTCATCTAAATTACCTGTCGGTTCATCTGCAAGTACGCAACGAGGTTCCGTTACCAATGCTCGTGCAATAGCGATTCGTTGCTTTTCCCCTCCCGATAATTCTCCAACTCGATACTTTTGTCGATGAATTAATCCAACTTTTTCAATATAAAAAATTGCTTTTTCCTTTGCAAGCTTAGGCTTCATCCCCCGAATCAGTAAAGGAATACAAACATTTTCCAATACATTAAATTCAGGTAATAAAT
Organism: Coxiella endosymbiont of Dermacentor nuttalli; assembly: GCA_048494595.1. Taxonomy (GTDB): domain Bacteria; phylum Pseudomonadota; class Gammaproteobacteria; order Coxiellales; family Coxiellaceae; genus Coxiella. Next base: position 5,968 of record JBGDBH010000003.1, on the reverse strand, counting down.
GATGAAATTGGTAAACAAATCCTAGATACCTATTACGTAATAAACCTTTTTCTCGCTCCGTAAGGTGATTAATATCTTTGTTATCAATCCATATTTTCCCAGCCGTTGGTTTATCTAAACCTCCTAATAAATGTAAAAGAGTAGATTTTCCTGATCCTGAAGCACCAACAATTGTCACACGCTCCCCTAATGCAATAGAAAAATTAACTTCATTCAAAATAGAGAAATGAAATTTTCCTTCAACATAGAACTTACTTAATTTATCACAGCGAATAACAGATGTTTCTTTATTCATATCGTAGTACCTCTGCTGGCTCTGTTCGCAAAGTAATAAGGGCAGGGTAAATAGTTGCAATCAAACTTAATAATAAAGCAATAATAGAGATATCCAAAACATCTAACCATTGTAATTTAGAAGGAAGAAAATTAACAAAAAAGACTGAACTCTTAAGAAATTGCACATGAAAAAGATTTTGAATAAAATTAACAATAGCCGTTGCGTTTAACGATAAAATAACTCCACTAATCACACCAATCAGCGTACCAATTAAGCCGATGATGACTCCTTGAATAATAAAAATAAGCATAATAGTGTGAGGATTTGCTCCTAACGTTCGAAGAATAGCGATATCTGCCTGTTTTTCATTCACAACCATCACAAGTGTTGAAACTAAATTGAATACAGCTACTGTAATAATCAATAACAAAATAACAAATGTAATTGTTTTTTCCATAGCAACAGCATCAAAAAATGAACTAAATTGCTCCATCCAGTTTGTTACCATAAATCCATTAGAGAATACATTTTTTAATTCCCTAGATACGATTCCAGCTTGATAAATATTTCTTATTTTAATATGTAATCCGCTTGTTCCTTGAGGAAATAGTTTCATGCCATCAAACATATTAATGTAAGCAATTCCCGTATCAAAACTGAACCCTCCTTTTACACTAAAAATCCCATTAACAGTAAAACGGTGAAATTGAGGAAATACTCCTAAAGGAGTTTTTGTAGCTTGAGGAGTGAATAAGTTGACTTTATCTCCGATAGATAAGCCTAATTGATCTACTAATTTTTGTCCCATTATAATATTGTAATGCCCTGCAATTAAGGTATTTAAATGCCCTTTTACCATTTTTTGATCAAGCTTAGATATCTGCATCTCCTGCGATGGTAGTATTCCTAAAACATTCACCCCACTAACAGTGCCCTGATTACTTAATATCCCCATACCAGCAATAAAAGGAGCTGAGGCAATAACATTAGGATTGATATCAACGATCTTTTGCAAAGCTGGCCAAATTCGAGAAATATCTTGACTTGATAGAATTGTCACTTCAGGTGTGATCGTAAGAAATTGAGTTCGAATCTGATAATCAAATCCATTCATTACAGATAAAACTACAATCAATACTGAGACTCCTAAAGCAATTCCCAAGATAGAAACAAGCGAAATAAATGAGATAAAATGATTGAGACGCTTAGCACGTATATAGCGCAAGCCAACATAGAGGGAAATAGGTCTTAGCATAATGTGGGCCACTATACTAAAAAAATAGCTGATGGGATAGCCCCTTGATAAGGCTTAACTTGAAGGATACAATACTAAATCATGAGATATTTAAACAAGGAGTTAATAAAAATCCTCGATTTGTTAAGCGATGGAAAACTGCATAGTGATATCACTATTGAGCAACAGTTAAATATTGATCAAACTACTATATGGAAAGCCATTAAAAAACTAAAAAGCTATCAAATTCCAATAAAATCTCTAAAAAATAATGGCTATTATTTAACTCAGCCATTTGTCTTATTAGACAAACAAAAAATAATTGTTAGCGCTCTAAAAAAAAAATCAATTCAGCTTGAGTTATTGGAGAAAATAGGTTCTACAAACGATCACTTAAAAATAGTATCTCATAAGAATAAGTTAGTAGTTTGTATCGCAGAGATGCAAATAAAAGGTAAGGGTCGCTTTTATCGATCTTGGTATTCACCCTTCGGACAAAATATTTATTTATCTTTAAGATATTCTTTTGATAAGAATATCAGTGAGTTAACAGGTTTAAGCTTAGTGTGTGGACTCGCTGTATGCTGTACCATTGAAAAAACCTGTCGTTTTTCTTTACCTGTTTTTATTAAATGGCCTAACGATATTATATGTGAGAATAAAAAATTGGCTGGTATTTTAGTTGAAATGCAATCTGGAACTCATGGATTTTGTTTGGCCATTATTGGAGTCGGTCTTAATGTAAACATGCAACGTGATATCAAAAAAAAAATTGACCAAGATTGGACATCTTTAATAAATGTAACTAAAACTTATCAAGATAGAAATGAACTCTGCACAGAATTAATTAAAAATCTAATAAGTTATTTGGAAGATTTTGAAAAACATGGTCTTATTTTCTTTCAAAATCTCTGGAAAGAAAAAGACTATCTCTTCAATAAATCCTTATATCTGATTACATCAAATCAAAAAGAATTTCATGGCATCGGATCTGGAATTAATGAACAAGGAAATTTAATACTCAAATTAACTGGCGGATTACAAAAAGCATTTTCTTCCGGCGAAGTTACCTTAATGAAATAGTTAATGACTAACTTCATCAGGTAATAAAATCGAATGAGTATAAACTTTTTTTGAAAAATCTAATATCGGTTGAAGATTAAGGTGCTGCAGCGGGTCTTCTCCGTAACGAATAATACCCATACAAGGAGCTTTTACCCATACTTCTAAGGTTTTAATATTTTCATCAATGGCTCTCATCTGAGGTTCTATACAATTTGCCACCCATCCTAAAAACGAAATTTTCATTTGATTGATCGTATGAACTGTCAACATAGCATGATTTAAGCAACCCAATTTAATTCCTACCACTAAAATAACTGGAACATTTAACAATCTCACAAGATCTGCCATCGATTCTTGATTATTTAAGGGAACAAACCAACCACCTGCTCCCTCAATAATAAAAATATCGCTAGAAATTGCAAGAGATTTATTTATTTTTTCTATTAACACATCGATTGTTAAGTGTAAACCTTCTAACTGAGCAGAAATATGTGGTGCAATCGGTGCTTCTAAGGCTACCTGATTAACAAACCCATAACTCTTTTTAATTGAGGACGCCTTTTGTAAAGCAAGCGCATCTTCGTTACGCAGTTTACCATCAATACGATGACATCCTGAAGCGATAGGCTTTATGCCAAAAGTAGAAAATCCTATGCTATTGAATTTTCGCAAAAATGCCGTACTTATATAAGTTTTTCCAACGTTTGTATCTGTTCCAGTCACAAAAAGTTTTATGGCCATATCTTTAAACCTTTTTACAAATAAAAAATCCAATTCGATAAGTTAACTCAACCACTTTTTTATTCGTAAATGATGATTTCAAAATTGGCTTAGCTGACAAATCAGTTTTTCTCCTTTGAACTAAGCAATTTGCCCCAATGTATTTAATAGAATGAATTGCTTCTTGTATGGTTTTAAACTCATCGGTAAAATTTATTTCGTGATAAGAAAGAATCAAAAAACCATTTTTCATTAATAGGTTAGTAACAAAATCAGGCTGATAAAATTGATTCCGAGATTTTTTATCTAACTCATTAAAAGTTCCTTCTAGAGGAATTGAAAAGGCCATTATACCTGAGGGAACTAATTGATAAGCACAGACTTTAAAAGTATTGCTTAAATTCAAAGACCATTGAAGCCCCATGTTACAAAAAATGAGATGAAGTGAATTTTCAAAAAACAAAAAATCATCAAAATCAGCCAAAATGAATACAATATTAGAATTTTCAAATTTTTTTCTAGCTTTATTTAAAAGATTACTACAAAAATCGATCGCATATAAACTTTTGTATGAAAATGCCGAGCTAATTTCTTGCGTACTAATACCCGTTCCACAAGCAAAATCACCAATAATTTCGTAATTAAATTCTATTTTTTTCAACTGACTCAATAGTTCTTTACAAATTTTTATCAGCATATAACTATAATCATCATAAGTTTTAAATGCTCTATTGAAAGAACGTTGTATGCGTATTTTTTCATTAAGCATGATTAATAAAATTTGTTAACTGATTATAATAACTTTTTTCATGGATTAAAAAAGCCAAATGTCCAGATTCTGGAATAACATGAATTACAGCACTTGGATTTAAATTATAAAGCGCTTTTGGATTTAACTGTATAATGGGGTCTTGTTCTCCAAAAACATGAAAGAGAGGTATTTTAATCCTTTTATAAGCCTCTCTAACATCAGATTCAAACAAAATTTTTAGATACTTAAGTAATAAATCATGATATTCTGAAAAATTTATAGAGTTGTTAATTAACAAACGTTTATAATAAACTGTCCTATTAGGATAGTTAACTAGAGCGAGAAAATAATTAAATAAATTAGAAAAACTTCTTTTAGCTAGATTAATGAATTTATTAGCTTCTGCTAAGGAAATTCCTGGCCACCTCCCTCTTTGAATAAATCGAGGTGAACTTGATAGCAAAATTAATTTCTTTACTTTCTTAGGAAAGAGAGTAGCTAGTAAGATTCCAATTAATCCTCCAAAAGACCATCCTATTACTGTTGTATCATCAGGTATCAAATAAGACAAATTGTGGACAACCCTTTCTAATGTTAATTCCTCAATATCAGGCAAATCGATTAAAAGAGATCCTCTGAAATACAAACTACTCTCTTTAAAAAGAGAAGATTTCAATCCCCATCCTGAAATAAATGCCATTGAAGATTTAGTTAACATAAGAAGGAAGTGAGATAATAAAGAAGTTGAGTAATTTGTTCTTTGCTGTGCAAGCAATTTAAGGAAATACGAATTCTAGCTGTATCCTTAGGCACGCTTGGTGGACGAATACAAGAAATGAAAAAACCTTTTTTCAACATTTTCTCTTGAATCTGTTGGATTCTTTTATTATCTGAAACAAGGAGACACTTAATAGGTGTTTCATCACGAGATATTAGCTGTAGACCCCTACTCTCTGTTTGTTCAATAAAAAAATTAATTAATTCATTGAGTCGTTCTCTTCGCCAATATTCCGTTTGAATAATTTCTACCGATTTTAAAGCAGCCATACAAATAGCCGGAGGTAAAGCAGTAGTAGCTCGATAACTTCTCGAAAATTGCAAAATAGCCTCTATAAAATCTTTTTTACCAGAAACAATAGCACCAGCACAACCAAAAGCTTTTCCCAAAGAAGTTATTAAGCATGGAATTTCTAATTGAGTTAATCCCCATTTTTCACAACTTCCTCTTCCGTTTTTTCCTAAAATCCCAATACCATGAGCATCATCTACTATAAATAAAATATTTTTTCCAATAATATGATGATTAATAGCTGATAATGGCGAAAAATCACCTTCCATACTAAAAACACCTTCTGTAATTACTATATTAGGTTTTTTTAAATTTAATAAATAGTAAAAATGTTCCAGATTATTGTGTCTAAAACGATAGTGCTGAGCTTTTGACAATTGAATTGCATCAAGTAATGATGCATGGCAAAATTTATCTGAAAGAATAATATCTTTGCTCCTGCCTAAAGAAGTGATAACTCCTAAATTTGCCATATATCCTGAATTAAAAAAAATTGCTCGATCTCGAAGCAAAAATTCAGAGAATTTTACTTCTAATTGTTGCTGTGGTTTAAAATGCCCAGATACCAAAGCTGAAGACCCGCTACCCACCCCATAAGTTTGAATCCCTTGGACAAAAGCTTCTTTTACTGCTGGATGATTAGCCAAACCCAAATAATCATTATTACAAAAATTAATGCAAGATTGCCCGTTGACTCCAATTAAATTATTAATTCCACGATCTGTAATAACAAAACGTCTTCTCAAAAGTGAATTTTGTGCATATCGATCTAGCTTGCTTTTGATTTTAGCAACCAGCATGAAAAACTCTAAATTTTCATTGAAAGAGGAGTTTTAAGGCCTAATCGATTTA
>JBGDBH010000002.1:0-96764 GCA_048494595.1 Coxiella endosymbiont of Dermacentor nuttalli | reverse complement strand
ATAGTACAAGTTATATAGAATCATTGTGATTTTCATTACGTAGTCGGTATTTAATTACTCGACGGCATTCTACACGTTTTAGATCAAATGCAAGACCAAAGAGAGATAATAAATAAATCATCCACTTGGTGGGATCAAAATGAAAAAAGCGAATTCCATTGCGATAATCAATTGGAAACTGGTGATGAAAATTATGAAAACCTTCTCCAAAAGTAACTAATGCCGTCAACCAGTTATCTCGGGCAGATGAGTTTTTATAAGTACGTTTTCCAAGGGAATGACATAACGAGTTAATAAAAAAAGTAATTTGATGAAGTAAAGCAATACGCAACGCTCCTGCAATGATTAAACCCCCTAAGGGGTCTCCCCATAGGGTTGCTATAGCGATTGGTAAACCAAACCCCATTAAAATAGCAATAATGGGAAAGAAACGGTGCTGAAAACGATACAAGGAGTCTGCTAATAAATCCTCAACATTACTAAAATCTCGTGTAGAGGTGTTTAAAGTAAATAACCAACCAATATGGGCGTACCAAAATCCTTTTTTAATGTTATAAGGATCTCGCTCGGTATCTGTATAAAGATGATGCCGTCGATGATCGGTGGCCCATTCTACAATACTTCCTTCAAAAACTGCTGCTCCTAAAAGAACAAACAGTAAGCGAATCGGCCAGACAGCTCGATAACTGTTATGTGCTGCTAAACGATGATAGCCGCCTGTAATTGAAAGTCCACAAACTATGAGCATAGTTCCAGCTAAAATCCATGTTGGCCAATGAATGAAACTAAAAACTAACAAGAGAACAGTTCCTACTAAGCCTACAAGTCCTGTAAGCAAAATAAACAAAGTTGTAAGCCAATTAATCTTTTGTTTCTTATTATTCTTATTCATTGGAACATGCTAGCCAGAATATCTACTCAGTTTATCATACTATTATAATGAGTTATTGATGATCATATTACATAATCACAAATAACATGGTAAGAACTCAAAATTTTACACTATAAATAAAGATTCTGTTCTAGTTAATACTTAAATAATGAGAAATTGAACGCTGTTTGTATTGGTGTACGTTAGTTAGGTATCAAAAAATTGTATGAAATAAAAATAAGAAGATGCAGAATATTTTTCTGCATGTATTAAAATCTTTCTAAAAATTGGATTGGAGTTAACAAACTTTCTTCGAGTAATCTGAAAAGAATTTCAATTTTTCTAAAGGAGCTTTATAGAAAGCTCTTCGCAATTTTAATCAGTTTTTTTCATTGTCTTTTATAGAAGGACATGTAAGCCTCAACCTTACCATCTGATTCGCTGAAATAAGATATCTTTCAGCATTAAAATGACATTATGTTATAAAACATTAACAGACAAGCACCAAGAAATCCATGAACGGACTCTTGTTGTCTTATCAAGCTTTTATTCAATGTACTCTTTACGAATATCTGAATTCACAGCGAGGAGTGGATTGTGTTTGGGTTTCGCTCAAAATGAACGATTTTTTTAGGACAGCGATGGTAATTAATGGTTTTAGGCAGTAGTTAAGATAACAAACAATATAAAATTACTGTAAATGAATCTGTGTTAGCAGTCCTGCAAACGACGGCATACATATCTCAGTTTGTTGCTACTGCTCTCTCCTTATAATTTATTTCCGCTATCATGAATAAGAGACTAAGGATTTATTTAGGGTTCTAATTCTATTCAAAAATAGTTCAATATTATTTTTTGTGATCAAGCTGTTTATTATTTAGTTAAAAAAGTAGCTTCGAAGAAGAGGTAGGAATACTTCTTAGTTCGAGCGTTATTACGGACAAATATATCGAATTACATGGTGTACCTTTCATAGGAAGGAGTTGATTAATCGGGATACTCATTGGCGGTACTGGCACTTGATTAAGTTATAATAACAATTCAATCCGATCTTCTCGAGATTCAAATCTAATATAAATCTATATATGGTGCCCGGGGTCGGACTCGAACCGGCACGAGTTATGCACTCGAGGGATTTTAAGTCCCTTGCGTCTACCAATTTCGCCACCCGGGCTTTGAGGTTAGATAAAAGCAAGGCTGGAGTCGGGATCGAACCGACGTAGACGGCTTTGCAGGCCGTTGCATAACCACTCTGCCATCCAGCCAGATTAAGAGCCTGTAATGTTAACTTACTCTGGTATCCGACTCAACTAATAATTCATGCGATATATGCTTGAAACACTACAGTGCAGGACACAGAGCGCTAAATGAGCAACTGCAATAAAAACAGTTATAATAAGATGTCACAATAAAGACAGTAATATCAAAATGTATTCAAAAATATTATAAGGAGTGAGATTATTTTTTTGAAATTGATCTCAAAAGAAAGTCCATCAGTATAGAACATACATTGAGTAAAGTTACTACAGTAGTAAATTAGACTTAAGTAAAGAGTGTTCAAAAAAGAGAAATCCGATTTGTAGGATTTTTGGAGCGGGAAACGAGATTCGAACTCGCGACCTCAACCTTGGCAAGGTTGCACTCTACCAGCTGAGCTATTCCCGCTCATTTAACTAAGTTAATTTCTTATCTTGCAAGTAGTTATAGAATGTCTTTATTTAAGTCAAATAGCTATTATTAGCTTTCATAAGAAGTTGTCAAGTCTTGCCATGCTATCCTTAAATAAATAATCATCGTCCAAACTGTTAAAAGAGCTGCAATCCACAACAAAATTACCCCGCTCATTAATATCCACAATTGTGCTTCTGGGGCATACCAAATTAATAAAACTAAGGCTATAAACTGGAGGGCAGTTTTAATCTTTGATAGAAAAGTTACAGCCACGCTAGTACGTTTACCCAATTCCGCCATCCATTCTCGTAAAGCCGAGATAATTATTTCTCGGCAAATGATAATTGCTCCAGGAATTGCTAAATAATCTACATAGCATTCACCGGCTACCAAAACCAATGCTGACCCTATCAATAACTTATCAACTACAGGATCCAAGAATGCACCTAAATCTGTTGTTTGTGAAAGACTGCGAGCCACATAACCGTCCAGCCAATCCGTTATTCCTGCAAATACGAAAATGATAGCAGCAACTGGATGGGTCCATCGAAAAGGTAAATAATAAAAAAGACCGAAAATAGGAATGGAAGATAGTCTAACTAGGGTTAGGAAAATTGCAATATTCATATTGAAATTCTACGGTGATTACTTAAGAGGTCAAGTTAATTAGAAGAACCGTGAAAGATTAGTAGACTAATTAAACCAATTTTAATAATGCTGCACCTGAGTAATTTCTGCCCATTTGTCTTTTAAAATTCCTGTAATTCTCTAAAATGTCTCAAAAATTTATGATGATGTGTAAATCGACTTCCTTATACTTGCTGAAAAAGAGATTTTACCTTAAATTTAGCTCGTTTAGCAAAATGTGCTATGAAAAAAAAGTTATCTTCAGAAAGACTAATTTTTTCTTGACCCAAAACATATATTTTTTCTCCAGATTCTCAAAATAAACCATTATCCATAACTCGTAACTCTTCTCATAATTCTTTAGTGGATTATTTTCAGACTGGAAGCGTACTCCTCTTTTCGCAACTGTATGTAGTGGTGAACAAGAAATTATTTTACAATCCAACAATTATTTCTTACCTTGAAAAGAGCTTATCTAGCTTTTGCACCGCGCTGTCTGTTTATCCACTTGCTATTTAAATAGAGTGCATGCTTTTGATTGATAATAACTAATTTATTGTAAAAAAGCTTTAAAATAATATTACAGAACGAAATTTGTTAACACTGTCAGCATCATTATCTTCTTAGGCATATTGGAAAAAGGCTTTGCATCCAAATAATGTTGTCGTTCGAATAAATAAAACCGCAAGTCTAATAGCCTATTTTTTCGATGCATAATGAATATCTACTTTTAAAGCTGGCTCTTGCACAGCTGACATATCTGATTACGATAATAGAGCACTTCTTCAACGTTTAATTCTTCAGTGTATCTTGAATAATTTTTGGCGCAACGTTAAATTTTCACAAACGAATCATAATGACATATAATTTGTATGAAATTAGGAAGACTGTAAAAAAAGTTCTCATGGTTGCAATAACATAAACTTATACTATCATTATTCGAATTTACTTTTACTATCTAAACCAAGTGAAAGTAATTAATTATCCGGTCTTGTATTACCCTCTCTCCCCCTTGCTCGATTTTCTATATATGGGAGACTTTCTTTATTGGAGTCCGGGAGGGTTTTCTTTGATACATACCTAAACTCTGTTAGAAGTATTTCTAAATAGGCATTAGGGTCAAAAAAGCTTAATATTTAAAGTTGTTGGAGAGACAGGGATTCGAACCCTGGGAGGAATATCTCCTCAACGGTTTTCAAGACCGTCGCATTCAACCACTCTGCCATCTCTCCAAGTTAATATATCTCTCTAGAGTTTTATATTGACACAAAATTAGAGAATGTCGTCAACCTAAAACAAAATTCCACTCCCTTCTCAAGATTATTTTTAGTAAAAGGCATTCCTTATCTCTTCCCTATTTTTGAGCCTTAAAGGACAGAGAATGTTCTCATCTGTCTAGTTGGTTATCTATTCCGCTGCATTCATTATACGGTAATCTTCGTATAGCACATATATAAAGTTAAAGTAACTACTAATGTTGATAGAAACTACAGCTAAGAAGTTATTATTAGGATATCATGATCCACGGATGGAGAGAAAAAAGAGTCTTGACAGTTTGTTTCTTCCTACTCAATTTTAAATCACCATATATATAGAGTCGATCAGCTTATTTATTACAGAGGTGTAGTCTTGCTTGGAAGTTTAATTTAGTTTTGTGGGAAAGGTCGTTTTGCTGCTATCGCGGTCGTCGTACATACTTTAATTATGTCTTTAATTAAAAGGTAGAGACTTAATTTAGAATCGAGGTTCTGAGTTGTACCATACACATCACAGGCAGTCTATGATGTTTCTTGATGTCTCCCTTTGTCTTATTCTAGTCTAGTTAATTTCTTCTAGAACTTTTAATCTTCTCTCGAAGAAGATTAGAATCGAGAGGGGATTTAATCAGAAACTGATAAATAATCTATCCCGCCCATATAAGGCTTCAATACTTCTGGCACGTAAATGCGACCATCCGCTTGCTGATAATTTTCTATTATAGCAACTAAAGTACGCCCTACGGCAAGACCCGAACCATTGAGTGTATGAAGTAATTCAGGTTTTTTTGTCTTAGTGTTTCGCCAGCGCGCCTGTATTCGACGAGCTTGAAAGGTCTCACAATTGCTACAAGAAGAAACTTCACGATAGCGTTTTTGGGTTGGTAACCAAACTTCTAAATCATAAGTTTTAGTGGCAGAAAAGCCCAAATTACCGGCACATAGCTCCATCACTCGATAGGGAAGGTTTAAAAACTGTAATACCTTTTCAGCTTGTCTAGTTAATTCTTCTAAGGCCTTATAAGAATTTTTTGGCTTTACTAATTGAACAAGTTCTACTTTTTGAAATTGATGCTGACGAATCATTCCACGGACATCCTTCCCATAAGAACCTGCTTCACTTCGAAAACATGGTGTTTGAGCTACCCACTTTTTAGGCAGTTGATCACTTTCAAAAATTTTATCTCGCGCTAAATTAATTAAAGGAACTTCTGCTGTTGGGATTAAAAAAAAGTTCCATTCTCCTGCTATTTTGAATTGATCTTCCCGAAATTTAGGTAATTGTCCTGTACCGTATAAACATTTCTCATGAACTAAATAAGGAACATATGTCTCTTGATAACCATGATTTTCAATGTGCAAATCCAACATAAATTGTGCCAAAGCGCGCTGCATGCGGGCTAATCCACCATGTAAAACAACAAATCGAGTGCCTGATAATTTAGCTGCAGATTTAAAATCTAATTGACTTTCTCCTAAGGAGGTATGGTCTTTAAGAGAAAAATTAAAAGAAGGCAAATCACCCCATTTGCGAATTTCTCTATTGTCATTTTCACTTTTTCCTTCAGGAACAGAATCGTGAGGTAAATTAGGAAGCAATAATTGAAATTCTAATAGTTCTTTTTTAATAGTATCAAGTAAGATTTCGTATCGATTTAATTGATTTCTCAACTGAGAAACATTAGCCATTAAAAGTACAACATCCTCACCTTTTAACTTAGCCATTCCAATCATTTTTGATAATTGATTACGTTGAGTCTGTAACAACTGGGTTTCTGTTTGGTAAGCTTTTCGTTTCTCTTCAAGCTCTAAAAAGTTTTTTTTATCAAATTCAAAACCACGGAGACGTAATTTCTCTATTACTTCATCTAAATTTTGGCGTAACAATTTAGGATCTAGCACGATAAATTCCTCAAAAATAACTGCTTAGCCTAATCAAAAATCTCAAGCAGTCACTGTGTAGATGACAATACCAAAGAAGTGTCGATATTAGCAAGAGCAACATTGTGTTGTAAGTATGCGATTGAACAAAAAGATAATATTAAAGATAAAGTCAGAGCAAAAATAGACAACTATAATTATAAAAAAATATTTGCTTGACAAAGCAAGACAATCAACTAAGTAAAAACATATTACTAATCGATAAAGTGGAACTTACAAACTATCTTCCCATTTGAGATATATTCGTATCTTTATCACTACACTAGTTAAACTTATTATAATTAAGATTTTTTAAATTATTTACAGAACCTGATAACAAAACGCAAGACTAATATTTATTTTGCTAATGTTTAGTGTGTTGATTGGGTAGCTTAAGATAAGTCTTTATAAATCCACAAAATTTCCCTTTATCAGTGATAATAAATTTGATTAGTGCAGTATGCATTTTCTGCTAAAAACGTCCCAATTTTTTGGTTATTTTTTTACTAATAAATTCTATCTCAAGGCACTTCTGGTCAATATGAAAATTGAATAACAATTGACTTAGTCGAAGTTAGATTATTTTTATAATGTGTATCGTATTGATTTAAATAATTTTAAAAGCTGATTTTTTTTCAAACTCATTAAAATTAGAATCTTTAAAAAACATTCTAAATTATTTTCATTCCTGCGATGATACAAGCACTTCGCGAGTTCCGTTATTTCTCATGGGGCCAACTATACCAGCTATTTCCATAGCTTCAATGATTTTAGTAGCTCGATTATACCCAATCTTAAAGCGACGTTGAATACTCGACACAGAAGCCCTCTGAAACTGAATAACTGACTCTACAGCTTTGTTGTAAAGAGGATCCTGCGCTTCTTTTGTAGGTCTGTTCTTCAAAGAAGCTTCTGTAAATCCGCTTGGATCCTTAACTGTTATTTCATCAAGAATTTTTTCTATATAATTAGTTTCACTGCTATTTTTCAAATACTCTACTACACGATGCACTTCTTCATCCTTAACATAAGGACCATGGACCCGCATCGGGACTCCTGTCCCTGGCGCTAAGTAAAGCAAATCTCCATAGCCTAGTAGTTGTTCTGCACCTTGTCGATCCAAGATAGTACGCGAATCAATTTTAGAAGAAACTTGAAAAGCAACCCGAGCGGGAATATTAGCTTTTATTAATCCAGTAATCACATCTACTGAAGGTCGCTGAGTTGCAAAAATTAAATGAATTCCTGCTGCCCGAGCTTTTTGCGCCAGACGAACAATAAAAGTTTCAACTTTTTTTCCAACCGCTGCCATCATATCAGCAAATTCGTCCGCAATTACTACAATCTGAGGCCACTCTTGGAGCTTTAGCGCACCCTCCCCAGTGATTTGCAGAGGATCTAATAAAAGCGCTCTTGTTTTGCGTGTTTCCCCTTTGATTACTTTGGTATTGTAACTAAAGATATCGCGTACCCTTAACGAAGCCATAAGGCGATAACGCCGCTCCATTTCGGCTACACACCACCGCAATACCGAAACGGCATCTTTCATGTCGGTTACTACTGGAGTGAGTAAGTGTGGAATACCTTCATAAATAGAAAGCTCTAACATCTTAGGGTCAATAAGAATTAATCGCAGTTGTTTCGGAGTGGCCTTATAAAAAAGGCTTAACAACATGGCATGCAAACTAACAGACTTGCCAGAGCCTGTTGTACCTGCTACTAACAAGTGAGGCATTTTTGCTAAATCAACAATAACCGGATAACCAGCAATATCTTTCCCCAATGCCAACGTTAAACTAGATCGCGCATGTTGGTACTGTTTAGAAACCAAAACCTCATATAATGTAACCATCTCCCGAACTTCGTTAGGAAGCTCAATACCAATAGCTGATTTACCTAGAATAACTTCAACCACTCGTACGCTAATTACTGATAAAGAACGCGCTAAATCTTTCGCTAAGTTCGTTACTCGATTTACCTTTGTTCCAGCAGCTAGCTCTAATTCAAAACGAGTTACCACAGGTCCAGGATGTACAGCCACCACCTGAGCCTGAATTCCAAAATCTGCCAAGCGCAATTCTAGCTCTCTGGATCTTTTCTGTAATGCTTCTGTAGAATAAGAAGTCTCATCATCTTTGATAGGTTTTTCTAGTAAAGAAAGATCTGGAACAATAAAAGAACCTTTAAAAAAAGGTATTTTACAGTTTGTATACATAATTTCTAATGTAGGACATTTAGTAATCTTAGTAATTTTTGGTTTAGCATTTATTTCCTGTAGCTTTGGAATAATATTAGATTTTACCAATTTGATTTGGGGAATAGTAACCGCCAACTTACTATTTCTAAGTGATACCTTAGAAAGTAGATGATCCCTCCACTCTTTCGTTAGCTTTATTATCTTCATTAAACCTTTACCCAAAAATCCCAAAAATTGAAACCAAGATAAACCAGTAAATAAAGTGATTCCAATCATTAGAGAGGTGAATAGAATTAATTTAGTCCCTACCCTATTGCATACAGGTAATAGGAACTCTGTTATCCATGTCCCAAACATCCCTCCTGCATTAAAAGGAATATGAGAGAGCGGTGAGTAAGGAAAATGAATAGTAACTAGTGCAGAACCTGCTAGCAATAACAATAAAAAACCAAAGGAACGCAAAAAAATTAAAGACCATATTACAATAGACTTAGACTGTTTTTTATGCTGATCTTGAAAGAAAATCCATCCAAAAAAAGAAAAAATAAAAGGAAACAGATAAGCTAAATATCCAGATGTGCATAAAAGAAAATCAGCAATCCAAGCCCCTATTTTCCCTGTGACATTAGCCGCTTTTTTAATTGACACGCTATGTGACCAACTAGGATCTGACGGATGATAACTTAAAAGAGCAAGAAGAAGGAAAACGGAAAAAGCGAGTATCAAAATAAAAAATCCTTCGCGTAAACGATAACGTAAATGTACCCGCGAGTTAGATTCTATTTTCTTCTTGGGTTTTTCACACTCTTTGCCTCTCTTCATAGGAACTCCTTCACCTAAATCGATGACAGATAGATAAAACCATAAAATATCTGCTTCATCTACTGTTTGATAAGGGATAAATCCCACACCGTTCTAACCACGCTTGTCGTTAAATAAATGCTAGCACTATTGATTAATTACGATTAGTATTACCTTTTGCATAATTTTATAGTTCGAATAATTCGATAGCAAATATCTAAAAAATGAAATCAATGAATGGCCAACAACATCATTCCCTTATCATTCTAGGCTCAGGCCCAGCTGGCTATACTGCAGCGATATATGCAGCTCGTGCTAATCTGAAACCCATCATAATTACCGGGATTGAACAGGGTGGGCAATTAATAAATACCACGGACGTAGATAATTGGCCAGGTGAAGCACCAGGACTGCAAGGTCCACAGCTTATGAAAAGAATGCAACAGCATGCGGAACGTATTGGTACCACAGTCATTTTTGATCATATTCATGAAGCTAACCTAAAAGAACGTCCTTTTGTTCTCACTGGTAGTAATGATATTTATACGTGTGATGTTTTAATCATAGCTACAGGAGCCTCCGCCCACTATTTGGGATTGCCTTCTGAAAAAGTTTATATAGGTAAGGGTATTTCAGCATGTGCCACCTGCGATAGTTTTTTTTATCAAGGGAAAAAAGTAGCTATCGTGGGCGGAGGAAATACAGCCGTAGAGGAAACTCTTTACCTCTCTCGTATTGTC
This sequence comes from Coxiella endosymbiont of Dermacentor nuttalli, assembly GCA_048494595.1. Taxonomy (GTDB): domain Bacteria; phylum Pseudomonadota; class Gammaproteobacteria; order Coxiellales; family Coxiellaceae; genus Coxiella. The sequence goes on along the minus strand of JBGDBH010000002.1, from coordinate 86,681 downwards.
TCCCATGTGACACTTATTCATCGACGAAATAAATTACGTGCTGAAAAAATGCTTACTGCCCAATTGATGAAAAAAGTAGAAGAAGGAAATATTTTTATTAAGTGGAATCATGTGGTCGATGAAATTCTCGGAAATAATCAAGGCGTCACTGGTGTTCGTCTTAAAAATGTTCTAGATGGAAGAACTCATGAAATCCCCATTGATGGCTTATTTATCGCTATTGGTCATGACCCAAATACAAAAATTTTTAAGGGCCAACTAGATATGGATGCATCTGGCTATCTACGCGTTAAATCAGGCTTAGAGGGTGGCGCAACCGCTACTAACATCCTCGGTGTATTTGCTGCAGGCGACGTAACTGACCACGTGTATCGCCAAGCCATTACTGCTGCTGGGACAGGTTGTATGGCTGCCCTAGACGCTGAACGCTATTTGGATAGTCTTCTAGAGACATAGAAATCCCTACTTTGAATCCTTTGAACTCTAAATTTGTCTTTTCATCTATTACGGTCGCTATGCTTCTTGTTATTTGAAGTTTATATTTAAAGAAAGGTAATTGATGTTTATCAACGTTAGGTTTTTATAATGAATTCAACCTCTCTCTTTCACGATTTACTACATTTCTTTCTCTTCTTTGACTAATTTATAAAATCTCGTAGATAGAGATCCTCGGATGTTCTCTTCCATCAGAGTTACTTTTCGTTTTCGTTAATAGCATCAAAAAAAACTATTCTTTCTATCAAAGATTCGAAAATAGATCTCTCAATCAACATATTTTAATACTTTCGTGAAGATTATTGATTTTATCAGCCGATATGCTGAATTTTTGGCACGCTTTGATTCAAATACCGAAAAACATAGTATCCATCATCAATGAATAACACATTTTTATAACCAGATTTTAATAATTAATTAATTCGATAAAGACCGCATAGTGACATCTTTATCTACCTCGACTAGCAATGCACTCAATCCTAAATAATCAACTATTAATAGTTTATGAAAATTTTACTTAATATTTCTATAAAATCTCATAAGAGATTTTATAGAAATTTAATAACCAAGATTTCTCCTTGGAGCTGTCAAAAGTTTTACCGTTTTATCAATTCTTTTTATTTATCTTTCAAATAACCGAATCTTTAATTAAGATTACTTGAATAAACCCAACCTACTAGTTTCTTTAGTTTCTCTTGTAGAGCATAATCTAGTAGCATCTTTTTTAAGAAAATACTTTAGTTTGAATTAACTTGCTTAATTATAGCATATCATATTTTCATCAAGTGAGAGTAAAGCTTTTTAAGATTCATATTAATTTTATTTGATTTCAGTTTTAAAAAATTAAGCAATGTTAAGAATATAGGTATCACTTGATCTGTTTTGAATTATAAGAAAAGATTTTAATCTTCCTTATTGATTGTAAAAATCTATTGATTAAAGACATTATCTCAGGCATATTGATCATTTCATTTAGCTTAGAAGAATGAAATATTATGCCAAAAGAAGAATCTATTGAGATAAAAGGGGTAGTAATTGATTCACTTCCTAACACAACTTTCCGAGTTAGACTTGAAAATAATCATGTCGTTATAGCTCATATTTCAGGACGCATGCGCAAACATTATATCCGTATTTTAACAGGTGATGAGGTGATTGTAGAATTAACTCCTTACGATTTAAGTCGAGGTCGGATTGTCTATCGTGAAGCAGGAAAGAAATCTGCCCTTCTAGAGGAATAGTATCCTTTTCAACTAGTTATACTAGTTGCGTAAGTGTTGAGTAACTTTCGTTATGTCTAATGCGATTTCGTGTTCTTCATCGAGTGCTTAAAGTAGAAATAGGGTCATAACAGAAATACTTAATTTTATCTAATCATCTAAAAAACAGCATATTGAAATCTTTTATCTCTCTTCACTTTATAATCGTATGGATCCTTCGCTGAAAACATAAATCAAATTAAAGATTCTTTTATACCAATTTTTGAAAACAGCTCAATAAAGATGTAATTTCTTGGAAAGAAATTACCAAATTCTCAATAGATATTATAAATTGCCTGTTTCAAACCTGCTAATAACTCTCTGATCGGAGATGATGTTCGAGAATAATAATTCATGAAGCTTATCTCATAACTTTGGAAAAGTATGATTTAGAATACAGACGAGTATATTCAATTCTATGCCAAAGCTTTGAATATTCAGTGTTTCAGAAACAGTGGTAATTGATCTACTTTGTCATAAATCTATAATCCCTGTTTTCTCATTTCTTATAAATAATCCTATTTTAACTCATTCTCTAGTTTTTCTTTTTAGATCTTTATTAGAAAAGCTGGTGAAAAAGCTCCATACTACTTATATACTACTACATGCGATCAATAATGGATTTTCCAAATTGTGAGGTACTTACCTCTTTAGCATCATGCATTAAACGGGCAAAATCATAGGTTACCGTTTTGCTTTCAATAGCTCCTTTAATTCCTTTAATGACTAAATTTGCTGCTTCTTTCCAACCAAAGTAACGTAACATCATTTCAGCTGACAAAATTAAAGAACCAGGATTAACTTTGTTTTGTCCTGCATATTTAGGAGCTGTTCCGTGAGTCGCCTCAAATAAACCAATTCTATCGCTTAAATTTGCGCCTGGGGCGATACCAATTCCACCCACTTCTGCTGCTAAAGCATCTGAAATATAATCACCGTTTAAATTCAGTGTAGCAATAACACTATATTCACCTGGTCGCAGAAGAGTCTGATGTAAAAAAGCATCAGCAATTATGTCCTTTACGATTATGGTTTCACTCGATTTTGGGTTTTTGAATGAATACCAGGGGCTACCATCTAACGGTTTTGCACCAAATTCTTTAATAGCCACCTCATAGCCCCAATCTTTAAAGGCCCCTTCTGTAAACTTCATAATATTTCCTTTATGAACAAGCGTTATAGAATCACGATCGTTATCGATAGCATATTGAATTGCCCGACGAACGAGCCGGCTCGTTCCTTCTTGAGAAACAGGCTTAATGCCAATACCTGAAGTTTTTGGAAAACGGATTTTCTTTACGCCCATTTCTTTTTGCAAGAAATCGATAAGTTTAATAGCTTCTGGACTTTTTGCTTTCCATTCAATACCTGTATAAATATCTTCTGAGTTTTCTCTAAAAATAACCATATCTACTTTTTCAGGCTCCTTGACCGGACTTGGAACACCTTTGAAATAACGAATAGGACGAAGACAAACATAGAGATCCAAATTTTGACGGAGTGCTACATTTATTGAGCGAATCCCGCCACTGACAGGCGTAGTAAGAGGACCTTTAATAGCTACTTGATACGTTTTAATTGCTTCAAAAGTTTCATCGGGCAACCAAATTTCTTTTCCATATATTTTCCTAGCTTTATCACCCGCATAAATTTCCATCCATGCTAACTTGCGCTCTCCTTTATAAGCTTTCTTTATCGCTGCATTGATAACCTTCTTCATGACCGGAGTAATATCTACACCAATACCGTCTCCTTCTATATAGGGAACAATTGGTTGATTTGGTATATGCAAGCTGCCTTTATTATTAAAGGTAATCTTTTCACCTTGATCAGGAACTTGAATATGTTGATACGTCATGGAATGATCTCCTAGCAATTATTACAGCCCATACTGTAAGCTTAGCTATGGACCTCTATAAAATCAACATCACATTCCTGTAATTAAATCGATATTGTTTGTTAACTTATTCTCTATTGAATTAACCAACGATATTTCTTAAACCTCTAACTTACGTTCAGTCCTCTAAGCTTATCTTTAACAAGAAGACTACACGAGACGAGAATATCCAAGCATATCCTTGGAAGTTTAAGAAATTTGGCATGTGTACACAATATACCTCTACAAACTGTGGGACCTACGTCTATTCTTTTAAAGAATAAAGAATTCTGTATATAAGCGAGCGCTAAAAAAATGGTATTCAAAAACTTATAAATATAAAAACACAATTATAATAAGATTAGATGATAAAAGGACCAATACTACAGTTATTTTATGAAACCTTTTTCATAAATATAGTCTTACTTGTTTAAACATAATCACAATTTTGACAAAATGATCGATATAATTACTCTTGATGCTCAATTCTTAAAGCTCTGGAAGATTCCGTTAATGCAGATCGCTAATTTTTTAACTATTAAATTACTATAATCATTGGGTAATCTGAAGTATTATACCGTCAATGTGAAACTTTAGTACTGTTTATCAGTTTTAGTAATAATTAAGATCATTTTAATGATATCTAACTTGTGTTAGAAGAGAATTATTTTACACGCTTTAAATCACGATAAAAATCCTTCTATATACGAAGAAAATGAGCACTTTTTTAAGTTTTCACTTAGTTAAGCTAATAAAAACTGTTATTAATTGATTTTATTAATTCTAAAATTATAAAAAAACAATTAGATTACTTTTAACTATTGGTAGTTGAAAATTAAATAGTTTTATAGTTAGTAAATGATGCTTTTTTGAAGTTAGAAGATGCATATAAAATCAGTAGATTATAGGGAGCCAGGTACTCACAATCTCTTCCCAGAATTAATTTAGTTGGAAATAAGAGGAATTCAGCTGTAGCAACCTTTATTTATAATTTTATTAGAAGCCAACACGGGGCCAAACCCTCTTCCATTCGAGAGTTTTCTACGGAGGTAAACTCTCTTATTATTAGTCCATTCCCTGGTGTAACTATATAGATTATTATCATGAGAAACTCGACGTTAAATTAAGTGATTTTTTAAGAACAATGAAAAATCTATATCGGAGAGAGCGGGATTCGAACCCGCGTAGGCCAGCAAAGGCCTCAGCCGATTTCGAGTCGGTGCCGGTATGACCGCTTCGGTACCTCTCCAAAAATAGTCATTTTATAAAAATAGAAACTAATCAGCAAATCCAGCTTTTGCTATGAGATCTCTCAAAAATCCAAAATCATTAGAAACAAAGATTAGTTTAGGGCTAGTAATCGACAATCCACTTCTTCTTAAGAATTTAGCACTTAATTTAAGTTCTGACGGCATCGATCTATATCCGAGAGTTCTTTGATTTTGAATCTTAAATACAGTGAGAATAAAGATTAATTGTATCAAACTTACAGCATGATTCTCATTAAATTAATCATATAAAGCACCATTCTTCAAAAGAATTCATACAGGGGTTAAGTTTAACAGCAGCTATTTTCAATATCTAAATAGTAAGATAAACTACCGGTGACAATACTCCGTATGATATATTCCAAAAATTATTTTAAAATAGCAAATCAAGTATTCATTAGATGAAAAGAGTTTCAAAATGAGCAGAATGCTCGCATCTTTTAATGCTTATATAATAACATGAGCATCATTTTATTATTCATTTTCCTATTTTCAGCTAATTTTTCTGTTTTTCCTCAAATAAACGCTGCCGTATTACCCTGAAATTCTGAAATCAAGAATTTTGAGTTATCTACAATAAATTCTTTATACCTATTTGATGCATGACCTTCCGCATTTTTTTATGGTATTTTTCATTAAAAGAGGTTAACGGCAAACGAATACCTTCCGGAATCATCCCCATTCGAGTCAATGCCCATTTAATTGGGATAGGATTTGATTCAATGGAAAGTAATCTATATAAGGGTAATAGCTTATCATTATATTTTTTTGCAGCCTCAACCTTACTAGAAATGGCTGCCATGCACAAAGTATGCAATTGCTTCGGCAAAATATTTGCAATCACAGAAATCACACCTTTACCACCTGATAATATAAAATCCATTGCCGTATTATCATCTCCACTGAATAAATCTAATCGATTAGTCTCTTGTAATAATTGTTTAACTCGTCCAATATCTCCTGTTGCTTCTTTAATGCCAACTATATTGTGGCAATATTTGGCCAATCGCTTTATTGTTTTAGGTAATAAATCACAAGCGGTTCGAGAAGGCACATTGTAAAGTATTTGAGGAATAGGCACAGCCTCCGATATTGTTCTAAAATGTTGAAAAAGCCCCTCTTGAGTAGGTTTATTATAATAAGGAGTAACTATTAATGCCGCGTCAGCACCGGATTTCATTGCATGTTGAGTAAGTTCGATAGTATGGGAGGTCGAATTAGAGCCAGTACCCACAAGAACCGGTATTTCCTTATTAACCTGATTAACTACTTGGTGGATGATTTTTGTTCGTTCTGTAAAAGTGATTGTCGAAGCTTCACCTGTTGAACCTAAAATAACCAATCCATCAGTATTGCTTGCCAGATGCCAATCAACTAGCCGCTTAAAGCTCTTGTAATCAATTTCCCCGCTTGATTTCATAGGCGTAACAATAGCAACCAAGCTTCCGCTGAACATTAATTACCTACTTCTCACTGATGCTATGCTAATTTGTTGTTCAATTTATAAATAGCAATAGCAAGTTTTGAAAAAGCCTATCGCCTTTAACGGACCAACAATTTGGACTTGAAGGACTATTATATCAGAAATAGGCTGAAAGAACAGTTTAATTTCGACATACAGGCTGTCTTGATATTTTTCAGCAGAATTGATACTCCCAAGAGTAAAGGTTCTCTGTTGCAAAACAGATTTAATATTTTTGTAAGAAATCAAGGTTGCCCAAAATCTCTTTTTAAAAAATTGATCTAAAAAGAGAGATCGCTTCTAGATTCAAAATTAGTACTCATGTATAGAATCCTTTTTTATGAGAGAAGAGACTTCCTATCCGTATCAGCACTTACTTTTACAATTTACTTTCCAGTACAAAACCACTAGGGTATCTTGTTTTGACCTAGCATGTTCAATCCACATTTGTACTGAAGTCTTTTTAGAATATTTCTATAATCCTATTGGCCTCAGAATAAAGGTTCATACTCCGTACCGGCATACAATCCTCTAAAATTCAGATATTATACCAAAGATGAATTTGCAGTCAATATTGTTTATTGGAATCTCTACTATCATTCTGATAGGAATGGAAATTTTGATTTATCAGACAATAAGACAACAATCTCATTTTCATCAAGAAATCGATCAAAAATTAATCATTATTCAAGATCGTTTAAAGCAAGTGGATGAACAGAAAAGTTTTATCCAATTTCTTATTAACCAGCAGCAAAAAGAACAAAACGGACAACGACAGCGATTTGATGAATATCAAATAAAGAGTCTCAAACTGATTCAAGATAGTTTAATACAAAATATGCAAAGTGTTCGTGAACAAGTAGATACCACCCTTACTATGCACGTAGAAAATTTAGGAAACCGTGTGGACAAACTTACTTGCGAAACTCAAGAGCGTCTGAAAGAAATTAGTGGCCAGGTAGATCGCAAATTAGCAGAGGGATTTGAGAAAACTACTGAAACGTTCACAGATGTTATCAAACGACTTACAATTATTGATGAAGCTCAGAAAAAAATTACTGAATTATCAAGTAATGTTGTAAGTTTGCAGGAAATATTATCTGACAAACGTTCTCGTGGTGCTTTTGGGGAAGTACAATTAACTCATCTAATTCACAATATGCTTCCTAAGTCTAATTATGCGTTACAATACACTTTAACGAATGGTAAACGTTGTGATTGCATTTTATTTTTACCAGAACCAACAGGAACTATTGTAATTGATGCAAAATTTCCTCTTGAAAACTATCAACAAATTCACAACACTCAATTAACTGAAAGTGACCATATTAATGCTGAAAAACGATTTCGTGCTGATATAAAAAAACACATTCGAGATATCGCTGATAAATATATCATTCCTGAAGAAACAGCTGATGGGGCTGTTATGTTTATTCCTGCAGAGGCAGTATTTTCCGAAATACACTCTAACTACCCTGATTTAGTGGAAACTGCTTATAAATTCCGAGTATGGATAGTATCACCGACAACCATGATGGCCATATTGACCACTGCTCGTGCTGTCCTCAAAGATGCAGCTACTCGTAAACAAGTGCATATTATTCAAGAGCACTTAATTGCTCTTAGTAAAGACTTTGATCGTTTCCAAAAACGGATGGATAATGTATCACGATATATCGATATGGCTTATGAAGGTGTTACAGAAGTACATAAATCTTCTAAAAAAATTACTGGCCGATTTCATAAAATTGAAAAAGTGGAAATACCAACCGACCTAGAAACCATTGCTTTTAAAGATGAAAGAGAATCAATCACATAAAAAACCATAACAATTTACTTTTCAATAAAAAAACTTAAAAGACTTATACTCACTTTTAGCTCCCACTCTCACCCTATTTATAAAGACAAAGGCGAGAGGGGATATTGGGTATTACTGTTTGTGATTACAATGAACACAATGATGATGAATAGGATTTAATTTTGTGTTTGGACCTGTTTGATAAGCAGGATGGGCCATCGGAACGGGTTCATGTGAAGTACAACCGTTTAAAAGCGCGACCGCAGCAATAGCTGAAGCAATAAAAATACTTTTTTTACTCATAATTTTGATCCTTTCGAGTTGATGAATTAACACTACTTAAAAATCTTATGGGTATTTTTATAGAAATGCAAGGATTGAATTACTATTTAAGGTTATTTATTACTACTATTTTTGTATCTTTCACGCAACGATGTTAGGAATAAATTCTTGTATAAAATGTAATACACCTTAACATTCAACGTTTTCAAAATTAGCTAGACTATTTTGATTTATCTGGTGATTTTATTTGTCGAGAGTTTTTCAGCCAACACGTAGTTCCAGCTTAAGTGTACTGTCATCATGATTCGAGTTTTTTGTTAAAAGAGGAGTAATAAAGTAACTAATTTTTAACCAGTAACGACAATATTTTCAAGCTATTGTAAAGTGAATTGAGATTTAAAGAATACTAAATTTCTTAACATTTGCATTATCTCCAGTATATGTCAGTGTAATTGAACCTAATTATCAAGCTCTATCCATAGACAACTTATATTTTTAGAAGGTTTCAATAAAGTAATCAATATAAAACATGATCAAAACTGTATAACACTAACATTAGGTTTTCAATTTTCGCACTTTAATGAGGGTTAGAAAGACATGATGTGCGTGCGATTGTCCAGAATAGAAAAGAAAAAACATTACACTATAAAAAAATGAAATCTTATTATTCCATGAACAAAAACTGGCTTTCAACAACCAGCTTCCAAACAATATATCTTTACTCTGTTAATTATAATCTAGCTGCACAAAGTATCTTCATGATTCTTTTGTTGCGCTTGCTGCTAAATCAAAAAGCTCACGAATAGCTACGAAGAGTATAGCAAAGTCTTTTTTATCTGTATTACGCATGGCTGCTAAAATTGCTTGCCAACGCCGGATTATGATTTCATGTCGGGTAAACCACTCTTTAACTTTTCCTGGTATACTGCGCGCCTTTGTATCTAGTAAGACTCGGACAGTGAGTTCTCTCTGAATCCAATCTAAATCACCTTTATATCCAGCTCTCGCTAAAACTGACCATCGATCATCGACAGGATAAGCATTCATTCTTTTACGGAGCCATAATAAATCTAATCGGTCTACCAGCATAAAATAAATTTTTGCTACACGAAAGACTTCTTCGTGGTGAGTAGTTGCTGCCTCCACAATATTTAACGCGTGAAAAAGCGGAGCTGTACCTGCTATACGGAATGCTAACTCTAATGGAACATTTTGACTTACCAGAGCTCTTTTTTGTTCATCCATTGCCATTTTATCAGCTCCTAACAATAATTTAGGTAAACGAATATATATCGCTGTAACGTGATCTCGAAAATGTGTGATAGTAGAAGCGATATCAAGATCGCTTATTCGACGGTTACGCAATAGCCAACGTGTTGCTCGACGGATTAGACGAATAGCATCTACATTCATTTGATATTGGACGGTAGGATTCACCTTATAATCCAAGGCATCAATTTCTTTCAGTAAATCTTCCATTCTAAATATTTTTAAAGCTGCTACAAAGGCACGTGTAATTAAAGAAACTGCAACACCCATTTCATCTTGCATTTGATAAATGAAAGTAATACCCATCATTGAAACAAGTTGATTACTAAGCTGTGTAGCAATAATTTCTTTAGCAAGATAATGATTCTTCATTTGATTAGCAAATCGTTGTTGCAGTGGTTTAGGAAACGCATAGCTTACATATTGAGACAAATATGGGTCTTTTGCTAACGCAGATTTTTTAATTTTCGCTTTTAAAATATTTTTACTATAAGCAAAAAGAATACTTAATTCAGGTCGAGTCAATCCTATTCCAGCTGCTCGACGCTCAAGCAACTCATTATCATCCGGCAGAAACTCCAAGGCTCGATTAATTTTTCCCTCTTGTTCAAGGGCGTTAAGAAATCGTATATTCAAATTTAAATCTTGTACTGTCAAATAGGACGCTAGGCTAATAGCTTTATTTTGGAAGTAATTATTTTGTAAAACTAATCGAGCTACCTCATCTGTCATGCTAGCCAATAACTGATTACGTTGATTTTCTGTCATATTTCCACTATCTACTATCTGATTCAATAAAATTTTAATATTTACTTCGTGGTCGGAACAGTCTACGCCCGCGGAATTATCGATGAAATCGGTGTTAATTTTCCCTCCTTTTAATTCAAACTCAATTCGACCTAATTGAGTAACTCCTAAATTCCCTCCTTCACATATAACTCGTGCGCGAACATTCTTTGCATCTACACGCAAATTATCGTTACTGCGATCACCAACATCATTATTTTTTTCATAGCTTGATTTAATATAAGTACCAATCCCACCATTCCAAATCATATCCACTGGTGCCTTTAAAATAGCGCGAATTAATTCATTAGGTACTATTATTTCTTTTTCAATATTCAAGAGGATTCTTACTTCTGATGATAACTGAATCGCTTTAGCTGCCCGAGAATAAACTCCCCCACCTTTGAACAATAAGGCCCGATTATAATCATCCCAACTGGAACGCGGTAAATTAAATAATCGTAACCTTTCTTGATAACTAAGCTCTGGTTGAGGATCCGGATCTAAAAAAATATGTCGATGATCAAAAGCTGCTACTAATTTAATACGTTTTGACAATAACATTCCATTACCAAACACATCTCCACTCATATCTCCAATTCCAACTATAGTTATTTCTGATTCATCTAAATTAATTTCTAAATCTTGGAGATGGCGCTTTGCTGCAACCCACACACCACTTGCCGTAATGCCCATTTTTTTATGATCGTAACCAGTTGATCCTCCTGAAGCAAAAGCATCCCCCATCCAATAACTCTTTTCAATCGCTACACTGTTAGCAGTATCGGAAAATGTCGCTGTACCTTTATCAGCGGCAACTACGAGATAAGGATCTGGTCCATCGTAAGAAACTGTATTATGGGGTGGAATAATTGAATTGTCTTTTAAGTTATCCGTTAAATCTAAGAGGCCACGAATAAAATTCTGATAGCAGCAAATTGCTTCTTGCATAATTTCTTCGCGCATTCCTTCTAAGGGCAAACATTTTGGATAAAACCCCCCTTTCGCTCCCGCTGGCACAATAATGGAGTTTTTGACTTGCTGGGCTTTCATTAAACCCAGTATTTCTGTTCGATAATCCTCTCGCCGATCCGACCAACGAATTCCTCCTCGAGCCACTTTAGCAGCGCGTAAATGCACACCTTCAAACCGAGGTGAATAAACAAATATTTCATATTTAGGAAGAGGTAAAGGCATATCCGGAATCTTTGCAGGGTCTAGTTTAAAAGCAAGATAAGATTTTAAATTTCCTTCTTCATTCAGTTGGAAATAATTTGTACGTAAGGTGGCATGAATTAAATCAAGATAACGTCTTAAAATGCGATCTTCATCGAGGACAGCTACAGCATCTAATTCTTTTTGAATGTTTTGTTCGATGTTTTCTATTTGTTCTTTAGGTTCGGATGTTTTTTTAGGGTCAAAATAACATTTAAATAATTCAATGAGGAGCCGTGCAACCTGAGGGTTATCAACCAACGCATCTGCTATATACCCTTCACTGAAAGTGAAAGCCACTTGCCGAAAATATTTCATATAAGCACGAAAAACTGAAATCTCTCGCCAAGTCAATTGAGCTTCTAAGACTAATCGATTTAAACTATCGTTTTCAGCTACTCCAAACCAAATTTTTTCATAAGCTTCTTGAAAAATTGTTTTAACAGTTTCAATTTCAAATTTGGGTTCTTTAGCATAAGTCATAAGAAAATCATTAATCCAAACTTTATGCCTATCTGGAAATGTTAATTCGTAAGGTTGTTCTCCTACAACACGTAAACCCATGTTTTCTAGCATGGGTAATGCATCTGATAAAGGCACAGTAAAATCGGGGCGAAACAGTTTAAAGCGAATGACATCCTTAGCTACCCCCCCTGGTCGGTAGGTACTCATTTCTAATTGATGAGTTTTTGATAATTTTTCAATGTGGGCTACATCAAATACTGATTGTTGAGCTTTAAATTGTTCTCGATAACTGAACGGAAAAGCACGACGATATCGAGAAAAAATATCATTCCCCTTCTCTTCGTCAAAAAACTCCAGTACATATTTATAAAATTCATCTTCCCAAGAAACACCGATGGCAACCAATTTTTCTTCCAGTTCCTTCACGTCATATTCGAGCAAACGTCTCGGATTAATACGAATTACAAAATGAATACGAGCTAATATTGATTCAGAAAAATAAGTGGTAAATGTAACATCTAGACCTTGAAATGCTGTGATTAAAATGTCTCGCATGCGCATCACTAAATCTGTAGTAAAATTATCACGCGGTACGTAAACTAAACAAGACATAAAACGATCGTAAGTATCTTTTCGCATAAATAAACGAATTCGGCGGCGTTCTTGTAAATGCAAGATCCCCATTGCCCATTCAAATAATTCATCAGTGGTTGCATGAAACAAGTCATCCCTTGGTAGTGTGACCAATATATGCAACAAATCCTTTCCACCATGACTTCTAGCGGGTAATTGCGAGCGTTTCAAAACGGATTCTACCTTGAGACGAATAATAGGTATTGCTCGAGGATCTGATCGATAAACATCCGATGTATAAAGACCAATAAAACAACGTTCACCGATTAATTCTCCTTTTTCATTAAAGCGTTTAACTCCAATATAATCTGTATAGGTAGGTCGATGAACAGTCGACATAGTATTTGTTTTTGACATAATTAATATGTGATCAGTCGCTAATACTATTTTTTGTGTAGTCTTTGGTAAATCGGAATATTGTCGTAGCATTTTACTGTGCTCGCGATAACGTAGAACACCTAAGCCTGAACCAAGAATTAACCGTAAAGCTTGTTTTTTTTCTTCGTCAACCATTTCATAGTCACAAAAACCTAAAAAAGTAAAATGATTGTTAAGCAACCAATTTAAAAATTCTTTGGTTTCCTTAATTTCTTTCGGATGTTGAACCATCTTTTTTGGATCTAAATCTTCAATGGATTCTTGAATCCGTTGTTGCATTAGCCCCCAATCTTTGACAGCTACACGTACATTTCTTAGAACTCGACAAATGTTATGTTGAATATCTGCTAATACTTTAGGATCTGTTTGTCGATCTATTTCCATATAAATCGGTGCTTCTAAAAAACTCTCTTGATGATGTTCCACATGGTAAGCAAGTACATCATTAATTTGATATTTTTTGTTTCGGAAAACTTTAATACCCCCTATATGGATCATCAAATGAGTGGTAAGACTTAACCGGTTGATTTCCATACGAATAGAATCGACTAAAAAAGGCATATCATCAGTTATAACCTGAATAATCGTATGAGTAGATTGCCAACCATCATACTTATAATTAGGATTAAATAAATGAATTTTTGTTTCTTTAAGTCGGCGATGAAACATTAACTCCCATTGGGAATGAACCATTCCATACAAATCTACAATAGAACGCTGCTGAATATCTTCCATTGAAACATTGATATAGAAGAGTCGAATAAATTTAACAAGTAAGCTAATTTTGTTTCTCGGTGCATGCTCATTAGCGTAACCAATTATTTTTTCAATTATTTCTTTAGTAGAGGGCATATAATAATGTACCACAATGAGAATCCCTATTTTTCAGAAAAAAATAATTCTAGATTAAGAAAAGTGATTGCATGTAAAGCAAAATAAAAATATCATATAACTGATTTAAAGTGTTTTTTTTAATTAATCTTAATTTTATCATTTAAGATACATGAACGTAATTAGTTGATTCGCGTTTTTGCGCATAACTCACTGAAATAATTGATTAAAATTGATTCTCTGAAACTGTCAAGGATGTTTATATATAGCAAAGTGGTATATAAGGATCACTTTGATTTTATTTTTTGATGTATAAATATTTTAGAACAATCTTATATCAAGCAATTTGAGAAAGTAGCAGATTTTTTATCGTTCATGAAATCTGTTAGTAATTTAACAGCTTTTTAACAAACTTCAATGAAAATTGACCACATTGAACAAAAATGTTATTTTATTGACTGCTAATTGCCATTTAAGCTGTCGCTTGTAAGGGTAATATACTCACATAAAATGAAAGCGGGGAAACAGCCTGATTAAGACCAACGATTTTACCTTTAAATACTCAGATTTCTCATTTAAACTATCCAAACAGTTAGAAGTGCTAGTTTCCAATTTAAATTTACCTCAAAAAATTATTCTCATAAGATGTAATGAACTTGTGCCAAGATATAACAGTTTTTGATGCACTTGCAAAGAAAACTACTGTTTTATGTTATTTAAATTGCCAACGACGAAATATATTAAACGATTTAGTTTCAAAGAACGCTGAAGCAGAAATTGAAGCAATGGCCTAATGTAACTTACGAAAAATAGCAAATAAATCTTCAAAAAAGATTGGTTGCATTATACCTATCCTGACCGAACACCATTTAAAAACTACCGCATTTTCCAAATACTTGGATCAGATAAATATTTTAATATCTCTGCTAGTGAATCATTGACTTACTTTCCTGTGGTTAAAACCATACTTAAAACCTCACATTAAACCCATTTCACATTAATGTCACAGAATTAAATACACTTTAAGCACTTATAAAAATCCACAAGGCGAAGGTAGTCAAATAATAAGTATTTTGCTATACTGCGGAATAACACGCTTAAAAAGACTAAATTCACTCCTATGAATTTCCATGAAGATAATCTTATTTGGCTTGACCTAGAAATGACAGGCCTGAATCCAGAAAAGGATCGCATTCTCGAAATTGCAACGATAATAACTACTAGCGATCTCGACATCACCATAGAAGGACCCGTTTTTGCCATTTATCAACCCGTTGAATTATTAAACATGATGGATCATTGGAATACCTATCACCATACTACTTCTGGTTTAATTGATCGAGTGAAAAGAAGCAGTATCACTGAGAATCAAGCTGAAATAGAAACATTAGATTTTCTTAAAAATTATGTGCCGCCCAAAAAATCACCCTTATGTGGTAATTCTATTTGCCAAGATCGACGATTTTTAAATCGTTATATGCCTAATCTGGATCAATTTTTCCATTATCGCCATTTGGATGTAACGACCTTAAAAATTCTCGTGCAGCGTTGGGCTCCTAGGATAATGAAAGGTTCTCTTAAAGAGTCCCAGCATGTAGCTTTACAAGATATACGAGATTCCATCGAAGAATTACGCCATTACCGAGAGCATTTCTTATTAAAAATCTAAAGAAATGCTTTTCTGGTAGTACTCTACTAACACCTGGAGGCGTTTGGCAGGCATTCTAACAACAATCGATATGACAATTTCACTTTTTAAGTGACGGATTAAAGATATGGTATTTTTTATCAGTATCATGTTGGCCTACCTCATTGGTTCATTTTCATTTGCAATTATCGTTGCAAAACTCATGCGTTTTCCTGATCCACGAACAATTGGATCAAGAAATCCTGGCACTACCAATATGCTACGTGTAGCAGGAAAACAAGCAGCGCTCTACGTATTATTAGGTGATGCCCTAAAAGGATTAACTGCTGTTTTTATTGCTCGTTTTTTAGGTGTATATGGAATAAGTTTAGCCTTTGTAGCTTTAGTGGTAATCATTGGGCATATCTTTCCACTATATTTTAAATTTAAAGGTGGCAAAGGTATCGCTACAATATTAGGTGCTTTTTTAGGTTTGTCTTTTTGGATCGATTTATTTCTTATTGCAACTTGGCTTACTATTGCCTATCTCTTTCGCTACTCCTCTGTGGCTGCGTTGGTCTCTGTTACTGCAGCACCTATATACATGATAATTGGTGCTCATACTGATTATTTTCTCCCTGCTTCATTGATTGCGATTCTTGTGATATGGAAGCATTGGGAAAATATCCAACGTTTACGTAAGGGCAACGAAAGAAAAATTCAATTTTAGGAAAGAGAAATTTCAGTTAATTCACTCATTGGCCAGCGAGGCCTAGTTTGAATACTTCTATCATCCTCATGCTTGCCTGCACTGAGTCTTAACCATCCAGTATAAGCCACCATAGCACCATTATCGGTGCAAAATTCCTGACGAGGATAATAAACTTTCCCCCCTTGCTTACCTATAGCTCCATTTAAACGTTGGCGCAATTTTTTATTTGCTGCTACGCCTCCTGCCAAGACCAAAGTATTAATACATGTTTTTTTAATGGCACGTAAACATTTACAGACCAAAATATCAACAACTACCTCTTCAAAAGCACAAGCGATATCAGCCCGCGTTTGCTTTTCATTTCCGTATTGTTTAAAGCAATTAACAGCATGAGTTTTTAAACCACTAAAACTAAAATTAAGATGAGGTTGTTTTATCATCGGTCTCGGAAAATAAAACCGATTTGGGTTACCTTCTTTAGCCAATTGAGATAGAGCGGCGCCCCCAGGATAGGGTAATCCTATCAACTTTGCCGTTTTATCAAAGGCTTCTCCTACCGCATCATCGACACTTTCACCTAAAACTTCATACCGACCCGGTCGTTCTACTAAAACCAGCATCGTATGTCCTCCTGAAACCAACAACGCAATTAAGGGATAATCAGGAGTATTCTTCTCTAATTGTACTACCATTAAATGAGCTTCCATATGGTGTACTCCTATGACAGGTAAGCACAGAGCATAAGCTAGACTTTTCGCGATAGAAGCTCCTACCATTAAGGCACCAATCAAACCGGGACCCTTTGTGTAAGCGATACCATTAAGATCCCCTTTTACTAGATTGGCATCCTTGAGTGTTTTTTCGACTAAAGGTAGGATTTTCCGAATATGATCTCGTGAAGCAAGCTCAGGAACTACGCCTCCATACTTCTTATGCAAAGAAGCTTGGCTGTAGAGACGATGTGCTAACAATCCTTGTTTCCCATCAAAGATTGCTACTGCTGATTCATCACATGATGTTTCAATGCCAAGAACATATCTCATAATCATTAGTATCTCTAATTCTATCTTTTCAGAAATTATTAAAAAGATAAGAGTAACGATTACTTTAAATTAACTAAGTGAAGATAACTAGTAAATTCTTTAAAGAAGTATCCAAGGTATGTCTGTTTAATAAAAAAAGTGAGAGTAATAAACTTATTGATGTTTATATTAAATCTTTTAATTTTTTTTCAATTACTTAGTCGATAAAATAACGTCTAGCAAAAATTAACCTAAGAATGTCAGATGCTTGAGGATTTGTGAATAAATCGAATTGCGCAGCTTTACGTATTAACTAGATTTGTGATTTCCTAAAAATATTTGCTCAAATTTACTCGAAAACTTTATGTGCTTTCTCTAAATTATTGCGTTATTTGCCTAAAGTTAATTGCCTATTACAAAATTGGTAACCCATAAAATTTTAAGTCCTTAAATATCTTCTCTCTGTTAAGTATTAAAATCATCAAGTATTTCTTACTTAATTAAAATTAAATTATCAAGATCACCAAAAGTGGTAGCTGTTCATCCCTTTATTGGTTAATAAAGAAAAAGCAACAATTCAATGCTGATATCAAGCTAATACCAAAAAATTATCAGTTAGAAATAATAAGTCAAAATCCAAAACCTAGCCGTGTTATAAACAAAAAGAAGAAAGTATCTTTGTGCTCTGCGTTTATTAAAACGCTGTCCAAATTTTAATATCTTAGTACTTCTAATTCGATATTATATCTTATTATTCTAAGAGATTTACCATTAGCTATCGAAAAGTCATAATTAATCCAGATTGAGTCGAATTCCCTTCCTAAATAGTTATCCTCAGTACATCGGATGTAGTAGCTGGGGTAAAGTTCCTTTTCAAGATTGATAATCACGGGAATATGACCTTCTATATCCTTTCTATATTTAGCTATTTGTTACTACCAAAAGCAATAATAACAAAAAATACTGTCATCAGATTAAATATTCTTCACAAAAATTTTTTAAAATAAAAAAGCAAGCCACACTAAGAAACTTTAAGTCGTCGGACTTAAGGTTTCTTAGTGTCTCCGAGTGATTTCTACAAGCTAGAGGATGTTTTTAAAAAAATAACTTAAACAAGCCCTAATTCTTTTACAGAATTGTACTCTTCGCGCAGCTCATTCAAGGTTACTTGCAATTTTTTCCGACCAAATTCATTATGTTTAATGCCTTCAATAACTTTAACAACTCCATTTTCTGTTCGGCAAGGAAACGAGAAAATCAATCCTTCATCGACTTCGTATTGGCCTTGGGAACATAAGGCCATGGAATAGCTTTCATTAAAAGGGGTAATATTGACTAAACTCTGTATACTATCAATGACAGCATTAGCCGCTGAAGCCGCTGAGGAGGCACCTCGAGCTCTTATGATAGCAGTACCACGTTGTTGAATCAGAGGAGTGAATTCCTCAGTTAACCACTTTTTATCACAAATTATGTCTAGAGCAAGTTTGTCATTAATCATGGCATGATAAAAATCCGGGAACTGAGTAGCAGAGTGATTACCCCAAATAATCATATTTTTTATAGCTACTACTTTAACTCCAGCTTTAAGAGCTAATTGACTAATAGCCCGATTTTGATCAAGTCTTGTCATGGCATAAAAACGATCGTTAGGAATGTCAGGAGCATGATTCATAGCGATGAAACAATTGGTATTACAGGGATTACCTACAACGAAAACACGAACGTCGTTTGCTGCATTTTCATTAAGTATTTTCCCATGTGTAGCAAAAATTTTGCCGTTCTTTTCTAACAAATCTTTACGCTCTATACTTGCTTTTCGAGGTACTGAACCTACTAAGAGTGCCCAGTTGACATTGCTAAAAGCAACCTTAGGATCTGAAGTTACTACAATATTGCGTAATAAAGGAAAAGCACAATCTTCCAACTCCATAACGATACCTTTCAACGTCGGCAGAGCGGACTCAATCTCAAGTAAATGTAAATCGAGCATAGTGTCCAAACCAAATGCTTGTCCCGAAGCCAAACGAAATAATAAAGCATAACCAATTTGTCCAGAAGCACCGGTTACTACTATGACTTTGACATGCTTTGTCACTTTCATCTCCTCTTTATTGCTAATAATACAGTAATTTCCAATTTCTGTTAATGATATTGCCCTACTAGGATAAAGTGGGGATTAATAAACAACAATTTAACATTATATTGCAAGTCGTTACACTGCTTAATTCAAGTATCGTGCTACCATCTGCTTCTAAAATGTATTGTGTGACTTCGAGTGCTATCTATTCGAGTCATCAAAACGAAGATAGAAAGCAATATTTTCAAAGATTTGAAAAAACTTTGAAGGAAATAGCTGTAAATGAGAAAGATAAGCAAGGAGAGTACAAAACTGACCTGACTTTATTTATTTTGGCAATAAATCTTGTTGAGGAATATTCTCATTTTTAAGACAGCCACACACTCCGGATTGACAATAGGCTGATAAATTTTAATAAGTCGATAATCAATTCGATTACAACTGACAGTAATTTTTATAAGAAGAAACGCCTCTTAGTAAGAGAGTACATTTGGCGTTAACGACTGTAATTCTTAATAAAAAATTCTATTAGTATAAAGATTCAATCTTATCATAATAAGATATTGCGCTTTCGTTGAACTTATAGGCTTATTTTTAGATAATTAAATGTATTTAAAAATCTCTAATCCAATTGTTTGGTTGATTAAATAAGTAAATTTACATGACACTATCGATTATCGGATATACTTGGATAATGCTCCAATAAAAATAAAGCAGCTACACTGCGTGCTTCGTGAAATTCAGGATGAATAAGTAATTCATTTCTTCGTGACAATTTCCAAGGAATAACTTCCAGTGGCTCAGGTTCATCACCACAGATAGCTTCTGGATAAAGATCTGTTGCTAGCACGATATGCATCATAGAATCTAAATAGCCAGGAGAAGTACTAAAACAAAAGATAATTGACATATTACGTGAACCATATCCCGCTTCTTCTTTTAACTCGCGCTCAGCTGTAAGTAAAAGTTCTTCTCCTTTTTCAACACTACCTTTTGGAAAACCTAACACATAATCATTTAGTCCCGTACTATACTCCCGAACTAGCAATATCGTTTCGCTATCTAGCAAAGGAAGAATCATTACGGAACTACACCCGCGTCCACAAATACGCTCAAAACGACGTTCCTCTCCATTAGAGAAACGTAGATGCAACTCTTCGATTTTAAACAATCGACTTTGGGCAACGACGGTTTTATCAATAATTGTTGGTTTCTTACTCATAATTCAAAATTTTATTTTCGTATTGGTAAGTAAAAAATAACAAACTCCATGACTTGGTTACACTGCTCATTTTATATGAGCACACTCCATGGTGTCTTTAAAAATTTTCTTATTATGATTTTAATTGTATGCTTTACATCACATTTCTGACTCAATTCCTAAAGAAAATTACGCCTAGACGCTGTTTAGAGATTTTAAACAACAATTACTTTTTATCGCTAATGCACAATTTATATCATTTTTATAGTGGATAGCACTCAGTTTATTCTCTACGTCAGCTTACAAAAAATTATAATTCTGTTTGTGATGATTCTAGACAATTTTGTTAAAACATCATGAGATATCTTACGTTAGTATATTTTGTTGTTTCTTATAAAAAACAATCTTTAATTTTTAAGATATTCTTACAATATTATTTTGTTTAAATTTATTTAAAAATAAGTATTAAAAATTTAAAATCGTCATCAAATTTTATAAATAACTTCTTGCATGAGTTTCTGAAAGTTTAAGTCAAAAAACTAATCTTTTAAATAGTGCTTCTTATAATATATTTATAAAATCTCGTTAATTTTCCTTATGTATTCAATTTAATTTGCTTTTAGTATTAATTAACTAGACTAATCCTTTTCTTTTTCTAACTAAGAATATGAAAAATAAAAAAAGCGATTGTCGACTGTTTCTCTTTTTAATTAAACTCAATCAATTAACATCTAGGATTTTTTATTTTTAATATAATGAGTTATATAGCTTCTTATCTCAAAGATAAAAAATGGAAGAAAATAAAATATTATTAGCTACTCCTGCAATTATTAAAAAATATGAAAAAGTGCTGTCTTTAAATCCCACTAACTATACGAAACCTAATCATATGAAATGATATTATCTTCTTCTAAAGATCATTCGTTATCTAAGCTAAAGAAAATTAATATTTAGTTAGCACGGTACTTATGTTGCGAATTACTACTTTTTTATTTTCAAATAGAGAAAAATCCATTTTAGTTAGAAGAGAAAGCTAGTAAAAAAAGATTATAAAGATCTCATAACCACTAGGGGAACGGGGTGGTGCCGCCTTACTACTGTGCTGTTCTGATTATTTCTTTACTTTCATTACTTGCTAAAAGTCTATACTGTTAAATATTGAATATTTTTCTATGCTTGCTAACAATATTGTTTGTAGTACTTGTTTCATGTAGCCATTTGGTTTGCTATGTTCAATCCAAAAAATTAGGAGAATTGAAAAAGCTCAAACGAAAGTTTTGTTCTATTGCACTCTATAAATAAACTGTTAGCCTGCTGAATTTTTATTCAGCATGGATAATTCATACTTGATAATAATAGGTGTCTTCATAATTACTCTCAAAGAAGTTTACACTGCAAGTACTTTTGGTTTCGTGCTAGAAGAACTTATTAATCCTTAAAATTGGCTTTACAAGATTAAGTGAAAGCATTTTTGGTCTCACTAAGAAGCTATATTACTTTTCTTGAAATGATTTTAATTTTTGTTCTTTGATAGGAGAATGGATAATTTATGTTACAACGATTCAAAGAGACTAAATTAAATAATTAATTCTTAATCTCACTGCGGAAATAAACTGCTTTAGTTAGACCAAACAGACTGATTAAAAGCCAAGAAATTTCTATGATACCAGAAGCTAAATTCCAAGAAAAATATAAAGAAACCAAAATGAACCCTGAACCCATAAAATTTAGAAAAGAATAAGCAATACTCCTTTGATTGAGCTTATCCATGTGTAATAAACAATAAGCTAATAAAACTAGAATAACTCCACTGATCCCGATAATATTAAACTCTGTAGATAAAAATTGAATTAAATATCTCATTTATAAGACCATTATAAGACCATACATTCGACATTGTAGCCACCGTATTTCCGTATATTAATAACTCCTGTATCTAAAATAAGATATTGCCCTTTTATTCCTAAAAGAGATCCCTTGATAACAGGCGCTTTCTCAAATGAAAGAACTTTTGTTTTATCCGGATATTTTAACACAGGGTAATTTAATCGGGTGACCAGCAATGTTTTAAGTTTACAAATATTTTTCTCTTTAAATTGGTCTATTAATTTAAAGAGAAAAGAGTTGGCCTCTTTTAACAGGGCATCTCTTGCAGAAATTAAATCCATTTCTTCAATATTATTTTTTAACATCAATCGCCAATTAGTACGATCGGTTATGAAGGATTTTAAGATAACCTCTACCATACCTGCTTGATATCGATTCTTCGTCCGAAAAATTGGTATCCCCTGAATAGCACCTTGATCAATCCAACGGGTAGGCACCTGTGTTTCTTGAGTAATCCCTACTTTTAGACCTGAAGAATTGGCTAAATAAACTATATGACTTTGATGACATTGAGCATGTGCCCAATCATCAATAAGACATCCTCCTTTTTCTACCAAACAGCGTTCCGGGCGGATAATACAAAGATTACATTCTTGTAAACGCCTGAAACATGGGAAACAAAATCCTTGCTGAAAACTCTTATTAATTTTACGCCTGCATTGAATGCAACAAATTAACCCTGAATGTTCAAATGAAATAGATTTACCTAACCAAGCATTTAATAAAATTTCACCGCTCTTGTGGGTTAAATAATATTCAATTGGGGTCTTAAAAACGCTTTTTAATTTTTTTAAAAAAATATTAACTTTCATTCCTATCCCATTCCAATAAACGAACCAGCACGCAGTATAACTCTTACTGCTAAAACATTTTGTTAGAATAGTGGAGAGTCAGCATGAAAATTTATCTCTTCCGATTTTCGATAATGATAACTAAAATCCAACATTCTTCGAAGCGGCACTTTAGCTTTAGCTATAATTTCGGCATCGAGTACGATTTCATTGTTGCCAGTGAGTAAAGACTGCTCTAGATCCAGTAATGTGTTCATAGCCATCCAAGGACAGTGTCCGCAACTATGACAAGTTGCTCCTTGTCCGGCAGTAGGTGCTGCAATAAAAGTTTTATGGGGTGACTGTTGCTGCATTTTATAAAAAATGCCATAGTCAGTTACCACAATAAAAGTGGAATTAGGTAACTCTCGTGATGCTTTCAATAACCGTGAAGTAGAACCGACTATATCTGCTTGTTCAATAACGGAAGCAGGTGATTCAGGATGTGCTAAAACTACTGCTCTCGGGTATTCTTTTCGTAAAGCCAATAAAGCTTCCCCTTTGAATTCCTCATGTACAATGCAAGCCCCATTCCATAAAACCAAATCAGCATCCGTTTTCTTTTGAATGTAACTTCCAAGATAACGATCAGGGGCCCATAAAATCTTTTTACCCTCTTGATCAAGAGCACTAACGATGGCCAATGCATTTGAAGAAGTTACTACCCAGTCTGCTCGTGCTTTCACTGCTGCTGAGGTATTACAATAGACTACTACCACTCGATCAGAATAATTATCACAAAATCGAGAAAATTCATCAATGGGGCATGAAAGATCAAGCGAACAGGTAGCTTCTTGAGTAATCATTAAAATTCGTTTTTCCGGGCTCAATATTTTTGCGCTTTCACCCATAAAACGTACGCCGGCAACAACCAACGTAGAAGCAGAATGGACCATCCCAAATTGAGCCATGGCCAAGGAATCACCAACAAAGCCTCCTGTGCTATCCGCTAAAAGTTGAGTTTCAGGGGGTGTGTAATAATGTGCAACTAAAACAGCATTTGCTTCTGCAAGTAAAGCAGAAATGCGCGTAATACTCTGATTAAGTTCAGGAGTTAATAATAATGAAGACACTATTTATCCGAATCTAACTTAGAATTAGTATATCTTTAATTTGCTTTGCTTCCATATAAAATTCTCCTATATATTCGTTAGTCCCCTACCCACGTAGCTTTATTGCGACAAGAATACATTATAGTGAGTTTTTCATACCCGTTCAATTTTTTCTGTCGCAAACAGATAGTCTAACCATAAATCAGATAAAATTTCTTGAGTTCGATTCTGAGATAAACGCTCTTCAATATTTTTAATATCTATCAATTCCATAGGTTGATGTTGCCAAGAACAAGCATAAACAGCTTTTGTCCTCTGTCCAGTATCAGGGTTGATTTGCCATTGCAGACATTGAGCACACACTCCTTTCATCATACATTGCATTGGACCATAGGCCGAAGCGATAAATTCTGCCTCCGGTTTAAAATATTGTTGCAATACACCCTCTCGTCCCTTTTGAACCTGTCGTAAAAGATGAGTCGAACCAATAACATAAACATAATCGATCGCTTGCAACGGAATAGGGGGCATCTGTTTTGCATAGCGATGTAAAACAGAAATAAGCTCTCCTTGAGCAGCTCTATCTTGTGAACGTTGAGATCTGATTATCTCATTCCTTTTGGTTACCCATAAAATAACATCGCTTACTGCTTCTAATTCTTTACGACAGTAAAGCTCATTGACTTTTTCGATTAAGGCTACATAGAACACACGATGTCCTGCTTTTCGCAATATAGGCCCTAAAGAGCGCAAATGTAAAGCAGCCAGAAATCCACCAATGATCATTATATTTTTCTGACCTTCTTGAGGGATTTTGCTATAACAACCTGTTGGCCCCATAATAGAAATCGGCTGCCCGGGTTTTAAGGTAGCTACCAACCTGGAGCTAGCACCACGTTCCAAAACCATAAAGCTCACTACATCCGGATCAGAATCTTGATTCACGCTAATCATCGCTAGGGCTTCGGTTTGCAAACGTGTGTCCCCAATGAGCGGTGATAACCATTCGAAATTTTGTAATCGATAAAATTGACCCACTCGGAAATTACGGGCCGCTATTGGTGCTCTAATTTGGCATTCCACGATTTCAGATGAATGTCGTCGAACTGCTATCACCCTCATTTCAAAAAGAGCAGATATTTTGGCACGGAATTTCTCATATGCAATTCCGTCCTCATTAAATTGACGCTTATGTTTGAGTGCTTTGACAATTTTAGGATAGGCTCGCTTAGCAGAAGCAATAGCTTTTACAACACTTCCATGGAAAATAGGATGTGTGTCGCCTAAGAAACTTACGAGATGACCATCTACTTCGTAACTCGTGAAAGGTCCAAAATATTCAATCTTACAGTGACCTTCTTTATTAATTTCTTTTAATTTGTTATTTTTTAATTCAAACCTTTGATAATTAGATCCTTTGCAAGAGAAAGTATTTTTATGTTCATAAGTGTATGCTATATTGGGTCTGGCTCCAGTTGCCACAAAAATAGAGCGAGCTGGTAAAGTATGATCTTTGTCGGTTAATGTCCAAACCCCATTTTCATCCATAACACACCACCGACATACCAAAGCTGTTACCCAACCGTTGGCATCTACTTTTACGGTTTTTAATTCTAAACATTCGATATAATAAATGCCTTCCTCTAAAGCCTTTATTATTTCCTCATGGTTACGTTTGTAGGCGGGAGATTCTCGCATAGTCCGGTGATAGACTATAGTTACCCCACCCCATTCATGAATAAGTCTTATGAAATCAACTGGCCGATTTTCTTCTTTTGCTTTTCGACGTTCCTCACTCACTGCTCTTCCGTGATTAAGGAATTCATCTAAAATTTCCAAAGAAATTTTATCAAAGCGAGATCTTAATGATGTTTCACCAAAATGTTCACTAAGCTTTTTATATCGTTGGATTATTTTTTCTACTTGAGTAATGTAATACGCTTGAACCTCAGTTGCCGTGTCAATAGCTGTTAATCCACCTCCGATCACTACTGCAGGCAAACGCACTTGTAAATTGGCCAAACTTGAGGATTTAGCAGCACCTGTTAATTGAAGCGCCATTAGAAAATCATTGGCTTGACGCATACCAGGAGCTAAGCTGTGTGGAATTTGTAATGCGCGAGATAACCCGGCACCTACGGCTATTGATAAATGATCTAAACCTAAACGCCACACGTCTTCAACTAGTAGGGTACCACCAAAACGAATGCTACCAAATACTTGAAAATAAGGACGTCTTAATAAGCTAATATAAATTAGCTTTAAGAAGTTCTTATCCCAACGTACAGTAATTCCATATTCAGCAACTCCTCCAAAACCAGACATTACCCGATTATCTAATCGTTCTTGTAAATCCGCATAGTTTCGAATAGGTTCGGTAATAAGTTCGTGAGGTAATGGTTCAATTTTCAAACCGTCGGTTCCTACAACAGCAAAACCTTCCATCAAAAGAAAATGTGCCAATGTAAATCCAGCAGGACCCATCCCCATAATTAAGATCTTTTTCCCATTATAAGCCTTAGGTAGGTATTGTTCTCGTCGCAGAGGGTTCCAACGTGTGAGTAAATCGTAAATCTCCGCCCCCCATGGTAATTCCAGTACATCTGTCAAAATCCGTGTTTCAGTCTGAGGAATGTTGACCGGATCTTGTTTTTGATAAATGCAAGCTTTCATGCAATCATTGCAAATACGATGTCCTGTCGCAGGACACATTGGATTATCAATCATAACAGTAGCTAGAGCAGCAATTGCATAACCTTTATTTTTTAAAATATGCATTTCAGAAATTTTTTCATCTAAAGGACATCCTGTTAATATTTCACCTAAAGGATTAATTTTTAGTGTTTGATTAGGATCACCTTTTTTTATAGGAAACCCTTTAGAACAAAAATCACTATCATTTCTATGACAATAAATACAATAATGAACATGGTCCATTGCTTCGCGTCGCTTCATACGAGGGTCAGTTAAAGTAAAACCATCTCGATAATAGCGACGTGATTCAGAAGGGCCTTCTAAACGCCCTACTGGATCTCCAGAAACAGCGACCGTTTTCACTAAATTTTCATAATTTAAATGTTTTGGCAAATGAAAGCTTACCCATCCTCTTACCGCCTTTTGCCCTTCCGATTGAGTCATAGCGGCAACGCACCATAAGCTAAGCTTTTTAATAGATTCTGAATTGACTTCTGGCGCTTCTAATAGGCGCTGTCCCCAGCAAGCAATGGCTAATTCTCGATCAGTTCTATTTAATCTACTTATTTTCAATTGATTGGTTAGCCATTGATCTAATAGCGAAAAATTTTCTATTAAATTTACTTTTTTAAGCACTAGACGACGTGCTTGACGCAAAACATAAAATTTTTTGAAATCGAAAACGGCGTTTTCTTGTAAGGTTATAAAACGTAAATGGTTAGTTGGCTTCTGAATCGAAAAGAGATCGGCAATAAAGGTTTCCAAAACAGTGCCACAGGCAATGATTAATTCACTAATCGCTTTTGGTTGCAAAGGCTCTTTTTCTCGATATCTAAGAAATTGTTTGTACAAAACTTCATCTTTTTTTTTCAAAAAAGTTAGAAAAGCAGAATCTAGCTTTTTAAGCCCGTTTATTGTAAACAATTCTGGAAAATTGAATCCTTTCAGAGTTAGTGATAAACTATTCATAGAGATTTTATTTATTTTATCCGAGATGATGCAACTACCACCATTTTATCAAGCGTTATATTCTAGCAGAGCTTATGTTTAGAAAGAAAAATAATTATCAAAAGGCTGCTGGAACTTATATTAGCGAAATTGACCAGCACTTATCTGATTTTGATCAAAGCCATACAAGATCAGACACACAACAGGCAGAACTCGCTAAATACAAAAGAATTTTCTACCTGAGAAACAATCCATCCTTTATCATAAAGGAAAAAGATTTATGGGATTTTGAATGACAGCTTATAAATCTTCTAGCAATTTTTTTAACTCTCCGCTCTCAAATAGCTCGCTAACAATATCGCTTCCACCAATAAAGTTACCCTTAATATAGAGTTGGGGAATTGTAGGCCAGTTAGAAAAATCTTTAATTCCTTGACGAAGCTCAGTCAACTCTAAAACGTTAAAGCTCGTAAAGTTGACCTCACCACATTGACGTAAAATATGAACTACATGTCCTGAGAATCCGCATTGAGGAAAGTCAGGGGTTCCTTTCATATACAAAACAATAGGATTATTTTTTATTTGTTTCCGGATTTTTTCTTCAATACTCATTAGTAACCCCTTTTATATTAGATATGCTCTCTTTATAGAGAGCATATCTAAACTTAGCGATTTTTCTAATCCCATCTAATTGCTTTATTCTTTATACTTTATTCCTCTATTGCACTACCAAAATTACTAAGTCCAAAAGTCTACAGAGCACAACGTTCTATTTGTTATAAAAAATTCATCAAGCAGGTTGCCTCTTGTCTTTAAAAACAAGCCTACAGATATCCAAATTTCACACGATTTCCAAAAGTACTAAAAACCACAGCTAGTAACAAGAGATATGATGTCTGCCTTAAACTCGGGACATAAAACTACCACTGCTCATCTCTTTTCTCAAGAAAAAACGGATTCCAGAGCAATCCATTTCAATCCAACTTTAATGGTCACTTAGTTGTTTTGTCAGGCACTTTCATTACACCTTTTGTTGCATTATAATCAGAATGGGGTTTTTGTAAATGACATTTGTAGTAATCGATAATTGTATACGTTGTAAATACACAGACTGCGTAGAAGTCTGTCCAGTAGATTGTTTTCGCGAAGGGCCGAACATGTTGGTCATCGATCCTGACGAATGCATTGATTGTAATCTTTGTGTTCCAGAATGTCCTGTCGATGCTATTTTTTCTGAAGACGACTTACCTAAAGAAAAGCAATTTTTTATAAAACTCAATGCAGAACTTGCAAAACAATGGCCTATTATTGCAGTCAAAAAAGAAGCTCCAGAAGATGCCGATGATTGGGCAGATATTCAAGATAAACTTCAATATTTGAAGCGTGAATAATTAAGAATAAAAAACGAGTGAGTTTTCATCACCGCGCAGAGGAGCTGATCAACAAGATGATCTTGAAAAAAACCATTTATTTTAACCATTCTCTATAATGAAAAATAGTATTTAACTAGATCCAGTAATTAAGAAGTGTTAAAAAAGAAGTGTTAAAAGTAATTGAGAAAACCGTATTATTTATTTCCTAAGCCATAAAACATTAACCATCATTGGTTATCAGCCTATCTTGATGATCGCCATTTATTATACTCTTTCATAATCGTGTTAAGTTACTTTATCCATTTAGTTTTTAATATGAATATTTAATATGAATAAGCTTAAAAAACAGATTGTCGGATCAACTCACTAAGAATCGTTACACTAAGAATCGTCGACAGACTTCGTTTTGGACGATATCAAAATTTTTATGCTATCAAAGCTACCGAAAGAATGTTTTCTTATTTTCTGTAATGTTGTTTTTCTGTAATTACAAGAAACAACTATCCTCAAAATTTATTAAAAACCTTAGCTGATAATTAAAGTTAATAGAGGAATTTTTAGCGAGTTTAGTTAGAAAAATTGACAATCAGATTTCCAGTATAATTTTTGATATTGAGTTCAATTTCACCTAAATAATTAAAGAGGTCTATAGTGTGATGAGGAGCTAGTAATTGCGCTCCTTATTATTTAAAATAAAATCGTACTAAAGAGTTGAGTAATAAGCTCGATTGCTTGAGTAATTAATTTTTATAAAAAACTGACATCTATACTCTGAAAAGTAATAATTGGGTATTATTCTCAGCTATCCAATATCGGTATAATTAAAGTCACTTCTGAACCATTTCCGAACAAAAATCGCTGATTATGGAACTGGATCGGTGCAGAGGAACTTCTAATTTATCCAATACTAATTGAGTTTACTAAATGAAAATCAAAGTTTTTTCTTGTTTCTTTAAATCCTAAAATTTTTTAATACTCAGTATTGGCAGTAAATCTGTTTTCCTTTCAAGTAATATAAATAACCGCCTTTTATCTTTCATTCTACAAAATAATAAAGAAAATGATGTAACTCCTTCATAGACAAAAACTTTCGCAGTTTGCCGAATCACTAGTTCATACATCGAATCAATGAGATTGCATAAAAAGATTATGAGCCCAAAATATTTGGGCACAGTGGCTACTTTTATCTTTCTATAAACAAACCACTTTAGTCTTGTACTAACTATCTGCATGCCTAAATTAATTTCAGATTTTGCTGCAATCTATATTCCTACTTGGCAAAGAAAATCTTTAATACGAAAATATCTTAAAAATGTTTAAATCTATAAAAGGTTTGAGATCCTTGTCTTTGGTATTAAAAATGAACGCAACAACTATGTTATTCTACCACTAAAAGAAAAGGAAGTTTCGTGCAGTATTGCTAAGTTAGATGTTCCTCGGACATTGAAAGAGCAATAAGCAGCAATTTCTGACTTCTCCTTTCATTCTTTCCTTCCTCTGCCAGTTTAATCACTTAACTTACACTATTGATGATTTTTAACTTGTTTATTTGTATATTATGCTGAAGCAAGAGCGATTGAACCAATGAAGGAAAGCAGTTATAATCCAGGGATTTGTGCGCTACAAGATTGGCGGGATAATGTCTCCTCTAATTTCTGGCCATGATAGAAGATGTTATGAATAATATTCATGCTTATAAACGACGCATTGGTCCGATTGGTTTAATGATGTCCGCTGTGAGCGCTATGATCGGTTCCGGATGGCTTTTTAGCTCTTTGTACGTTGGTCGCTTAGCAGGCCCTGCTTCTGTTCTTGCTTGGATTTTTGGAGGAGTATTAGTAGTCATTGTAGCACTCACCTATGCAGAAATCGCGACTATGCTCCCTATCACTGGCGGCAGTACCCGATTTCCCCAATTAACCCATGGTACTTTCATCAGCTTATTTTTTGGTTGGATTACGTGGTTCAATTTAATGACAGCCCCGGCTACTGAAGTTCAGGCGATGATCCAATATGCTGCCAATTACTGGCCTGATTTAGTTCAGCAACACGGTGCTGGCGTACATGGGTTGAGTTTGGAAGGATATGTTATTGCTACACTTATGATGGTGGGCTTTAGTTTAATTAATATTTACTCAATTCGATTTATTACCCGACTTAATAATATTTTCTCATTTTGGAAGTTAATTATACCTATTTTGACAGCTATTGTGCTTATGGCAGTTGCTTTTCATCCTCATAATTTTACTAATTTTCAATATGGGGGATTCATGCCTAACGGTTGGAAAGGCGTTTTTGCTGCATTAGCAACGGGAGGTATTTTATTTGCTTTTAATGGTTTCAAGCAAGCGGTGGAACTCGCGGGGGAAGCAGAAAATCCAAGCCGTACTGTGATGACTGCTATTTTGGGCAGCTTAGTCATTGTGCTGGTCATTTATTTAATATTGCAAATCGGTTTCATTGGTGCTCTAAGCCCTGATAGCTTATCAAAAGGTTGGCTCTACGTACATTTTATGGGCGATGCAGGACCATTAGCTGGTCTTTTGATGACATTAGGCATTACTTGGATGGCTATTTTGCTTTATGTCGATGCTTTAGTGGCTACCAGTGCTGCGGGCCTAGTCTATAGTACTAGCGCGGCCAGAACTTTATATGGATTAAGTGCTAACCGTCAATTACCTAAATTTTTACAAGAAGTGAATGAAAGGGGAATTCCTGCCAAAGCTGTTTTTATTAATTTTATCGTAGGTATGACATTCTTCTTACCTTTTCAGGGCTGGTATGCGATGGCTGAATTTATGTCATCAATTATTGCTCTTTCCTACATTACAGGGCCGATTTGTTGTTTATCATTACGTTATCAATTGCCAGACCATAAACGAGTTTTTCGTCTGCCTTTAGCAACAATATGGAGTTTCATTGGATTTTATATTTGTACTCTTATTGTTTATTGGGCAGGTTGGAGTGTAGTTTCCAAACTAGAAATTAGTTTGATCTTTTCCTTTATGCTTTTCATTGTGTATCGATTATTTTCTGAACGCCCCAGAGGTATCCATATGAATTGGCGTGCTTCTCTTTGGATGTGGCCTTATTTAATCGGATTGAGCATCATTTCTTATTTAGGCTCTTATGGTGGAGGGCGTGGTAATATCCCATTTGGATGGGATTTTCTATACCTTGGTATTTTATCTCTCATTTCTCTCCATCTGGCTGTTTTTTTTCGAGCTAGTGATAAGCACGTGAGAGACACTCTTGCCCGTTTTGAAGAAGAAGTAACGACCGGTATTCCATCTACTCTACCTGACGAAAAAGTAAAAAGTCATCGAACAAAACAGAAAAAAAAATATTCCTGTTGAACGATACTTAATCTCCTTATGCAAGGAGAGATCATTAAATATACTCTAAATAAAAGAAATAAGATGTTGATTAATACATTGATTATCCTGTAAAATTTCACTTCTTATGAAAACACTCTATGTAAAAACACACGGATGCCAGATGAATAAGTATGACTCTACTAAAATGGCAGATGTTCTTCGTATTTCTCATGGCTTAGAACTTACGTTTAGACCAGAAAACGCGGATGTTTTATTACTTAATACATGTTCCATTCGAAAAAAATCGCAAGAAAAAGTATTTTCTGAATTAGGCCGATGGAGACCTTTAA
Source organism: Coxiella endosymbiont of Dermacentor nuttalli (assembly GCA_048494595.1). Classification (GTDB taxonomy): domain Bacteria; phylum Pseudomonadota; class Gammaproteobacteria; order Coxiellales; family Coxiellaceae; genus Coxiella. The sequence goes on along the minus strand of JBGDBH010000002.1, from coordinate 53,571 downwards.
AAGAAAAAAAACCTGATATAATCATTGGTGTTGGAGGTTGTGTAGCAAGTCAAGAAGGAGATAGTATTTTAAAACGTGCTCCCTTCGTAGATGTTATTTTCGGACCCCAAACTTTACATCGATTACCAGAACTGATAAATACAGTAGTTCAATCTAAAAAATCGATTGTTGATGTCACCTTTCCAGAAGTTGAAAAATTTGATCGATTGCCTGAGTCTCATTCGGATGGACCTTCAGCTTTTGTTTCCATTATGGAGGGATGTAGTAAATATTGCACCTTTTGTGTGGTTCCTTATACACGGGGTGAAGAAATCAGCCGGCTGTTTGATGATATCATTGCGGAAGTTGTTAGTTTAACACAACAAGGCGTCCGAGAGATTACCTTACTTGGTCAAAATGTTAACAATTATCAAGGTCTTATGCACGATGGTCAGATAGCCGACTTAGCTTTACTTATTCGTCATTTAGCTGCTATCGAAGAAGTAAAAAGAATTCGATTCACTACTTCTCATCCTTCTGCTTTTTCAGAAAATTTAATTGATGCTTATGCTACCGAGTCCAAACTTGCTAATCATCTGCATTTACCGATTCAAAGTGGTTCTGACCAAATTTTAGCAGCGATGAAACGTAACTATACTGCTCTAGAATTTAAATCTAAAATTCATAAACTACGTAAAATTCGACCTGATATCAGTATTTCCTCAGATTTTATCATTGGTTTTCCAGGAGAAACCGAAGAAGATTTTCAAGCTACTATAAATCTTATTCATGAGATTGGTTTCGATTTTTCTTTCAGCTTTATTTATAGTCCTCGCCCAGGTACTCTTGCTGCTCAACTACCTGATGATGTCCCCATGGCAATTAAGAAAAAACGTTTAGCAATTTTACAAAATCGTATACAAATGAAAACAATGGAAATTAGTCGATTGATGGTAGGAACTCAACAACACATCCTAATCGTAGGACCTTCGAAAAAGCACCCTGATCAACTTAGTGGTCGAACTGAAAACAATCGAGTCGTGAATTTTATAGGAGAATCAACATTAATTGGAAAAATGGTGAAGATTAGAATTAAAGAAGCCCGCCAGAATTCCTTATGGGGTGAGATGTGTTAATGATAATAACCCGGAATCTTCTGCATTAGCTAAAAAAATTAAATTAGCATCGGATGGTAACAAACATTTTAACTGAGTGTAAGTTAATTTAATGAAAATTTTCACTTCATTTCATTGAACGTCATCTCAAATATGGAAATTAATAGTTAAGATAATGCTTTTGAAGTTATTAACATTTCTCAATCTATTAAGATAAAGTAACAAAAATGCTAAAAATTCTTTATTAAAGAAGTTTTATTGTATATTTGAGCAAATAAAAAACTAAATACAAACTAAATTTTGCTAAACGAGTAATTTTATTTAATATTAATTTACGCAGAATCTGGAAGATAAGCTATTTATTTTGCATGAACCGAAAGATCTTTATTTACAGTCGTTTTACGACAGCTTTTTTGAAAGGTTAAGTACATTATATTAAAGTAAATTTGATTTTTTTTATTAATAAAATTAATAAAAGGAAACTGTTAAAATTGTAATATTAGCGCTTATATTGTGCGTGATCGAACATTAAATGACTCTTTTACGGTTTTAAAATGAAATGAAAAATAATACTAAAGATATAAATAGGAATGTTCTTAGTTCATGTGCATTTCCCTTCTTAAGATTGAAATCACGGGAAATATTACTTAAACCGATTTACCTAGCTATAAGAAATATACTATTATCCATCTTTATAAGGATCTTTATAGCCAAGTTGAGATAATACTTTGATTTCTAGTCTCTCCATTTCTGCAGCTTCTTGCGCTTTGATATGATCGTATCCTAATAAATGTAATATTCCATGAATAATAAGGTGCGCAAAATGCGCTTTTAAAGGTTTATTTTGTGCATTGGCTTCTTCAGCAACTACAGGAGCGCAAATAGCTAAATCTCCGGATAAATCAAAAGGTAAGCCAGGAATAGGATCATTTGAAAAAGACAAAACATTCGTAGGACCTTTTTTGTTCCTATAACTTTCATTCAGAGTAGCACTTTCTTCTCGATCAATAAAGCGAATCGTTAATTCAGATAAACTGCTTCCTAAATTCATTGGGATCATTTGAAGAGTAGTATAGATCCATTCCCGTAATTGTGAGACAGCAGGAAGAGAAGAAAATTGAGTAGCGCTCTGGACTTCAATATGAAGTTTCATTTTCTTCTTCGCATACTGCAACCATCCAATTGAATCATAGGAAACTGTATCATTTGATCCAAAAAAAGCAAATTGAATTTTGTGGATGTTCTGTAACAGCTGAATAAAATTTCGTAAATTAAAATCCAATTATCATGATAACTGTTTTTGTACTCATAAGGAATAAGAACGATAACCGTGCACCTCCTCTACTAATCCTATAATTTAGATTTTTCACGACGCAAACAGAACGCATACTAAACGCATACTAATTGATGATCTAAGATGTTTAAAAATTTTCGAAATAAAAGTCTGCAATTTTACTGAAATAATAGTAATTGATCATAATGTATATCTAATGGCATGTTCTTCTCATCATTGACTCACAACTTATTTATACTTCTTAGAAATTGATGAAAATCGTGATGGAGTGATGAGCATTTACTTAAATAAGACTTAATTAAGGATTTAATTTGATATACTATCTCAGTAAATTATAGGTAAAAATTTAAGTTAAAAACTTCACGTATGTCCTTATTGCTTTTACTCTTGAAGGCTAACGAATCAAGAAGAACTTCTTATTGAAAAAATCTCGACTAAAACGCTACCATATAACCGTTGTGTCGTTATAATAGATGGTGATGTTGAAGTTTCTGGTCTAATTATTATATTCAAGTTGTTTAAAACAATTTGTTAATAGAAAATATCAGGGATAAAACCAATATTGTAAAAAAATTACTTAGTATTACCTCTAACTGAATAAAAATGAATTTATCGTTTAAAATCTGAATCCTATTGAAATTCCAACAATCATTTAATCATTTTAACGTTACAATTAGTAACGAAACTTTCGATACAGTATATGAATGTATCATGCAACATTAGTTATCTACCTAAATAAGATAAAGGTTTGAAGTTGATGCATTTAAAGTAACCATCATGTTAATTAATAAATAAAATATCCAATTATTGCTTTTAATTCAGCAGATTGCCGAAGATGAACAAACTTTTTTTCAATCTTTTATCAATAATTACTGGTGCTTTATTACCTTTAGCTTTCGCACCTGTTAACTGGTTTCCAGTTGCTTTTATTTCTCCAGTAATTTTATTAGTTATTGGGGTACACTCCACTCCTATGCAGAGTTTATGGAGAGGATGGTTATTTGGTTCAGGATTTTTTGGAATTGGTGCTTCCTGGGTTTATGTAAGCATCCATCAATTTGGTAATGCTAATATTTCATTAGCTGTTTTAATCACTATTCTTTTTATTTTCATCTTAGCAACATTCACCGCGATCCAAAGCTTTTCCTTTTCTTTGCTTTTTCGCAATAAATCTATAGTGGTAACTTCACTGTTTAGTTTTTCTGCTTGGTGGGTAATCTGGGAATGGCTTCGAAGCGAAGTATTCACTGGTTTCCCCTGGCTTTTTTTGGGATACAGCGAAATTCATTTCCTTTTAAAAGGTTTTGCCCCTATTATAGGGGTTTATGGTGTATCTTTAGTCACAGCCTTTATAAGTGGATGCTTGTATCTTTTGTTCTTTCACAAAGCAGTGAAGATAAAAATATTAAGCATCATTCTTATTTTCATTCTACTACTTATTGGGGGGAGTTTGTCAAACAGACAATGGACGCATCATCAGAAAAGAATTCTCAAAGTAAGTTTGGTCCAGGGCAATATTCAACAAGCTATAAAGTGGAATATTAAGCTTTTATTTGTAATTCTTCACATCTATTATACGGAAACAATCAAACATTGGAAAAGTGATATTGTTGTATGGCCAGAAGCCGCTATCCCTATTTATCCTCAACACATTCTTTCTTTTCTCGATTTTTTAAACAGGAAAGCAAAGAAGCATCAAACAGCCCTCATTACTGGGATCCCAATTTATCACAAAAGAACGCAACAAGCCTTTAATGGACTTGCTGTTTTGGGTAATGGCCATGGACTTTATTTAAAACGTCATTTAGTACCTTTCGGTGAATACACTCCTCTTCCTCAACTGTTTTCTATCATAATAAAATACTTTGACATTCCTATGTCAGATTTCAGTCCTGGATTGTGGAATCAGCCGTCTCTTTATGCTAAAAATATTTCTTTTGCTCCTTTTATTTGTTATGAAATCGCTTATCCATTTGAAGTATTAAATAGCATAAAAGGAAAAGCATTTATCGTGGTAATTAGCGACGACAGCTGGTTTAACAATACTATTGCTTCTGCTCAACAACTTCAAATTGCTCAAATGCGAGCTTTAGAAACCAACCGTTATTTAATTTATAGCACTAATACAGGTATAACTGCAATCATAGACCCTCTTGGCAAAATACATCAATCAATTCCACAAAATAAACTCATTGTTTTAACCAGTCAAATAACGCCAATGCTCGGAAATACTCCTTTAATGAAATGGAATTATTATCCTACGCTAGGAATAGTAATTGTTTTTCTTTTACTGGGATTGACTTAGACTCATTGTATTTTGGATTTAACAAAAGAATTCTACACTAAAATGAAGTTTATTTAAGTGGCATTAGCAGAGCTTGCAAAACTCATGGCAAATTTATTTTTTGTAAAATTACAATTTTCTGCAGTCGTTTAGATCGATAATAGCTACTACTTAATTTCACAAGTTTAAAATAAGGTAAAAAATTTTCAGTAGACTATAAAAAGATTATTTATTATAAATGTATTTAGATATAGTAATAACCCACAGAGTATCTAACTATTTTATAACGTTTGTTAATATTTTAAAAAGCACTATTATACATGCTATTTACGAGAGATTTGTGAAGATACATAGAGAAATAGCAAAAAAGTTATTAAATAATTACTTCTCATACCTGCATAATTATTGCATGGTATGAGAAAAGAATCTATCTATCTTTTCCTCTCTTACTCGTTGAAGATCTGACTCATAGAGAAAACAAATCCATCATTAGAATAATAATAAAAATCTGTTAAAGTAAAAGCTGATGAGTGAAAGCAAAAGTGATAAAATAGACGTTTGATAGGAAAGCTGGCTTTCATCAGCTTAACTATTAGGCTATTCTAGCTAACTATGAATACACCTTATAATCCAATAGATATTGAGAAAGCTGTACAAACTTACTGGAACGAAAATGCATGCTTTGAAGTCAAAGAAGATTTGAGTAAGGAAAAATTTTATTGTTTGGTAATGCTTCCTTACCCAAGCGGGGAACTCCATATGGGACATGTCCGTAACTATACCATTGGAGATTTAATTGCTCGTTATCAACTTCATAAAGGCCGAAATGTCTTACAACCCATGGGATGGGATGCTTTTGGTTTACCCGCAGAAAATGCGGCTATTCAGCGTAAATTACCTCCAGCAGAATGGACCCGTAAAAACATTAAAAAAATGCGAAAACAACTTAAACAATTGGGATTTGCTTACGATTGGTCACGAGAAATTTCTACTTGTGATCCTCCTTATTACCGTTGGGAACAATGGTTCTTTCTCCAGCTATACAAAAAAGGCCTTGCTTATAAAAAAAATTCTGTTGTTAACTGGGATCCTGTTGATCAGACGGTGCTAGCTAATGAGCAAGTGATTAATGGACGAGGATGGCGTTCAGGTGTTGCTGTGGAACGGCGAGAAATTTCGCAATGGTTTTTAAAAATTACCGATTATAGCGAAGAACTTCTTAAAGACCTCAATGAATTAAAAAGTTGGCCAGAACAAGTTATTACAATGCAACGAAATTGGATTGGCCAATCTCACGGAGCCACAGTAACTTTTGCTTTAGAAAAAAGTGCAAATAAATTACAGATTTTTACTACACGTCCTGATACTCTCATGGGAGTTTCCTACATTGCGATAGCTCCTGAGCATCCTCTTGCAAAAGCATGTGCTAAAAAAATAAAAAAAGTAGCTGCATTTTTAAAAAAATGCAGCCAAATACGCGTAGCGGAAGCTGATATTGCTACTCAAGAAAAAGAAGGTATCATAACGGACCTTTTTGCTATTCACCCGATCACACAAGAAAAATTACCTATCTGGATTACAAATTTTGTTTTAATGGAATATGCTTCCGGCGAAGTCATGGCAGTACCAGCTCATAACGCGCAGGATCATGCATTCGCTCTAAAATACAATTTACCCATCAGGCCAGTTATCAAACCTGCTGATAACAGTGGGTGGAATTATAAAAAGGCCGCTTATATTAGCTCTGGAAAACTTTTTAACTCAGGACCATTTAATGGTATTGATTCAGAAAAAGCATTTGATGTCATTATAGATTACTTAAAAACCCACCAACACGGTAGTAATCGCCAGATACATTATCGTTTACGTGATTGGGGTATTTCTCGTCAACGCTATTGGGGGACACCTATTCCTATTGTTTATTGTAAAAGCTGTGGTATTGTTCCAGTTCCTGAAAACCAACTGCCTGTTCTTTTACCAGAAAGTATTATTCCTACTGGTCATGGATCTCCGTTAAAAGAGAATGCTGAATTTTATAAAACAAAATGTCCGACCTGCGATAATATCGCTATACGCGAAACAGATACAATGGATACTTTTGTTGAATCTTCATGGTATTACACTCGTTATACTTGTCATGATCAAGATAATGCCATGCTAGATGATCGCGCTAAATATTGGACTCCCGTCGATCAATATGTTGGAGGTATTGAGCATGCTGTCATGCATCTACTTTATACGCGCTTCTTTCATAAGGTGCTCCGAGATCTAGGTTTATTAAATTCTAACGAACCTTTTTTTCGGTTACTTACTCAGGGAGTAGTTTTAAAAGATGGTATTAAAATGTCAAAATCTAAGGGAAACATAGTTACACCGCAATCGTTAGTTAAAAAATACGGATCGGATACTGTTAGACTTTTTATAATTTTCGCAGCTCCACCAGAACAGGATTTAGAGTGGTCAGACAGCGGTGTTGAAGGAGCGTATCTTTTTTTAAAAAAATTGTGGAGTTTCTCTAATCGAGTCAAAGATGCTCTGTTGGCTATTAATCAGCAAAAAGAGCGAAATTATTATCAATGGGAAGCCTATGAGTATAGGCATATACGACAAATGATACACGAAAATTTACTTCAAGCCAATGACGATATGGAACGTTATCAATTTAATACAGTTGTTTCTGCAGCAATGAAAATCTTAAATCTGCTTATGAAATTGACTACGAAAAATGAGGCAGAATCACATTTAATTCATGAAGGCTTGGGAATATTATTACGTCTTTTGTCACCCATTACTCCCCATATTGCCCACTTTCTTTGGAAATCGTTAGGATTTGGTGAAAATATTTTATATTCTTCCTGGCCTAAAACAGACTCTAAAGCCTTAGCCTTACAAAACTCTCAAATTGAAATGGTTGTGCAAATTAATGGGAAATTGCGAGCTCGAATTCAAATTTCTTCGGATGCTTCAGAAAAATTAATTGAAAACACCGCACTCAATCAAGATAACGTCCAACGTTACGTTTCTGCAAAAAAAGTCAAAAAAGTCATTATTGTACCAAAAAAATTAATTAATATCGTGATATAAAACACATGACAAGTAAAACCAGAACGCTTTTTATGCTTTTAATTGGTTTCTGTATTTGTAACACATTAGGATGTGGATTTAAACCACGATCGTCTAAGGATATCCCCTCTTACCTTCATACTCTTTATATTAATTCTCCTAACCCATATGATTCATTTACTGTTCAATTAAAGCGGATTTTCAAGGCATTAAATATCCATTTAACCAAAACAGGAGTGGAAAATGCTCCTATTGTTTTTCGGATTATTAATATCAATTGGCAGCCTCTTATCCCAGCTGTTTTGTATAGCAGCGCAACAACATCTTATACTTATTTATTGAGTGTTAACTTTGATTTAGAAACATGCAGTGGACAAATACTAATGGGTCCTAAAAATTTAACTTTACGACGCCGATTAATACAAAATGCTAATCAAATATATACCCCTAATGCTACTCGACTAATGAAACAAGAGATGACTAAAACGATGGTATCTCTAATTTATAGAGAGTTAGTTGCATACGATATGAAAATATAATGAAAAATACAAGTGATTTTTAATCAGGCAATGACCATTAGATGAAGATATTATATAAACAACTTGACACTCATCTTAAAAAACCAATATTGCCTGTTTATCTTATATGTTCAGACGTCCCACTTCTAGTTCAAGAAGTCAGGGATAGTATTCGAAAAGCTGCCCAACAGCAAGGCTTCGAGCAAGGAGAATTATTCTTTATTGAAATAGGATTTAATTGGCAAGCACTGGACACTGCTATTAATAATCTTGATCTCTTCAGTAAAAAAACGTTTATTGAAATTAGGAACTCTCAAGCAAAATTCGATGAAAGAGGAATACAAATATTATTACGTTATCTTAAGAATCCCCCATCTAACAAACGATTGTTAATTATCACTAAAAAATTAACAGAAATTCAAAAGAAAACAAAGTGGTATAAAGCAGTTGCTGCATTAGGCGCTGTTATCCCGCTTTGGCCCATATCCTATCAAGAATTACCAATATGGATTACACAGCGTCTAAAAAAATTTAATATCATTGCTAATGTGGAAAGTATCAATCTCCTTGCTAAATTGACTGAGGGAAATTTATTAGCAACCCAGCAAGCAATAGAAAAACTGTATTTGCTTTATCAAAATAAACTTATTTGCCCAGAAGCCGTCAGGGCTGTGATTAATGATAATGCATGCTTTACAGTTTTTGATTTAACAGAAGCGGTGCTGTTGGGTGAAACATCACGAGTGACTCGAATTTTATTAGCTCTGAAATTAGTCAATAAGGAATCCACTCCTTTAATACTGTGGGCATTGACTCAGGAATTACGTAATATTTATATATTTTTCCAAGAACTTAAAAACGGAAAATCTCTCACGCAATTATTAGCATCGCAACGGCGGCAGACCCGAAAACAAGCTCTAAAAGTAGCACTCTCACGTCTTAATCCACAAATTATTATCAAACTATTGCAACACTCAAAAAAAGTTGATTGGATTATAAAGGGAGTGATCCCAGGAAATGCTTGGCAGGAATTAGAAACATTAAGCTTATCTCTTTCAGGAAAAGAATTACGATGAGTTTCCCATTATTAGGATTATTTGGAGGAAGATTCGACCCAATTCATAACGGGCACTTAGCTATTCTTAGTCAATTAGCAGAAAAATTCCCTTTCAAAATTATTCAATTAATCCCTTGTAGTCAACCACCCCACCGCCCAAAGCCTGTAGCGAGTACACTGGCCCGCTTAGAAATGATAAAAATCGCCATCTCCAATCGTCCAATTTTTTCTGTTAACGATATCGAAATCGTAAGAGAAAATATCTCTTATACTATTTATACACTCCAATCTTTACGCAATTCATTTCCTAATTATTCACTTTGTTTTATTCTTTCTACCGATACTTTTTCTGATTTTAATCTTTGGCACCATTACGCACAATTTTTAACTTATTGTCATTTAATCATTATTAATCGGTTAAATTACTACTTACCCCTAGCGAAATGGTTAAAGACCTTACTTCAACATCAAACTAAAGATCCTAATGATCTTGAGCAATATCTTTCAGGAAAAATATTTTTTCAACAACTTTCTTCCTGTCCAATTAGCGCTACTGAGATTAGAAACTATTTAGTTGGAGGTAATTATTCAGCTGTACAATCCATGTTGCCTAAACCTGTACTTGAATACATAAAAAAGCACAATCTTTATAGATAACATATGGGATTTAAAAAATTAACACTATTATCTAATATCAATACATTTATTTAATGGTACGTCATATAGTTAAAGATATGCTAAAATTTTATTAGAAAAAGAAAAATTCTTTAAATCAATAAATTCTCTATACTATCAGCCAACATTCATCTCTATAATGCTTTTTTTATATCTGCTCTCCATATTGTAGAAAAGTACATACTACGTATATTGTAGTATGTACTATCATCCCACTTCTTGCCAAAACTCCTATATTATCGATTGTTTTAGGTACATCAAAAGTATAGAAATATATAGAGATATCTTAGATTATTTTGGCAAGCAAGACGTACCATTAGCGAATTAATTACGCTTGATTTAAAAATTATTATTGTGCCTTAATAAATATTCTGTGGATCTAAAAGCGTATCTGAACTTTTTCAATGCCCGCCACCACTTTTCTCAACTCAACTTGTTTAGAATATTGAATCCAGCTATGATTAAGAATCTTTATCATGCAAGGTAATTCACATTCAATGAAAAGTGGTGAACTTGTTAAGATAGTCGTTGATACCTTAAATAAACACAAAGGGCTGCAAATCAACGATCTTGATGTTACAACCCTAACCGATCTAGTTGATCATGTTATTATTTGTAGTGCTATATCAAAACACCATGCCAGTGCATTAGCTGATAAGGCTATTCAACGAGCGAAAGAAAGTGGAGTGCGGCCTCTAGGAGTGGAGGGCGATACCGAGGCGGAATGGATTCTGATCGATCTATATGATGTAATTGTCCACATCATGCTTCCTGAAGTTCGCAATTTTTATAGCCTTGAAAAGTTGTGGGATGTGGCTGAAAGCGCGCGTCGACATAACAAAGATTAATCTTATCGTCATTGGGCTAAGAAAGATACTTATCTGTTCCATCACACATTTTATGTTAAACCTTATTGAATTCTTGTATTAAGATAAGATAGGCTAAAATTCTGATCTAAAAGCCAGTTCTTTGAGAACAGCTAAACTTCTTCTTAAGTTGAATGTATTTTTTCTCTTTAATAGAAGGATTTATCAGCGGAAGCTCGAAGAATGTGAACCCATATATTTTGAAAAGTCAATTGAATTTGGTCCATCAACATCAATTCCATGAAAAAATTACGACTGGCCATTAAAAATATTTAATTTAAAACAGAATTATTCAAAAGTCGTAATTGTATCGTGTTCCTCTTTATTCTTTTATTTGTCTTTGCGCTTATAGGAAAGTTAATTTATTTGAAAATTAAAAATCATCGCTTTTATTCTGCATTATTTCAAGAAAATTTATTATTAAATGTTATTTCCACACAACCTCATTGAGGTTCGATCTTTGATCGAAATGGAGTAGTACTTTTGGCAAAAGACATCCCAACTTATACATTAGCCATTATCTATGATAATGGTGCTAAAGACTTAAGTGAAACAATAAAACAATTAAAAAAAATCATCCCAATTTCTAATAAAAAAGTAAACATATATCAATAGTTATCATCTTCCTAATATACATCTTGAAATACAAATGATGCGTTATTATCCAATCGCTGATGACTAGTATTTTTGGGTTACGTGAGACGAATCAGCCACCGTGAATTACAGCAAGTGGATTCGGGTAATTATACTGATAGTGATGTGATCGGAAAAACTGGTATTGAAAAATACTATGAGAAACAAATCCATGAGAAAATGGATGCCGAAAAAGCTGAAATTAATGCCAATGGGACAGATCATACGTATCCTGAAGGAAATTCCTCCTATACCGGCAATAATATTTATTTGACTATCGACAGTAAACTACAATCTGAACAAAAAAGGATTTTGGGTGATGAAAACAAATACTATCGTTCTTATACAACCTAATACAGGACAGATTTTAGCTCTCGTTACGAATCTAAGTTTTAATGCCAATCCTTTTGTATCGGGATTAAACCAGAAAGAATATCAAAAACTGCTAAATTTACCCAATCACCCACTTTACAATCGAGCAATCCGCAGACAATTTGCCTTTGGCTCTATCGTGAAACCTTTTTTAAGGAATCATAATCTCACAATATCAAATTTATGATCCCGGTTTGGTTTCAATTACCAAATACTCATCATATTTATCACGATTGGCGCGTAGGTGAAGTGAGGGCATGGATAGATGAATGTAAAAAGGCCACGCAGTTTTCTGTGTGTTTACTTTTATAATCTAGCAATAACTTTAGGTATTAATCATATAGACGCTATATTGCATTGATTTAGTTTTGGTTACTTAACAGGTATCGATTTACCCGAAGAGGCTCCCAGACTTGTACCTTCCCCCAAGTTGAAAAATAAGAACAAAAGACACCTATGGTATACAGGAGATACTATAGAAACTGCTATCGGAAGAATTTCTTGTTACACCTTTGCAATTAGCTTAATTCGTTAGTATTTTAGCTAAACGGGGTAAAAAATATCGTCCTCGTTATTATTAATAACTATCTTGCAAAGTGGAAGTGTAAAATTGTAACTACTAATTTTAGAGTCACCAGTGATATTAAAAGATCCTCGCAACTAAAATATTGTGATTCATGCTACGTCAAGATATGGTTTGATAAACCCGGAGAGGTGCTAAGTTTTTTTAGAAAATACCTAGGGTTCCCTGTTACGGCTAAAACTGATACCGCTCAAGTTTACAGTCATCGATGTAATGAAGACAAAATTCGGACCATGCTTAAACGAGATTATGCAAACCATCTTTTTATTACTTTTACTCCCATAAAACACTTGAAAATTGCTATTGTGGTAGCTATCGAGCATATAGTGTCTCAGCTGATAAAATGACAAGTAAAATTATGAATTATTATTTCAAATATTCGACGACGAATGATAAAAAACTCTTTTTTATTTAGTAAATCAAACTATAAAACATAGCTTAAACGACGAATTATTCATCTGTGTTGGTAGTCATTACATATTGATCCTTTTGGGGGGTGGCTATGGGGGTTCGGGTTTTTATTCTTGCTATATTTGGTTTTTTTATTTTGTTCAATGCTAGCAACCAAAATTTAAGCGTTATGATTAAACAATTAGATGGCTATTGGTCGGTTTTATGGTAAATGTTCATTTTTCTCATATTTCTTAAACATCTTATTACCAATGGACAACCTTGGATATTCAGTTTTGGATTATTTTTATTAATTACCGTATTAATTTTTGGAAATATTGGTAAAGGGGTATATGATGTTGGTTTGATTTTAGATGTTTTCATTTACAGCCTGCTGAAATTATGAAACTTGCCATACCCATAATGCTTACTTACTATTTTAGTAATAAAGAATTACCTCCCCAAATAAAATCATTATTTTTTTCTTTAATTCTTTTAATATTCCCTACCTTTTAACTGCGAAACAAACTGATTTAGGAAATACTATAATCATAGAAATTTCAGGCTTATACGTTTTATTATTATCAGTAATAAGTTGGAAATTAGTTTTAGCTTCTTTTCCTTAAGTGCATTAAGTACTCCTATTTTCTGGCATTATTGCATGCTCACCAAAAAGAGCTGATATTAACCTTTTTCAATCCAGAAAGAGATCCTCTTGGGGTTGAGGTTATCGGTTATCATATTTTTTAGTCAAAAATTACTCTTGGTTCCGGAGATTGATTTAAGAAAGGATGATTACATGGAACTCAATCACATCTTCAATTTTTACCAGCCCATGTGATGATTTTATTTTTGCAGTGAGTGGCGAAGAGCTTGGTTTTATTGGTTACCTTATTTTACTCATCATTTTTTAGTTATTTTTGTCTGATATTTATATGCAAGTAATAAAACTCAGAACACCTATGGTCGCTTATTAAGCAGAAGTTTAACATTCATTGTATCAGCATTAATTAAATTAATATAGGAATGTTTATGGTGTGCCTTTATCACTTTATTAGCTAAGGAGATAGTGCTATTGTTAAGACCATAGCTGGATTTGGTATTATTATTATGTCAATGTACACGTGCAGAAAATTATGGTCTAGTTAATCTAAGAAAATCTACATTTTATTAAGAGATTGCAAGTAAGTATTATATACCTTAATATTAATCAACAGCGTAACAATCATTTCTAAACTCACTACTAAGACGTCACAACTGTCATAGAAAATTCATATATTCGTTAATTATACGGTGTAATATCAAAATTTAAACATAAAAAATTTGTTAATATCTTTTCTTACACTAAATATAACCGAGAAGTTATCTATTAAGTAAGATAACCCATCTATACGAAGTGAAACTTTGGAGCGTTTATCATAATTATAAAAATGTGTGTAGTGGTGTCGATTATTAAAAAGCCTATTAAAAAGCTTTAGAATATGCTTATCGTATATATTGTTATGCCGCTAATTTTCTGCAATCAATGAAGGCAGAAGTGGTCAAGTCCATTTTATACACTTTTATTTATCAAGTGGGGTATTACCTCCCTGGCTAATCCGCAAGAAAATAAAGAAGAGGATAATAACTCTAAATATTATGGAAACGATATAATCAAAACAAGCTTATTGAGTACTTTATAAAAATATCAATGGGGAAGGCACGTTACAAAGAAATGGGAGAAAAATTTGAAAAAGGGAGAGAATTATCTTGGTTACCTTTTACAATTTATATCCAATAGCTGCTAAGCGTTTTGTAAGCGAAGGGTGAGTGGAAAAAAGATCGCTTAATGAATTTCCAAGTTCGATACCCGCTTTGACTGGATCATAAATATAAGCCGCTTGGCGAATACTCTCATGAGAAGTTCGCGTATATTGGGCTTTATATTCTTCCCTATTTTTCACATGATCATCTTGAATTTTTAATAACGCTCGTACCAAAGGTTCATTATTACACATTAATTCTACAGAACCTGCATCAGCCATATATTCTCGAGTTCGACTTAAATAAAGCATTAAAAGTACTGTAACTAAAGGTAACAAATAGCGCAATATTAATATAAAAATAAATAACTGATTTCGAGCTCCACGTTCTCGGGAATGCCCGCCAAAAATAGCGCTAAAAAAGAGAATATCAACAAAAATCAAAAGGATATTGGCGAGTACAGAAGTTATCAAAGTCAAGCGTATATCTATATGGCGAATATGACTGATTTCATGCGCCATAACAGCTTTTAATTCACTGCGATTCAATTTTATTAAAACACCACTAGTAACAGCAACCATTGCTGATTTTTCACTAAAACCACTAGTAAATGCGTTCATATAATCAGCATCTATTATATAAACTTTTGGCATGAACCTAAGCGCCGCAGCAACCTTTAATTCTTCTACAATATTATAAAGCATTTTTTCTCGAAAAGTTTTAGCGGTTCTGGAAGTAATTTCCCAATAATCGGTACCAAGAAGTATTAATCTATGATGAAAAACGAATGTCACGTACAAAGAAAATATCACGATTAATCCCGTAATAAATGTAGCCGTTGGGAACATCTTTAACGTAACTAACGCCATAAAAAGTTGGAAAACTGTAGTTCTAGGATAACGACCTGTGTAAATATAAAAGTCAATAAGAAGACCTATCACTAAATAAATCAACACAAAAGTGATAATAACTAAAGCAGTTTTCCGACGGTTGCGTCGTAAGGACTTTCGACAATCGATGATAGTTGACTCAAAATTGTTAATAAAACCCATATAGAGACTTTAAATAATTATACTTTATAACGCTCGTGATAACTCCCCTGTCTCTGAGCTTTTCAGGTAACAATTTAGTTATCTGATAAAAAAACTAAAAAAGAATAAGGAAACATGATACTCCTGTAAAAATTTTTTTACTAGGAATGCTCTTCATAAAAGCATTTTTTATCTATTAAAATCAAAAAGGTATTTGATTATTTTTATTTTGGCTCTCTAACCAATGCTGATTTTATATATTAAAACTATTTATATAATTTAACAATAAAAAAACAAAATTAGGATTTTATTATTTAATAATATCTAATTTAAAAAGTCATAGAAAATATGACTTTCTCTATTTTTCCTTTCTCCTCTCCTTTCTAAGGTAGGAAGCGATAATAATTGTTGGTAATTATCTTTTCAGTAATTCTAAAAAAGCCTTTTCATCAATGATAGGAATGTCTATTTTTTTTGCCTTTTCATATTTACTACCAGGATTTTCCCCAACTACCAAATAATCAGTATTTTTTGATATACTACTGCTGATCTTACCTGAGAGATGTTCAATTTTTTCTTTTATTTTATCCTTCGTTAAAGTTTTAAAACTGCCAGTTAATACAAAATTTTTGCCAGCGATTCCTGATTTCAAAGTTATTTTTTCTTTTGGCCAGTGAATGCCAAGTCGGATCAATTTATCAATTAATCCGATATTATACTTTTGTTTAAAGAAGCCTCTAATATTTTCAACTGCAAATGGGCCAATATCTTTAATATTCAGCAATTGTTCACTAGAGGCTTTCATTAAAACTTTAAGTTCATGAAAATTCTGAGATAAAGTTCGTGCTGTTACTTCACCAACCCCTCGAATTCCTAGCGCATATAAAAATCGCGGAAAAGTAGTCTTTTTACTTTTTTCAATAGCCGTTAATAAATTTTCAGCTGATTTCCTACCCATTCTAGGTAAAGCTAATAAGGAATCTTTATCAAGCTCATAAATACCTGCTATATCTTTAATTAATTTCTTCTTAATAAACTGGGCTATCCATTTGTCACCTAACCCCTCAATATCCATTGCTTGACGTGAAACGAAATGTTTAATTGTTTCTCGTAATTGAGCATGACAGTACAAGCCGCCCATACACCGAGCTACAGCTATATCTTTTGATTTTATTACTTTTGCTTGACATACGGGGCAGTAAGTTGGTATAGATGCTACTTTAGCGTTTTTTGTCCGTTTTGCTAACAGAGGTGCAACGATTTCCGGAATCACATCACCTGCACGACGTACAATAACCGTATCACCTATGCGAATATCTTTTCTATAGAGCTCGTCAAAATTATGTAAAGTAGCGTTGCTAATTATTACTCCTCCAACGGAAACGGGTTTTAATTGTGCTACAGGCGTCAAAACACCTGTTCGCCCTACATAAAATTCAATGTTTTTTACAATTGTCGTTTTTTCCTGAGCTGGGAACTTATAGGCAATTGCCCATCGGGGTGCGCGTGCAAAAAAACCTAATCTTTCCTGTAAAGAAAGAGAATTGATTTTCATAACCATACCATCAATATCAGAAGAAATTATTTCCCGAATTTTTCTTAAATATCGATAATAACTGACGCAACTTTCGATATTTTTCACTACAATCGTTTCAGAAATAATCGGGATCCCCCATTTTTTAAATTGTATAAGGATATCACTATGTTTCTGAGGAAAATCACCACCTCGAACTAGTCCTGAGAGATAAGCATAAAATAATAAAGGTCGTTTTGCAGTAATTCGTGGATCTAATTGGCGCAAGCTACCCGAAGCAGCATTGCGCGGATTCGCAAATACTTTGTCTCCTCGTTTTTCCGCCTCTCGATTAAATTTTTCAAACCCTTTGCGTGATATTAACACTTCTCCTCGTACCTCAACAAGTTGAGGAAAATCTTGACCTCGTAATCGCAAAGGAATTGTCGAGATAGTTCGAGCATTTTGAGTAACATCTTCTCCTGAAAATCCATCACCTCGTGTAGCAGCACGAATCAATTCGCCATTTTCGTAAAGCAAACTCAACGCTACACCGTCCATTTTAGGCTCGCAAGCATATTCAATGGGTCCATTCAATTTTAATCGCTTTCGAATCCTCTTATCAAATGCCAATAACCCAACTTCATCAAATACGTTATCCAAAGATAACATAGGGATATCATGGCAAACAGTTTTAAATGTTTTCAATGGTTTAGCACCTACTCGTTGAGTAGGAGAAGTTGGTACAATTAATTCAAAATATTTTCCTTCTAATTGTTTTAATTCGTAAAAAAGCTTATCGTAAACAGTATCGGAAATGACAGGATCCGATAAAATGTAGTACCGATAATTGTGCTCGTTAATCTCTTCACGCAGTCTTTTGACCTGCTTATAAATCTTTTCAGGGACTGCCACTTTTCTTAACCTACACCTTCGGGTGTTTTTTCTTTAAAAAAATTATATCCAAATGTGACGAACTGAGTCCAGTGTAGACCTCTGTGTCCATATTTACAGTCTTTCCCGACTTCTTCTCGTCCCATATACTTTACCTTCCTAAATATTTCACTTAATTTATTGTGTTGCTTCTAGCATAACATCAAAATCTACCATATGTAGTTCGACGATATATATTTTAATAGAAGAAATACAATCAAACTAGGATAAGAAAGTCGGCTTATTTTAGACAATCTAAATTTCTTTGATTTATTTAGGCACCATCACATAAAAAATCATAATACCGGAAAAATCATTGCACTTATTCCAATTTTTCTAAGATTGTATTCACTGTAATTAAAATTCAGTCACACAAAATACATTTCCTTTGACCTAACCATAGATTTTCTTTTAAATTTTGGCAAGAAATCCACTCATTGATATATTCGTTAGTGCGCTCATAGGCTAATAATAAAAATCAGGCAAGAGAAAAAAGCGCAAGGCTATTATAGGAAACCATAGCCTTTGCGAACAATCTCAATTTGGGTGTAACGAAAATATACTCACGCAATAACCAAATAAATTTATGTAACACTGTTAGGAAAATTTATCCTAAATATTTATTCTTGAGTATTCGCTAATTTTAATAACTAATTTTAAAAAAACTCATCAGTTATTTTTACTTTTTACTTATTTTTAATTGCTGTCGGTCATTTTCTGTTAGTTTTTTTAGAAGAGGAACTAAAGTAAACATAGCAAGCGAAATAACAATTGTGATGAAACCAATTTTCATGAATAAGTGGTTATAAATAGGTAACGACAAAGCAGGGTCTGAAGAAATATTAGTAGGAATACTAGCAATGCTAGCCACTTTACCTGCAATGATACTCGCAACCGAAGCGCAAAGGAACCAAAGTCCCATAGTAAATCCCATAAATCTTTGTGGAACGTAGCGAGCAGCTAAAGACAAACCAAGAGCACTCACTAAAAGCTCTCCTGTACTTTGTATCCAATAAGAAAAAACTAACCACATACCTGAAATTACTCCATGATGATTAAAAAGAGAACCTAATGGTAAGGATAAGAAAGCTAGTCCTGCTAGTAGCGTTCCTAACGAAAATTTAGTTGGCAATGATAAATCTCGATTATGTTTATGCCATCGTTGATAAAACCAAGCCATTACCGGACTCATTATCATTACCCAAAGTGAATTAAGCATTTGAAATTGGGCCGGTTGAATAGGAATACCAATTATCGAGTGATGAACATTACGCAAAGCAAACAACGATAACGATGTTGGCATTTGGAAATACAGTACGAAAAAAACAACGGCTTGAGCAAATAAAATTACAAACAAAAACATCCCCTTTCGTTCTTCTGGTGCTGCTTTAGAAATCAAAATTAAATAAATAAAGAGCAAAATAATAGTTCCACCAAAAAGAAGCCAAGAAACCACTTGATAATGATTTAATAAAAAATTACTACCGACAATTAATGTCATAGTTCCTAACAAAACATAACTAAAATAATCCCAACGGAGAGGCTCTTGATCTGGTTTAGACCCAATGTCAAATATGATCTTCCGCATAAGGAGAAAATTTAAAATAGCAAGTATCATCCCAATACAACAAACAGAAAAAGCCACATGCCAGCCGAAAAATTTATTTAAAATAGGTGTAAGGTTCATTGAAATGGCTGCACCGATATTAATGGACATATAATATAAGGTAAAGCCACTATCTAAATTATGAGGCGTCTCTTCGTAAACTTTTGAAAGCAAACTCGAAGGATTAGCCTTAAATAACCCAACACCAACTGCAATGAAAGCCAGGGGGAGCGCGAGATGTTTGCTAGAAATTTCTGGTAAGGATAATAATAAATAGCCTAATGCTAAAACTACCGCGCCTAATAGGATTGCTCGCTTAGTTCCCAACACTTTATCACCGATGTATCCACCTAAACAAGGAAGTAAAAAAACTAAGGCACTAAAAGCTGAAAATAGGAAATCAGCATGACTATCTTGATAACCTAATCGTTGTACCATATATAAAACAAGCAGCGCTTGTACGCCATAAAATCCAAATCGTTCCCAGATTTCGATAAAAAAGATAAGATAAAAAGGTTTTGGTTGAGCAGTCAAGGATCTAACTGACATGAGTACTCCTCAATAATAGTGGGTCCATAATTTTGCCACTATATACGGATTTTCCCAAAAATCCAATTTTCATAAAAATACATTATGAAAATGCACTATTGTTCACATAAAAGATTACTTGCAACTGCAATTTTATGACTCTGCAATCCTACTCTATCAGTAAAAAAGAGAGCAGAATCCCTGATCTTAAAATCTATATATAAAAGCGTTGGTTTTATGTTATAGCTACTAATCAAATGTCTATCGATTTTTTTAGATAAAAGCCCTTTTATAAAAGGGGTATCAAAAAATACAAATTTTTTATTTAAGAATAAAAGCATCTCTCAACTCAATTTCAATAAATGCTATTCAGAAAATAGACAGAAAAATTGGAAAAAACAGTAAAGTTAGAACAATATGTTAATCGAAATGATCTTACAGAGCTTATTTATAGATAAGCAGATATTATAAAGAGCTAGCTAGTTAGTCATATTAAGGATCTCTTACAGGAATGATAATAAAATATTCAGAGAACTCGTTCATAATAAGTTTATAAAGACAATCATAACAATACTAACTAAGCACCTTTTCTTATTAAAGATATCCTTTTCTAGATGATTTTTTATTTTAAGTTCATCTTTATTGTTTTGTATGGTCTAACATTTATAAAATCTACATACTCTTTTCTGAAACTAAAACAATGTCTTATTTTAACTCAGTGTTTTAAGATAATAATCCCCTATCCTCTTTTAACCATGAAAAAATTTCCTACGAAATTGATTACATAAAAAGTTATCATAAAATTATTTTTCGATAAGTTACTCATAAATTCATTTTTATTTATTAAAAACTTGCAAAAAAACAATGTCTCTATAGTTTTCGGAAATAATTTAAACTGCTTTGATAGTTCCTAAAAATAAAAATAGAAGTCGAATTTATGATTTAAAAAAACAAACGAGATCATTAATTGTCATCGACACTATTAGAAAATAGGGAATATCATATCGAGAGTTAAACCAGTAAATTGGATACATTCAGTACTAAATAACGAAAAAGTCCCTCACCTTTTTTGAAATAAAAGTTGACTGTCATCCAATCCTAGGATTAGTAATAAGTTCATGAAAAACTGAGTTACTTTGCAGATTATTTGCACATCATAATTTCTCTCAGAACATAAATAGAAACTTCTTTCCATATATGATTATTTTTACTAGAATCATTCCCAAAAATCTCTAAGTTTTTTCTACCCTTTGGCACTCACAATTCCGAAAACTTACTCGAGAGGATGATACTAAAAATGATTATCATAAAGTCTGAAATAACTATGGCTAACTTCATAAGAAGTCTATTATTCCTAAAAGAACGACGAATAAAAAAATTAAAATGAATAACAATCTAAAATCCGAATCGTAATATAACTACTTACTCAAAAAGAATAATAAAAATGCCTTTGAGGGAACTCTAACTAGTCGATCCATTTTAAATCCTAAACGAGATAAATTACCTGAATTGAAAATGAGATAAAAGGCGCTAAGAAAAGTCAAAAAAGAAAAAAAATAAGGAAACTCTCCAAAACTAAGAAACATTTTTATCCCGTTTTAGTCTCTTTTAGGATGATTAACAAACCTAATTTGGATAGATAAAAATTTTCTCTAAAGGTTTCTCTTTAAGAGAGAAGTATAAAATAACGAAGCTAAAGTTTAATGAAAGCACTGTTTAATAGTTTCATAATGCGTTTACCTTGTCAATCTAACAATTCTGATTTCAAAAATTAAAAAATAATTCTTCGCTTTATCTGCTCCTGATGAACAGTTGAATTTTTAATTTAACTTAAATTTATAGTTAACTAATTTAGAATTGCTCAGGTTGATTTATTTCGAAACTACTGGGACAGTTCTTATCAGAAAGCTGAATTTTTGCACAGAGAACATGACAATAATGGGCACTGTTTTAAAAGAAATTGAAAGCCCTTAAAATAAATTTCTTGATATAATACAAAATGGAAGTTATGGTTTAACGTTGCAACAGAGTGTTAATTATAAGTTAAAAAAGGGGTAATTGAATCAGTAATTTTTTGTAAAATTTTTCTGGAATTCAAGGACTGGGTGATAGATCGGCCAATAACTAAATAATTACTACCTGCTTTAATAGCAGCTTCTGGAGTCATTATGCGTTTTTGATCACTTTTCTTTTCATGCGGTAATCGAATACCTGGTGTCACTAATAAGAATTCCTTACCCTGTTGTCTTCGTAAAAAAGCTGCTTCATTCGCTGAACATACCACTCCATCAAGACCAGACTCTTTAGCAAGCATTGCCATGCGAGCCACCAAAGCAGAAACATCATTGTTAATTCCCAACGTTTTTAAATCTTGGTCATCTAAACTAGTTAAAATAGTAACACCAATTAAAAGAATCTTCGTTCCCGTCATGTTTTTTAGTGTATTAGCTACCATTTCCAACATGGTACGTCCCCCAAATATATGAACATTAACCATCCAAACACCTAAAAGAGCAGCAGCACGACAAGCACCAGTGACAATTTTCGGAATATCATAAAATTTTAAGTCTAAAAAAATTTGGTAGTTCTTTTTTAGCAACTCCTCAATAAGAGGAGGCCCATATCGTGTAAATAAAATATTACCAATTTTAAGATGACATAATTTAGGATCCAACTGGCCTATCTGTGTATAGGCTTCTTCACGAGTTTTAGCATCAATAGCTACAATAATTTTGGGTTCTTTCTTTATCATTTAGCTCTTTATCAATCCTTTTTGTCTTCTTGGTGTTTTAAATAATCTGAAACAGCTAATAATAGCAAAATTCTATGATATTTTACTGGACACTCTTTTAAAAAATAATCAATTGCTCTTCTTGATTTATAGGTAGCATTCTGCGAGTACTGTAACCAATTCGGAAATATAATCCAAGTCTTGTTTAATAACTCGAATAACCGATGGCTTCTTTATAATGTTCGTCAGCACTTTCTTGAAGGGCTTGAAGTAAATTGGCACGGATTGTGGATCTATAACTTATGCTCTTTTCAAATAATATTCAATTAGTATTTATACCGATTCAATTTATTTTATTTTATATTTCAGTCGCTAGACGGTTTTTTATTTTTAATCCAAGAAGGTAAAAAAGCGATAATTCCTAATGCTACACCGATTAAGAGTACCAATAAGATGAACAATGGCAAATAAATTGATTTTGTGTCCAGATAATAGTTAAGAACTATTTCTTGCGGGTTAAGAACAGTAAAGGTAATTCCCAACAAAATAATTAATATCCAGAAAAGATAAAAAATATAGCGCACAAGACATTACTCTTCATTTGATCATTCTTTGAGAGTATAGAAGATAAATTAAGAAAATTCTGCACACTCTCTCTTTATCAGGTGAGGAAATCCAGATAATGTATTGAAAGATTTACAGAATTTATAAGACTTATCTTATTCTTCTTGCTTATTCTGCATTTGCTCTTTCAGGAGGTCACCTAAAGTGGTTTTAGTTGGTACATCAGACACCATCCGACTCCCTTTATCTGCACGCCCTTCTACAGCTTTGTGAGATACTTGAATGAGACGGTTTTTACGATCCATATTGACAATTTTAACTGTGATCTCATCACCCACATTCAACTCTTCAGTCAAGTCTTTTATACGATCATAGGTATAGTCTGATAAACGCATCTGACCAAACACCTGATCAGCCAATTCTAAAGTAGCTTGTTTGCTTTCTACTTCTCTCACTTTAGCTTGGATGATTTTATCCTTATCATGTTTTTCAAGGAATTCCTCTACAGGATCCTCTTCGAGTTGTTTGATACCGAGAGAAACTCGCTCGCGCTCCGGATCAATCGACAAAATAACGGTTTCTACCTCGTCACCTTTTTTGTAACGACGAATAGCTTCCTCACCCATTTCTGACCAGGAAATGTCGGACAAATGCACAAGACCGTCGATATCACCTTCCAACCCGATAAACATACCGAAATCTGTAATGGATCTAATTTTACTTGTAATTTTTTCGTCTTTTTGATGTTTTCCAGCAAATTCTTGCCATGGATTAGGCTTGCATTGCTTAATGCCCAATGAAATACGACGACGCTCTTCATCGATTTCAAGCACCATAACCTCAACTTCCTCTCCGGTCTGAACTACTCTACTGGGATGAATATTTTTATTAGTCCAATCTAATTCAGAAGTATGAACCAAGCCTTCTACACCCCCTCCTAGTTGAACAAAACATCCATAATCGGTGATGTTGGTCACTCTACCAAATACTCGAGAATTAACAGAGTAACGTCGTTCAATATTTAACCAGGGATCATCAGCTAATTGTTTCATGCCTAACGATACACGATTTTTATCGCGATCGAATTTAAGGACTTTAACATGAACCTCATCACCTATATTGAGTAACTCACTTGGATGTTTGACGCGTTTCCAAGCCATATCAGTGATATGTAACAAACCATCAACACCCCCTAAATCGACAAAAGCACCGTAGTCCGTAATATTCTTAACGATTCCCTTAATTTCTTGACCTTCCTGAAGTTTTTCTAACCGGGCTTGTCGCTCAGCACTAGATTCAGCTTCCATGACAGCACGTCGAGAAACAACGATATTATTTCGATGACAATCCATCTTAATAATTTTAAAATCATGGTCAGTATTTTTGAGAGAGTCAGGATCTCGAATAGGTCTAACATCTACTAAAGATCCAGGTAAAAAAGCGCGAATTGAACTGATTTCTACAGTAAATCCACCTTTAACCCGTTCCACAATTTTTCCTTTAACTAACTCTCCAGTTTTATAAGATTTTTCGAGTTGACCCCAAGCTTTTTGACGACGCGCTTTTTCACGCGACAGGCGTGTTTCACCAAAACCATTATCAGGAGTATCAACTACTACATCTACTTTATCACCTACATGAATTTCTTCATGATAGAATTCAGAAACAGGTATGACACCTTCAGATTTAAGACCGGCATTAACAATAACCCATTCCGGTCCTACTTTAACAATAACAGCCTTAACTAAGGCGCCAGGCCGCAAATGAGTTTCTGTTAAACTTTTTTTAAACAAATCAGCAAAATTTTCGCTCATGCACTTACATATTATTTTTAACCATACCAAATAAGGTATGAAGTTATTATTAAATCTTATCTAGGTAAAATTTCCCTCTCCCCTCCTCTCCTAATTTTTAACCTAAACTCCTGCTCCTTACATAGCTCATGACTATTAAAAAAACTTCCTCGATACTTAATTTAGTTGTATCAATAAGTAAAGCATCCATTGCTGGTTTGGTAGGAGAGATTTTTCTATTAACGTCACGGCAATCACGCTCTTTCAAATCTTCTTGGATGTCACGCAGGCTAACATTAATCCTTTGTTCTTGCAACTGTCTATAACGTCGATAGGCACGTTCTTTCGGATCGGCATCGAAATAAAATTTAAGAGTAGCATAAGGAAAAACAATAGTCCCCATATCACGACCGTCGGCTACTAACCCAGGCCAGCGAAGAAAATCACGTTGATATTGAAAGACGGCTTGTCGAACCACTGAAAGAGTCGAACTCTTAGAAGCTAGAGAACCACATTCTTCAGTTCGGATAGCTTCTGTGATATCATGATTATCACAGCTCACTTTAAGTTTTTTAACCATAGGTTGACTCTCGATTACTATTTGGAGTTGTTCTAGAAGGCAACTGATATCTTTATGCTCTCCTAGAGGAACTCCATAGTAAGATAATGCCCAAGCTATCGCACGATAGATAACTCCACTGTCTAAAACATGCCAATGCAAAGCTTGTGCAACTCTGAGAGCAATAGTTCCCTTTCCGGAACCAGACGGTCCGTCAATGGTAATAACTGTTGGTTGTTCTTCTAAGTTATTCATAAACTCAGTTCCTTCCTTATGGAGCTGTTATAGAGAGAGGAGTTAAAGGTTTCTGCTTCCAGATTTAAAGAACCTTTAACTCTATTCCTATTTCATTTACTAACTCGACAAAATTAGGAAAAGAAGTTTTAACATTCTCACAATCGCAAATACGCACAGCAGATTTTGCTATAATGCCTGCAATCGCAAATGCCATAGCAATCCGATGATCGTGATAACTGAAAATTGTTCCACCTTGAAATGTTCCTCCTTGAACAATAATTCCATCTGGAAGTGGTTTTACTTTAACTCCTAACTTTTGCAGTCCTTCTGCCATGGCAGTAATACGATCAGTTTCTTTTACTCGTAGTTCCTTTGCGCCTCGCAATATAGTTTGTCCTCGTGCAGCAACAGCAGCAATTAATAAGATAGGAAATTCATCAATAGCCAGTGGTATTTGTTCTTGAGGAATTTCAATACCTGTAAGTTGGGCATGGCGTACGACAATATTACCTACAGGTTCCCCATTTTTTTCCTGATGGTTTACAATCTCAATATTTGCGCCCATCATTTTTAATAAATTTATAACGCCAAGACGAGTAGGATTAATACCGACCTGGCGCAAATAAATAGTAGAACCCGGTGTGATAGTTGCCGCCACAATAAAAAAAGCAGCCGATGAAATATCACCAGGTATGGAAATATCTCTTGCTTTAAGCACACCACCACCGGAAACACAAGTATGAAGATTTTCAACTCGCACAGGATAATTGAAATGCTTTAACAATCGCTCAGTGTGATCTCGTGAAGGTGCTGATTCTATAATGCAAGTTTCTCCCCGCGCATATAGTCCCGCTAATAACAAGCAAGATTTTACTTGAGCACTTGCTATAGGTAAACGATAATGAATTCCTTTTAAATTAGGATTTCCGCTAATTTTAAGAGGAGGTGAGTTTTCGGCCGAGTTAATTTTTGCACCCATTTGCAACAAAGGATCAATAATGCGTTTCATAGGGCGACGTCTTAAAGATTGATCACCCGTGAGATTAGTGTCGAATGATTGCCCTGCCAATAAGCCTGTTAATAATCGAATAGCTGTTCCCGAATTACCGCAGTCTACGCTATCAGATGGAACATTTAATCCATTTTTTCCTATTCCATTCACTAACAATATATTCTCATCCTCGATCACTTCGATAATAACACCCATTTTCTGAAAAGCGCTTACAGTAACAAGGTTATCAGCACCCATTAAAAAACCATGCACTTGTGTACGTCCTTCAGCAATAACGGCTAAAATCGTCACTCGATGAGAAATTGATTTATCACCAGGAATGCTGATTTCGCCATTTAAATTATTTGATGGAGTAATATAATAGTCCATCTTCTTTAGCCATACTGTTTTTCAAACTGTTGCATAAAATTAATTAAGGCGTCGATACCAGATTCTGGCATCGCATTATAAATGCTAGCCCGCATACCGCCTAAAAAACGATGACCTTTTAAATTAGCTAATCCATATTCCACAGCTTTTTTCAAAAAAAGAGAATTAAGATTTTCGTCTACTAATGTAAAAATAATATTCATTCGCGAACGATAGTTAAGATCAATCGCATTATGATAAAAATTACTTTTATCAATAGCGTTGTAAAGTTTTTTTGCTTTACGCTCATTACGTGCAGCTAGAGCTGAAACACCACCTTCTTTTTTCAACCATTTAAAAACCAAACCTGCAATGTACCAAGCAAATGTTGGCGGTGTGTTCCACAATGAACTTTCTTTCGCATGTAAGTTATAATTCAAAAAACTGGGAATTTTTTGAAGAGGATTTCGATTTAATAAATCTTCGCGAATAATTACAATCGTTAATCCTGCCATGCCAATATTTTTTTGAGCACAAGCAAAAATTAATCCATATCGTGACACATCAAAAGGACGAGATAATAAATTTGATGACATATCACAGACTAAGGTTAAGCTTGTTTTAGGAATAAAAGAAAATTCCATTCCATTCACCGTCTCATTATCAACATAATATAAATATGCCGCTTTTTTTGGAATATCCCAAGAAGTTTGATCAGGAATAGTTGTATAATGGAAATTCTTAGCACTAGCTGCTAAATGAAGATCACAATAGCGTCTTGCTTCTTCAATCGCTTGTTGGGACCAAATCCCAGAATCAACATAAACTGCTGTCTTGTACTTACCTACTAAATTCATTGGAACCATAGAAAACTGTAATCGGGCTCCACCTTGTAAAAATAAAATCCGATAATTGTTCGGAATAGTTAATAGCTCTCTAAGGTTTTGTTCTGACTCTTCAACAACTTTTTTAAATTCCTTGCTACGGTGAGAAACTTCTGCTATCGACATTCCAACATCGTTCCAATCTAATAGTTCATCACGTGCTACATGCAGGACTGTTTCTGGCAACATCGCTGGACCAGCAGAAAAATTGTAAACACGAAACATAAAAAATCCTTATGCATAAATCCCTAAGATCAAGAGAACATCCATGCTCATTTCCAAGGACTTCCCGCTTGACTTATCAAAGAAATGAGAGGAAAAGACGACTTCTCTTTTATCCTAAGCTTTCTCTCCGTCGTTTACAGGAGGCATTTAGGATGAAGGCTTAATCATTTCTTGTTCTTCTATATAACTTTTGCAGGAATAACTTCCATTCCGACAAGTGATTCCTGCTGTGCCAACTGAATCAATCGGACTCCCTGAGTATTTCGCCTCATCTGTGAAATCTCATTCGCACGAATGCGGACCAAAGTACCTTTGTCGCTGATTAATAATACTTCATCATTATCAAATACTTGTTTGGAAGAAACTACATTGCCGTTACGTTGATTGATACGAATGGCGATAACACCTTGACCACCTCGACCTGTTGATCGGTAATTCTCTATATTCGTGCGTTTTCCATAGCCATGGACAGTCGCTGTTAAAATACATCCTCCTGATTTGATAACAATTAAAGAAATTACATTGTGATTTCCTTTTAATTTAATCCCATGTACCCCGCGTGCTGAACGTCCCATATCACGTATTTCGTTTTCATGAAAACGAATAGCTTTCCCCATATTAGTTACAAGCATCACTTCTTTATTTCCATCCGTGATATCAACTCCTATTAATCGGTCTTTTTCTTTCAAAACTAATGCAATTTTTCCATTTGCTCGAGGTTGAGAAAATTCAGCGAGTGTAACTTTTTTTACAAAACCCTGAGCTGTAACCATAAAAACAAAATAAGATCTACCATAATAACATATAGGTAGTATAGCGGAAATATGTTCGCCCTTATCTAAAGGAAGTAAATTAACGACTGGACGTCCATATGCAGTGCGACTACTCTGCGGAACTTGATAAACCTTAAGCCAGTACACTTTTCCATAGGTTGAAAAACACAAAATTGTATCGTGCGAATTTGCTACTAGAATGTTTTTAACAAAATCCTGTTCCTTTACTGCCGTAGCAAGCTTACCTCGTCCTCCTCGATGTTGAGCTTGATAATTAGTTAACGATTGGGATTTAATATAGCCATCAAGAGATAATGTTACAACTAAATGCTCCTTAGGGATTAAATCCTCATTTGTCAGATCCGGCTTTATGTCGAGAATTTTAGTCCGTCGTGCATCCCCAAATTGGGTTTTAATCTCAATTAATTCATTCCTAATAACTTGATGTAATTTGTTAGAATCGGAAATAATCGAAAGCAATCCACCAATATGATCAACAATGGTGATATATTCTTCGTGAATTTTATTACTTTCGAGACTAGTTAATCGATACAAACGCAAATCTAAAATAGCTCGTGCTTGCACTGATGACAAATGGTAACCATCGACTTGCAATCCGCATCCCGGTTCTAAGTTTTTAGGATGAGTATCATTGCTTCTTGCTTTTTGTAATAATTCCGTTACCTTTTCGACTTTCCATGCTTTTTCTGACAAATTTTCTTTAGCAATCGACGGGGTTTGCGCTTTTTTCATCAGAATAATGACCTCATCGATATTGGCCAGTACAACTCCAAGTCCTTCCAAAATATGTGCTCTTTCACGAGCTCTACACAACTCAAAAAGAGTCCGTCGCGTTACAACTTCTCGACGATGTTGTAAAAAAGCGCTTAATAATTGCTTCAAATGCAATACACGTGGCTGTCCGTCATCCAAAGCTACCATGTTAATCCCAAACACTGTTTGCAATTGGGTCTGGGCATATAAATTATTGAGTATAATCTCAGCATTATCACTTCGACTTGTTTCAATCACCATTCGCATACCACGTTTGTCGGATTCATCACGAAGCCCAGAAATCCCTTCAATTTTCTTTTCACGCACTAATTCACCGATCTTTTTCAATAAACGCGCTTTATTCACTTGATAAGGAAGCTCAGATATAACAATTTGTGAACGTCCGTTTTCTATTACTTCAATATTAGCCCTTGCGCGTACACAAATACGCCCCCGGCCTGTTTTATAGGCTTGCATAATCTCACTTCTGTAACCATTAATGATTCCAGCAGTTGGAAAATCAGGGCCAGGTATATAGTGCATGAGTTCTTCCACAGTTAAATCTGAGTTATCAATTAATGCCAGAGTAGCATCAATAATTTCATTTAAGTTATGAGGAGGAATATTAGTTGCCATTCCTACTGCAATACCTGAAGAACCGTTAACTAATAAGTTGGGAATACGAGCAGGAAATACCAGAGGTGCCATTTCAGTTTCATCATAATTAGGAACGTAATCCACAGTTTCTTTATTAAGATCCACCATTAAGGCATGGGCAAATCGCGACAAACGGACTTCCGTGTAACGCATAGCTGCAGGCGCATCACCATCGATAGAACCAAAGTTGCCTTGACCGTCAACGAGCAAATAGCGGAGACTGAAAGGCTGTGCCATTCTTACAATTGTGTCATAAACAGCAACATCACCGTGAGGATGATATTTACCAATTACATCTCCAACAATACGAGCAGATTTTTTATATGGTTTATTCCAATCATTCTCTAACTCAAGCATCGCATAGAGCACCCGACGATGCACCGGTTTTAATCCATCTCGCACATCCGGTAATGCTCGACCCACAATTACACTCATTGCGTAATCCAAATAGGACTGTTTTAATTCGTCTTCAATAGTGATTGGGATAATCTCGTGTGCGAATTCCACCATAATGCTTGTTCTGTTTTTCACTTAAAAAAATTGGCTTACTCTAAAGTGGGACATTATACCATATCTTTAGATGACTTGTTAATATAGTTAGGTTTTCCGACTGTTATTAAAATCGCAAAAAAAATTAATGACATTATCATTGTATTACTTAATAATATTCTTAATAGTGTAAATATCCTTTTATAACACAGTAAAAAAGGTGCTTTGTGGAAGTTATTGATTTACTCATAAATGCGCGTTGGATTCTCCCAATTGCACCAAAAAATCATATCTTCGAGCATTATGCATTAGCTATCCGGGGTGGATACATTATTGACTTTCTACCACAGAAAAAAGTTAAAAAAAAATATTACGCAACCCGTTCTTTAAATTTAAAAGACCATGTGGTAATGCCAGGTTTAATTAATGCTCATACTCATACTCCGATGAATCTTTTCCGTGGATTAGCAGATGATCTACAATTACTTGATTGGTTAAAAAAATATATTTGGCCAGCTGAAAAAGCCTTAATTAATGCTGAATCTGTCTGTACAGGAACTGAATTGGCTATTGCTGAAATGATACGTGGCGGAATAACCTGCTTCAATGATCATTATTTTTTTCATGATACAATTGCTCAAACAGCTAGTAAATCAGGAATTCGTGCTTGCGTTGGAGTGCTTGTT
Source organism: Coxiella endosymbiont of Dermacentor nuttalli (assembly GCA_048494595.1). GTDB lineage: Bacteria > Pseudomonadota > Gammaproteobacteria > Coxiellales > Coxiellaceae > Coxiella. The sequence continues at coordinate 21,656 of JBGDBH010000002.1, read as the reverse complement.
ATGAATGTTCCTACCAATTGGGCTAAAGACGAAGAAACTTACTTATCTCTCGCCAAAGATACTCTAGCTAAAAATGAGAATCTGCCCCTTATTTCATGGGCTTTGGCACCTCATGCACCGTATACAGTCAGTGATAAGGCTTTGAAAGAAATTGTAAAGTTGTCAGAACAATACAATCTACCCATTCATATGCATATTCATGAAACAAAATATGAGATTGAACAAAGCCTATATGAATATGGAAAAAGACCACTTGCTCGTTTGTATAAATTTGGTTTGTTATCTGAGCGCTTAATCGCTGTGCACATGACACAACTAACATCGGAAGAAATTGAACTGGTTCAAAAAACAAAAGCTAATGTGGTTCATTGTCCTGAATCTAATTTAAAGCTCGCTAGCGGCATCGCCCCTATCGAAAAGCTTCTCAGCGCAGGAATAAATGTAGCTATTGGTACGGATGGAGCAGCGAGTAATAATGATCTTGATTTATTCAGCGAAATGAGAACTGCTACTTTTATCGCCAAAGTGTTAGGTGAAGATCCCACTCATTTACCTGCTGAAAAAGCTATTAAAATGGCAACGCTAAATGGTGCTAAGGCACTAGGATTAGAGAATAAAGTTGGTTCACTCGAAATTGGAAAACTAGCCGATATAATTGCCGTGGACTTAAGTTCTTATCTAACCCAGCCTATCTTCAATCCAATATCACATCTAGTATACGCAATTAATCGACTCCAAGTGAGTGATATGTGGGTAGCCGGTGAACAATTGCTTAAAAAAGGTGAATTTACAAAATTAGATATTGATCGCATACTCAAAAATAGCTTAGAATGGACAGACCGAGTCTTACCTTTTAAAGCTTCTGCTAAATTGGAGGCTGTTGTAAATAATCTAAAGCCCCGTACCAGAAAATAGAGAGTATGAAAAAATTAAAATTAATTAAGTGACCCTCTTAGTAATATTTCCATCACAATTACCTCATAATGTTCAATTATGCAGCACAGTTTTAATGAAGATATGTCATTACAGCAAATCACTTCAAGTAGTTGAAGAATTAGTTTTCAGTTATTCTGAACCTGATTCCGTACGAATGAATGGCTGCCGCCTTTTAAACTTTAAATTTCTAGTTATGATAATATGTGTCTTCCCCAAATTACACAAATATTTAACTAACCGACTGAGAAATAATATATTGCATCTCTTCTTCGGTTACTTGTTGAACTTTATTACACCCCCTTTTTGTTATATAACGTACATCCTTTTATTACATAAGGCTATTTGATATCTCTTTTTTAAAAATTTCTTGTCAGCTCAATTCATTATCTAAATTAAAAACCGTTCAAAATGTAAAATTCTTCTTTTATCAGCAGCTACATTTGCTGCTAATGATTAGCTGTCTAACGTAGATGAGTAAATAGTGTTCTCAGAAAAAATTCACGCATTTCGGAATAAAATTAAGCAATGATGATTTTGTTCAGTTTGAGGATTGAGGGTGGACATTGAAACCTTTCTATTACATTAGCGTCGATAAATGTTTTGTCAGAATCGTTACTCCTAAAAAAACCTGATACGTCGATCATCCCTTCAAACAGCTTAATGTCTCTATGACTCTCAGCTGATTGGATCACTGCTGAGTTTGAAGTTTCCATAAAGGCCTTTGTAATTTCTTTAGATCCTTACCAACTCACTTAGATGCAGTAGGGTTTCTCATTGTTTAAAATTTTATTTTCCACTACTCTACCTTTTAAATTTTAGAGGAGCTTATACTATGAAAGACGTCTTATCTACCAGAGCGCAACAAATTAAGACTTCAGCCACAGTGGCTATTTCTGATCTAGCTCGAGAGTTAAAAAATCAAGGGCACGATGTAATTAGCCTTAGTTCTGGTGAACCAGACTTTGATACTCCAGATCCTATCAAACAGTCAGCAATAAAAGCTATCCAACAAGGATTTACTAAATACACTCATATTGAAGGCACTCCTACTTTGAAAATAGCTATTGCTCATAAATTGAGACGTGATAATCAATTAAATTATGAGCCTAATGAAATCATTGTAAGTAATGGAGCAAAGCAATCTATTTACAATGCCATCATGGCTGTACTGAATACAGGTGATGAAGCAATTATTCTAGTGCCTTACTGGGTAAGTTACCCATCTATTGTGAAAATGGCCGGCGCAGTTCCAATTATTATTCAAACTACTCTTTCTCAAAATTTTAAAATAACCCCTCAGCAATTAGAAGAAGCTATAACACCAAAAACTCGCCTATTAATTTTAAATAGTCCAAGTAACCCTTCTGGAGTAGCTTATAGCAAATCAGAATTAGAAGCTTTCGCGGAAATATTACTGAAGTACCCAGAAGTATTAATTCTTTCAGATGATATTTATGAATATATTTTATGGGGACAAGACTATTTCGTTAACATTTTAAATGTATGTCCTAAATTGCGTAATCGAACTATTATTATCAATGGTGCTTCTAAAGCTTTTGCTATGACAGGATGGCGGATTGGTTATGCTACCGGTCCTAAAGCCATTATTCAAGCAATGAAAAAAATTCAATCTCAAAGCACCTCTTGCCCTAATTCAATCGCTCAAATAGCAGTAACTACTGCTTTAGGCTATGAACGTAGTTATTTTAATTATATGTATGAAACTTATAAAATGCGTCACGATTTAGTATTAAAAGCACTCAATCAAATGAAAGGTGTAAGATGCATTCCTGCAGACGGTGCTTTTTATCTTTTTCCTGACTTAACAAAAACCATTAAGCGACTTAAATTACCATCTGATATCGAACTTTCTACTTATTTGCTTAATAAAATCAACGTAGCTGTAGTTCCCGGAAGTGCTTTTGGCTTATCAGGCCATATCCGCCTTTCTTGTGCCACTAGTAATGAAAACCTTAGGGAAGCAATAAATCGCTTATCGACTGTGCTAGATCAATAAGTTAGTTGATTCTCATATCGTTGGTCGGTAACATAAGATCCTTATTTACCAGTTACTCCTCGGTAGCTCAGTGGTAGAGCAGGTGGCTGTTAACCACTTGGTCGGGGGTTCGAATCCCTCCCGGGGAGCCAGTTATCTCAAAAAACCTGTATGACATCTTTAATAGAATAGACCATCAATAACTCTAAATAAATCCTATGGAAATTTCAATTTTTAATAAGCGTGGAATGATTAACGATAACCAGCATGATTATTGAAACTCTCTTTTTTGATATAATTACTCCAAATGATCTATTTATAATGCCTTGATCAAGGGGTCTCCCCATCCCTTTTCGATAATTAACGTCAATACTAAGTTTTTAGTAAAAAAGACCCCAAAAAAATCAATCATATTAAAGGCTAATTGAAAATCTACTTAATTATTAAAAATCAAAAAGTTTCTAATCCTCAAGCACAGATTGTTTTTTTCTTATTTTTCCTCTTTTTCTTCTTCTGAAGATTTGCTTTCTGAAGAAAAAGAAACGTTTGAAGAATCAGACGATTCATCAACTGCTGATGGATTGCGCAGTGCTTCTATATCCTTGAATAGCTCATTAAGCAATCGGTTAACTTTATGAAATTCCTTAGATTGTTCAGCATAAGTCTTTGCTAATTGTTGTGTCAATAAACTCAACCCAGCAACTTTCATACCAATTGCATCATCAGGATTGACATCAGGTGTGTTGCCTTCAGAACTAATCATTGACTTGATGTTATTTAAAATGTTGTGTAAATCAAATTTTTTACCGGAATTAATCATGACTAACCTCTTTGTTAATTAAATATTCTATACAAATGCCTTAATTTTATCATCGATTATCTTTAATACAGTAATGCATTTAAACTACAAGCAATTTTTGTAATACCAGTATTAAATTCTTTAAGATCGGAACAACTTTTGAATTTTAGAGATCACTTTCTTGCCTCTCTTAGTAAAGATTAGACAACGAGGAAAAAATAATGTCAACAGAGCTAAAAGATCACTTGTTAAAATTAATTTATTAATAGAAAATGTTCTTTCTAAGAAGGACTGTAAGCTTGAATATAATCGATCAAAAGTTGTAATTTCTTGCGTCCTTGAAATTCATTAATGCCCAACCGGTAGGCTAAATATACGTATCCACAATGGAAGTCGGGCCATTTTTTTAGATCAACATGAAAGACAATACCATCCAAATAATAATTACTTTTAGGAACTTGTAAAACTAATTTTAAATGTCGTTGTCCAACAATCCGTTGATTAATTAATTTAAAATGTCCATCAAAAATTGGTTCAGGAAATCCTTGTCCCCATGGCCCAGATTGATCTATTAGCTCAGCAAGCTCGAGAGTTAACTCCTCTGAAGTTAATTCCCCATCAGTTATTATGCGTGGGTATAAATCTTCCTCTTTAAAATTTCTTTTTACTTCTGTAGCAAATACTTGTTGAAATTCTTTATATCGTTCCAAAGGCAGGCTAATACCAGCTGCCATAGCATGCCCTCCAAATTCGGTTATCAAGCCTGGATGTTTAGTAGCAATAGCTTCAAATACATCACGAATATGTAATCCAGAAATAGATCGAGCAGATCCTTTTAACTTATTGTCACTTATTTTTGCAAAAGCAACCGTTGGTCGATGAACGCGTTCTTTTACTTGAGAAGCTACCAACCCTATAACACCTTGATGCCATGCTTCATTATATAAACAGATTCCAGGAAGTAGTTTTTGGCTTAAATTAAGCTGATCAATAGATCTAAATGCTTCTTTTTGCATCTGAGATTCAATAACTCGACGTTCTTTATTTAAATCATCTAATTGATAGGCAATATATAAAGCCGTCTCTTTGTTATCTGCTAATAAACAAGCAACACCTAAACTCATATCATCTAAGCGTCCTGCTGCATTTAATCTGGGACTAATAGCAAAACCAAGATCAGTGGCCCGTAATTTTTCTCGTTTACGTCCGGATACTTCTAGTAATGCTAAAATTCCTTCATGAGCTTGTCCTGCTCGAATGCGTTTCAATCCTTGGTGTACTAATATGCGATTATTTTTATCTAATGGCACAATGTCGGATACCGTGCCAAGAGCAACAAGATCTAAAAATTTTGCCATGTTGGGATAGTTCAATCCATGCTGATTAAACCAATCAATCTTTTTTAGTTTTGCACGAAATGCTAACATGAGATAAAAAGCTACCCCTACACCAGCTAGGCATTTACTAGGAAATTTATCTTCTTTGCAATTAGGATTCACAATCGCATAAGCAAGAGGTAATTGTTCACCAGGTAGATGATGGTCGGTGATCAGTACATCAATTCCTAATTGGTTTGCTCTAGCTACGCCTGTATGGCTCGAAATGCCGTTATCGACTGTAATGATTAAGTTAGGTTGCCAAGTAGAAGCCACTTCCACAATTTCTGGAGTCAAGCCATAACCATAAGAAAATCGATTAGGAATCAAATAAAAAACGTTTTCTAATCCAAATTCATGTAATGCGTTTACCATTAAAGCAGTGCTTGTTGCACCATCTACATCGAAATCTCCAATAATCATAATATGCTGTTGCTCTTTTAGAGCTCGCATTAGACGCTCTGTTGCTTTATCGATACCAGATAGCAAAGAATAGGGTAGCAAATTTTTTAATTCTCGGGATAATTCATCTAATGAATTAACATTTCTTGCCTGATAAATTCGCCGTAAAACTGGATGAAGATCATTAAGGTCCGTAGTTAATTTTAGTGCTTTGCGTTGAATGATTTTTTTATCTATAAAGTTTCCTTTGTTCATCATGACCTCAGTTTCATTTTAAATGATAAAAATAATCACCATTAAGATAAAAGCTTACTATTTCAAACCTATTTTTAGTTATTTAAAAATTTTAAAGGGCCAATTTTAACTTAACTCATAAAATTAAAATTGGCTGAATTGCTTAACTTTAGCTAAGTCATACGCCCTCACGAGATTTATAATTTGCATTTTTTCTCCTTTAACTATGGAATATAATCAATCTATAAAGTACATCTTCATGATTACATGATGAAATTAAAAAATCTGTATCTTATGTCTTTAGGATCTAAAAAACTAATTTATTTTTAGTTTCGGAACAAGAGCCTATATCATTTCATATTTTCTTAATCTTAGGATCTTACTAATGATTTTCATTAAAAGAGGGCGTAAGAACGAAAAAAAACAGTTTATGAGTAACGTATTATACAATGAAATGCCCCATCTTTTGAATATTAGTGAATATTATTTTCACAAAATGGCTAAGGATGCAGAAGCTTTCTTTATATACTATAAATGAATCAAAAAGTTGTTCATTATATTCCCTGCTTCTAACTATCGAAATCTAGTAAGAAATCATTACTGAAATTCATTGTTGCTAGAATCTCTCCAAATTCAAAATTGGTACTTATTGGACTAATGCTATTAATCATTATTATTAATAATCAACATCATCGTTCTGAAATTTCGCTATAATTTCTTTCTCATTATTATTGAAATGTAGGTTTCATGATCAGTTCTGGTTAAAGCTTTTATTTCGGGATTATGCACCTACTTACACAGGCTGCAGAGTACTCTACGTCAAATTATGGCCAATGAGACTTTGAAAAAACCTCTGGATCATATTTAAGCAAACTATCTTCTTTCAAAAGGCTCAATCAAACTACTCCTTAATTTGGAGTATTGCTCGATCGAAATCCTATCTCAAGAGAATCTCAATCGTGAATTTAAGAACAAATGAGAAAATGTTTAGTTTATTCTATATAGAGAAAAATACGCTCAGTTATTATTTTGACACAAATATAGAAGTTATATTCAGATAATGGGAATGATAAATTGATTATCGTATTACTGATAATGAATCCCTCTGATCTACTTGCTGTTTTTGATTATTTATTTATTATTCTCTCGTTAATCATTATGTTGATCATTAGTCACCATCGGTAGAACAATATGGATACATACCATTCCCTTCTTTATTGACATCTATCTCAAGCCTTTTTAAAGAAGATTGGCTTTATAGTGATTTTAAAATGTGGTGACTGTTAATCAACTTCCTAGGCACCACAAAACATGTATATTCTCTATACGGGTATTGATTAACTGACTTTGAGATGGAAAAAGTATGAAATGATCCTTATCTCATTTTTTTCTGATATTGCTAAATGATAACCTCATTTTAAATTCCGTGATCTATTCAGTTTCGTATTGCAGTGCTCGATCTAACATTAATTCTACGTTCATATCAGATAGCTGCTATTATTCTTTTAAAAGACAATTTATATGATTATTAAATTGTCTAAACTAATTTAGTAAAAAGTTAGTTTAACCCGTTAAAATTTATAAATTGAATAAACGATAGTAATTTTCAGTAGTTTTTCTAGCGACTGTACTTAGAGGGGCATTTTTTAAATTTGCAATACATTCAGCTATATAACGTACATATTGCGGTTCATTTTTCTTACCTCGAAATGGCTCAGGAGCTAAGTAAGGAGCATCTGTTTCAATCAGCATTTTTTCCAAAGGAATCCGTTTGACAACTTCAGCAATATTTTTGGCATTTTTGAAGGTCACAATACCTGAAAAAGAAATATAAAAACCTAGATCTATTACTTTTTTTGCCATTTCCCAACTTTCTGTAAAGCAATGCATCACCCCGCCTACTATTTTTGCTTTCTCTTCCTGCATAATTTGAATAGTATCTTCTTGGGCATTACGAGAATGGATAATTAATGGCTTAGAAAGTTTTATAGCTGCTCGAATATGGAGACGAAACTTATTTTGCATTTCTTCTACATCAATTTTATTACGGTATTGATAATCTAAACCTGTTTCTCCAATGGCGATTACCTTAGGGTGACTTGCTAGTTTAGTTAGTTCTGCCACAGTAAGTTCAAAGTCTACTTTTTCACTAGGGTGAAGGCCTACACTCGCGGAAATATTATTGAATTGCTCTGAAATTTTAATAACCCTCGATGCGTTTATTAAATCGATACCGACACAGAGAATATGTTCAACGCCTGCACTTTTTGCTTTTTTAATTAAAGATCCTAATTTCCCTCCATAAGGAGTTAAATCAAGCATATCTAAATGACAATGAGAATCAACTAACATTCTGGCATTTCCAACATTAAAAAAATTTCTTCTAAAATCAATTGTACATTTATTTCTGTCGAACCTGTAACAACTATCTGATAAGATTCTTGTAATCGCTGTAATATTTCAAGTAGCTTTTCTCGAGACAATATCAATGAAAACTCCTGTAAAGGTAATAAATAATCTATATGAAGGATAAAATCATGACAATTAAGCTGAACACGTAAAATATCCATGAGAAAGGTGATTATAATATGTAAAATTAATTTAATATCTTCCTTCAATAAGGCATTTACAAAATTTAGGGCTGATTCACGTTGCATCACTATATTTTTCAACACTTTTAATAAGTGATCCCGCAATGATACATAATTTAGTGATCCTAATTCGATCGCTCGCAACGGAGCATGATTTGCTAGAGCTAATAATTGTAGTGCTTTATTTTTATCCTTAACTTGCGTGCTCACCCATTGCAGTGTTTCTGAATCAGAATAAGCATTGAACAGGACTCGTTGACACCGACTAAGGATAGTCTGTGGCAAAGTTTCAGGCCGATGTGTAACCAATATTATAAGAACCTGTCCTGAAGGCTCCTCTAATGTCTTTAAAAAGGCGTTAGCCGCTGCTCGATTCATTGCTTCAGCAGGTGAAAGAATTACTACTTGATAATGATCCTGTTGTGAAGTTTGATTAAGAGCAGCAATTAGTTTTCGAATTTGTGCTACTTTAATAAATTTGCTTTTTTCTTTTAAACTAACTTCAAAAAAGTCGGGATGGTTTCCTACACGAAATAACTGGCAGCCTCGACATGTTCCACAGGCTTGTATCCGATTATGCTTACAAAGAATTAATTCTGCTAAAGATTTAGCGAATGTCAATTTACCTAAACCGTATCTACCTGACAAAAGTAGAGCATGAGGCATTCGTCCTTTCTGGTAACAGGCTACAATTTTTTCCCATTGCTTTTGTTGCCATGAATAAATCATTCAATTCTTAGCTTCTAATTTACTTTTGGAAAGACTCGTTAATAATGGATCGATTGCCTGTCGCAACTGATCCCTAATTTCCGATAATTCCCGATTTGCATAAATTACTCGAAACCGTTCTGGATCACGTTGAGCTTGAACAAGATAATTTTCCTGCACCCGCTTAAAAAATTCTAAACTCTCCGTTTCAATACGATCCTTCGCTCCTCGACTTTTTATGCGATCTAAACACACTGAAACAGGTACATCTAACAGAAAAGTGAGATCGGGTTTTAAATTACCTTGAATCCATTTTGCTAGTTCTTTGATATATTTAATTGGAATTCCACGTCCACCGCCTTGATAAGCAAAACTTGCATCAGTAAAGCGATCAGATAATACCCATTGTCCCTGCCTTAAAGCCGGTAAAACTACTTGCGCAATATTTTGCGCACGCCCTGCGAACATTAATAATAATTCGGTATTCGAACACATCATTTCATTATGATGATCGAGCAGCACTTCACGAATAGCTTCTGCAATAGGTGTACCACCAGGCTCTCGAGTAACAACATAAGGAATATGAGCAGCATCCAAGCATTCACAAACATATTGAAGTGCTGTAGTTTTTCCTACCCCTTCAATTCCTTCAAAGGAAATAAAACGCCCTCGTTCATTTTCCATATTTTCTCTCACATAATGATAAAGTGTTATTCGCTAAAGCTAATATTTCATCATTTCGCTTTTCCTAATGTAATATTATCAATAACCCTAATGAAGTCAGGTTGTGTAACCGAATACTTTTTTATCTTTCGATAAAAGCATATCTCTTTTGTGAAGTTAAGCTAACAAAATAAAAATTTTTTAATGCCGTATTAAACTCTTCATTCAAATGAATAATTAAGCTAAGTAAATAGATAGCCTGTTTTCCCCTGCACACTTTGATCAAAATTACTTATTGTATCTCTGTTTTTCTGTTGAATAAAATGGTGTTATGTAACGGAAAATAGGTCCTAAAATTAGGAGTGGCAGCCATACGGAATAAAATTTATACTTTCCTTAGCACCAACGTACCATTAGTTCCTCCGAATCCAAAAGAATTTGACATCACCGTGGTAATATTCATTTCGCGCGCCGTTTTAGGGATAAAATCTAAGTCACAATCTTTATCTAAGTGTTCTAAATTAATTGTTGGCGGTGCCACATTATCTCGTATAACCAAAACTGAAATCACCGTTTCAACCGCCCCAGCAGCCCCTAACATATGACCAGTCATTGACTTCGTAGAACTTACAGCTAATTCATAAGCATGATGCCCAAAAGTTTTTTTGATAGCCAGTGCTTCAAGGTGATCTGCTGCCTTGGTAGAAGTACCATGAGCATTAACATAATCTACCTCTTCAGGAGCAATCCTGGCATCAGCCAAGGAATTTTTCATACAAGTATAAAACCCCTCACCGCCAGGAGCAGGTGCTGTCATATGGAAAGCATCCCCGCTCATTCCGAAGCCAATTACTTCTGCATAAATAGGAGCACTACGCTTTTTCGCATGTTCCAATTCTTCCAGTACTACCGATGCAGCTCCTTCACCTAATACAAAGCCATCCCGATCCTTATCCCAAGGACGGCTAGCTTTTTCAGGTTCATCGTTTCGACTTGAAAGTGCCCGCGCAGCGGAAAATCCGCCAATCCCTAAAGCTGTCGTGGCCATTTCGCTACCTCCTGCTACCATTACGTCTGCATCATTATATACAATAATTCGAGCAGCATGACCGATATTATGAAGACCTGTGGTACAAGCAGTGACAATGGAAATATTAGGGCCTTTCAAATTATAGTTTATAGATACTATTCCAGCTGCCATATTTATGATAGCCCCAGGAATAAAAAAAGGCGAAATTTTTCGTGGCCCTTCATTTAATAGAGTCTGATGATACGTTTCAATCCAAGGCATGCCACCAATTCCAGAGCCAATGGCAACACCTACTCGAGAAGCATTACTCTCATCGACAACAAGACCAGCGTCTTCAATGGCTTGACGAGATGCTTCAACAGCAAATTGTACAAAAACATCAGTTCGGCGAACTTCTTTAGGATTCAAAGATAGATTTGGATCAAAGTTTTTTACTTCCGCCGCAATTTGTGTGGAAAAAACGGAGGCGTCAAAGCGGGTAATATGAGCTACACCGCTTTTACCCTCTAAAAGAGAAGCCCACATATCCGAAATATTGTTCCCTACAGGGGTTACTGCTCCTAAGCCAGTTATTACAACACGCCGTTCCCTCAATGTAGCATTCCTCAGAGATTAGCAGAAAAACGGCATAATCAAAAAATTAATCAGTAGATTCGCTTGCAGAATGCGATTTAATATAATCAATCGCCTGCTGAACGGTCGTAATCTTTTCTGCTTCTTCATCGGGGATTTCGGTATCGAATTGCTCTTCTAATGCCATTACTAACTCAACCGTATCTAAAGAATCAGCACCGAGATCATCTACAAATGAAACATCATTAGTAACTTCTTCTTCCTTTACCCCTAATTGCTCAACGATAATCTTTTTGACCCGTTCTTCAACTGTTGCCATATTTTCAGTTCCCCTTCTTAAAACTAACTAAGTGAATTGTCAGTAAATTCAACTAATAGTAACATTTTGTTATTCATAATATCCAAGCGCTATACCATACACATTCCCCCATTAATATGCAATGTCTCTCCAGTTATATATCCTGCTCCTTCAGAAGCTAAATAAACTACAGCTTTAGCGACTTCTTCTGGATATCCCATTCGTTTCATCGGCACCCGAGCTAAAACAGCTGTTTGTTGATTTTCTGATAATGCGCTTGTCATTTCTGTTTTAATAAAGCCCGGAGCAATACAATTCGCTGTAATACCGTGGGCAGCATGTTCTACAGCGATAATTTTTGTAAGACCGATAAGGCCTGCTTTGGCAGCTACATAATTTGCTTGGCCAGGATTTCCCATGACTGCTACAACGGAAGTGATATTTATAATTCGACCCCACCGTTTTTTAAACATTGGTTTCAAACAAGATTTACTTAAATAAAAAACGCTGTTCAAGTTGGTTTCAATAACAGCTTCCCATTCTTTAAGCGTCATACGGAGTATGATATTATCGCGAGTAATGCTAGCATTATTGACGAGAATGTCTGGAGAACCAAAGTCTTTTTGCATCCGAGCCAAGATCATTTTTATAGCTCCTTGATCGCAAACGTTTAAAGTATAACCTTTTCCTTTACAGCCTTTATTGGCCAAAAGTTGGGTAATTGTGTGAGCACTCTCTTCAGAGGTAGCTGTCCCAAGAACAATAGCACCCTGAAGACCCATTTCTTTGGTAATTGCTAATCCAATGCCTCGAGATGCACCTGTGATTAATGCAATTTTTCCTTTAATAGACATCCATTCTCCTCTTCGTTTAATTAATAACTCTTTATTTTACTCGCTCAATAGCAGCTAAAATTAGCTCTGTTGTTATAAGTGGAAATGTTTCGCTTTGGCGTTCTATACGTTTATTTAGACCTGCTAATTTATTACCTGGTCCACACTCTCCAAAAAATTTTATTCCCTGTTTTACCATTTTTTGTATAGTTTCTACCCATCGTACAGGGTCTACAAGTTGTTTTACCAATGCGTTTCGAATTGCCTTAGACCCCCGATGCTCCGAGACATCTGTATTGTGGATTACGGATATCTCTGGAGAATTTACGGTTATTTCATCTAAATCACGCGCGAGACGTTCAGCTGCTGTTTGCATTAATGGAGAATGCGAGGGAACACTAACGGAAATGCGTTTAGCAACTTTAGCGCCTTCAGTTTTAGCCAATGCAAGAGCACAATCCACCCCTGATGCATTCCCTGATATCACAGTTTGAATTGGGGAATTTAAATTAGCAGGCCTAACCATCGTCACTGCACTCTGAGTCAATCTTTTACATATTATTTCAATTCGTGATTTATTTAATCCAATAATGACTCCCATTGCTCCCTTACCATTGGGTACTGCCTCTTGCATGTAACGTCCTCGGTTTTCTACTAATTGAATAGTATCTATAAAATTCAGTGCTTTTGCACAAACCAAAGCTGCGTATTCTCCTAAACTATGACCTGCCATCGTTTGAGGCAAAGGACCACCTAAAGCCTCCCAACAACGAAAAATAGCAACATCAGCTGCTAAGAGAGCAGGCTGTGTAAATTGGGTTTGATCCAATTTTTCTTGAGGCCCATCTTGAATCAGCTGCCATAAATCATATCCTAAAACAGAAGATGCTTCGTAAAATGTTTCTCTAACAAGGGGTTGCTTTTTTTCTAATGCTCCAAGCATTCCGAGATGTTGCGATCCTTGACCTGGAAATAATAAAGCAAATAGTTGAGACATGTTATTATTTCTTCATTAATACTTCAGTAAAGCAGCACCCCATGCTAATCCTGCTCCGAAGGCTTCTAGTAATAAGATCTCACCACGCTTTATTTTTCCGGACCGAACTGCAGAATCAAGAGCTAAAGGAATGGAGGCAGAAGAGGTATTGCCATGTTTTTCAATAGTTAAAATAACCCGCTCCAGAGGTAATCCAAGACGTTTAGCTGTTGCTTTAATAATCCGCATGTTTGCTTGATGAGGTATTAGCCAATCAATATCCGATTTTTTAAGGCCACTCTTCTCCACAGTTTCATCAACAATTTCTCCTAATTTGGTCACAGCCACTCTAAAAACTTCATTACCTCGCATCTGTAGTAGCAATTCATTTGATTCACGATCCCATATAGGACTCTTAGCAGTAATTAAATCTGCGCAGTTGCCATTAGCGTGAAGAATAGTCTTTAGAAATCCAGGTTCTTTATCAGCTTGCAAAATCACAGCTCCCGCCCCATCACCAAATAAAATGCACGTACTACGGTCTTGCCAATCCATTATTTTTGTTAACGCATCAACCCCAATGATTAGAACAGTTTTAGCACTGTCTGTGCGAATATACTGATCCGCAACGCTTAATCCATATACAAATCCTGCGCACGCTGCATTTAAATCAAAAGCAGGAATATCATCTCTTAGATTTAAATATCGTTGAACTAAACAAGCTGTACTTGGAAAGTAATACTCTGCAGTAGTCGTTCCTACAATAACCATATCAATAGCAGAAGGATTAATGCCAGACATTTCTATAGCATGCTTGGAAGCATTGACTGCCATTGTGGTGGTATCATCAGAACTAGTAGCAATAATATGGCGTTCTCGAACTCCAACCCGTTTCATTATCCATTCGTCCGAAGTTTCTATCATTTTCTCCAAATCCGAATTACTGAGAATTTTTTCTGGAACATAACTGCCAACTCCCTGGATACGTGCATACATCATCAGCTTTCAAATTCCTTAAGAACGCTACTAACTTTTTCTTTGATAAGTTGCGGAATATTTTTGTCAACCTCGAGCATGGCTTCTTCCACAGCTGCAATAAAAGCGTTAACATTGGCACTACCGTGACTTTTTATCACAATCTCATTTAAGCCCAAAAAAGTTGCCCCATTATAACGTTCAGGATCTACTCGATTTATTAATCGTTTAAAAATAGGGATAGCAGGAAATACTGCCAACTTAGTCCACCAAGCTTCTTTGAAAGCTGCACGTGCACATTGGGTAATTAATTTTGCTACGCCTTCGGTAGCTTTCAATACGACATTTCCTACAAAACCATCACAGACCACTACATCGGCAACATTATCAAAAATGGAGTCACCTTCTACATATCCAATATAATTAATTGCTTTGCTTTTCTCAAAAAGTTCGTTAGCCTTTTTTACTAACTCATTCCCTTTAATCTCTTCTGCACCCACGTTTAGCAATCCTATCCTGGGGTTTGGAATGTTATCAGAGGCTGTTGCCAAAATTGACCCCATTACAGCAAATTGATATAAATTTTCAGGGCTAGAATCGACGTTAGCACCTAAATCCAAAATCCGAACTTCTTGTTCATTTTTAGTAGGAAACGAAGCGACAATAGCAGGTCGGTCAATACCAGGTAAGGTTTTTAGAACATAGTGAGCAGTTGCCATCAAAGCTCCTGTATTGCCTGCGCTAACACAGGCTTGCGCCCGACCTTCTTTTACTAGATCTATAGCTACTCGCATCGAAGAATTTTTCTTTGTTCGAAGCGCTTGAGAGGGAGTTTCATCCATTGTCACCTCTTCCGTAGCATGTACAATTTCCCATTGCTCCCTCATCATTTTTCTTCCGTCCTCCAAAGGACGGAGTTGCTCCTCTTTGCCCACCAAAAGAAGTTTTACATTGGGGTATTTTTTAAGAATTGATAATGCTGCAGGTACAACAACTTTTGGACCATGATCACCACCCATGGTGTCTAGCGCAATTGTTTTCACCATTAACGGCTACTCTTCGTTTTCGTAAGACTCTTTTGAAGTAATGACTGCACAACCTTTATAATATCCTTCCGGACTGATGTGATGTCGTAAATGTGTTTCACCAGTTATGTGATCTTTGGATAATACAGGTATACATAGAGCATCATGCGAGCGACGCATATTGCGTCTTGAGCGAGTTTTACGTCTTTTCTGTACTGCCATTCTGTATTGCTCCAAAATCTAATATTACCATTTATACTTAGAAAGAAAGTATTTAGTACGCTGATCAATAATTTTTCTTTTACTATTTAAAGATAAACACCTAGGCTTAATGCAATCTCTCTACCTTATCATCATCTCTTATGCTATAGACTTTACTCAAAAGGTTTTATGTTTATATCATACCTCACCACTTTTTCACAACGTTGGTATTTCAATATAAGTCAGTCTCTGGATATCCCAACTTTAAAAAAATCCAAATAGACTAAATTTTTCTTAGCTAAATTCTAATAAATTAAATCCATCGTCCACTCCAAATTTAGAGGGTAAGCATCCCTAGTACCCTTTAAAGACACCGTGCCTTATGAAGTTTATTTATCAATCACAAGTTTCAAGAGATTTTTTAGAAGTAATCGATACTTGCGCTCATGTATCTAAATCTAGTGAAGAAAATGGTATATGGGAATAGTATGAGTGTCAAACGTCATGAATCTAGTTAATTAAATAGAATTAGAACCTTTAAAGTAGAAAAAATTTATTGAATACCTTAATTAAATAAATAAGTATCACGCATTATTTTTTTAGGAAACTGCAACTTAACATTTTACATTCCAGCATATAAATAGTCTTGAAAAAGTTATGATTTTACCTTATTTTAACAGGCTAAGACTTCATAAAAAATGGGTAAGTAAATAAACGTGTTGTCTTAGGAAAGCAAGAAAAATCTTCAGAAACTAAAAAACTTGATATACTATTTTAGTATATTTTTTCATAGAATCTGCCAGTTTCTATTATAGAAACAGAATTTCGAGAAAATCATAAAGAAAAAGTTACCTTTAAAATAAATATTTTAAAAAAATATTTTAAAAAAACGAAAGATTAGGCCTATCCCACCCGATTTTAGTTTTAAAAGCATTAAATTTAGATCTAACAATTTAGATCTAACAATGTAAACCTTCCTCTTTCATTAATATATTGGTCACCTAATGGTCAACCTCGTTTAGCGAAATGATTCTTATTCTGTTAATGTGGAGTAGAATTTCTGATTAAAACTATAAAAAAGATTACCGTTACTTAAATTAATATTTAATGAATCTGTAAAATAACCTCTGTTACTCTCCTTTTTTTGCATCTGAATTAATAAACATCTTTAAGTTCACTTAGATTCTCTGCTCAGCAATTAATTCTAGAAAAACATTAATTCACTGCCAAGTTATGAAACCAGTATAGCTCAATTTTATGAATCGACTTACATTCACGATGTTTGTTATACAGTCCCAACTATACTAATTTTACTTATAAATAAAGATCATACGTCCAAAAATAAATCGTTATGATATGAAGAATTCAATAAGTACAATCTCTCTTATTATGGGATGATACACTTGAAAGCAAGAGGAATTAGACGTTTCTTACGTCTACAACTTTCATATTGACAGTTTTATAATAAATCTCAGTTTTTCAAGAAATAAATTACGAACCTTGGCCTCTTTCGTATTTAGTTATATTAATCTATAAAAACGAATATTAATCTATAATAAATTGATGCTTTTTATCATTCAATACTAAACAAATTGATCCCCTTTTGTAAAAGCATCTTTATCCAATCTAATTTGATTAAGGTATATTTCAGGCTTTTTTGCTATCGTATATTCCTATTATCCTGCATGCAGTAACTTTAAAAAGATTTTCTTTAAAAAATTCAAGGTGTTTTTCAACATTAACTATAAAATCTTTTCCTGAAATATCGATAAATTCTATGAATGCCGAGTTAATCCTATAACTTCAAACTCATAGTTAATTGAACACCTATAGCTGATTAAAATTGTCCATTCACTATATTACCTAGATAAAGAATACTTTCTTTGGAATCCTTAAGAAAATTTAGAAGTAAAATTTCATGATTGTCTTTATTAATATCAATTTTCAAAATAAAAATCAGAACTTCGGTAACTTGATGGGAATAAAAGACTATTTCATCCATAAATATCTTTAAATGATACAGATTGATTTCCTAAGAGACACTTTCGTAATCCTAATTATAGATTCCTTTCAGTCATTATTGGAATCTCCTATTTAACTCTGGATTTCTCGCCGTTTTAAAAAATTAAGGAAGCGAAACAAATCTGTATCTAAAAGCGCGCAAACACCGAGTACACGATCATCCCAACGGCACAAAATTCCAGCAGAGTGCAAAAATAACCGCTTTAATCCTAACATTTTCATTTCTCGATTAAACACTTTGTCTCCGTACTTTTTATCCCCTGCAATCGGATGACCTAAATGAGCTGCGTGGACTCGAATTTGATGAGTACGGCCTGTTAAAGGTCGTGCTTCCATCAATGTAGAAAACGGGTAAGAAACAAGTGGTTGGAAAAGAGTTGTTGCCATCTTTCCAGTTTCATCAACTTTTACTATTCTCTCACCATTTCTTAGAATATTCTTTTTTAAAGGTGCGTCAACTTGCCTTTTTCCCCATTTCCAATGCCCTTTCACAAGTAAAAGATATTGTTTTACCACTTTTCGTTGAGTTAATAGAGCATGAAGTGCTACTAAGAGGCTACGTTTCTTGGCTACTACTAAACAGCCTGATGTTTCCCGATCCAATCGATGTACCAATTTCAGTGCTTGACTTTTAGGTTGTCTAAGGCATAATGCCTCGATCAGCCCCCTGTCAATTCCACTGCCTCCATGTACCGACAAGCCTGCAGGTTTATTAATTACCAACAAGTCCGCTTCTTCAAAAAGAATACGCATTTCAAGCGAGAC
Organism: Coxiella endosymbiont of Dermacentor nuttalli; assembly: GCA_048494595.1. Taxonomy (GTDB): domain Bacteria; phylum Pseudomonadota; class Gammaproteobacteria; order Coxiellales; family Coxiellaceae; genus Coxiella. Next base: position 3,253 of record JBGDBH010000002.1, on the reverse strand, counting down.
CAATAAAGATTTATCAAGGGGCAGCAGCTTTTTTACATTAGTTTGACGTAAAGGGGGTATCCGTACCAAATCACCAATAGTGAGACGACAATTGGCATTGACCCGTTTTTTATTTACTCTTACTTCTCCTTTCCGAATAGCACGATAAATGCGGGTTAGAGGTATTCCTTTGAGATGGCTAATCAAAAAGTTGTCTAATCTTTGTCCATCATGAGTATCATCGATAAGCATAAGGGTTGACATAAAAATAAGGCTCTTTAAGTTAAAAACAACCATATGGTTTTATGGAGAAAAGCCTGATATAGTCGGGCTGTTCATCACGATATCATGACATAGAAACGTGAGAAGTTGGTGCGAAAAAATTCAGCTGTATCAATTTAGTTCTGTCATCTCAAAGGGGAATACAAAGGAAGAGGATAAATATAGATTATATTCTGAATTCCTCTCCGAGTTCCTGCCTTAATTCACAGGAATGATATCTCTAATTAAGATCTTGATAAGAACGTAAATGCCAGCTGTAAAAAATGAATTTTACCAAAATACTAGCCCAATAGAACAAATATGGTCACTTTGTATTTAACTTGGCACTCCCAAGAGCGATTTCTCGACGAACTTCCAAGTCTTAAGCTTACGGTTGAGCGCCCCAAGAGAACAGGTTGAAAAAATGAAAAGAATGCTGATTAATGCAACTCAGCTTGATGAGGTGCGCGTAGCAATTACTGCGGATTCTAAACTGATTGATCTTGATATTGAAATTCCTGGCCAAGAACAAAAAAAGTCTAATATTTATAAAGGTATTATTACTAGTATCGAACCGAGTTTAGGAGCAGTTTTTGTTAATTATGGTAGCGAACGACATGGATTCTTGCCGTTAAAAGAAATTTCCCGTGAATATTTTTTGCAAGATGATATATCACAGGAGTTCGAGACCGTCGATATCAATCGAGTACTTAAAGTTGGCCAAGAGCTCGTTGTTCAAGTCGATAAGGAAGAGCGTGGTACGAAGGGAGCTGCGCTAACCACTTTTATCAGTTTGGCAGGATCTTTTTTAGTTCTAATGCCAAATAATCCACGAGCTGGTGGTATTTCAAGACGAATTGAAGGGGAAGAACGCGATCAATTACGCGAAACTATCAGCCAATTAAGTCTCCCTGAAGGAGAAATGGGTTTGATCGTGCGTACTGCTGGGCTTGGACGTGCAAAGGAAGAGCTTGAGTGGGATTTAAAGATCTTGTTGCGCTATTGGGAAGCTATCAAACAGGCAGCAGTAGCTAAACCAGGTCCTTATCTTATTCATCAAGAAAGCGATGTTATCATTCGCGCAATTCGCGATTACTTGCGTCAGGATATTGAAGAGATTCTTATTGATAATGAGCAGTCCTATCAAAATGCCTGTCATTATATCAATCAAGTTCGCCCTCAATTTATTGATCTTTTAAAGCTTTATCGTGATCAATTACCTCTCTTCAGTCGATTTCAAATCGAACAACAAATTGAAAATGCTTACCAACGCGAAGTCCAGCTCCCTTCCGGGGGGTCGTTGATTATTGATCAAAGTGAAGCACTGGTAGCCATTGATATTAATTCAGCGCGGGCTACTCGAGGAGCAAGTATCGAAGAAACGGCACTTTCAACAAATCTGGAAGCTGCTGAAGAAATTACTCGTCAGTTACGCATTCGCGATATTGGGGGGCTCATCGTTATTGATTTTATTGATATGACTCCTATTCGCAATCAGCGAGAAGTGGAAAATTGTTTGCGTAACGCTTTGAAAAAAGATCGTGCTCGCATCCAAATTGGCCGGATTTCACGATTTGGTTTATTAGAAATGTCTCGTCAGCGATTGCGCTCTTCTCTAACCCGATCAACTCAAATAACCTGCCCTCGCTGCGATGGTGAGGGTACTATTCGCAGTATAGAATCCCTTGGGCTTTCTATTATTCATTTAATTCAAGAACAAGCTTCTAAAGTTAAGAATATCCATTTCCAATTGCAAACACCAGTAGATTTGGCTATTTATTTAATCAATGAAAAAAGAGAAATTCTGAGGGATATTGAGAAACACTATCCTGTGAAAATAACTGTTATTCCTAATCAGTATATGGAAACACCACTCTACCAATTAAAGCAGATTAAAATCAATCCAGCGAGTCTGAAACATGGTAAAGGCATGCCTAGTTATAAATTAGTTAAAGTTTTTAAAACTGAAACGCCCAAAAAACAAGAAATTAAGCCACTATTGGAACCAGTAATTCGACAGTTCTTGCCTACAGAAGAAGCTGCGCAAGCGGTACCTACCCTTTGCAAAACACCGAGCAGTGGTTTATTTAAGCGGTTGATGGCTAAGATGTTTGGTGCTGAAGAAGTAATAAAATCACCACTCCCTATAGAATCGTCACCAGTTTCTCAACAGTCAACTCGATCATCTGAAATGCGTGAAGAAAAACGCTATTCGGAAGAACGTGCTCACAATTTCTCATCTGGAAATCATCAAAGTACCAAATGCCATTATTCTCAAAATAGTCATAGCGTTATCAGTAGTGGACGTTCGCGCCGCGGAACTCGATGGAGTGGGCGCCGAGATTATTATCTAGGTAGCAGTAGACGAGGAAGTCGTTCTAGTGGATATCACATACAACAATCAAGTACGCCGCCATCTACTACTTCATCTACACCGTCTACTTCATCGACAAGTGATATGTCTAATATCAATCAATTTCTAACGTCTTCCCAAACTCCTTCGCTTCCTTCACCTTTTATCGCCTCCGAATTCGAGCACCCTTCGGAATATCCAAAGTACCCTAATGTTAACAAAAATTTCTCTAGAGAAAATCGGAAGCAACATACAGATAATAAAATTTTCGAAGATGAAGATAATAGAGGAAATCAATAACTGTTGTTCTAAAAAGGCGCTAGACGGAAAGAGAAGCTTCTTTGCCGCTCTTCCTTATGTTTTAAGAAAAGAAAATGTATTTTCTTTCAGAGAGAGAAAAATTGAGTAAAAGAGAGGTTTTAAAGAATTCTCCATGCACAAATTCAAAACTTCTTTCGGAAGTTCTTTAGCATCAAAAAGATGATATTGGGAACAGAGCTCGAGCGTTATTACGGACAAATATATCGAATTAAATGATATGGGTGTCCACCGCATCTGTTAAAATTTAGACTTTATCAAAGAAGATAAAACCATTATATTCTCCTCATGAAAAACTCTAAATTTTCATTGAAAGAGGAGTTTTAAGGCCTAATCGATTTA
>JBGDBH010000001.1:0-727630 GCA_048494595.1 Coxiella endosymbiont of Dermacentor nuttalli | reverse complement strand
TTTTCGTGTTAGCTTTTTAACATGCCCTTCTCCACGTACTTGCTTATAGATTTTTGGCCAATAAAACACCCAAGCTGCATAAGGATTTTCTGATAAGTCACTAACCTTTCGACTATAATAATTTGTAAAAATAAGAAAACCACCTTTAGTAATTCCTTTATATAATACAGTGCGTGCAGTAGGCTTTCCTTTTAAGTTAGTGGTAGCTAAAGTCATAGCTTCCGCTAGGTCATGAACTTCTTCTCGAATAGCCTCTCCGTACCATAACTTAAATTGTTCTAAAGGGTCTTCTAGGAGATCTTGTTGGAACATTCAACACTCCTAGTGATTAAGAGAGCCATCTATTATGAAATAATCTTTTCTAACTTGCCACTTGCTCTTATATAAGAGGATTACTTACTGATACAGTAATGAGAATGATGTTACCTAAAATGGTATATGTAGTCTAGCTATGCTGATTATGGTGTTACAGTCTCAATATCCTGCATGAGACTATTGTTACTACATTAGTCATTAACAACAAAACCCATAGTTATGTTGAACTAGGAATAACAAAAAAGTATTATGACACTAGTTATTCATAAGGGATTGTTTTTAATTTAATAAGACTTGGAAGTAAATCCCCCCCCCTTTCTTATATTTCTTTGAAAAAATATAAGAAATATCGAAATTTTCTAGTGAGGTCGATCGATAACATTTGGAATGAATTCTGAGAAGCATACAAGACTGTATTATGACTAACAAAAATTTATAGAAAAGATTTTCAATTTCGTAAACCAACCCCTTTTTTTATGAATAAATAGGTGATGCCAAATAAAATAATAACAAAAGCTGACATCAAAAAATAAGAAAGAGTAAGTCGGCTATCCATAACACCCAAAAAACCATATCGAAAATTATCGACAATATAGCTAATAGGATTGAGATAAGAAATATATTGCCATATAGATGGTAATAAGCTAATCGAATAAAAAACACCACCTAAGTAAGTTAATGGGGTTAAAACAAAAGTAGGTACAATTGAGATATCATCAAAACTTTTTGCATAGATAGCATTAATTAAACCAGCCAGTGAAAAAATACTGGATGCTAAAAGAGCTGCTATTAAAACGGTAATCAGTGAGTGAATATGTAAATGTGTGAAAAAAAGTGCAACAATGGACACAATCATCCCTACAATAATCCCTCTTAAAAGACCACTGCTCATAAAACCTAAAAGAATAGTTAAACTAGAAATTGGAGAAACTAGGATTTCTTCAATATGTCTTTGAAATTTCGCTCCAAAAAAAGCCGATACCACACTAGCATAAGAGCTGGTAATTATGTTCATCATAATAAGACCAGGAGCAATAAATTGAATGTATTTATATCCTCCCATAAATCCTACTTTGGTTCCGACGACTCTACCAAAAATAACAAAATAGAGGATGCTCGTTATTGTAGGCGGTAATAAAGTTTGGGACCAAATTCGCATAATACGCTTTAATTCTGCAATGACAATTGTTTGATAAGCTATTCGCTCTTTTTTAAAATCCATTATTTTTCTGCCGTCAATTTGACAAATAATTCTTCTAATCGGTTAGTCTTATTTCGCATACTGTTTACTTCAATTGCGTATTGTTTTAAGTTCTCAAATAAAGCACTTAGGCTTCGTTCTTTAGGCACTTCAACTTCTAAAGTTCGAGAGTCTTTTATCCAAAATGAATAACCTTCTATCGAAGGTATGATTTCTAGCGGCTGATCCAGGTAAAGAATAAATCGTTCCGCATCAAGTTTAGTTAAAATATCTGACATAGAGGTATTTTCAATAATTTCTCCATTATTAATAATGGCAATACTTCGACATAAATATTCAGCTTCTTCAAGATAATGAGTTGTTAAAATGATTGTTATTTTTTGTTGATTTAATTCTTTTAAAAATTTCCACATAGAACGCCGAATTTCAATATCTACACCTGCTGTTGGCTCATCTAAAATTAATATGCGTGGCTTAGGAATAAGAGCTCGTGCAATCATTAATCGACGCTTAAATCCTCCTGAGAGCTGACGAGCCATAATATTGCGTTTTTCCCATAGCCCTAGTTGTCTTAAATATTTTTCTGCTTGGAATATCGCTTCTTTACGAGAAATACCATAATAACCTGCTTGTTGAAGCACGATATCCATTACCGATTGAAAAACGTTAAAATTAAACTCTTGCGGAACAACTCCAATACAAGTCTTAGCTGCTGCAAAGTCTTTATCAATATCATGACCACAAACAACTACTTTTCCACTGGTTTTATTTATCAGGGAAGTAATAATTCCTATTATAGTTGATTTTCCAGCACTGTTAGGACCAAGTAGAGCAAAAAAATCGCCTTCATTTACCGAAAAATTAACGCCCTTTAATGCTTGAAAGCACTTTGCATAAGTCTTTTTTAAATCTTCTATGATAAGTGCTTTCAAGTATAAGCGTGCTGTTCTTTTGATTTAGCAATTCGAACCACTAATGATCGTCCTTTTAAATCTTTACCATGTGCATCTAACGCTTGGGTGGCTTGTTTTGCGCTGGTATAAGTTATAAATGCATATCCTTTGGAATGACCTGTACGGAAATTCCTTATTATTTTGATTGCTTCAATAGTACCAAAACGGGAAAAATAATCATTTAAATCATTTTCTCCAACATGATAGGGCAAATTACCTATATAAATTTGATCTTTGGAAAAATCTTCAGAAGTTTGATCTAATTCTATCCGATCTCTTCTTTTAAATATAGAAACAGCAATGATAAAAATTAGTAAGACAGAACATGTTAATGCTATAAAAATAATCGAACTTGCTGACATGGTATTCTGTCTCATTGTTATTTAATATAAACGTAAATGCTAAGCGATTGTAAAGAAGGTAGCATGTCTTGTAAAGATAAGAAAAGCGATCCTCTGAATATTCTTCAAAGTGTGGTGTTCCTGTCGTGCTAATAAAAAGTTAAAATTTGGATAGAAAATTTATAATCAGGCTGGGATAATCAGCTTCATAACTTATACAACTATAAAGAATGCAAATTATCGCATTCACATAAGATAAATTTCTTTAAAAGGCTTAGTAACCTGTCTATGTTATCAAGACCAGGAATATATGTTTTTGCAGGTATTTAAAATGGCTCTTTAGTTAAAGACATTAACCGTATTGCAGTGTTGTGCATAAGAATAAGAACACACGCTTTTCTAGTCGACAAACTCTGATATTGCCCATGCTTCAATAGTAAAGTCATGTACTCTTCATGTATATTGCATCTTTAATTTATTATGTATTCGAAAAGTGAGTAGTATCCGCTTTTAATTATTTAAGATAAAAAAATGTTTCATTAGTTTAAACCTAGTACAGATAAGTAATAGGTAATATAGTATTAGGGGTTTATTCTCAATTTTTTATCAAGAATTAAAATATTTAAATAAATCTTGCCTTGTAAGAGTATGCTGTGTTATACACGTCAATCGCAATTTTTACAACCCAAGAAATATTTTAAGAAATACCTGGTCATAGAGGTGACTTGTAATAAGACTTGTGACCCACCTTTCTTGGATTTGCAAAAGGAAACAGAACAGTCAATGCTATCTAGATTTTTAGTTGCAATAGTAAGTTATTTATATGTTACTAGTGCTTTTACCCCTTTATTAGCAATAGCAGGTGTATTGAATACTAAGACGGATCAACAAATCAATAAGCAAATTAACTCTCTGCAGGCTCAAATCAATCAACTTCGAATGCAGCAAAAACAAGCTCAAAAAAAACCCACCCATACTCATCATTATCGGAAGCATATCTGTCTAAATGATAAATGCATATATTACACTTCTCGCTTATGGCTTGGCCCTTACTTAAATACCAAAGAGACTTTTGATGGATCGAAACTAATTATCAATATTCCTACAGTTCGTAAGGATGCTCGAATACTTCTTCAGCAATATCAATTGGAACAAGAATGTCTTGAGTTAGGAATGCCAGCTTTTTATCTACCTCGAGCAACCTTTAGTGGGAAATTGGAAGGTCAAGTAGCTTATGAGAGTAATGCTATAGGATCAAAGACTGCAAATATCAACTTTAGTGGCGTGGAATTAGATATCTATATTCAAGGAAATTCGTGGACATCTGGTTATATGGCTTTAAATTATGACCAAGATACATTGGTACATGCATCACATATATTGATAAATCATGCTTTTGTTACCATCGGAAGTCTAAATAGATACCCTTTTTATGCCAGTATTGGCCAAATATATGTACCTTTTGGACGTTACAGCAGTTTGATGATCACCTCTCCAGTTACATTGGAGCTCGGAAGGACTCGGGCTCAGGCTTTGATCATAGGCTACCAACAAACTGAAAAGAACAGCTTGCATGCTGCGGTATATGATTATCAAGAATTAGCTAATAATCCATCTCGTAGTAATCAAAATAATCAATGGGGTGTAGATGTTGGTTATGAATTTAATACTGATATTCATCTTCATATAAGCGGAGAAGTTGGAATAGGCTTAATTTCTAATCTCTCGGATTCGCAAAGAATGCAAACTACTGTACTTTTACATGATGAAACTTTGCACCATACCGTCCAAGCAATTGATTTATATGGTAGTCTTACCATTGATCCTATGATTTTCATTATTGAGTATATTGGAGCTTTAAGAAATTTTAATATCGCTGATGTTTGCTTTGCAAACCAAGGTGCCCGTCCCACTGCTTTCCACACTGAGATAAGCTATACATTCCATACAGGTTCAAAATCTAACTCTATTGGTTTAGGATACGATCATACTGCTCAAGCTTTAGCTCTAGTTCTTCCTCAAAATCGCTACAGCGTCTTCTACAACTTTAATATTTGGAAGGATACGAATTTTACCTTGGAATATCGGCATGATATTAATTATTTTCAGAGTATCACCGACACCAATACCTCTAGCCATCTCAGCATTGCTACTGATTTAGGTAAAAGTGATAATGTTATAACTGTGCAATTTAATCTTTGTTTCTAAAATAGCTATTATGTAAATTAAATTCTCCCGCCTTCTTCCATAGAATAAGGATTTTCCCAGTTTGATAAAATTACTTACAGCTTATTATCTGAAAATTCCTAATGTTATATAGTTTTTTTGGTGTATAGTTCGATGGTGAAATATAAGCTTCCTAATCTTTTGAAAATGTAGGCTCAATTCTAATCTTCCAACTCTTTCCGCCTTTTTTACCATAAATAATAAATCATTAAATAATATAAAAATTGTTTTAAATCGCTTAAAAGCTAATAAAACAGACATAATTTGCTTTTCCAAATTATGTCTTTCCAATAGAAGCTTGCACCAAATAGTGCGAATTAGAAATGGGGTGGACGATGGGACTCGAACCCACGACAACCGGAACCACAATCCGGGGCTCTACCAACTAAGCTACGCCCACCAAAGAATTAATTGTTTTTTGGGGTAACTTCAGTACTTTTTACTCCGCCTTAATCTTATGCAAACGCGCCCGACAGGATTTGAACCTGCTACCATCGGCTTAGAAGGCCGATGCTCTATCCAAAATGAGCTACGGACGCATACTGTTATTAAATTAAATGATCACGCAACTACACTTGAGGGTCAAGTTTAAATTTGGAGGTCGAACTCAAAAAAATCACCGTTGAGACATAAGACTAATCTCTATTTTTCATTTCTTAACTTCTAAATCGGGGTAGAGGGATTCGAACCCCCGACATCCTGCTCCCAAAGCAGGCGCGCTACCAAGCTGCGCTATACCCCGAAAATTTAAAAGCAAAGCCATCACATACTACTGTCGATATTCAAATGCGTCAACAGAGATTCTTATTGAACCCAGTTCTTATTTATTTTCTCCACGAGGAGATTTCAGAGACATAAAGTCAATATAGGATTTAAAAGAGAATGTTTGCTACTATACAGTAACTCAGAAACTGAAATCAAATGGTATTTTAATGAGTAAGATCCAATATCTTATCGAAGATGCTTATCGTAACAAAGATGCATTTACTAGCGATAATACCCCGAATAAAATTCGCGAAGCTATACATCAAACCATTGAGCTACTTGATCGAGGAGAAATTCGTATCGCAGAAAAGCGTAATGGACAATGGAATACTAATAAGTGGATTAAGATGGCCGTTTTACTTTATTTTAAAATAGAGCCTTATAAAACTTTCAAGTCAGGTTACGCTTCTTTTTATGATAGAATTCCTTTAAAGAATGATCACCAAGCTGAATTCAGTGGAAAAGGGATTCGAATCGTTCCACATGCAATTGTACGAAAAGGTGCTTATTTGGCAAGTAATACAGTACTTATGCCTAGTTATATTAATATTGGTGCCTACGTCGATTCAGGAAGTTTGATTGACACTTGGGCGACAATAGGTTCCTGCGCTCAAATTGGTAAAAACGTTCATATTTCTGGTGGAGTAGGCATCGGAGGAGTGCTCGAACCCTTACAAGCACATCCTACTATTATTGAAGATAATTGTTTTATTGGTGCTCGTTCAGAAATTGTAGAAGGTTTTATAGTTGGAAAAGGTGCTGTCATTTCCATGGGTGTTTTCATCGGACAAAGTACCCCGATTTATAATCGACTCACTGAAAAAATTACTTACGGACACATTCCTCCCGGTTCTGTAGTTATACCTGGAAGTCTTCCTTCTCCGGAAGGGAATTATAATCGATATAGCGCCATTATAATTAAACAGGTAGATAAAAAAACTCGCAATAGAGTTTCTTTGAATAGACTTTTGCGTGAAAATTAAAATGAGCGAAACACTAAAACTCTTAAAACAACTTATCGAGTGCCCTTCTATCACTCCTAATGATGCTGGTTGCCAAGATATTTTAATTAAGCATCTAGCCTGTGCAGGATTTCAATACGAACGTTTACCTTTTAAAGGAGTTAACAATCTTTGGGCGTGGAACGGTAAAAGACCTCCACTTATCATCTTTGCAGGCCACACCGATGTTGTTCCGCCTGGCGATGAAGCACAATGGCAATCTCCTCCTTTTATGCCAACTGAAAAAAATGGATATCTGTATGGTCGAGGAGCCACTGACATGAAAAGTGGATTAGCTGCTATGATTGTTGCAGTACAAAAATTTATTAAGCAATACCCCAACCACAATGGTACAATTGGATTCATCATTACAAGCGATGAAGAAGGCCCAGCAAGAAATGGGACTTGTAAGGTGTTGGAATATTTAAAAAAAAATAATATAAAAATGGATTATTGTATTATTGGTGAAGCTAGCAGTATCAATCTCTTAGGTGATGCCATTAAAATAGGACGGAGAGGATCTCTATACGGAAATCTTACTATCTTCGGCAAGCAAGGTCATATCGCCTATCCTCATTTAGCCTACAATCCCATTCATTACTGTTTTCAAGCATTCGATGCTTTAACAAAAACTATTTGGGATCAGGGAAATGATTTTTTTACTCCTACTTCTTTTCAATTTTATAACGTTGAAGCCGATAGCGGGGCTGATAATATAATTCCAGCAACATTAAAAGCCAAATTTAATTTTCGATTTATATCTATTCATTCCTTAAAAAGGCTTAAAAAAAAATTTGAAACTATTCTTGACCGACATCAACTCAAATATGATATCCAATGGAACATTTCTAGAAAACCTTTTTTCAGCGGTAACGGCAAATTAGTAGCCATTACCCGACAAGCTATTAAAGAAATTTGTGAATGTGAAACTAAACCTAACACTTATGGAGGTACCTCGGATGGTCAATTTTTTGCTGCTGCTGGCTGCGAAGTTGTTGAATTAGGACCTATCAATAAGACCGCTCACCACGTTAATGAAAATACTTCTATTGCAGACCTCGATACTCTTTCTAAGATATATTTTCAAACTCTTCGGCAACTCCTTTCTTAAATAATATTTTAATATCAAATAGTTATACTGAGTCAAGATAAATTTTATATGATTTGTATAAATAGTTTTTTTTAGTTAAAAAGCTATTTTTCAAATGGTTATGGGTGTGTAGATTCTAAAGACGTTTAAATAAAATTGCACTTATGGACATTCTAGTTTAATCTGAATCGTTTTTACGTTATTGTAGATTTTCAGTACTCTGAAAAAAATAATTAGGAGAGGTGCTCGAGCGGTTGAAGAGGCACGACTGGAAATCGTGTGTGCGCTAAATCCGTACCGAGGGTTCGAATCCCTCTCTCTCCGCCAAATAACTAAAGAATCGTACTGGAGAAAAGTATAAATTCTTATGTATCAAGTTTAAAATTTCAGAATATGCTATCATATACCAGTTAGTAGTCACAGAAGCCCACTCGCGACAAATTCCTGTGAACCCCGCCAGGCCCGGAAGGGAGCAACGGTGACGGTAAATTTGGGTGCTGGAGCATGGTTTTTGTGGCTACTTTTTTGCTTAGGAATGAATAATGATTCATCAAGTCTTGGCGCGGAAATGGCGTCCTCGACACTTTAAAGAAATAATTGGTCAAGCATTTGCTGTTCAGGCATTGAGTAATGCTCTTAATCAACAATACCTCCATCATGCCTATTTATTCACTGGAACTCGTGGTGTTGGTAAAACAACTCTGGGACGTTTATTTGCAAAATGTCTTAATTGCGAAAAAGGTATTAGCGCCAATCCATGCAACATCTGTGGAAATTGTAAAGAAATCGACTCTGGATGCTTTCCCGATTTTCTTGAAGTAGATGCGGCCTCACATACAAAAGTAGAAAGCACTCGGGATTTGCTTGATGACATCCAATATGCGCCAACGAAAGGCTGTTTTAAAGTTTATCTAATTGACGAAGTGCACATGCTTTCTAGACATAGCTTTAACGCTTTATTGAAAGCTTTGGAAGAACCTCCTAGTCACGTGAAATTCATTCTTGCTACCACTGACCATCACAAGTTACCGATAACCATATTGTCGCGCTGTCTGCAGTTTCACCTTATTCCTCTTTTACCGAAACAAATTGTTGATCATTGTCAGCACATTTTACAGAAAGAGAATGTCGAATTTGAAAAGGCTGCACTTGATTTGTTAGCTCGAGCCGCTAATGGGAGTGTTCGAGATGCTTTAAGTCTTCTAGATCAGGGTATAGCTTATGGTAACGGTAAAGTTCTTGTTAATGATATGAAAATTATGCTAAGGATTATTGAGCCAACCTTATTATTTGATATCCTAGAGGCTCTTGCTCAGAAGCAAGGAAATAATTTATTGAATTATACCAATAAACTAGCGCAACAGGGTGCTGATTTTTATAGTGCCTTAACTGAATTATTAGCATTACTTCACCAGATTGCTGTTATCCAAGTAGTTCCTAATGCTCAAATTGAAAATGATAATGAACGATTGCGTCAGTTAGCAAATCTTCTTTATTGCGAAGATGTACAGCTTTTTTATCAAATTGGTTTATTAGGGCAACGAGATTTACCTTATTCTCCAAGCCCGCAAATAGGATTTGAAATGACATTGTTGCGAATGCTTGCTTTCTATCCCGAATCGATGTCATCGGAAATTAAATCGGCGATTAAAAATAAACCATCTTACAAAACCTTCACCACTAGTTCAATGTCTCCCCATTACTCTTTATTTAAAGAATTGCAGTGGTATCAACTGTTACCTCAATTAAATCTTACGGGTGCTGCCTTTGCTTTAGCACAACAATGCAGTCTTAGTCGAAAAACTGAAACACATTTATATTTAACTTTAAATCCTAAACAAAAACCATTTCTGCAAAAAAAACAGGTCCAGAAAATATCTGAAGCAGTAAGTAAATACTTTAATCGCACTATCGACGTGAAAATTACTGTCAATGGTAATTCCAGAGAAACTTCTTCTGCAATTACTGAAAAAATAGCTCAAAATCGACAATCTGAGGCAGAAAAAAAAATTTTGTGTGATCCACAGGTTCAGCGGATAATGCAAACTTTTGATGCAACTATAATACAGAAAAGCATTGTTTTACATAAAGAAGGAACATAACAGGAAAGATTTTGACAATGACAATCTTACCAGAAATCAATAATTGTTTATTTCCGATCTGGGTAATATAAAACTAGTCAGAAAACTATATAATAAAACAATTCACATTATGACAGTAGCGACTTATAATTTTGAAAATGTTGAATGTAATGAACATACATTACACAGCGATGATATTGAAGAATCTAAATAGTGTGTTTGTGGGGGTTTGAAAAATTTGAGAGAAGCTATTCAAAAAGTCATCCAAAAAAAAGAGAATTGAACTTCTTGAAAATGTGTGTATCCTTGACGATATTTTCAATATTTCCATACAAAAAGCTGATAAAGAGAAGGTTGATCTTAGTACATGCCTTTACAAAACGATAACTCTCTATCAAGAACCAAGGAATAAATATTGTTTAGTCCACTAATAAAACAGCTTATAATTGAGCTCCAAAGCTTACCCGGTGTTGGACCAAAGTCTGCACAACGGATGTCTTTTCATCTTCTTGCAAAATCCAGACGAACCAAGGGATTAGCCTTAGCTAAATCTTTACAATCCGCTATTGATCAAGTGAGAGAGTGTCAATTATGCCGCATTTATACCGAACAAAATGTGTGTGATATTTGTTGTAATCCAAAACGTAATCCGGCACTCTTATGCATTGCTGAAAGTCCAGCAGATTTAGCTGCTATAGAGCAAGCTCAGATCTATTCAGGCCGTTATTTTGTGCTTCAAGGATGCCTTTCTCCTTTGGATGGAATAGGCCCTCAAGAAATTGGGATTCCTATTCTTCTTAATCGATTACAAAATGAATTTATTACAGAACTTATTATTGCTACTAACGCAACTATGGAAGGAAAAGCTACGGCACATTATATTGCAAATCATGTCGATCAGACTAAAATAAAGTGTTCACGCATTGCCCACGGTGTACCAATTGGTGGTGAGTTGGAATATCTTGATGGCGGTACCTTGAGTCACGCTTTCCGTTCCAGAGTGCCTATTAAAAATCAAAATTAATTGAAGAGACAATAATGATGAATGACGAATTTAATTTCAATAATTTAATGAAAAATGCAAAAAAAATTCAAGAAATGATGCAGAAAGCGCAAGAGGAATTATCAAAAATTGAAGTTACTGGTGAATCCGGCGCTGGCATGGTGAAAATCACTCTCACTGCTCAACATGAGGTCATAAAACTTGTTCTCTCTGATGAACTTCTAAAAGAAGCAAAAGAAGTTGTTGAAGATCTTATAAAAGCTGCTTTTAATGATGCCAATCAAAAAGTCGTTAAAATTACTAAAGAAAAAGTAATGTCCTCTAACAGCTATCTTTTTGATAGCAATAACGAATAAAAAATGGGCAAAACGAGCAACAATTCTAAATTAACTCCGAATTAATCTAGAAAATATTGGAAAATGAGTGCGCATACACCACCGCAGAAGTTCTTATTTACAGAAGTTCTTAGAACTGTGTTTACCGATTATATTAATGGTGTTAAGTCATGGTATTATCCTTTGCAAGTTTTTCCTACCCATAAAACTTGATACTTTCTACTCGTCTCTGGTAATTCTGTTATTTTAGACTATCAACTCTTTGAGTTTTTGGCCATGCATTTAATACTTCTTTTACTAGCGTGGCTAAAGGAATGGAAAAAAATACGCCCCAGAATCCCCAACAAATGCCACCAAAGAATAGAACCGACAAAATAATTACAATAGGATGCAGATCCATAGCTTCTGAAAATAGGAGAGGAACCAATAAATTTCCATCTAAGGCAATAATTGTAGCATAAACAATCATTAAATAAGCAAAATGTGCAGAAAAGCCCCATTGCATTAATCCTGCTATCATAATAGGAACTGTAATAATCACTGCACCAATATAAGGTACAATCACAGAAAACCCTAACAGCACTCCTAGTAAAAAGGCATATTGTAGTCCTAATACCGAAAAAGCAATAACCGAAAAAAAGCTAACAATAATTATTTCAATTACTCGCCCTCGAACATAAGCACCGATTTTTTGATTCATTTCATACCAAACAATTTGAATAAGTCCACGACGCTCTGGTAAAAAACGACTGAGCCAAACGCTCATCACCTCACCATCTTTCAAAAAGAAGAATACAAGTAAGGGTACTAATACGAAATAAAGAATAATCTCAATAATACTAGGAATTGAGGCTAATGAAAAAGATAAAATAAATTGCCCAATTCGAGCTGATTGCTGATGTAAATAGACAGCGAAATCAGTGGTCGGATCAGCAGGAAATAATTTTGGGTAATGATGCGTGAGTTCAATTATCCACTCTTGGCCTTTAGTAATAGCTCGAGGAAATTCATGCACCATACTAGTCAGCTGTTTCCACATTAATGGCAATAAACCAAAAAGAGCGAGTACAAAAAGACCTAAGAAAAAGAGATAAACCACACTAACAGCAAGCCAGTGTGGAAATCGCCATTGTTTTAACCATCGCACTGGTGAGGAAAAGAGATAAGCAAGCACTATACTTATTATTATCGGTAACAAAAATCTTCCAAAAAATTCGATTAATAAAAACCCGAAAACCAAAGTGAAAAACAACGCCAATGCTTCAGGATCTGAAAAATGACG
The DNA here is from genome assembly GCA_048494595.1 of Coxiella endosymbiont of Dermacentor nuttalli. Classification (GTDB taxonomy): domain Bacteria; phylum Pseudomonadota; class Gammaproteobacteria; order Coxiellales; family Coxiellaceae; genus Coxiella. The sequence goes on along the minus strand of JBGDBH010000001.1, from coordinate 715,037 downwards.
AACAAACCAGTTAGAAATACCACGCAAAATGGGATTTTTATCGCTATGCGTCAACTTTAATCTCTCTCATACTTTCAATCATCGTTATCGCTGCATTTACTGCTTCAACTCCTTTATTACTTCCTCTTTTACCACACCCTGCTCTGGCGAGAGCTTGTGCTTTATTTTGCGTAGTCAGAACACCAAAAATAACAGGAATTTCATATTCTAAAGCTACCTGTTGACATCCTAAGCTTACTTGTTGACAGACGTAATCGTAATGATTAGTTTCTCCTCGAATTACTGCTCCCAAGCAGATAACGGCATTATACAATTTAATTTTTGCCAGTTGTTTTGCCATTAATGGAATTTCTACAGCTCCTGGTACCCAAATTTTTTTAATTTGATCTTCTTTAACTCCAAGCTCTACTAAACGGCCTAAGGCTCCAGATAATAATTTTTCTGTTACTACTTGATTAAATTGGCTAATCACAATAGCTAATTTAAGTAGATGTATCATTTACTCGCTTCCTCTGTTAAATTTAACAAGTGACCTAGTTTCTTTCGTTTTGCTTTTAGATAGCTAATGTTATCGCATGTCGGCGTTGCTTCTAAAGATACGCGTTCAGAAACTTCGATTCCGTAACGGCTGAGATCTGCTACTTTGTTAGGATTATTAGTTAACAAACGCACTTTCTGTACCCCAAGAATTCGTAATATTTGCGCTGCTAATCCATAATCCCGCAAATCTGCTTCAAAACCAAGGTGATGATTCGCTTCTACTGTGTCTAAGCCTTTCTCTTGTAAAGCATAGGCTTTTATTTTATTTCCTAAACCAATACCCCGACCTTCTTGACGTAAATAAAGTAAAATTCCTCCTTGAGCAGAGATTTCATCCACAGCGACTTTCAATTGCCAACCACAATCACAACGGGAAGAGCCAAATACATCGCCGGTTAAGCATTCTGAATGAATTCGTACCAAACAAGGTTTATCTATTGTCTTTTTCTGATTAATTAAAGCTACGTGCTCTAATTTATCGATCCGACCACGAAAGATTTTAATTGTATATTTACCCCTATTTTTAAGAGGTAATGTTGAAGCAGAAATTTCATCAATCAAAATGCCATAATTAATACGATATGCGATCAAATCATGAATACTGACAAGTGGAATCTGATGACGTTCAGCAAATATTTGTAAATCAGGCAACCGTGCCATACTACCATCCTCATTTAAAATTTCACATAAAACAGCAGCTGGTTTCAAATCTGCTAAACAGCATAAATCGATACTTCCCTCAGTATGCCCTGGTCGAGCTAAGACTCCTGCGTTTTTCGCTTTTAATGGAAAAATATGGCCGGGCATAACAATATCATCAGGACCACTTTTCTCATCGATAGCGATACGAATTGTTCGAGCCCGATCTTGAGCTGAAATTCCTGTTGTAACGTCATAAGCCCCTTCAATGGACACTCCAAAAGGAGTTTGATAACGGGATCGATTTCGGCTAGTCATCATAGGGATATTCAATCGCTCAAAATCGCTAGCCATCATTGGCAAACAAATTAAACCTCTTCCATACTGAGCCATAAAATTAACCTGCTCAGCTGTAACATGTTCAGCAGCGACAATCAAATCGCCCTCATTTTCGCGCGATTCATCATCAACTAGAATAATCATTCTTCCTTCACGTAAGGTCTTTAAAGCTGTCTCGATACTATCAAACGCTTTTTTCATTAGACATTATCTCCCGCGTTGTTTGAGCAACAATTTTTGCTATTGAATCAAATTCAACATTCACCCAACTTCCTATTATTAAATCTTTTAAATTTGTTTTCTCTAAAGTGTGAGGAATCAACATTACCGAAAAAGTATCTCTCATCACATCGTTAATGGTTAAGCTCACCCCATTTATTGCTACACTACCTTTTTTTATTAAAAAAGGTTGGGTCTCTTTTAAGACGCCTTCAAAAGTCATCTGAGCGAATGTAGCCTGTTTTTCTTTAGAATTTAGTATAATGGTTTGATCAACGTGTCCTGTAACAAAATGCCCACCCATTCGGTCCATTAATCGTAAAGCACGTTCCAAATTTACCCAACTACTCACTTTATAAAAGCGCGCAGAAGTACATTCTAAAGTTTCAGAAGATAATTCACAGAGGAAACTGTTTGATTTTACTTCTACAACTGTCACGCAAACACCGTCTATTGCGATGCTTTCTCCGATCTGTAAATCGAGAAACTGCGTCTCAATACGCACCACTGCCCGTTTCGAAAACATCTCAATGGACTGTATCTTCCCGCAATGATCAGAAAGGCCTGTAAACATACTCTTCAATCACATTATCAAATTAAAATTATAGAATAGTACTGATATCCAAGATAAGATTTAATAAACATAGAGAACCCGCATAATGCTGGCTGATACTTTATCGCTTCTTCCATTCTAACTCTAAAATAGATCGAGTTTTGGAATTTAACTTAATTATTATTTAATTATTATTAATTATGCAACAATGGTACCGACTTTCTCATATTCTCTACAAACTAAGTGGAACTGTGGAGCTCACAGGCTCATTCCACTTTTAAAGAGAAAACCGGTGAGACTCTATACCTCTCCCTCTCTCCACTTTAGAAGACCTTTTTCCGCATAATACAGTAACAAATCTGATTAGGAAGTCAACTATATTGATTGTATAGACTAAATAGCATCTGGTACGCTAATGAAAATTCAGATTTAACAAAATCTAATATCACATATCACATCATCTCCAATCTGACGCCATTGGATGTGATATCCTTGAAAATTAAATGGCATTTGAAAAGCAGAGATCGCTTGATTACCTAAAATCTTGGGAGTAATATAAATCAAGGCACGCTGGATTAATTTTTTGTGTAAAAAGGACTGGAAACATTTTCCACCTGTTTCTACCCAGAGGGTGTGCACTCCATGCATTCCAATCGTACTTAACACTTGATCAAGATCTAAACCTTCTCTAGTCTTTGTTATTTCAATGCAATGGATATTTTTCTTGGTAAGAGCTTTTTTACGTCGCTTCTCAGCAGATTTTTTATGAAAAATAACTAATTTTTCAGAAGATTGATGCACACGTGCATTTAACGGTAGTCGCAGGTTAGAATCGAGAATGTAAATCGGCTTTTTTATCGTTTCATTGACGAGACGCACATTTAACTGAGGATTATCATATAATATTGTATTTATTGTGGTGAGAAGTGCATCGCTTTTTTTTCGAAATTCATGAGTATAAAAATTTAATTCTTCTCCAGTCAGAGCGACAGGCTTGCCTTTGATCCCTGCAGTTTTACTATCCAAACTAAGTGCCAACTTAGCAGTTATCCAAGGTCGCTTGTTAGTCGTCCAATAGGAATAATTTTCATAAAAGGATTTGATTTCAGGTAGCTCTACTAAAAAACAATCGATTCCTGCCTCTTTTAGTGCTTGAGCTCCTTTATTAAAAACATTTGGATTAGGATCAGAAAAACCATAGTAAACTTCTTTTATTCCAGTTTTTATAATTAACTCTGTACAAGGTGGTGTTTTCCCGTAATGACAGCAAGGTTCTAAAGTTACATACAAATTTGCTCCTTTTGCATCTTTACCAGCAGAATTAATAGCTTCTACTTCTGCATGAGGAAGCCCGCTCCTTTTATGGAAGCCTGTAGAAATAATTTTATTATCTTTAACTAAAACAGCGCCTACTGCTGGGTTGGGTGCACAAAATCCTTGTCGAATTGCAGCGAGCTTTAATGCTTGTTTCAGAAATGCAGGATTATTCATTAACATGTAAAGAGTAGATAATAAAAACCCGTTTGACGATTTTATCCTTTTTGGATTCAATTTCTCACGTAAGCTTAGATAAAGCAATATGTATTGATAAATCAATCAATACGGAATAAAGACTGTGGAAAGGGCTTGACAAATAGTTTTCTAAACCATAGAGCCATTTTTTAGTTCAACATTAATGCCTAAATTTAATTTCCTACTTAATTCCTACTTAATTGAGTATATACTTATTGTATATTCAATTTATTTTATATATTTAATGAAAACCCCAATATGAATTTACAAGAAAAGTTCATACTGAAACTCCACCTCCTATATCAAACTCAAAAATATCTGTTTTGTTAATTTTTCGATAAACCAAAATAATTTACAGTTCATTTTATCAGACAAGAAAATATAAAATAATTGCTTTTCTATTTTTCGTTAAGAACACATCAAATTTTATCCATTTTACTCCCTAATCACTGAGTGCATAGTGTAGTGACTTAAATAAAAAGATAATAGAGTATATCTAATGGGCTTCTCCCAACGAGTAATTAATTTTCAGCAAATAAATTATAAAAAATCCCTCTTACATATTATCAAAATCCTTGTTATTATTAATGAGTAAACTTTTTTCTAGGTTACTTTAAAGAATTTTATCTATGCCACAAGCACGTAAACGAAGTCATCCTACGCACGAAGGCTTGATACGTTATGCCAAAATGCTTGGCTTTGGTGATATTCATACTAAGATTGATTCCACGAGTGGACTTCAGGCCATCATTGCTATTCATAGCACTAAACGAGGACCTGCCATTGGGGGTTGTCGATTTTATCATTATGCTTTAATGAATTTAGCATTAAAAGATGCCTTGCGCTTGTCCTACATGATGACCTTAAAAGCTGCTTTTAGCGATCTTCCTCATGGTGGAGCTAAAGCTGTTATTATGAAACCTTCCGTTGCTTATGATCGTGAAGCGCTTTTTCGTTCTTTTGGTGATTTTGTTCATGATATGAACGGGCGATATATCACAGCAATGGATATTGGAACAACAACAAAGGATATGGATGTCATTTCTGAACGTACACCGCAAGTTATCGGTGCTGCAGGAACTGATGCAGTCCAAGACGATCCATCTCCTTTTACTTCGAAAGGCGTTTTTCTCGGATTAAAGGCCGCTATTAAATTTAAATGGAATCGTGATGATTTGGAAGGCTTACACATTGCTATACAAGGTGCTGGAAAGACAGCTTATTATCTAGCTCAACTTTTGCACCAAGAGGGAGCTACTATCACCATCTGCGATCTTAAACCAGAAGCAACCCAACGATTTATAGATGAATTTAAAGCAAATGTGGTCCCTCCCGAGAAAATTTATGATATAAAATGCGATATTTTTTCACCTGCTGCCATCGGCAGCGTTATTAATTTAAATACACTTAATCGAATCAAGGCGTTCATTATTGCAGGTCCTGCTAACAACCAACTGGCTCATCAAAAATACGGTGTCATTGCTCATCAACGCGGATTTCTCTATGTTCCTGATTACGTTATCAATGCGGGGGGCTTAATTCAAGCAGCTTCAGTCCATGATTATCATAACGTTAATATCGCTAATAAATTAATCGAAAAGTTATATGACCGTCTTTTAGAATTATTTATACGTTCCTTTAAAGAAAATAAACCAACTACAGAAATAGCTGATCTCATGGCTAAAGAAAAAATCGCCGCTTTGAATTCTCATGACTTGGAGACGACAGTACGATGTTGAAAACAACAACTACTGCCAGTTTTACCGTTCAATATTTACAGTTTCTCGACGTAAACAGCCAGCCTTCTCAGCCTTTTCCTAAATTTGCAGATCCTGATACGCTATTGTATCTCTACCGTCAGATGTCTCTTATCCGTCATTTTGATAATAAAGCTGTTAACCTTCAACGCACTGGAAAAATGGGTACCTACCCTTCTTCTCAGGGTCAGGAAGCAGTAGGAGTTGGTATGGGAAATGCCATGCAGGTCGAAGACGTTTTTTGTCCTTATTATCGTGATCAAGGAGCATGTCTTGAGAGAGGAATAAAATTATCAGAATTTTTAGCTTATTGGGGAGGAGATGAACAGGGCAGTAATTACTCTAATCCTAGAGTTAAAGACGATTTTCCTAATTGTATTCCGGTTGCAGGACAACTTCTACACGCTGCTGGCATTGCGTATGCTATTAAATATCGAAAACAATGTCGTGCTGTAGTGACGATTTGTGGAGATGGTGGAACTTCTAAGGGTGATTTTTACGAAGCAATTAATCTAGCTGGATGCTGGAAGTTGCCAGTGGTTTTTGTCATTAATAATAATCAATGGGCTATTTCAATAGGCCGTAATCAACAAACTGGCTGTCAAACATTGGCTCAAAAAGCCATCGCCGGAGGATTTGATGGATTGCAAGTAGATGGTAATGATGTTATCGCCGTCCGTTATGCAGTTTCCAAAGCTTTAGAAAGAGCACGAGCAGGAGACGGTCCCACCTTAATTGAAGCTATCACATATCGATTATGTGATCACACTACCGCAGATGATGCAAGCCGCTACATGTCTTCTGAAGAGCTGAAAATAGCTTGGAAACGTGAACCAATTGCTCGACTTAGATATTATTTGGAATCCAAAGGACTATGGTCACGAGATAAAGAAGTAGGACTGCAAATTGAATTATCTAACGAAGTTGAGCAAATTGTAAAAGAATTTTTAAATAGGCCTCCATCAAAGCCGACGGATATGTTTGATTATTTATATGAGGAATTGCCTCAATCACTTAAAAAACAACGTGATGAGCTAATCGGAAAAGAAGAATGATTGGAATTACATTGATTGAAGCTATCAATCAAGCATTAGCTTATGAGATGACAAAGGATAACTCTGTTATTGTATTAGGAGAAGACGTTGGTATTAACGGAGGTGTTTTTCGGGCTACCATAGGTTTGCTTGAGAAGTTTGGGCCAGAGCGAGTTTTAGATATGCCATTAGCCGAAAGCATGATTGCTGGAATTTCAATAGGCATGGCATCTCAGGGATTAAAATCTATCGCGGAATTTCAATTTGAAGGATTTATTTATTCCGGTTTTGATCATATTTTGAGTCATGCAGCACGGTTACGGAATCGAACTCGAGGCCGATTGCATTGTCCTATCGTTTATCGTGCTCCCTTTGGAGGTGGTATCCGTGCTCCTGAACATCATTCAGAAAGTATGGAAGCGCTGTTTGCGCATATTCCGGGATTAAGGGTTGTTATTCCTTCTTCTCCTGCCAGAGCCTACGGGTTATTGTTGGCTTCTATTCGCAAGCCCGATCCTGTTCTTTTTTTAGAACCAAAACGTATCTATCGTTTAGTGAAGCAAGAGGTTCCGGATGATGGGAAAGAACTTCCTTTAGATCAATGTTTCCTTTTGCGTGAAGGTTCTGACGTTACCCTCGTAACCTGGGGAGCTATGCTTAAAGAGACTATGGAAGCAACTGATCAGCTCACTCAGCAAGGTATCGAAGCAGAGGTGATCGATGTTGCTACCATTAAACCGCTGGATATGAATACTATTTTGTGTTCAGTAGAAAAAACTGGGCGCTGCGTGATAATCCATGAAGCTCCATTAACTGGTGGAGTTGGAGCTGAAATTGCGGCCGGTATTGCTGAACAAGGTTTACTCTCTTTATTAGCACCTATTAAACGTGTAGCTGGATATGACACTATAATGCCTTATTTCCAATTAGAAAAAAAATATATACCAAGTACCAACCAGATTCTTAAAGCTGTACACTCGTTGATGGAATTTTCCTGATGAAAGTTTTTAAATTGCCCGACCTAGGAGAAGGCTTGCCCGATGCAGTAATTCGTGAATGGTATGTGAAAGAGGGCGATGAAGTCATTGTAGATCAGCCGTTGGTTGCTATGGAAACAGCAAAAGCACTTGTAGATGTTCCTTCTCCATTATCCGATAAAATTGAAAAATTATTTGGTGAAGTAGGTGATATCGTAAAAACTGGCCATCCACTTGTTGGCTTTAAAGAAGAAGCTGAGAAAGAAACTCCTAAAAATGACGCGGGGACAGTAGTTGGTACTATTGAAAGTAGTGAAACTATTTTAAAAGAAGTTGCCACAGGGATTAAAGTTCAAAAATCCGAAGAAAGAAAAAAGATTGCTAAAGCAACTCCATTAGTCCGAATGCTCGCCAAGCAACTTAAGGTGGATCTTTCTACGATTAAACCTCAAGGTAAAATGATTACTACTGAAGAAGTTAAGCAATTTGCTCAATTATACAAAACCTCTTCGAATAAAGGTCAGAAAAGCAAAACAGAGCTTACTCCTTTATCCAATGTACGACGTGCAATGGTTCTCAGCATGACTCAGTCTCATCGTAATATCGTTCCTGTTAGCTTAATGGATGATGTGGATATTCATGCTTGGAAGGGTCAACAAGATATTTCAATACGATTGATTCGAGCTATTTCACAAGCTTGTATAGAAATCCCTATTATGAATGCCCATTTTGATAGTGATAAAATGAGTTATAGGATAAAAGAACATATCAATATCGGGGTGGCAGTTGATACCCCTCATGGTTTATATGTTCCAGTTTTAAAAGATGTTGTTCATCGAAGTAATAACGAACTACGTCAACAAATTGACTACTTCAAAGGGATGGCTCACACAAGGAGTCTCTCTTCTGAAGACCTTCGAGGTGCAACAATTATGTTATCCAATTTTGGGATTTTTGCAGGACGCTATGCAAATCCCATTCTCCTTCCACCGATATTCACAATCGTTGGTGTGGGTCGCATACGAGAGCAGGTAGTGCCTGTAAATGGCTGGCCTTCAATTCATCGGATGTTGCCGCTATCCGTAACTAGTGATCACCGATTTATTACAGGCGGAGAAATTGCTCGATTTCTAAAAGTATTAATTGATTCTCTAGGAAAAGCTTAGTCTTTAACTACTCAACACAAAATGTCAGTCAAGTCAACATTTATGAACTATGACAACATACTAGATTAAAGTAAGCCATTATTTCCCTGCTAGAAAAGAGCTAAAAGCTGTATGCGATGGTGGTGTTTTTGTTATTGGGTGGTTCGATTGTTTTACCTAAAGCTGTCTAAAGTTTAAATGATTTTTTCTAAAAATCCATATTTCCCTTGTAATATTTTTACAGATTATCATTAATAGGTCATTCGAAAAACAGCACTCAAGAAAGATGTCGATTCAGTCAGTTTAATAAGAATCACTTTTGAGTTTTTCGTAATAAAACAAAACGAAAGGAAATCATTTCCTCACCTCATTCAATTCAGTCATATTAATAATTAGCTCTGTTTTTTTCAGAGATATTAATCTGAGGTTAGGAAAAGAATAGCGGAGAAAGGATGCTAGCCGACTTTTTTACTGATTTTTAAAACTGAATTTGTGTATTCTCAAAAAAGCTCTAAGATTCAGTAAGATATAAGTAATAACTTAGAAAATAGTTAGAATTTACTTACCAGTTAGAAAAAGAAAACATTCATCAAAAGAATATAGTGCAAGAATTTTTTCAATGCTCCCATTTTCCTTGGGACTTCAATTCATGTTAAATACAACTCACTATTCCTTTTTGTTTTAAGTTTATCCCTACTTAAAAAGAACTGTTTTTATTAATTGTTCAGAGAATTCATTAATATCTTCTATAAAAATAAAGCATAAGTTTTATTATCAAACTCAGATATAATTGGAGTACATTTTAGCAATGATGATTTATCTCTATCTAATTCTAATGCAAAATTCCAACCCTTAATCTTGCTATATACAGACGGACAATTTAAAGTAATCACTATTTTCGTTGCAAACAAAAAATTTTCCGTTTTATATTTTAAATAAATTAAGTTAGTTATCCCTCTACATAATTTTAAAATTTCTTCATAAATTCTTGTTTTTATCTTATTTGTACCTGACAGTTAAAATGAGTTGATTGAATTTTATTTTTGGGTTTGTATGAGAGACCGTTTTTAAATTTAATGAAAAACTCAATACCTCCTCTACAGGAACACTCAAAAAAATAAAGCTTCCTCAGCCTATTTTCAAAAAATAGGCTGCTTCAGAAAAAATTGAAATTATACCTTATTTAAGGAAAGTACTTCTTTAGTTTACTTATTTTAATAAAGCTTACTGAATTCTGAATAGACTGTGAATCTTAGCTCCATACGTTTGCTGTATCATATAAATAAAAATCAATACAATTAATTCACCCATGCCCGCGCATTATAGAACATCCTCATCCATGGGCTCATTTCGTCCCATTCCTTTGGATGCCAAGAAAACTGCACTGTACGAAAAACTCGTTCAGGATGAGGCATAAGAATAGTTATACGACCATCTGGGGTGGTAAGTCCTGTAATCCCTGCTGTGCTACCATTGGGATTCGCGGGATAATCTATTGTAGGAATTCCAAAGGAATCAATATAGCATAACGTAATAAGTTTATTTTCTTTCACTCGTTGCTCTTTCCCAATCTCGAATACTGTATGTCCCTCGCCATGTGAGACTACAATAGGAAGCCGACTACTTATCATTCCTTGAAAAAAGAGTGAAGGAGATTCTAGGATTTCTACAAAACAAAGACGCGCTTCGAATTGTTCCGATGTATTACGTTCAAAAACAGGCCAATCTTCAGTACCTGGAATTATTGGTTTTAAATGAGAAAAAAGCTGACAACCGTTACAAACTCCTAAAGCAAAACGATCACTACTTTGAAAAAATAAAGCGAATTCATCAGAAATTCTTGGATGCATTAAAATCGATTGTGCCCAGCCACGGCCAGCACCTAATACATCACCAAAAGAAAATCCTCCACAAGCAATCAATCCTTTAAACTCTCTTAAATTGACGTGTTTATTTAATAAATCACTCATATGAACATCAACACTATCAAAACCTGCAAAATAAAAAGCGGCAGCCATTTCTCGATGACCATTACTGCCTTGTTCTCGTAAAATAGCAACACGAGGTCGAGTTCCTAAATTAATATAGGGGAAAAAAATATTTTTATTATTGTCAAAAGTATTTTGTATTATAAGTCCAGGATTATTTTTATCTAACAATTTGTCATATTGCTGCTTAGCGCAAACTGGATTGTCTCGTAGTGCCTGCAATCGATAACTTGTTTCACTCCACCATCGGTGTAGGTTGATACGACTTTCTCGGAAAATTGCTTTTCCTTGAAAGTTCAAAATAAATTTATCTGCTTCATTTAGCTCTCCAATAATATGTGTATATATTGCTAACTCATGTCTTTTTAAGATCGTTAGCACATCAATAATATCTTCTTTTTTAATTTGAACAACAGCTCCTAAAACCTCGGTAAATACACTAGCCATTGGATTGTTCCCTAATGAATGTAATTCGATGGTAATGCCTGTGTGAGTAGCAAAAGCCATTTCACACAAAGTTGCTAATAATCCTCCATCAGAACGGTCATGATAAGCTAATAATAATTTCTTGTGATTGAGTATTTGAATTGCTTGAAAAAAATTAACTAATACATGAGGATCATAAACATTAGGTGGTTGATCCCCTATCTCATTATAAACTTGGGCTAAACAAGAACCTCCTAACAAATGAACTCCTCTACCTAAATCAATGAGCAACAACTGAGTTTCGCCAACATCGGTTTGTAATTGTGGAGTGAGTGTATGACGAACATCTGAAACAGGTGCTGTAGCTGTAATAATTAAGGAAAGTGGTGATATCACACTTCGCTTTTGATTACCATCTTGCCAAGAAGTACACATAGATAAGGAATCTTTACCCACCGGTATACAAATTTCCAACGCAGGACATAGTTCTTTAGCAACAGATCGAACGGCTTCATACAAATTTGCTCCCTCTCCTGGAAAACTTGCTGCTGCCATCCAATTCGCCGATAAAACCACCTGAGAAATTTCATCAATAGGTGCAGCAGCTATGTTAGTAATAGCTTCGCCGATTGCCATCTTTGCTGATGCAATAGGATCAATGATCGCTATGGGTGCTCGCTCACCCATAGCCAGAGCTTGCCCTTGATAACCGAAAAAGCTATCTACCATCACTGCTACATCTGCTACCGGTACTTGCCAAGGACCAACCATTTGATCGCGTACGACCCTACCACCCACAGAACGATCACTAATAGTGATTAAAAAACTTTTATCTGCTACCGATGGATATTGTAAAACTCGTTTAATAGCATCTTCCCAATTGATATCTGAAGTATCGAAAGGTGGCATTTTAGGAAAGCATCGCTGATCGTCTCGTTTTATGGTTGGCATCTCATTAAATAATAAAGAAAACGGCACTTCGATAGGCCGAGTGTGGAAATAACTGTCATTTACTATCAACTTTTTCTGTTTTTTAGTATATCCAACAACTGCAAAAGGACATCGCTCACGTTCAGCAATAGCGCTTAATATTTCTAGCGATTCCAATTTAATAGCCAGAACAAATCGTTCCTGTGCTTCATTACACCATATTTCTAGGGGAGTCATTCCAGGTTCAGCATTAGGAATATCTCGTAACTCAAACTCTCCACCACATTGGCTGGCTTTAATTAACTCTGGAAAGGCATTGGATAAACCCCCAGCTCCAACATCATGAATACTTAAAATAGGATTTTCTTTCCCTAAAGAAATACATTCGTTAATTAGTTCTTGTGCACGACGTTGCATTTCGGGATTCGGGCATTGCACAGATGCAAAATCCAAGTCCTTAGTAGCTTTATTACTACTTCGAGAAGAGGCAGAACCGCCTCCTAAGCCTATAGTCATAGCAGGGCCACCAATAACTATCAATAATACTTCTTCCTTAAAAGATTGCTTTTCAATTTGAGAATGATGAATTTGTCCAATTCCTCCAGAAATCATAATGGGCTTGTGATATCCATAAGAAATAGTTTCTCCTTGTGTATCGATTTCTAAACCAAAATTCCATTTATATTCCAATGTCCGAAAATAACCACAAACATTTGGACGTCCAAATTCATTATTAAATGAAGCCGAACCAATAGGCCCCTGTAGTATAATATCTAATGGGGATGTTAATGATTTTGGATTTTTAAAATCTTTCTCCCAAGGTTGAGAAAAATTAGGAATATGAAGATGTGAAACAGAAAATCCGGTTAGACCTGCTTGACTTTGTGCACTGCGACCTGTTGCTACCTCATCCCGAATTTCACCTCCACTTCCTGTTGCTGCCCCCGCAAAAGGAGATATAGCAGTAGGATGATTATGTGTCTCTACTTTCAAAACTTTATGCAGATATTCTTTTTTTTTCTCGTAACAATGGGTGATGAAATTAATTTCAAAAGAGTGATTAACAGAACCTTTAATAATTGCTGCATTGTCGTGATATGCCATCAGAACTTGTTTCGGATTTATTTGGTAAGTGTAATAAATCATTGAAAATAAAGATTCTTCTTTTAATTGTCCATTAATTTGCCACTTTGCATTAAATATTTTATGTCGGCAATGCTCAGAATTTATCTGAGCAAACATCATTAATTCAACGTCTGTAGGATTACGATTTAATTGGTGGAAGGCTTCTAATAAATACTGAATATCTTCATCAGTTAGTGCAAGATTCAATAGTTGATTTGCTTGTAATAAGGCAATTTTTCCTTTTTCCAATAAAGGAATGTATACAAAATTCAAAAGTGGTCGATGTTCAAATAATTGGTTTAATTCGTTTGAAGAAAGTAGAATTGATTCGGTTAATGGATCGTGTAATTCTAACAATATTTGAAAGTTACGCTTATTCTGATGAGTAATTCCGAAAAGACGATAGAAAATTCCTCGCTCAACCCGAGTAATGGGAAGTTTACAATTACGCGCGATTTCAGTAGCTTTTGATGACCAAGGAGATAAAGTTCCTAAACGAGGAAATACCCAACATGCAAATTCTTCGAGTAATGTAGGACATTTAGAAAAATGGGCTTTTGGTAATAAGCATTCCAATCGCTTTCGTTCTTTAGAATGCAAAGGTTTTTCACATTTAACAAAATAGTTATAAGTAGCTTCGATAGCATAGACTTTAGGTTGTTTTTTTTGTAAGCGCTGTAAAATTTGCTGTTGACGAAACGTTGTATAAACTTGACAACCTTGAAAAAATAGCATATCTGAATCCAAAGCCTACAACTTCTCTATTCACCTGCTTTCTTTGGAAAGAAAGTTGTAAGGATGAGCTTAGAATTAATATCTTAAAAAACAACAACAATCAGGACCTTCTTTTCAGGAAGGGTATTTGTCTTTATCTAACTTAAAGATCTTGCATTCTAAACCATTAATCGGAATTTTCACATCGAGATTATCTTTTTAGTTGAGCTTCTTATTTTATTGGTTTTATTTACTGTCTCTAAAGTCTTTAGTAAGAGATGTATCTTAACAAGAAAAAACTCTAAACTTACCCTGATCTTTACCTTAAAAGAACGATATTTTTAGTCTTTATTCACTTTCTCATTTTTATCATTTTCTCTCACCTACGGAAGAAGGACTATTTTCTTTTTGAACATAGAGTTTGAGCGTTAGGCGTTAGGTATTAAATATTATTAATCTTCCATCGTCATCAAAGCAGCATTTCCACCAGCTGCTGTCGTGTTAATCGTTAACGTTCTTTCTATACAGTAACGAGGCAAATAATGTGGGCCGCCGGCTTTAGGTCCTGTTCCAGATAACCAACTTCCCCCAAAAGGTTGAACACCTACGACAGCTCCAATTATGTTGCGATTAACATAAATATTCCCGGCATTAATACGACGCTGGATATAATCTACTGTTTCATTAATACGGCTTTGTATACCAAAAGTAAGCCCATATCCCAAGCTATTAATGTCATCTATCACCTTATCTAAATCTTGACGATGATATCGGAGAACATGTAGAATGGGTCCGAAGATTTCACCTTTAATGAGGCTGAGGTTAGGTAGTTCATAAGCTTGGGGAGCGATAAATGTACCAAGAACTGCAGCTGAAGGCAAATCGACTTCGTAAATCAGTTTCGCTTCTTTTTTCATAAAAATAGCGTATTCTTGCAAGGCTGCTTGAGATTTAGCATCAATAACAGGACCCACATCGGTGGCTAATAACATAGGATTACCTACTTTGATTTCGGCCATCGCTCCTGCTAGCATTTTGATTACATTATCTGCCACATCATCCTGAATATATAAAATACGAAGAGCAGAACAACGTTGACCCGCACTATCAAAAGCAGAAACAATGACATCCTGAACTAATTGTTCAGGTAGTGCTGTCGAATCTGCTATCATGGCGTTAATACCGGATGTTTCAGCTACGAATGGGATGATAGGGCCAGATCGATTAGCCAACGTTTTTTGAATATGACGTGCTGTGCTATTGGAACCTGTAAATATAATCCCGCTGATTTTAAGATTTTCGATTAATGCTTGTCCTACAGTCTCACCAGAGCCTGGCACTAATTGCAAAATTTCTGTAGGTACACCGGCTTCATGAAACAAACGAGTAACTTTAGCTGCTGTTAAAGATGTTTGTCCAGAAGGCTTAGCAATTACAGCATTACCTGTGATTAACGCTGCAGCAATCTGTCCTGTAAATATAGCTACTGGAAAGTTCCAGGGACTGATACACAGGATAATACCTCGACCATTCATCCGCAGTATATTACTTTCTCCGGTGTAACTTGGTAATACTTTATCAATCAACTGTTTTTTAGCCTGCCCAACATAATAGTAGCAAAAATCAACAGCCTCTCGCACTTCCGACAAAGCATTTTGAAGAGTCCTTCCGCCTTCACGCACAATCAAAGCTACTAATTCAGCTTGATTTTTTTCTAATAAGTGCGCCATTTTTCGCAGAATATTAGAACGTACACTTACTCCCTTTTGATCCCATGTAGGAAAAGCCGAACATCCTACTTTAACAGCTTGTTCCACTTCAGATTTATTTGCTAACTCAATTACACCAATCTGGTGTTGATTGTCGGCTGGATTAAAAACAGCTGTGCCATTTTTAATTTCACGTAAAAACGGTGATGCTTCCCACGTTTTTTCTAGTGCATGATAAATTGATTCAGCTAGAGATTTTAATTCCGCGTAATTGCTTAAATCTCTTCCTATTGAATTTAATCGCTCTTTACTAAAGAGATTTCTAGGCAAAGGAATTTTAGGATTGGGAATTTTTTCAAACAACTTAATTTTTTTCATCGGACTTTCAATGAGATGTGAAATTGGTACTGTCTTATTAGCAATTCGGTTGACAAACGAATTGCTAGTTCCATTTTCCAACAATCGACGAACGAGATAAGGTAATAAATCTTCGTGGCACCCTACTGGTGCGTAAATTCGACAAGGCAGATTTAATTTCGTAACGATGTAATGATGCAAAGCTTTACCCATGCCTTGTAGGTTTTGAAACTCAAATTGATAATCCTTATAACGATGGTTCATTAAAACTAAAATCGTTGCAACTGAATAAGCATTATGGGTAGCAAATTGTGGAAAAATAGCGTCTTGAGCACTTAACATTCTTTTCGCACAGGCAATATAAGAAATATCGGTATTCACTTTCCTAGTGAAAACAGGATAATTAATTAAACCTTCCATTTGAGTTAGTTTTATTTCAGAGTCCCAATAAGCTCCCTTTACTAGACGAACCGGAATACGACGTTTTTGTTGACGACTTAATTCAATTAACCATTCAATTAAAGGTAAAGCACGTTTTTGATAAGCTTGGACAGCAAGACCAAGACCTTCCCATCTAGAAAAAGCATTTTCTGTGAACAATCCTTTAAAAATATTCAGACACATATCTAGTCGATCGGCTTCTTCCGCATCAATAGTCATACTAATTTTCTGTGCTTTCGCATGCAAGGCTAACTCTTTTACACGTTTCATTAGAAAAGGTACTGCCAATTCGCATTTTGTAAAATTATAGCGAGGATACAATGCAGATAGTTTGACAGAAATACTTGGGGCTTCATAAATATTGTGTGTTGTGTGACTTTTCCCTAAGACACTAATTGCATGATAATAGGAATCATAATAACGATCAGCATCGTTCTGTGTTCGCGCTACTTCGCCTAGCATATCGTAAGAATATCGAAAATTCTCTTTCAAATTAGTCCGTGAACGCTTGATGGCTCCTTTAATAGTACGGCCCAGAACAAAATGCTCACTCATTAATTTCATAGCTTCACGAACCACTTTACGAATAACAGGTTCACCACTTTTTCGAATGAGATTATGCCAAATAGTTTTAAATTGCCTATCTTTTTCTTTTTTTAATATTTTTCCTGAAAGTGCCAATCCCCATGCGGCGAAATTTACAAAAGCAGATTTACTAGCCCCCATATATTTATTCCATTCCGCGCTGGTCAATTTATCGCGAATTAATAAATTTTCAGTTTGCTTATCTGGGACACGTAATAAAGCCTCAGCAAGACACATTAATAAAATTCCTTCTTCCGTCGAAAGATCGTAATGCATTATAAATGCTTCGATACCACCTTGCTCTTTCTCCTGCTCTCGCACTGCGATGACTAATTTTTCTGCTAATTGACTTACGGCACGCTCAATAATTGGGGTAAAATTAATAGATTCTAATAACTGCTTTACACAAACGGTTTCATCCATTCGATATGCATCATTTAATATCGGTCGTATCCAGTCAGGATTGAATGGTTTCTCAAAAAAAAGTCGGGTTATATCCGGCATGAAACTCTTAACCTTTAGATTTTAGCTTTTTAAAAAAATTCATACTGTCCTGAAGTTCTTTTTCTGCAGCATCCTTACCTTCCCAGCCTTTCACTTTGGCCCATTTATTAAGCTCTAAATCTTTATAATGTTCAAAGAAATAGGTAATAGTGTCTAGTAATAAAGGTGATACGTCTTTGATAGTCTGAATAGATTGATATTCTCTGCAAGCTTTAGCCAAAGGAAACGTTAATATTTTGCTATCCTTTCCAGATTCATCTTCCATGCGCATTAACCCCACTGCCCGAACACGTATCAAAGTTCCTGACTGTATAGGCACTGGCGTAATAACTAACACATCCAGTGGATCACCATCTTCCGACAGAGTATTTGGCACGAATCCATAATTACAAGGATAATGCATGGTTATAGGAATAAATCTATCAACAGTTAACAGTCGAAATTCTTTATTGTATTCATATTTAACCCCTCCTCCGTTCATAGTAATTTCAATAATTGCATTAAAATCATTGATATCATTACCTGCTGAAACCTTAAGTGTCATGATTATTCCTTACTAATAAAGAAAGAATGACTGAGTAGTATACCAGGTTTCAAAACCAGATGAAGTAGAATCCAAAAATACAGAGTGTTAATCGTGAAATGATATTTATTCTGTGACAACAAAGATCCTAGATTTTCTTCAATCAGTTTATTCACTATTCATAGTAAATAATTAGGATTCTAGGGAAAATGTCTCATCATATCTCAGTTTTTCTTTTGAAAAGGAAAAATTTAACTATACAAGTTACAAAAAATGTGGGGCACTTAGTTAGTTATAGTGTGTTGTTTTTATAAATCTTTTAAAAAGATAAAACAATGTATGAGTCGTGAAAAAATTATGTAATGCACCCACATATAGGCGGTGAATACGATCGGTTTAAGTAGGAACGCTCAAATTGAATCAAAAGCTGTATTGAAAGACATTATAATCCGAATTTAATTAATCGATTTACCTAGACTGTTATTTCAATACTGTCAATAAATCTAAGATATAAACTTTCTTTCTTAAGAAAACCAAAAGAATTATTAAAGTAGCTCTTACTATAAAGATGGTTATCCAATTAAAAAGTCGATGCTTTTTTCTCTTCTTCTGCATTTCTAAAAACAGATTATTTGCGCTCACTTATTATTATTTTTAATGATCGGGCAAGTATATGAAGCTTTAATTCAACAACTACATAGATGCAGGTTTAGTTTAAACCCGCTTCTTATTACTGAATTTATTATCGCTGAGAAACTAGATAAGGAAGTACATCGTCGATAAAATTTTTATTACACGAGGTCATTGTTAACCTAATGAGTTAGGAACGTCTTATGATGGCAAGTGCTTTGAATAAACACTGCTTAATTTATAGAGGTTAATCATTAACAAAAGCGTTTTTCGGTTAAAATATTAATTTTTCTTATTATATTTATTGAAATTTATGAAATAAACAATACTTAATCTAAGAAGACAGGTCAGGGAATTTTAAAACGTTTGAGATATAGATTTAAGAAAATTCTGCTTCTGAAAAATTAATTACTATCTTTTCCCTTTTGAGATCCCTGTTAGGGAAAAGAATAGAACTATTCAAATTGTATTACACAAACTTCAAGCACTGATTTTTGATTAGCTCTACTTTCTTTTATAGATACTAGAATTTGATTTTCATTAATGGCTAAAAATTTTTATCTTAATGAAATAAGTCTTATCTTTCCCAAAGTAAGAAGCGATTAATATTAACTTATTGATTTTTAACGGTGAGCTTGAAAAAAGTTTTTTAGCAAAACAGCGCACTCATTTGCTAAAATTCCACCTGTCCACACAATACGATGATTAAGCCATGAACTATCCAATAGTTGGAAAACACTTTTAACAGCTCCAGCACGTGGATCAAAAGCACCAAAAACAAGACGCTGAATTCTAGCTTGAATGAGAGCACCAAGACACATCGCACAGGGTTCTAAAGTGACGTAGAGAGTCGTCCCTACTAATCGGTAATTACCAAGATTTTTAGCAGCCTCTCGGATTGAAAGCATTTCTGCATGGGCTGTAGGATCTATCAATCCAATAGGATGATTAAATCCCCTCCCAATAATTTCATTATCTTTTACTAAAACTGCACCAACCGGTACCTCTTGGTTTTTTTCAGCTTGACTTGCCAAAAAAAGCGCCTGCCGAATAAAAAATTTATCAGTTATACAAAACATTCTTTTTATTGTTTTAGGATTTTTTATAACTCTGCTTTAACTAGTTATAATGCTCTTATTTGTGTAAGAGGATCTTGCTCTTCTTCATAAAATAGAAAGAAAGAAATTTTTCTTCTCTTGCCTATGATGCTTGCCTACGATGGAAAGAAGATTTTTAGCTGACGCTGGAACTTCAATAAAAGATAAGTATAGCAAGAATAAGCTCAATAAGATAACTGGAAAAGAATTTATTTTATAAAGTGTTTTTTGTATCACTTTTTTACTCTTTTGTTAGGTTGTTATACGATTTTACCTTATTTAATTTTCTCGAATTATTTCTCGCATATCATGTTCAAGTACTTCATTTTTTTTCAAATTTCATTAAAGAACTTCCTTTAATCAATTAAAATAAGTAAAAACTTCTAATAAAGGCTATAATTAATAGTGTTAATTAAGAACCCGATGACTAGGAATCAGACGCTGTTTTAAAACCACCTACTTCAGGACACAATATGAAAAAATAAATGATGCACCTATAACATCACCTTACAAAAATGTAAACGGTATTTTTACTAGCATTTATTTTTTCCGAAAATCAGTAAATCTAAGTCAAAAATGTCTTATATGTTGATTCGCTTAATAAAAAATGCCACTATTACGTTTCTTAGAAAATGGAAAAAACGTTGAAGCATAATAATAGCGATGAAGAAGATTAAAACAGCTGTAATTGGCGTTGGCTATTTAGGTAAATACCATGCGGAGAAGTATGCTGCTTTACCAAATTCAGAGCTTGTGGCTGTTTGCGATATCGATTTTGAAAAATGTTGTTCGAAAGCCAACGAATTAAACGTTAGACCTATAAGTAATTATCAGGTACTCCTTGGTCTTGTGGATGCTGTGAGTATTGCAGTTCCAACTCCTCTTCATCATAGAATAGGACGTTTTTTTTTAGATAATGGCATTCATGTTCTCCTGGAAAAGCCTATCGCTACTTCTTTAAAAGAAGCTGATGACTTAATTTTCGCTGCTCAGAAAAATAACGTTATCCTTCAAATCGGTCATCTCGAACGTTTTAATAGCGCTGTCAAAGCTATAGAATCTCAAATTTCTAATCCCAGATTTATTGAGTCGTTACGTCTTGCTCCCTTTAAATTGCGAGGCAGCGATGTCAATGTAGTGTTAGATTTGATGATTCACGATATCGACATTATCCAAACCATTGTTAAATCAGATATTCACAATATCTCTGCAAATGGTGCTTCCATTTTATCCCCTTATATTGATATTGCTAATGCTCGTATTGAATTTAGTAACGGATGTGTGGCTAATGTAACTGCCAGTCGTGTGAGCCCAAAAACCGAGCGTAAATTGCGAATTTTCCAACGTGATAATTATATTGCTATTGACCTTGATCATAAGAAAATTGCTATCCTTCGAAAAGGAACTCAAGAAATATATCCCGGTATTCCCGAAATCACTCGCCAGGTTAAGCAATTTAAGAAAGGTGATGCTTTGCTTGAGCAAATATTAGCGTTTCTTGATGCTATTATGTATAAAAAACTTCCCTTAGTTTCGGGAGAAGAGGGAAAAAGGGCTTTAGAGATAGCCTTAGAAATTTTATTAATTGTCCGACGAACTAACGAACAATTTCCAATTTCTTCAGTCACTATTTCTTAAAATGAAAACCTATGCAAAACAGATTTTAATCGTCGCAGGTGAAGCTTCCGGTGATTTACTTGGTGCTCACCTTGCGAAATCACTGATTTCTCTTGATCCACAATTGAGACTTGCTGGTATGGGTGGAAAAAAAATGCGGGAGGCAGGAGTTGATATTTTTATTGAGGCTGAAAAACTTGCAGTCGTTGGGGTATTAGAAATAATTTCTCAATTGGGCAATATCCTTGCAGCTCGATACTCTCTAAAAAATCGCTTTAAAACTGATCGGTCTGATTTAGTAATTTTTATTGACTATCCAGGCTTTAATTTGCATATGGCTAAGCAAGCTAAAAAGGCTGGAATTAAAGTTCTTTATTACGTAAGTCCGCAAATTTGGGCATGGCGATATGGTCGAATTAAAAAAATAAAAAAATATGTGGATCATATAGCAGTTTTATTTCCCTTCGAGGAAGCATTGTATCAACGAGAAAATATTTCCGTAAGTTTAGTTGGACATCCGTTAATTGACATTGCTGTACCCTCTTTGCCACGTGAAAAAGTGTATCAAAAATTTGATTTATCAGAAAAAACACCCATTATTAGCTTATTTCCGGGGAGTCGTTATCAAGAAATTACTCGCTTGCTACCTATTATAATTTCTGCTACACGCCTTATTAAAAGGCGTATCCCCAATGCTCAATTGGTGTTACTGCTTGCACCTAACGTTTCTTCTCGAAATGTTCAAAATTTTTTATTCCCAGACATTAAAATTATTAAAGATAACACCTATAACATACTATCCATATGTGATGCAGCTATCGCTGTCTCCGGAACAGTTACATTAGAAATTGCTTTATATCAAATTCCTTTTGTTATTGTCTATAAAGTGAATCCACTCACTTACTGGTTAGGTAAACGACTTATTCGAATCCCGTTTATTGGACTCTCCAATTTAATAGCTGAAGAGCGCATCACATCTGAATTTATTCAGCATCAAGCCACTCCTCAAGCTATTGCTAATGAAATTTGCCGATTATTAGAGGATTGTTCTTATCGACAATCTTGCTTAGACAAGTTAAAACTGCTTCGAACTAAACTAGGTGATGGTGGAGCATCTCTCAAGACGGCACAATTAGCACTAAAAATTATAACATGTTAACTTATTTAGTTTTTTATTGATAAAATCTGATAATTCATTAAGCTGCACTTAAATAATGTGGAAGAGAGAGAATTATCAGTAATTAGAGAAGATTTATGAAAATGATACTCTAACTCTGCTGGCAGTATTAATTAATAAGCATTCTTTGTCTTTAGATAAAAAAGAAAATAAATCTATGCCAATATAAACTACTAAGAATACAAGGAATATCAGAATTTGTCATGGTTACATTCTGTTAAGACGAATGAATATCCGCCCGCTCTGCTAAATGGAACATACTGAATATATATTAAAAAATCAGTTAGATTATTTAAATTTAGATTATTTAAATAAGGCCTTCCTTATTATTCTTGCTACTTTTAATAGATTCTCTAGTATTATTTATTCTGTTTCTTCTATAAAAAGCAAAGTTATTCAGTAATATAATTTTTAGTGATGTACTATTATACTACAAGTTCAGTTTTGACCATATTAGTCTTTAAAATCGAGAAAATCTGATTTAAGAAAAAGTATCGAATGTCGAAAATTGCTCGTTGTTTTTATAACGTGCAAATCCACGTCTACGAACGGAGCCATTAATCATCATCAACAACAGATTAATCTCTGGAGTTTCTATTGCTAATTTTTCGAGTTTAATCTGAATATCTTCTAATTTAAGATGAGTACGATAAATCAGTCGATACGCTAATTTCAACGACTGCATGGTTTTAGAACTAAAACCATGCCGCCTTAAGCCGACGGAGTTTAATCCTGTAGGAATTCCAGGATTTCCAGTAACAAGCATATAAGGCAAAATATCTTGGTAAACCTTTGTCGCACGTCCTAGAAAACAATAGGCACCAATCCGGCAAAATTGATGTACTCCCGAAAAAGCACCTAAATTCGCATGATCACCAATTTCAACATGCCCTGCAATCGAGGCTGTATTAGCAAAAACAGTATGATTTCCCACTCGACAATCATGCGCCACGTGTGAGTAGGCCATCAAATAATTATTATTACCAATACAAGTTACACCATGACCTTCGTAGGTCCCACGATTAATAGTTACAAATTCACGCATGACGTTTCTATTTCCAATCTCTAGTCGAGTCTCCTGATCTTTATACTCAATGTGTTGAGGATCAGAACCAATAGAAGCATATGGATAAATTTTGTTATTTTTTCCTATCGTAGTATTTTCACCAATCACAACATGAGAACTAATTTGGGTGCCATCTCCAATTACGGTATTCTTATTAATAAAAGTCCAAGGACCAATAGTGACATCTGAGCCAATTTTTGTACTAGAATGGATAAGCGCTCTTTCATCAATCACTCTTTTTGTCCTTTATTGTCATAAATTCAGCTTTACAAGAAAGCTGCCCCTCTACCTTTGCCTCTCCCTTAAATTTCCACAAACGGCCCGATTTTAATACCCTAACTTCTAAAATTAATTGGTCGCCAGGTTCGACGACGCGCTTAAAACGTGCATTATCGACACCAGCAAAAAAATAAATATCTTTGTAATATTCAGGCAAATCTAGAGATTTAACAATTAAAATTCCTGCTGCTTGCGCTAGAGATTCAATAATCAAAACACCTGGCATTACTGGGCGGACAGGAAAATGTCCCATAAAGAAAGGTTCATTGGCTGTGATATTTTTAATTGCTACTAAAGACTTATGTTTTTCCATCGCTATCACTCGATCAACCAACAAAAAGGGATATCGATGGGGAATATATTTTTTAATCTCCCTGGTTTCTATTATATGCATCGCATAACCTCTCTAATCGTTTTAATCGTTTTGTAATTTCTTCGAGTTTCCAGAACCTAATCACACTTTTTCGCCATTCTCGCCTAGGCTGCATTCCTGTTCCTGACGAATACACTCCAGGCTTAGTGATTGATTTTTGAATCATGCCCATCCCTGTAATAATGACGTTGTCGCAAATATCAATATGACCATTAAGGCCCGCACCCGCACCAATCATACAGTAGCGTCCGATAGTAGTGCTCCCTGCGACCCCAGCACAGCCAGCAATAGCTGTATGTTCACCTATGTGAACGTTATGGCCAATCATAATTAAATTATCCAATTTAACACCGTTGCCAATCACTGTATCTTCGAGCGCTCCTCGATCAATTGTGGTATTGGCTCCAATTTCCACATCGTTACCAATAATCACTCGTCCAACCTGAGGAATTTTAACCCACCGATGTTGTTCATCTCGCGCTAAACCAAATCCATCAGCACCAATAACCACGCCACTATGAAAAATACTTCGATCATACACAATTGTGTGAGAACATAAAGTGACTCGACTGTATAAACAACAGTCCGCTCCCAGTTGAGTTCCATAGCCAACAATCGTTCCGGCTCCAATAATGGTCCTAGAACCAATGACTACATCATCTTCTATGACTGCATAAGCTCCAATATGAACCGTGGCATCAATTTGACAATTCTTCCCAATAACAGCCGTTGGATGAATACCTGACTTTGTCATCACTTGAGGTCGCAACAAGGTTAATAATTTGATAAATCCTAACTTAGGATTCGGCATAATAAGAGCATTAACAGGACAGTTTTCTGCTAACTTTTTATCCAGTAATAATGCTGAAGCTTTTGTTTTAGTTAAGTATTTTTGATATTTCTGATCTGCCAGAAAACTTATTTCTCCAATCTGAGCATGTGCAATTGAAGCAATATCACGAATTTCGCAATCTCCATCGCCCTTTACCTTGGCACCGATGGCATTTGCTAGTTCTTTAAGTGTATAAGTTATTTCAAATTTTGTCACGAAATTAAAGGCTACTTAATTCCGAAATTACATCCAAGGTTATATCTTTACTATCTCTGGCATAAAGCAGCGTATCTTTTGGTAAAACCAAATTTATTTTTTCCTTCTTAGCAACTGTTTTTACAGCACCTGAAATTTTTATTATAAATTTACCAATGGCTTCATTCTGTGCTTTATACAACCTTTGCTGAAATTCTACTTGTGACTGCTGCAATTCCTTTTGCTCTTCTTGAATTCTATTACGTAAATCTTCAGTTTCTTTTTTACTCATTACAACTTCGTTACGTTTCAACTTTTTAATATCCTCTCGTAAGTATTTATCTAAATTAATAATTCTTTCACGTTGCGGTAGAAACTCCTTCTCAAGCTGATTATTAATAGCTTTAATTTGCGGCGGCGAGGCTTGAAAAATTTGTCGCATATCCACCTTTCCTATGGTTTGTCCAATAGCAGACGCTGCCCAGCTCATTATCACTGATAAACAGGTGACTACAAATAAAAGTTTCATAGTGACGTTCTCCTTAAAAATAAGTACGCACATTATAGTTCAAGTTTATGTGTAAACCAAGACCGATTACATAAAAATTAGCAATAAAATGGAGACCTTTAGTCATCCATTTTCGTACTTACAAGCTCATCCCTAAAGAAAATTGAAATGCCTGAAAATTATCCCCTGCCTGCCGATTCAGCGGGAAAGCCAAAGTAAAATTGATTGGCGCAAAAGGAGTGTACCATTCCATAGAAAGGCCTAATGAAGGCCGAAAATTTTTAAGAGAAAATTTATCATCTTGGATAATTTGCGGTTGCGTGTTAGATTCAGGATCAGAAGGTCCTCCATGAGCCGGAATCGCAATATCTCCTGGGAATCGAGGTACCTGAAAAACGTTTCCTGCATCAAATGCGACAGCAGTACGGATTGTTTGACTAAAAAATTGCGGTAAAATTAAGTGCACTCCAAAAATAGTTTCTAAATTGCCACCAATAGCACCAAAATCTCTACCAAGAGGATAACGATTTTTTGGACCTAACGAATTTGGAGCGAAAGCAGGAACAGATCCAATTCCTCCAGAAAAAAAGTTTTTGAAAAAAGGTAACCTACCATGACCAAATCCATCTCCATAACCGAGGGTTGCTAATAAGTTTAAAATAAACCCATGGTCTAGTGGTTGATAATATTTTTCTATATACGTTACTAAATAATAATTTAAACTAGATTTAAAAATTGGAACACCTACTTCAAGATCTAATCCTGTATAAAGACCTTTAGTTGGGAAAATAGTGCGGTTAAATCCGTTATAAACCAAACTGGCAGTCAATCTAACTTGATTATAGTTAGCGCTAGTATTCTGCACACCATTAGTGGTACCTAAAAATGCAAGCATACTCGGTGCCGCGTTAGCGATATCAATCTGACTAATAGTAATATGTTCCAAACCACAACCAAACGTAATTGAATTACGTTCTGAAATAGGATATCCATAGGTTACATCAGATCCATAACCATCTTCTAAATAAGAAGTAAGATTAAACTTTTTATCCGGTTTGATACGAGAATAATAAATTAAAAAGCCTCGCTGTAACCCATAGGTTGTATAATAAGGGTTTTTGTAACTAATGGAATAGTTTTGTTGGTATTGACTATTTTGAAGTCCAATCGCAATGTATTTACCTGTTCCCATAAAATTGGGTTCCAACATAGTAGCACCATATAAAAACCCATAGACATCTGAATAACCACCTTGAATGCTAACTCGTCCTGCTACAATTTCTTTCACGTAATAACATAAATCCACCTGATTAGAGAAGTTGGGCACAGATTTTAGAGTGTAAGTAACATCGGACAAATAACCTAATAATTCTAGGCGTCGTTTTGATTCTTCAATTTTTGATAAAGAGTATATGCTTCCCTCATATTGACGCATTTCTCGACGCAATACTTCCTGGTCTGTACGCTGATTACCAAGAAAATTAATTCGTCGCACATAAATACGTTTGCCAGATATTATGTCGAAATTTATATGAACCAAATGTCTTTGATCATCTATTTTTGGAGTGATTATCACTCTTGCAAACGCGTAGCCCTGATCTGCTAGAAAATCAACAATTTTTTTATTGATATCAATAACGACTTGACGAGAAAATACATCACCGGTTTTTAATGCAATTAATTTACGAAGTCGATCTGTAAAACTGTAATTTTTACCATTTATCTTATAACCACTGACTCGATATACTGGACCTTCATTAATGAAGATAATGATATCAACACTTTTCTTATCAGGTGACCATCGAATTTTACAGGAGATAATTCGAAAATTTAAATAACCATGATTTAAATAAAATGCGGTAAGACTTTCTAAATCTTGTTCTAATTTCATTTGTGAATAGTAGTCAGCATGACTTATCCATGTAAATAAATTAGGATTCGTTAATTTGAATTGGCTGTGCAAAGTATGCTCACTAAACACATGGTTTCCAACAAATTGAATCGAGTGAATTTTCGCAATCCTTCCCTCATTAATATTGATATGGAGCACTACGAGATTACGAGACTCTCTGATAACATTAGTAGATATGTGAGTAGCATGATATCCCATTGCGTCATATTGTTGTTCTAGTCCCTGCTTAATTTGCTTCAATTTAACAGGATCAAAATGTTGTCCCTCTGTAATTCCTAACTTATTTAAAATGGTCTGCAACTTTTTACTAGCGATAGCTTTATTACCATTAAGACAAATTAAACTTATTATAGGACGTTCTTTTACTATGATAATGAGAACCTTTCCGCGGTGACTTAGCTGAATATTGTCAAAAAATCCAGTTTTATAGAGTGCTACAATAGCAGCTTGACCTCGTTGGGAGGTATATTTTTGTCCTTCACGAATCGGAAAATAACTGCGTACTGTGCTCTCCAAAATTCCATGTAAACCTCGAATTTGAATAAAATGAACAACGAAACTGTAAGCTGCTAAATTAAAGGGGAGCCAGAAAACAATTAGTCCAATTAAAAATAAGAACAGTTTATGTAATCTCATGATAATATGGAATATTTTATTATTATTCCTCATCTTTACCTAAGATCTATTGACAATTCGCTATATTCAGCTATGTCATAAATCCTTAGATTAAACATAAGAAACATTATAACACTTGATTTATGATTATCTATAGCTAAAAGAGAAAAAACTCGAAACGATCTGAATTATCAAATAAAAACTTGTTTCCTTTCACACTCACTGTATCCTAATTAATTTAATCTCATTTAGAAAAATGGGAAAGAAGAGGACTTTTACTTTTTCTACCTTCTTTTTCGACCAAATCTTTCTGTGGAAAAACAGGGTTCTTACAGTTTATCTTCACATTTACGCTTTGACATCAGCCGTAATCCAACTCATTATCAAGAATTGAGAATACTTATGAAAAAGTACCACTTAGAGAACATCCTTCAATATTGTTAGTACTGACATTCTATTAATCGCCTTTTACCAGTCATACTATCTATCTTACTTTATTCTTATAAATTTATTCAATGATTGTGTTAACTCGAACAACAGCTGCACTTTGAGATTAATCAATCTCCACTTTCAAAATCCGAAAAGAACTTACCACTTCATATTTGAGTTCTTCTCGTTTAAATCTCAACATTCAAATTTCACTTTGAATAATCCTTTGAGGCTTTTAAAATCTGCTTGGAAAGATCATTAAGTCAGAAAATTCGCTAAAGCTACTATTTTATTCTAGATTTCTTCTAGAAAAAAGCTTAACTGGTTATCCTGACCAGAATCTTCATAAACTGCTGCTTGATCTAAATACGATTTCTTTACGTCATAGAACAGATTCACATATCTTATACTGAAGTGTTTTACTCCCGCCGCTCACTACTTTTCTTAACCAACTTAGCTTTTCTTCTGTCTGTGGAGATGGAAAATAAGTTAGTTTAAAGCGTAGAAAAGAAGAGATTATTTGAGTAGTAGTATTATATTCCCTGTTTTTTATAGTGTCTATTTCTGCCTAACATTTGATCCGTTGGAATTATAGATTCTTAAAAGTGCAACCGAGTTAAAGTTCCCCCACCACCTGAGAAACTCTAGTGTGGTTTTCGACAAAGCGGCGGAGCGAGTGTTACTGATGGTTTCCAGGCTTTTATTTCGTGATCCTTGTTTTGATCATCGAATAGCCTGCTCTATTTTATTGGAGGGTGAAGATGCACGTTCAGTAATATTTGAACTGCGTGAGCTTAATAAAAATAAAGCGATTGCTCAAGTTATTTCTAACATCAGTCGTTTTTTCATGATGTAATCATGATATAAACTGATATACTCAAGTAGTGGTGATTTATTGTTCCTACATCTTGAAGTCACAACCGAAAATGCTTTTCAGGACATAACATGTTGATTAAAATAGCTGATTCAGTAATTAATTGGTCATTAAAAACTATCCGAACCCTAAAATATGTTCTTATTTCAGGTAACATTATTTGCGTAGACAAAAAATATCTGCTATTAACAGCTTATATTTAAGCCGAGGAAAGGACGTTATCGCTGATGTGTTATTCTTCCTCTGGTGGCAGAGCACTTAAAAACGATATCCGAAACCCTTATATTAAAAAGGACTTGATAGGCTCCATTGTTTCAGATGGTTGGGTGTATAGCAAACACGTACTTTGCTAATTTTATTGTATGCTGTTAACTTACTATACTGTCAGGATTTTGCTAGTATTATCGAAAGATCCAAAAGATTTACTTATGTTGAGAGAGGTACGCAATAGTAATCTCTATTTTTCTGTCTAATTACCCAATGTTATTATTAGAATTCTGATGGGCGGAAAGCACCGCGAGTTTTCTAAGCATCATTTGTGTCTTTTAAGTTGTTTGGATAATGTACAATCTGGTCAAAACGTTCAAAGATTGACCATTGTTATTGCTCCTACTGTATGGTATGGAAAATTGTCTTTTATTTTATATATAAACCAATAATACCATACACGAATTCAGGCAAACTTATTTGGGCGTACGAAAAATTTGAGCGTAGGAGCTGATAGTACTAATTAATCTGGAGATTACGTGCTAGCACATTTCTAAGAACTGGGCGGGCTAATGAAAAAAGATTGTTTGAAAACACGGACTCCTGGAAAATTGATCTTATCAGGTGAACATGCTGTAGTTTACGGGCACCCGGCAATAGCGGTGGCTATTAATCGCTATACACAAGCTACTGTGCGTTGGATGATGCTATCGCTACATTTTTCCTTCCACTTCATGGATCTTAATTTTAGGCGAGAGGTTACGCTGCAAAAACTTCGTAAATTTAAAAGAAAAGTTAAAAATCAATATCAAGGATATTGTCTAGGTAATTTAAGTATTAGAGAAGTTTTAAAAAAACCCTTTGAACTTTCGCTTTTCACATTTATTAATGTACTAGATCTTTTAGAAAGCAAATTACCAATGGGTATTAATATTATTACCGGTTCTAATATTCCCATTGGTTGTGGAATAGGATCTTCGGCTGCCAGCATAGTAAGCTTAATTTATGCACTTACACACTTTCTAGATATAAATCTCAATTTGGAAGATTACCTCACATTAGGGATGGAATCAGAAAATTTGCAGCATGGTCGTTCTAGCGGTTTAGATGTCCATACTGTTTATCATGGTGGATGTTTGCGTTATGAAAAAGGTCAGTTTAAAAAACGTCCGATTCCAGATTTTCCAATGCAATTAGTACAAACAGGACAACCACAGAGTAGTACTGGTGAATGCATTTCAAAAGCATCTTCTTACTTTAAGAAAAGTCATATTGGCAAAGATTTTTCAGAACTCACTAACGAACTTGATCAAGCATTACAGAATCGTAACATTGAAAATGTAAAAAGCTGCATTCAACAAAACCACCGATTATTAAAAATTATTGGTGTTGTACCCGATAAAATAGATTGTTTTATTGTTGATGTAGAAAAACTTGGTGGTGCTGCAAAAATTTGCGGCGCAGGAAGCGTGCAGGGAGATAAAGGTGGCGCTGTTTTAGTTATTTCTGATAACCCAATTAATAATCTCGCTAAGCAGTATGGCTATTCTATTATCCCTATTCAAATTGATAATCAGGGAACTCGCATTGTATAAAGCAAAAGCCTCCGGCAGTTTAATGCTGCTCGGCGAATATGCTGTCTTACATGGTAAGACAGCATTGGTGGCTGCTATCGATAAATTTATTTTCGTAACTCTTAGCCCTCGCAGTGACGATCAGATTTTTATTGATTCTTCTTTAGGCACATTAAGTATTAATCGCCATCAGATTACTTTACAAGCACCATTTGAGTTTGTGCTAGCAACATTAGCTCTCACAAAACTTCCTTCTGGGTGTAACATTGAAATTAACTCTGATCTATTACCTTCTTCCCTCGGATTAGGAAGCTCATCAGCAGTAACTGTAGCGTTGTTAATAGCATTAAATAGTTGGTGCAAAAAATTGTCAAACAAGTCAAATCTCTGGCAAGAAGCTTCTAAGGTAATTCACCGAGTGCAAGGTGGAGGATCAGGCGCTGATTGCGCAGCAAGTATTTTCGGCGGAGTGATTGCCTTTAATAATTCACCTTTTTCTGTCACATTTTTAAGAGAAATGCCACCTTTAGTAGCAGTCTATTCGGGAAGTAAATTTACCACTGATCGCGCGATCGACATTGTTAATAACCGACGCAAACAATATCCAATTCATTACCAAAAGATAGATGAACAGATGAACAAACTCTCAATAAAAGCAATCAAAGCTATTAATACCTATGATTGGACTTCTCTAGGTAACCTATTTAATTTTGGTCAAGAACTCATGAAAATTATGGGGGTTAGTAATGTACTTTTAGAAAATTTAATCCAAGGCTTACGTGAACAACCCCATATTTTAGGTGCTAAAATATCGGGCTCTGGCTTAGGTGATTGCATCGTTGGTGTAGGAAAACTTATGCCGAATTTTTTTCCACGCAATGAAGAAGAAAAAAAGCTTGGGGTTAAGCAAATTCCATTTGCCATTACTTCTGAAGGAGCAAGCTTCAATGAAGCACAATGCAGTTTTCCAAAAATTACTCTCTCAAAAAAATAAAACACCCATTAAATCTTTTGGACAAGCTTTTGCGCCCTCAAATATCGCTCTATGCAAGTATTGGGGTAAGCGTAATTTAGAGCTCAACTTACCTGTCACTTCCAGTTTATCTATATCCTTGGGTAATAAGGGTGCCAATGCTAAAATTTTTCCTTCATCAAATCAGAATCACGAATTAATTATTAATAAACATTTATTAAATTCAGAAAGTGGCTATGCTCAACCATTACTGGCTTTTTTAAATAAATTTACGTTTCTTGGTATTAAAGCTTTTCACTTACAACTCGATTTTAATGTTCCTATTGCTGTTGGTCTTGCTTCATCTGCCTGTAGTTATGCTGCTGTTGTAAAAGCAATGAATGATCTTTTTGGATGGCAATTAGACGGGAAAATCTTATCGATTCTCGCCCGACTAGGCAGTGGGAGTGCATGCCGTTCGATCTTTGATGGGTTTGTGCAATGGCATCGCGGCACTGATCCCGATGGGATGGACAGTTATGCAGAACCATTAAATGAAAATTGGTTAGAATTGTGCATGGGAGTTTACATTATCAACCCCCAAAAAAAAACAATCAGTTCACGCGAAGGAATGCAACGTACTGTAGCCACTTCCGCACTTTATAGTGCATGGCCTAAAAAGGCGAATGACGATCTTCTTTATTTAAAAGAAGCAATCACTCAAAAAAACTTCTCTCTCTTAGGACGGATCGCTGAATCTAATGCATTGGCAATGCATGCTACAATGCTAGCTGCATGGCCACCTTTGATGTACTCTTCTCCTAAAACTATTCAAATTATCCAAAAGGTATGGATGCTTCGGGAAGGGGGATTAGAAATTTATTTTACTCAAGATGCAGGAGCAAATATTAAATTATTATTTTTAAAGAGGGACAATGAAAAAGTAATTCAACATTTTCCTAGTCTCGAAGTCATTACACCTCTTAAAGATACTGTTGTCCAAAAAGTCATACTCGTTGATGAAAAAGATCAAGTGTTAGGAAGTGAAGAAAAAATAAAAGCTCATTATGAAGGCAAATTACATCGCGCTTTTTCAGTTTTTACTTTTTCTTGGCGAAACAATGAATGGCAATTACTTCTTCAAAAACGACATCCTGATAAATATCATAGTGGTGGGCTATGGACAAATACCTGTTGTAGCCACCCACGACCAGGAGAAAATATTATTGATGCTGGTGAAAGACGACTTTTTGAAGAAATGGGACTAAAAGTTTCGTTAAAAAAAGCAGGAAAATTTCGTTACACGGCTGAGGTAGGCAATAATTTAATAGAAAATGAATACGATCATGTTCTCGCCGGATTTTTAACTAATGAAAAGACTTATTTTAACAAAAACGAAATTAGTGCTATTCGTTGGATTAATATTTTTGCTTTAAAGGAAGAATTTAACAGAAATCCTCAAAACTTTACACCTTGGTTTAGTCAAGCATTAAAAATCGCATTAAAAAGCATACCGAGTTTTCCAGACAAAATATAAATCCACTATCGCTTTATATGTCTTACTTACTCTTTATCCAAGTAATAATAAGGAGCCTAGAAGAAAAGTGGGAAGTGCAGCAAGGATACTATCAATACGATCTAAGATACCACCATGACCAGGAAGTAATCGACCCGTATCTTTCACTCCGGCTTGTCGTTTTAACATACTTTCGAATAAATCACCGATAATTGCAGATATGGCTGTAACTAGAGCTAATAGGCTTATTAATATCAATCGAAAAAAGGATTGACGAAAAATGAGAGAAATAATAACAGCGATCGCTAATGTCAAAAAAATACCACCCCATACTCCTTCCCATGTTTTATTAGGACTCACGCGCTTAATAAACGTTCGCTTACCCCACCACTGACCTATTGTGTAAGCCCCTATATCCATAGCCCAAATTAATATTAAACCAAATAACAACCAACCAGGTCCGCCGATATCTTCACGTAACGCAATTCCCGCAATCCAGCAGGACGTCAACACAAAAAAGCTTATAACAATTTTCGTTGTTTTATACTGGAATCCTAAGGGAAGGAATCCATTTGCATAACAAATAACAGCTGCTGCTATCCATAACCAAATAGAAAAAGATATAATTAATACCCAAAAGATTGGAAAATAATAAATTCTTATTAGAGCTAATAAAATAGCGATCATATAAAGCCATCGAAGATAATAATTTTTTATTCCTGCTAGAGCTGACCATTCCCAGGCAGCCCAAGCTATCATAGCACCAATTAAAAAACCAAACCATGGCATAGGTGAACACCAAATTACTAATAGTAAAATAGGAACTAGGATCAACAACGTGAGCACACGGTGCTTAAACATATTGTTCTTCAACCTGTTCTGGTGTTAATCCAAAACGGCGTTGACGTATTTGATAAAATGCTAAGGCTTTCTCAAGGGTATTTGAATTAAAATCAGGCCAATAAGTTGAAGTGAAATAAATTTCCGTATAAGCTGCTTGCCATAACATAAAATTACTCAAACGTTGTTCACCACTGGTACGAATTAATAAGTCTGGATCGGGCAAATCACTTAAACATAAATATTCTTGAAATAATTTAGTCGTTACTGATTCAGGATTTATTTCTCCATTCTGGATCTTTTCACCTAACCGTTGGGTTGCTTGTACAATGTCCCAGCGACCGCTGTAATTTAAAGCAATAATTAATTTCAAACCTATATTATTTTTCGTAAGCCTCTGAGAGGCATGGATCTGCGCCAATAATTTTCTATCAAATGCTTGATGGTCACCAATAACTCTAAGACAAATATTATTTTTGTGGAGTTCATCTGTATTATGTTCTAAAGAATCTAAAAACAAGGACATTAAAAAATTAACTTCCGACTGAGGCCGTGCCCAATTTTCTAAGCTAAAAGCAAAAAGAGTTAAAACTTCAATCCCCTTCTTGCTTGAATATTCAATTACCTCCCGCACAGTTGCAGCACCTGCCTTGTGGCCTGCTATTCTTGGTAATCCACGGCACTTGGCCCATCGGCCATTACCGTCCATCACAATTGCAATATGGCGAGGCAAAGAATTTGAACTCACTTCAAAAACCTTTTCTTGCTTAGGAATGTTCCCCGTCTCTCAGAGGCCATACTGAAATGAGTCTCATTATCATATATCCATTAACTCCACCTCCTTTTGGGAGGCAATTTTATCTACTTCTGAGATTTGTTCATTTGTGAGCTTTTGAATGTTGATTTGTATCCGTCTTTCCTCGTCTTTGCTAATTTCTTTGTTTTTTAATAATTCCTTTAAGGTGTTGTTGATTTCCCGACGAATATTTCTTATTGCCACTCGTGCTTTTTCAGCCTCGTCACGCACCACACGAGAAAGCTCTTTTCGACGTTCTTCTGTTAAAGGAGGCAACGGAATTCGAATTACCGTTCCCGATATGGACGGATTTAAACCTAGATCTGCGGTTTGGATAGCCTTTTCAATCTGACTCATCATACCCTTTTCCCAAGGAGTAACTTTGAGCACGTGAGGACTTTCAATAGAAATTGTTGCCACTTGATTAAGAGATGTATCAACGCTACAATAGCTTACTTTAACATGTTCTAAAAAGCTTGGATGTACATGTCCAGCCCGTAGTTTCGCTAATTTGGTTTTTAAAGCTAATACGCTTTTTCCCATTCTCGCTTTTTTATCTTTGATAACATCGTTAATCATAGTAAACTCTCACTCAATTTCCTCACTACCTAACTAGAGAGGAAAAAATTATAAAAAAAAGAGAAAATTAGAAATTTGCTAGAAAGAAAAAATTGGTTCTGTTTAACCTCGATCCACTAAGGTCCCCTCTTCTGTACCTATAATTACCCTAAGTAGAGTTCCTGGTTTATTAATATTAAAGACTCGAAGTGGTATATTGTGATCTCGACATTGGTAAAATGCGGTGAGATCCATGATCGCTAATTCCTTTTCTAAAGCTTCTTGGTAAGTTAAATGCTTATAGAGTTTTGCGTTTGGGTTTTTTTCTGGATCTTCTGAATAAACACCATCCACATTGGTAGCTTTTAAAACTACATCAGCACCGATTTCAATCCCCCTTAAACTCGCTGCAGAATCAGTGGTTACCAGAGGATTTCCGGTACCAGCAGCAAAAATTACGATACACCCTTGTTGTAAATGATGGATTGCTTTGCGTCGATGAAAGGCATTAGCTACTCCTGTCATAGGAATAGCAGATAAAATACGGACCGGTAAATCGGATCGCTCTAAGGCATCTCGCAGAGCTAATGCATTCATTAAAGTTGCTAACATACCCATATAATCGCCTGTTATACGATTGATACCTGCCTTTTGTAAGGCAGCTCCACGAAAAAAATTTCCTCCTCCGATAACAATGGATACCTGTACATCCAGCTGATAGACTTGAGTAATGTCTTTTGCCATACGATTTAAAACAGCCGGGTCAATAGCGCAGGTGCCTTTTCCCATAAGTGCCTCACCGCTCATCTTTAAGAGTATTTTCCGATAAAGGGGTTGTTGCATCCCATTCGTCATTAACGATTTCCCTGTATTTATTAATTACCTTTTTAGTATTAGCGAAATTCATTAACGAAATTTTCTGAATCTTGCTCGATACTTTCACCTACTTTAAAACGTACAAAGGCTGTAATAGTTATTTTTTCCGATTTTAATAAATTACCTACCAGGATTTCCGGATTTTTTATAAAAAATTGTCCTTCCAAGCTTATTTCTTTTAAGAATTTATTCAAGCGACCTTCTACTATTTTAGTAGTAATATCTTTAGACTTTCCGATTTCTTTTGCTTGTGCTATTAAGATTTCTTTTTCCTTTTCTACTGCTTCAATAGGTACGTCACTGGCCCGAATCGCTTGCGGATTAAAGGCGGCAATATGCATGGCAATATCTTTAGCTAAACCTAATTTATCTTTGTCGGAATCAAGTGCTACTAAAACTCCAATCCGACTTCCATGGGAATAATGACCAATGATACCGCTATCGACAGATAATAATTTCACACGGCGAATTTGAATATTCTCTCCAAATTTAGCAATAAGCCCTTGTCTAGTTTTCTCCAGAGTTGTTGATAAACCAGTCTGATAGAAAGTAGGCGTAATAGCAACGTCGGTAGTTTTTTCTATCAAACCGCGTTCAGCTACGTTTTGAGCAAATGCTATAAATTCCTCATTACGCGCCACAAAGTCAGTTTGACAATTTATCTCCACCATGTAACCTTTCTTACTATCATCACTTATCGCAATAACGATTATCCCCTCTCCTGTTTTTTTTCCAGATAACTTACTGACTGTTTCTTCACCCGCTTTACGCAATTCTCGAATAGCAGCTTCTATATTACCGTTGGTGGTTTGCAGAGCTTTTTTACACGCCATAATGCCAGCACCAGTGATACTTCGCAATTCTTTAACCATGGCTACGGTAACTATTGCTCTCATTACTCTCCCCTTTATTTATTTTCTGCTTCAGCTTTACTTTCTTCGTTTTCTGCTAAGGATGTAGAATCCGAGCTTACTTACATTGAGGAGTTGGGATCTTCTTTTTTCGCGAAGAAGGCCAGCTACTGCGCCCTATCCATGCCCGCCCCAATTTTTTCTTGGTGATGAGCTTCTTGATTTTCTTCATTATTTCCAACTTTCTCAGCTAATTTTGTTTTTCTGGTTATTATT
Source organism: Coxiella endosymbiont of Dermacentor nuttalli (assembly GCA_048494595.1). Taxonomy (GTDB): domain Bacteria; phylum Pseudomonadota; class Gammaproteobacteria; order Coxiellales; family Coxiellaceae; genus Coxiella. The sequence continues at coordinate 676,970 of JBGDBH010000001.1, read as the reverse complement.
CTTTTCACTTTGGTTTTAGTTTTTATTTTACTTTTTTCTTTTTCTTTAGGCTCTTCTTCTTTTTTCAAGTCTAAAATACCACGAGCGTTAATAATGATATCAGCCAGTGCTTTGCAGTAGAGTCGAATAGCACGAATAGCATCATCGTTACCAGGAATAACATAATCGATGTTGTCAGGGTTTTCATTCGTATCAACTATACCTACGATCGGAATGCTCAAGCGTTTAGCTTCTTGAATGGCAATCTTTTCATGACCTACATCTATAACGAATAAAACATCTGGTAAGCTACCCATATTTTTGATGCCAGCTAAATTAGCCCCCAATTTTTCTTCCTCGCGCACCAAATTCAAGATTTCTTTCTTAGTCATTCCTGTAAGATTATCTTCATTTTTTAAATACTCTTCGAGTTCTTTTAAACGTTTAATCGATTGATGAACGGTTTTATAATTAGTCAGCATGCCTCCTAGCCAACGATGGTTCACATAAGGCATACCACAACGAATAGCTTCTTCTTTCACAATTTCGCGAGCCGCAAATTTAGTACCTACAAACAAAATCTTTCCGTTTTTCAAAGCTATATTCCTAACAAACGTTAGTGCCTCTTGAAAAAGAGGCAATGTTTCTTCAAGATTAATGATGTGGATCTTCTGACAAACTCCGTAGATATAAGGAGCCATTTTGGGATTCCAATAACGAGTTTGGTGACCAAAATGAATGCCAGCCTCCAACATTTGACGCATAGTTATATCAGTCATATTTAAAATCTCCAGGGTCATATTTATTCCGGGCTAAAACTTCCACATATCCCACAATACAACCTGAGTTAGAAGGTACCAAAATACCAGTAACGTATACTTATTTAGTTTGCAGTAACATTTACCAATATAAGTGTGTATTAGTATACCACAAATCAAATAAAGATGATAGGATGGAAGTTCAGTAATGAAGTTCTAATGAAATCTTGCATCTTTTAGAATAACACCTTTATACTTCTAACAAATGTCAATATCAATTAAAACATCTGAAGAGTTGAAAAAGATGCGCGTTGCTGGCCGTTTAGCGGCTGAGGTGCTTGAAATGATTGAGCCTTATGTAAGGGCTGGGGTTACTACTAATGAGCTTAATATGATTTGTCATGACTACATTACAAATGTTCAGAAAGCTACTCCTGCTTCATTGCATTATTTGGGATTCCCCAAATCTATTTGTACATCAGTCAATTATGTAGTATGTCATGGAATTCCAAACGATAGAAAATTAAAAGAAGGTGATATCATTAATATTGATGTGACTGTTCTAAAAAATGGCTATCATGGAGACACAAGCAAAATGTTTGCTGTAGGTAAAATTCCAAATCATGGAAAGCGGCTTATTCGTATTACACAGGAATGTCTTTATATTGGAATCTCCATGGTCAAACCAGGAGTACGGCTAGGTGATCTCGGTGCTGCCATCCAAATTCATGCGGAAAAAAATCATTACTCTGTTGTTCGAGAATATTGTGGTCATGGTATAGGTAGCGTATTTCACGAGCCTGAGTTACAAGTTCTTCATTATGGTATCCCTGGAACAGGAGTGATTTTAGAACCAGGAATGACATTTACAATTGAGCCTATGATTAATGCTGGCAAACGTCACATTAAACTACTCAACGATAATTGGACAGTTGTCACTAAAGATCGACGTTTATCAGCTCAATGGGAGCATACACTCGCGGTGACTGAAGATGGTTATGAGGTGTTCACTTCACGTAAGGAAGAGGAAATTAAAATTTAAAAAATGGGTATATTTAAAGGTCATTAGGTTTTACATGGGAGGGGCTGGTGTATCCAAACACTCATCTGCTCGCAGTTCAATAAAAGTTCTGCATTGTGCCTATTCTCAATTCCTCAATTCAGATGAATCACATCATAGACTTAGTAAAAGCATTCAGAAAGCGCAATTTAAAATAAAAAACTTCAGTCAGCACGCACATGAAGTTTGTGCTGAAAATCACGACCAGATTACATTATGCTATCGTCTATTAAATATATTCAATTTCTTGAGACATACAATAACTGTAAGGATATTATTGATTCAATATAGTTTAAAGCCTAAAATGTTATTGATAAAACTACCGTATAGCAGAAAGTCTCGTTGCTGCAAGAACCCCTTGACCAATTTCAGCAGGTGATTTGACAGTAAAAACACCAGCTGCTTCTAAAGCTACATATTTATCTGCTGCCGTTCCTTTTCCTTCAGAAATAATAGCTCCTGCATGTCCCATCCTTTTACCGGATGGCGCAGTCATTCCAGCAATATAGGAAACTATTGGTTTCTTTATATTGGATTTAATAAAATCCGCCGCTTCTTCTTCTGCTGTACCACCAATCTCACCCACCATCACTATGACTTCTGTTTGGGAATCCTTTTCAAACAACACTAAGACATCAATAAAATTGGTTCCAAAAATAGGATCACCTCCAATGCCAACACAGGTACTTTGACCAAATCCCAATTGTGTAATTTGATTTACAGCTTCATAAGTCAAAGTTCCAGAGCGAGAAACAACACCGACTTTGCCAGGCTGATGAATATGTCCTGGCATAATCCCAATTTTGCATTGTCCTGGTGTGATAACTCCAGGACAATTTGGCCCAATTAAACGTACATTAGGATGCTGTTTAAGATAAGCTTTAACGATCAGCATATCGAGAACAGGAATTCCTTCAGTAATGCAAATTACCAAATTTATTCCTCCGTCAATTGCCTCAATAATAGAATCTTTGCAAAAAGGTGCTGGGACAAAAATCATAGTAGTATCAGCGCCTGTTTTTGCTACAGCTTCATGTACGCTATTAAAGACAGGCAGTCCTAAATGTGTTTGTCCTCCCTTCCTAGGCGTCACACCACCTACTATTTTTGTTCCATATCGCAATGCTTCCTTGGAGTGGAAGGTACCATTTTTTCCCGTAAAACCTTGACAAATTACTTTTGTTTCTTTATTAATTAAGATACTCATTGTTTTGTCTTTTTATTTGTTGGATAATTTTTTTCGCGGCACCTGAAAAACTTTTTTCAGCGGTGATGTTTATACCACTTTCTGCAAGTTTCTTAGCTCCTAATTGAGCATTGTTCCCTTTTAAACGAACAATCACTGGCATATAAACACCTATTTCTTTTACTGCACTAATAATGCCTTCGGCGATTAAGTCACATCGAACAATCCCGCCGAATATATTCACGAAAATTCCTTTAACATTTTTATCTGAGACGATAATTTTAAAAGCTTTAGCTACTCGATCTTTGGTGGCACTTCCACCTACATCTAAGAAATTAGCTGGCTCACCGCCTGCCAATTTAATAAGATCCATTGTAGCCATTGCGAGTCCTGCACCGTTTACCATGCAACCAATGTTTCCATCCAATTTAATGTAATTTAATTCCCATTGTCGCGCTAAAGTTTCGTATTCGTCTTCTTGGGTTGTATCACGCATTTCACGAAGTTCAGACTGACGATAAAGCACATTATCATCCACATCTAATTTTGCATCTAAGCAAAGAAGCTTTCCTGAATCAGTAATTGCGAGAGGATTAATTTCCAATAAACTCAGATCGCGCTCGATAAATAGTTGATACAGTCTGATAACAATATCTGTAAATGATTGCATATAGACAGGATCTAAATTTAGACCAAAGAATAATTGCCGACTTTGAAAAGGTTGTAATCCAACTATAGGATTAACAATTATTTTTAAAATTTTCTCGGGAGATTTTTTCGCTACTTTCTCAATTTCGATCCCACCTTCTGCGGAAGCTATAAAAATAATCATCTGAGAAGAGCGATCAATCAACGCACCCAAATATAATTCTCGAATGATATTTGATTTTTTTTCAATTAAAATTTGATTGATCGGTTGCCCACGTTTGTTTGTTTGATAGGTAACTAAGCGCGTCCCTAATAAGTCTTTTACAGCAGCCTTTAATTCTTCTCTATCATTAGCTAAACGAATACCACCTGCTTTTCCACGACCACCTGCGTGCACTTGGGCTTTAATTACCCAACGATTACCACCAATTTTACTGGCCGCATCGACGGCTGCTTCCAGATTAAAAATCACTTCACCCGGAGGTACGGGAATGTTGTATTCTTTTAATAGATTTTTTGATTGATACTCATGTAATTTCATATTTATTTGTCTTTTTTATTCGTCCCTCACACATATAGACTTCCAAAAAGAGAGCACACTAGGTGTGAGGAAAATTTTCATATTCCCAACACCAATCTGGCCGGATCCTCCAGTAATTCTTTAATAGTTACTAAAAATAATACCGCTTCACGACCATCGATGACGCGATGATCGTAAGATAAAGCTACTAACATTATTGGCCGAATTATGATCTGGCCATCTTCTACAACAGGCCTGTCTTCAATTTTATGCATCCCCAAAATAGCAGTTTGAGGAGGATTAATGATTGGCGTGGATAATAGAGATCCGTAAGTGCCTCCATTAGTAATTGTAAACGTTCCACCTGTTAATTCATCAATGCCCAAACGTCCTTCTTGAACTCGAGAGGCATATTCTCTGATTTGCTTCTCAATATCGGCCATACTCATATTTTCTGCATTTCTGAGGATAGGGACTATCAAGCCACGTTCCGTACCTATTGCAATTCCAATGTCGTAGTAATTGTGATAAATAATTTCACTCCTATCAATTGAAGCATTTACCATTGGAAATCTTTTTAACGCTTCAACTGAAACTTTTGTAAAAAACGACATAAACCCCAAGCGAACTTTATGTTTTTTCTCAAATGCATCACGGTATTTTTTTCGTAAATCCATTACTGGTTTCATATTAATTTCATTAAAGGTAGATAATAACGCGGATTCTTGTTGTACCTGGACTAAACGTTCCGCAATACGTTTCCGAATGCGAGAAAGAGGTACGCGTTTTTCTGTTCGTTCCTTCTTTTCAATTTCTTTTTCGGCTTCCTTTGAATCAGATTTTTCTTTTTGACTTTTTAAATAATCCTCAACGTCTTCTTTCATAATTCGCCCTTTTTTTCCACTTCCTTCAATTTTACTAACGTCAAGACCTTTTTCAGAGATCAATCGGCGTATGGCAGGACTAAGATCACCTTTATTTTCTCCAGATTTTTTATGAGTTCTTTTCTCTTCTTCATTTTTCTCCACTCTATCTTTTTCTTCTTTTTCTTTTTTCTTAACTACATATCCCCCTCTTTCTTCCTCCAAAATTGCCAGAATTTCTTTTTCCTTAACAATCATTCCTTCTTTAACTTTTATCTTTTTAACAATGCCATCTTTTGGTGCTGGAATTTCTAACATTACTTTATCAGTTTCTAAGTCGACTAAGTTCTCATCCCGAAAAATAAAGTCACTCTCTTTTTTATACCATTTTACCACTGTAGCATCGGTAACAGATTCTGGGAGCGCGGGAACTTTAATTTCAATTATAGTCATGTTAAATTTCCTCTTTGAGTCCTAGAGCCTTATTAATCAATTTCTTTTGTGATTTTAAATAAAGTGCTGGATAACCAGTAGCTGCTGCAGCAGAAGCAGGCCGTCCTGCATAATCCAATATTTGATTATCTTGCAACAAGCATTTTGCGAGTCGATGGCGAGTGTAGAACCAAGCACCTTGATTCTTAGGTTCTTCCTGACACCAAATTACTTTTTCTGCTTCAGAATATTTTTTGAGTTCCGCTTTTAATTCATCGTAAGGAAATGGATATAATTGTTCAATGCGAATCAAAGCGATGTCATTTAATTTATTCTTGTTCTCACGCCGCTTAATGAGTAACTCGTAATAAACTTTTCCGCTGCAAAGTACAACTCGTTTTACTTTTCTTGGATTCTGCTTATCAATTTCGGGAATGATTAATTTCAATTGACCATGAGTTAAATCTTCTAACAAGGAAACTGCCAATTTATGACGCAATAAACTCTTCGGCGTCATAACAATTAAAGGTTTTTGATAGGGGCATAATACTTGATGTCGTAATAAATGGAAAATTTGTGCCGGTGTTGTAGGAACGCATACTTGCATATTATTCTGAGCGCACAATTGCAAATAGCGCTCTAACCGAGCTGAAGAATGTTCAGGACCTTTACCTTCGTAGCCGTGTGGTAAAAACATCACTAAATCCGAGAGGCGATTCCATTTTTGCCATCCCGAACTTATAAATTGATCAATAATCACTTGAGCCACGTTAGAAAAATCACCAAATTGTGCTTCCCAAATAATTAATGACTGCGAATCTGCGGTTGAATAACCATATTCAAATCCTAACGCACCGGTTTCACACAGCAAAGAATCGTAAATATAAGCTTTGGCTTGTTGAGCTTTTAAATGTTTCAAAGGCTCATATTTTTTTCCGGTATCCTGATCAAATACGGCAGCGTGCCGGTGGAAAAAGGTACCCCGTCGAGAATCTTGTCCTACCAATCTCACCGAATGCCCTTCTTCTAATAAAGAGGCGTAGGCGATCATTTCTCCAAAACCCCAATCTATGGGAACTTTACCTCTGGCCATTTCAAGTCTTGACTTATAAATAGCAGCCACTTTTCGATGCAGTTTAAGTGTATCTGGCAATGTGGCAAGCTTTTTTCCGATTGCTTTTAATTTTTTCAATGAAACGGCTGTATCAATCATCATGACAGCGCATTCTTGACCAAGGCAAGGAGTCAGACTACTAGCTGCACAATAATGCACTGATACACTATCAGGGAGAGTCTCTACCACTTGTCCTCCTTCATCAAGACGAGTGCGATATTTTTCTGTCCACTCGTCTACTTCTTCGGAAGTGCAAATCTGTTGGTTAATAAGTCTTTTTGCATACATTGCTCGAGTGGTAATGTGTTCTTGAATAATCTTGTACATTACAGGCTGAGTAGGTGCTGGATCGTCTACCTCTTGATGACCATGTCGACGATAACAGACAAGATCAATAAAGACATCCTTATGAAATTTCATTCGATAATCTAATACTAATTGGGTAACTGCAATCACAGCTTCAGGATCATCGCCATTAACATGAAATACAGGCGCATCCAACATTTTAGCTATGTCTGTACAATATAGAGAGGATCGTGCATCCTTAGGATTACTAGTAGTAAAACCCAATTGATTATTCAAAACGATATGGATAGAACCCCCTATATAATAAGCTCGTGTTTGCGACATGTTAAGCGCTTCCATGACAATACCTTCACCTGAAAATGAAGCGTCTCCATGAATCATGACGGCCATCGCGTAATCTAGATTTTGTCTATTTTGTTTTTCTTGTTGTGCACGCACATATCCCATAACAACAGGACATATAAATTCCAAATGTGAAGGATTAAAAGCTAATGACAAACGCATCGGGCCTTCATCTGTTTTTATATCTTGAGAATAACCAAGATGATATTTTACGTCTCCTGACATCAAACCATAATCTTTTTTGCCTTCAAATTCCTGAAATAATTCGGAAGCCGATTGACCCATGATATTTAATAACACATTAACCCGGCCACGATGTGCCATGCAAATTACTACTTCATTTAACTTTTTTCCACATGCCCGTTTAACCAGTTCATTCAATAAGGGAATTAAACTTTCACCGCCTTCTAAAGAATAGCGAACTTGACCTACATATTTTGTATCGAGATATTTTTCAAGAGTTTCTGCTGCTACCAATTGCTGTAAAATATTTCTTTTATTAAAATTAATGCGACTTAGCTGATGTTCTACATAGTGCTGCAACCAATTCCGCTCTTCCTCATTAGAACAGGTGTTGAATTGCACACCAATAGAACCGCAATAAATTTCACGTAAACGGTTATATATTTCCTCTAGAGTCACATGAGATCTATCTAAAAAACCATTAGTAGTAAATTTCTCTTTAAAATCAGTTTTTGTTAAGCCATAATGATTCAATTCTAAGCGAGGATCTATTGGACGATCGCTCCCCCCAAGTGGGTTAATCTTCGCGTTAAGATGACCAAATTGTCGATAAGCTTCGATCAATAAATCAACAGCTGTTTGAGTAGAAGTAGGCTTTCCATTCGGAATAGTATAGGCTTTTTGACTTGATAACTCAAAAAATTCTTTTTGGATACTGGAATTTGAAATGCCTAATACAGCAGTATTGTTCGATAGGGATCGAAAATAATGACGCCATTCTTTATTAACATTGTTGGGGTCTCTAAGAAAATTTTCATAAAGCATTTCAATGTAACCAGCGTTATTATTAGCTAAATAGGAGCTTTTTTGAAATTGCTCCATTAAGGTTTCTTTTTGCATAATCTTTTATTTTCTTCTATACAAGTTGTTCAACTTTTTTAGTATTTTCCCAAGAATTCAAAGACAATAAACTTACTTACTACTTTCTATTTCATACAGCATCTCCGTACGAATTTTTCGAATTGCTTTTGCTGGATTAAGATTTTTTGGGCATACAGTTGCACAATTCATAATAGTCCGACAACGAAAAACACTGTAAGGGTCTCTCATTGCATCTAAACGTTCTCTTTTCTTAGTATCCCGGCTATCAGCAATAAATCGATAAGACCATAGTAATCCAGATGGGCCAATAAATTTATCAGGGTTCCACCAATAAGAAGGACAAGAAGACGAGCAGCAAGCACACAAAATACATTCGTAGAGCCCATCTAATTTTGCGCGATCGACAGGGGATTGTAACTGCTCTTTTTTCTGAGTCTCTTGATGATTGAGAAGATAGGGTTTTATCTTTTTGTACTGAGCATAGAATTGCTCCATGTCAACAATTAAATCACGAATAATAGGAAAACCTGGCAGAGGTCGAATGACTACTTGATCTGGTAAAGTTTTTAATTGCGTCACACAAGCTAAACCATTTTTACCATTAATATTCATTCCATCCGACCCACAAACTCCTTCACCACACGAACGACGTAAGCCGATATCTGGGTGTTTTTCTCTGATTGCTTCCAAAGCATTAAGTAACATTTTCCCTGGTATCACAGAAATATCTAATTGATAGTTCTGAATATAAGGTTTTTTATTTGTTTCGGGATTAAAGCGCTTTATCAAAAATGTCATTATTCGAGATTTTTTGTTCATATTTTATTCATACCCTATGATTTCTCGCTTTAAGTGGAAATGGTTCTATTCCCTTGGGTTTCATATTAACGGGACGATAGGCAATACGCCCATCTCGAAAATAAACCGTATGTTTTAACCAATTAACGTCATCACGCTTGCTATAATCATAGCGGTAATGAGCGCCTCGGCTTTCTTTACGCTGATTAGCACAAACAGCCGTTGCGTAAGATACCTCGATTAAATTATCAAGTTCTAGCGCCTCCACCCGTGCATTGTTAAATATCCGACTGGTATCCATCAATTTTGCTCGCCGTAATTGCTCTTGTAATTTTTTTAAACGCTTTAATCCTCGATCCATTTGCTTCTCATTTCGAAAAACACCAAAATCCTCTGACATAGCTTTCTTCATTTTCTGACGAATTATCACTGGATTTTCCGTATTGTCCGACTTTTCCCAACGTTTGAGACGAGCTAGAGTAGCATCAATATCATCGGTATTTTCGGTACGATGCTTTAATTTCGTCTTCAACATTTCTTTCAGATACAAACCAATCGATCGACCAAAAACAACCAAATCTAATAGAGAATTTGTTCCTAGCCGATTAGCCCCATGCACAGATACGCAAGCGCACTCACCGGCAGCAAACATACCTTCAACTACTTGATCGTTACTATTTTCATCCATAGTTAAGGCTTGTCCATGAATGGTTGTAGGAATACCGCCCATCATGTAATGACAGGTGGGTAAAACAGGTATTGGTTCTTTAGTTATGTTAACATTAGCAAATTTTTCAGAGAGCTCAATAATACCTGGCAAACGCTCTCGTAATACTTTCTCTTTTATATGATTCAGCTTCAATAAAACGTAATCTTTCTTCGGACCTACCCCATTTCCTATCATGATCTCTTGTAAAATAGAACGCGAAACAACATCTCGACAATCGAGATCTTTTAAATGCGGTGAATAACGTTCCATAAAACGCTCACCATTTTTATTGATAAGGTATCCGCCTTCACCACGAGCACCTTCAGTAATCAAACACCCGATTCCGTAAATTCCTGTGGGATGAAATTGCCAAAATTCCATATCCTGTACGGGCAATCCAGCTCGAAGTGCCATGCCAATGCCATCCCCAGTGTTTGTATACGCGTTACTGGTAGTTTCATAAATACGACCCGCACCACCAGTGGCAAAAATTGTTGCTCGAGATTTAAAAAAAAACAAATCACTCGTTGCCATGTTTAAGGCAATCAGACCTACAATACCACCTTTGATTCCCCGAACTAAGTCGATTCCATACCACTCGTTATAAAAGTGAGTTCCAGCCTCAATATTTTTTTGATAGAGCGTATGTAACATCGCATGACCTGTCCGGTCGGCACAAGCGCAAGTACGAAGCGCCATTTCTTTTCCAAAATCGCAGGTATGTCCACCAAAAGCACGTTGATAGATACGACCATCGCTTAAGCGCGAAAAAGGTAGACCATAATGTTCTAATTCATAAACTGAAGTGGGCGCTTGTTCACACATATACTGGATAGCATTCTGATCACCTAAATAATCTGAACCTTTCACGGTATCATACATATGCCATATTGGTTTATCTGGAACTACGTTACCCAAAGCTGCTGCAATGCCTCCTTGGGCGGAAACGGTGTGAGATCGAGTAGGAAACACTTTTGAAACAACAGCTACTTTATATTCTTTTGACTGCGCCATTTCCAAAGCAGCACGTAATCCAGCGCCCCCAGCACCTACAATTAAGGTATCGTATTCTTTAACTTGAATAGAATTCATATTTACCTCAATGCACTATCCATAAAAATTTAATAGCCCATATAAAATAAGTAGTTAATAGCAAGCAAATAATTGTCTCTAATACTAATCGAATTGGTTTATTTTTTATATAATCGGTAAAAATTGTCCAGATGCCAATCCATGCATGCGATAGCACACTAAAAATCACCAGCAAGGTAAAAATTTTCATGGTTAAATGTGTAAATAAGATATGCCATTGCATATAAGAAATAGGATGGTGTACAAGCAGAAAAATGATGAGAAAAAAAGTATAAATACCGATTAACAAAGCGGTAATGCGTTGCACAAACCAATCATTGTAACCACGCCAGCTTGTCCGGTCTACCATATCCATACTCCTGCTAATACAATGGTGATAAATGAAACTGCGAGAACCGTATAGGCTGTGATACAACTCTCATGGACTGATTCCCAAAGACCAAGATCCATTGCTAAATGGCGTATACCAGAAAATAAGTGGAACAAAGTCGCAGAGAGTGTGATCCATAAAATAACTTTTAACCAGTAATTATGAAGTAATTGTTGAAAATCACAGAATGAGACTTCCGATAGTGTTGTTTGATGTAGAAGATAAAACATTAAAGGCATACATAAGAAAAGAATAAAACCAGAAATTCGATGGCAAATCGATATAATGGCCATCGGTGGAAAATGAAGTTTAGTCAGATCAAGATTGGTTGGCCGTTCGGCATGCATCCCATCACCCCATTTTAGAAACTACTTTGTAATAATGGTCATTCTACAGTACTTTGTCTATTCACGCATGGTGAACGAATTATAACGATAATATTGAAAGAACACAAACCGAAATTTATTATGAGTAAGGAAAGTAAGAAAGAAGTAACTTTTTTTAAGTATCAATTCAAAAAAATTTTTCTTACAATTGATAATCGATCAATCTTTAGAAATCAGACTGAGGATTAACTAATATTAATCATTGTCCAGTACGAGGAGCATCCATGAGTACATCTAAGGCAAAACTCTCTTTTGGTAATAAATCTGTTGAATTTCCTGTGCAATCCCCTGTTTTAGGTAAGGATGCTATAAATATAAAAAATCTGGGTGAATCTGGTGTTTATACTTTAGATGTAGGTTTTTATTCAACTGCCACCTGCGAATCAAAAATTACTTTTATTGATGGTGAAAAAGGTATTTTATTGTATCGAGGTTATCCAATCGATCAATTAGCAGAATCGTGTGATTATATGGAAGTTTGTCATTTACTTTTGTATGGCAAATTACCTAATAAAAATCAAAAAGAAAAATTTGTTTGCTTTTTTAAAGAACATATTAATGTTTGTGAACAAGTAATGCGTTTCTTCGATGGCTTTCAACACAATGCTCACCCAATGGCTATGGTACTTTCTACGGTTGGGGCGTTATCGGCGTTTTATCATAACGTGCTCGATATTAAAAATCCTAAACACCGAGAATTGTCCGCTATTCATCTGATAGCAAAGATGCCTACTCTTTCCGCAATGAGCTATAAATATTCAATAAGTCAACCAGTTATATATCCGCGGCAGGATATATCCTACGCTGAAAATTTTCTTCATATGATGTTTGGGACATCTCATGAAAAAAATTTAACAGATCCTGTTTTAATTCGCGCCATGGATCAAATTTTTATATTGCACGCCGATCATGAACAAAATGCTTCCACTACTACAGTCCGTGTAGCAGGTTCTACTGGTGCTAATCCTTTTGCGTGTATTTCAGCAGGAATTAGTGCTCTATGGGGACCGGCACATGGAGGGGCTAATGAAGCTTGTCTTAATATGCTTCAAGAGATAGGCCATGAGAAGAATATCAATAAGTACATTAAAAAAGCCAAAGACAAAAATGATCCTTTCCGTTTGATGGGTTTTGGTCATCGTGTTTATAAAAATTATGATCCGCGAGCAAAAGTAATGCAGCAGACTTGTCATAGGGTGTTGAATGTAGCAGGCAAACAAAACGAGACACTATTTAAATTAGCAAGAAAACTCGAAAAAATCGCGTTAGAAGATGACTATTTTGTTAAAAAGAAACTTTATCCCAACGTGGATTTTTATTCAGGTCTCACATTAAATGCTATTGGCATTCCTTCCAACATGTTTACGGTAATTTTTGCTTTATCAAGGACTGTTGGCTGGATTTCTCACTGGATAGAAATGATGAGTTCAGATCATCCTCTTGCTCGCCCTCGTCAATTGTATATGGGTGAAAAAGAGCGGCATGTAATTCCCTTGAATAAACGGAAATAAATTTAATCAACACATCTTGGTAAATCTTTTTAGTGACTTAATAAATTACTATCACGACTTGCCTAGAGATAAAATTTCAACCTCTATACTAAAGCAAATGGTGTATAATCGAACATTATTTCTATAAATTTAAGGATTTAATAACGCTCAATGAAACGAGAGTTAAATACCTATAAATCTTAAATGATCATTAACCAAATTCAAATAAATAATCCAACTGATTTCTTTAAATAACCTGCTAAAAACTTTAAACTTTCTATAAGAAAGCAGCTAGATTAAAATCGTTATGCATGTTTTACTGGGATTATTGGTATAAAGAGGACGAGGCTCCTTTTAAATAAATTTTATTTTTTTGAAGATAAATAATCTCTAATTTAAGAAAAAGATTGTGCTGATAAAAAAAGAATCTGTACTTAAGATAGTCTGAAAACTTTTACCCATCGCAGTAGACTTAGTGCTTGAAAATTAAGGATTACTAACCTAGTGTGGCCCGTTGCTGGACCAACTAATGAGAAACCATCCTGATGAAATTGAGATTACCATAGGCATTTATGCTGATGCTCTGATAATCAAATTCCTAATGTGAAACATTTCTTTAGAGAAAACAGATCTTAAATCTTACAATGGTTGGAGAGTGACTATGGCCCTAATACGGAAAATTCTCTTTACTTATGGCTGTTGTAATAACTATATTTCAAAAAGTATTTTTTCCTCAACTGAACGATTAAACTTAGAAACTAAAAACTCTTACTAAGAAAGAAAACTTTATACTATCGGAAAAAGAGCCAAAAAATAAAAAATAGTGAAAAAGAAAATAGGTTTTACAATAAACTTCAAACTCTCTCATAAACTCATCAATTTAATCATAACTCTTTTTCAAGGATTATTGTTTTAAGGATTACTTCAAATATTACTTTATCATTAGTAAATACTTAAAAGACGTTGACGATAATATTTAAAGTTATCCATGCGTATAAAGCAGCCATGATATCATCAATCATAACACCAAAACCGCCTTTAATATTTCTTTCAAGCCACCTAATAGGACAGGGTTTCCAAATATCGAATGTGCGGAATAAAATAAAACCCATTAAAATGAAATACCAAATTTTAGGGATAGCAATCATAACAAATAAAAATCCAACTACTTCATCCCAGACGGTCGCTGGATGGTCAAAAGTTCCAAAATGACGATTCGTAATATCACAAATAATCACTCCAAACATAAAAAGAATAAATGTTATAATGCTATAGGTGAATAAAGAAAATTGACTTAGGAAAAAATAAAAAACTACGCCCAACATTGTGCCAAATGTGCCTGGCATCCAGGGCATCGCACCTACTCCAAATCCACAAGAAACAAATTCTACAGGATTTGTCCATATACTGCGAGGAACATTATTTTTTTCCTCGAAAATGTTCATAACCTTTTTTAATTATCTCGAGTTGTTGGTTTTGATCATCCATTACTAAAACAACTGTTTCTTCTATAATTTCACCAATGCACTGATATTCACAATTTAAGCTCTTAAAAAGTCTTTTTAATTTAGAAGTCTTCTTATTTGGTACTGTAAAACAAAGTTCATAATCATCTCCTGATGCCAGAGCATAATTCCATGCTTTTTTTAATCCACAATATTGTTTTAAATTTTCAGATAAAGGAAGCCGATCTGCATAAATTCTAGCACCGACTTTGCTAGCGAAGGTAATTTTTTCTAGATCTGATATCAATCCATCTGAAATATCAATTGCTGCACTCGCGATGCCTCGTAAAACTAATCCTACTTTAATGCGGGGCGATGGGCAATGTAATCGTTTTAATAAAAAGAGGTCAATTTTTTTGTATTTTTTATTTAACAAATCTAATGCCAGACTAGCATCTCCTATCGTTCCTGTCACATAAATTAAATCGCCTACTTTTGCTCCACTTCGATAGATAGCTTTTCTTCTCGGAACTATTCCGTTAACCACTACGGATATGCAAAGCGGGCCTTCTGTTATATCTCCTCCTATCAAAGAAACTCCGTATTGTTCTGCTAAAGAAAAAAATCCTTCTGAAAAATCCTTAAGCCATTTTTTATTAATCTTTTCCAAGGTCAACGCTAACAATGCAGTATCAGGTTTTGCTCCCATTGCTGCTAAATCACTGAGATTAACTGCTAATGCCTTATAACCTAAATCGTGTGGTAAAGTATCAGCTGAAAAATGAACATTTTTCACAAGAGTATCTATTGAAGTCACTATTTGTTGATCAGCTGGTATTTCTATTACGGCCGCATCATCTCCAACGCCTGATATAACACGTCTTTCTTTAATTTTTCGTCGAAAATAGGTTTCAATAATTGCAAATTCGGATAGAGCCATTTTATGATGATATCATTCTATCTATTTTTAAGAAATCCTATAGCTAGTTGAATTCTTTTCTGCGGTATTAAAAATTAAAAAAACTTAATTATATTTCTACCAACACTAATGTAAGCAAATTATCTTATAGCTTAGTCATTAAAAGAAATTACTTAAGTTGTAATAACGAAGAAGTAATATTTTGCCCTATCTCATAGGTTACTGCTAACTCCTCGCTTTGTTATTTTCCAAAATTCATGAAATGGTTTCGTTATGCACTTTGTATTCGACTACGACTATTAAGGAAGTGCTGTATTATAAGCTTACTGTCACTAAAAGCTCTATTCTTTTTTCAGTTAAAGAGTGCGAAACAATTTCCTTTGCTTTTTAGGTATAATAAGCAATTCAGATTTAACAAATCTTTTTCTGTCATTCCAATTATTTATGTTCCCGCTCAAGATACTGCTTTTTCAATCACACTGACGTATAGAAAGCAGTTTTAAATGCTTCGATTTTTGAATATCAGTACTATTTTTCTAGTTATCCTGCTGTCTTGAGTAAAACATCGTTTTTAAAGTCCAAGCTATTAAAAACATATATTCTAATCTTGAGCAGAGCTACAGTAAGTAGTTGACACTTGTCCATAAATAAAACAGATAAAGCTTGCAAGCTTTATCTATACTGTAATTTTTAGATTAAAAGGATTCACACACCAAGGAACACTAATAACGGTTAAATAATGGTTATCACCTTTTGTTTCGATTTCGCTTTCGGAATTTTTTTGGACCATGCGGTCCCCGACCTCTTGGCATTTTATACCTATTTTCTTATTTGATTGCTTAATACATCCAAAACTGCATTTACATATTTATAGCCTTCCTGAGCACCAAATTCTTTCACTAATTCTAGTGCTTCGTCAATCACTACCTTATAGGGCACATCTTTCCGGTAAAGCAATTCGTATGTTGATAAACGTAATACTACGAGTTCCACTGGGTTTAAAACGCTAATATTGCGATCTAAATGCGTGGCTATCAATTCATCAATAATAATAACGTGCCGGATCGTTCCTGTTACTAAATCTTTAAAATAAAGAAGATCTGAATCCAAAATATCATTTTCTTCCAAAAATTGGTTAATTAAAGTTCCCCCTTTCGTTTGTCCAAAAACCCATTGATAGAGGGCTTGCAGAGCATAGCGCCGTGCTTTATGACGTTTATTATTTTTCATTAGATTTTTTCTGCTGTCTTCTTAAACGACGAATTTCATCCCGAAATGCATTAATGTCTTGAAAACTGTGATAGACTGAAACAAATCGTACATAAGCAACTTCATCTAAAGCCCGTAGTTCCTCTATTACTAATTCACCTACCCACTGCGAACTTACTTCACATTCCCCGCTTGCTCGCAATTTATGCATAATACGTTGAACGGCAGATTCAATTTGCTCCATACTAATAGGCCTTTTTTCTAAAGCTTTCAATAAGCTTGCACGTAGCTTTTCTTTATCAAATGTACTCCGTCGACCATCTTGTTTAATAATCCGTGGTAAGTTTAGTTCAGCCATTTCAAAAGTAGTAAAGCGTTCTTGGCATTTTAAACATTCCCGCCTACGACGCACTTGAGCACCCTCTTCCACCAATCGAGAGTCAATCACCTTAGTGTCTTCAGCATTACAAAAAGGGCAGTACATTAGCGCAATACCGTTTCTCGACTATAGACTGGAAATTTCTGAGTTAATTCTCTTACTTTCTCTTTGATATCCACAATTATATTCTCATTGGCCGGATTATCTAAAATATCGCAAATCCAATGAGCAAGTTGAGAAACTTCTTTTTCTTTAAAACCTCGTGTAGTAACAGCTGGTGTTCCAATTCGAAAGCCGCTGGTTACAAACGATGAACGAATTTCTCCAGGTACTGTGTTTTTATTAACGGTGATATTGGCTTGACCAATTATCAGCTCCGCATCCTTACCTGATATATCTTTATCTAATAAGCTCACTAAAAACATGTGGTTTTGAGTACCGCCTGAGACAACAACGTAATTACGTTCTATCATCACAGTAGCCATAGCCTGAGCATTTTTTAAAATTTGTTGCGCATAAGTTTTAAATTCCGGTTGCATAGCTTCTTTAAACGCTACAGCCTTTGCAGCGATCACATGCATTAAAGGTCCGCCTTGTAATCCAGGAAAAACTGCTGAGTTTAAACGTTTTTCTAATTTAGGATTTGCTTTAGCTAAAATTAACCCGGAACGGGGTCCTCGAAGTGTTTTATGAGTAGTGGCAGTCGTCACATCTGCAATATTAACGGGAGAAGGATAAACTTCAGCTGCTACTAAACCTGCTACGTGTGCAATATCAGTCATAAAATAGGCACTAACATCATCAGCAATTGCACGGAAGCGTTTCCAATCTACTATCCTAGAAAAAGCTGAAAATCCCGCTAAAATAACTTTAGGTTTGTGTACCTTTGCCAATCGGGCTATTTGATCATAATCAATATCACCCTCTACATTTAGTCCATAGTGAACGGCTTTATAGAATTTGCCTGAAAAACTTACTGAAGCCCCATGAGTTAAGTGTCCTCCATGAGATAAATCCATAGCCAATAATGTATCTCCCGAATTCATCAGTGCCATATATGCTGCTGCATTAGCTTGAGAACCAGAATGAGGTTGAACATTAGCGTAATCAGCTTTAAATAGAACCCTTGCTCGATCAATGGCTAACTGTTCAACGACATCAACAAACTCACAACCGCCATAATAACGTTTATTAGGGTAGCCTTCTGCATATTTATTTGTTAACACGGACTTTTGGAGTTCTAATACCAAAGGGCTTACATAATTTTCTGAAGCAATTAATTCAATATGCTCTTCTTGTCGTTTTGCTTCTCCCTGGACTACTTTAGCAAGCTCAGGATCGAAAGCTTCTATTGTGAGATTAAAATCATACATTCAAACGCTCCTTAATTGGCTATAGAGCATTTTACCTGAGCCTAAGAGACAATAGTAGCCCGAATGTTTTTCTCTAGGATTCTAGGAAAAGTGGAATTATACCTTTAATATGGCTCCAATCATTATTTAACATACGATTAAGAAGTAATTAAAAGTGAATTCTAAATTTTTCCAAAAAAATCTGTAACTTACTTGTACAAACATTTCCATTCCATTCGGATAGAGGAACTTTAAGAGCTTTTATGAACGATGATTCATTAAAGGCTATATTTATCAGATTTTTTAATATGATTTTATACATTTCGAATGGGACAAATTTCTTTAGATAATTCAATCTCTTCAAGTATAATTAAAAAGGCATCTAAATAACATAGATAAACGATTCCGCTCTATACTCCACACACTTATTCCATCGTCTAGAATTTTCTAAATAACTTCTTTTGTTAAACTGTCTATCAAAAAAGAATCTATCAACTAAAGAATGACAACTTGTTGCCCATATGATGATGATTACATTTCCAAAAATCGGATTTTATACCTTAATCATTAATCATTAAGATAGTGAAAAAAGAGATTATGCAGTTTTTTTAATCCCAAATAGGTCAGCACACCAATTCATTCATAAGTCCAACCGATTTGGACACACGAACAACACGGAAATGACTATACCTCCCCTCTTAATAACAATAAATAAAGCCCCCTATGTATTTTATCACTGGTAGTACCCGCGGAATGGCGCCTCCTTATTGAGAATTAATATGACACATTTTAACAAAGCAATTCCCTTTTTTACAAATTACACAAGTTGTATGGGCATCTCTCATACTTAGGCTCACTCAACCAAAGGGATCAAAAGGGTACGTTCTCAGTATAAACCGTTTGAATATAATAACTACCTCACCTGAGGGGAATGCACCTCATTAATTAAAAATAAAATTTATCTAACCTAAGTTTCTGTTAATAAAGTCAATTTATTCTGAGATATTTATAATCACTATGTGCATAGAGTCATTTACAGAGTAATTTATTGCAACATCTCTTTACTAATAACGCATAAAATTGAATAATTTTTATTGATTTGACACAAAATTTGTAGTAATAAAAAAACTATCAAAATTTAAATCACTGATTAATATGATAGAATCGAAAACTGACCTACCCAAAAAACGATTTAATTCATTGACTGTAATCAATATAGATCAAAATGGTTATATTGCTTAGCAAAGTAGGAATTAAATAAATTCTAAAAAATTCAAACATCTAAAGAAGGGATTATTTTTACAGTTACTTTATCAAAAAAGTATTTTATGCTCTACAATCTCAAAATTGGTTTTAGCATTTGAGCTTGTAGCTTCCCATACAGTTTCAATTATTATGAATCTTAACCTGCCGCTAAACTCGCGTAGGCATTTAATAAGTTCGGTGAAAAAAGTGTTGTTTAATTCGATAGACGATATCTTAAATATACTTGAGCGGGTCGAGTTTCATTATTACTCGCTATTATAAAATTAACTCTTTTTATACTATTAACTTCTACTTCGCATAGTAATGAAGCTACATAAGTTTTTCGATCTTCAAATTAAAGGGACGTGTCTTCAGCAACTGACTACAAAAAAGTCTATAATCTTATATATAATTCGCAATATATATTCATAAATTACATATATTCATAAATTGAATATATGTTTAATCGCATAACTTAAAATAAGGAGCATGCATAAATCCTATTTTATCTAAGCTTTATTTTAGAAATTCTAGAACATTAATTCCAACCATCCCATTTAAATTGAAACCATACTAGGAAGCGATTATATCAATATCAACGGACAGGTTTAACCTTACCTATTTAGTCATTATCAACACAAGGCCTAGAGTATTTAGGCACACGACACCGAACATGATCATAATTGATATATTTTTAAAATAACTAGTTAATAGATCTAGGATCCTGTATTTTACTTAAATAATGTCGCCACAGCACGTTAAATAATGTCATCAGTTTGCACAAAAGAGAGACAAAATATTTCAAACGAAATTAACTCATTAATTTCTGTTGGTCGTTCAGCAGTACACCTATATGATAAATATTTCTAAAAGCATTATGAACTTAATGGTATCCGTAGAAAAGATGAACAATGTACGTCAGGAAATTACGATTTGAAGAACCTAGAATATATAATTAGATAAACTAATTTTTGCAATTTTCTTTGTAGTTTTTCTCTCACTTTATAAATTATCTTCTAAATTGATCCTCGATACTTTAAGTTATCAAAAGATTTAAATAAAAGATATCTAATCTTTAAGGTTGATTAACAAGATAATACTTCAACTTTTATTCTCCTCGTAAATGAGGCTAATTATAAAACAACTTCAAGAATATCTAGAGATGCATATTGAGAAAGCGATAACGTTATCCACTCCCAATACTTCTTCATTATGATTATGGGTTTATTACTATTACATCAACATAAAATTACCATGATGAATACATCGAGTATGAGTGCTTCATCATATTATACTTTATACTTAAATTGATTTCCTCGTACTACGATTTCAGTCTTATTTTTTTACCTGATTATCATCTTGAATGGCTTGCTTAATAAGCAGCAGAACTTTATCTGTTCTTTCAATAGATTCATCATGAGCAAACTGTAATTTAGGAATATAACGTAATACAGTGACTTCGGTTAATAAATGCTGCAAGTAACCCGTAGCTTTATCAAGAACTTTTTGAACCTCTCGGAGATTTTGATCTTCGAGCAATGTGTAAAAAATTTTGGCTTGCTTTAAATCATGGGAGACAGAAGCAGCCGTTAAAGAAATTAAGGTTAACCGGGGATCATAAACTTCTTTTTTAAGAAGTTTAGCTAGTTCCTGATGAATAAGATCAGCTACTTTCTGCTGGCGTTGATTAGGTAATTTTTCGTTCAACTTGAACTTTTTCATACACTTCAATTTGATCACCTATTTTTACGTCATTATAATTTTTTACGCCAATTCCACATTCCATACTTTGACGAACTTCAGTCACGTCTTCTTTATAATGACGCAAAGATTCTAATTGCCCTGCGTAAATAACCACATTATCACGTAATATACGAATGGGTAAATGGCGACGCACTGCCCCTTCTAAAACCATACACCCAGCAATGGCACCTAGTTTAGAAGAACGAAAAACTTCACGCACTTGGGCAAGGCCAATAATCTTTTCCTCAAATTTCGGAGTTAATAATCCACTGAGGGCTTTTTTTACTTCATCAATTAAATTGTAAATTACGCTGTAATAACGTAAATCAACGTTTTCTCGTTCTACTAATGTTCGTGCTGGTACATCAGCACGAACATTAAATCCAATAATAACCGCGTCTGATACAACAGCTAAGCGCACGTCCGATTCAGTAATTGCACCTACTCCGCTAGCAATAATGCTTACTTTGACCTCATCGGTTGATAGTTTGTTGAGAGCTTCCGTTAAAGCTTCTAATGAACCTTGCACATCAGCTTTTAACATGATATTTAAAGCGCTTTGCTCATTTTCACTCATGCGATCAAAGACACGCTCTAAATGAGCTGTTTGTTTCTTCGATAAGCGAATGTCGCGGTATTTCCCCTGACGAAAACGCGCAATTTCACGTGCCTTGCGTTCATCTTGAACTACTATTGCTTCCTCACCCGCTATAGGAGTACTCGAAAGTCCTAATACTTCAACAGGCATTGAGGGGCCTGCTTGAAAGCAAAGTTTGCCATGGTCATCAATCATAGCGCGGATTCGACCATATTCTTGACCTACTAACAATATATCACCTAAATGCAGCCTACCACTCGTCACTAGGATAGTAGCTACAGAACCTCTCCCCTTATCTAAACGAGACTCAATCACAATTCCTCGCGCAGGCCCTTCATCTACAGCTTTCAATTCTAATACCTCGGCTTGAAGCAAAATACCCTCCAACAAGGAATCAATACCTTCACCTGTCTTAGCTGAAATCGGCCGGAACATGGTTTCCCCACCCCATTCTTCTGGAATAACCTCTTGTTTAGATAAATCAGTTTTAATTCGATTAAGATCTACTCCTGGTTTGTCTATTTTATTAATTGCCACGATTAATGGCACATTTGCCGTACGAGCATGCTGAATTGCTTCAATCGTCTGAGGCATTACTCCATCATCAGCTGCTACTACCAATACTACCATATCTGTACATTTAGCTCCCCGAGATCGCATAGCCGTGAACGCCTCATGCCCTGGAGTATCTAAGAAGGTAATCATTCCTAATTCAGTCTCTACATGATAAGCACCGATATGTTGAGTTATTCCACCTGTCTCAATGCTTGCTGTTTTGGTTTGGCGAATATAATCTAAAAGTGATGTTTTTCCATGATCTACGTGACCCATAATTGTCACAACAGGGGCGCGCGGTCTGGTTTCTCCACTCACTTCTCCTAAAGTGGCTTCCAAATCTTCCTCAACAGTATCATCTTTGATAAGTTTAGCTTTGTGTCCCATTTCTTCCACGATGATAGCTCCTGTTTCTTGATCAATTCGTTGATTAATAGTGATCATTGCACCCATTTTTATCATAGTTTTTATAACTTCGGACGCTTTTATAGACATCTTTTGAGCAAGATCAGCCAAAGTAATTGACTCTGGGATTGCTACCTCACGAACAACTGGAGTAGTTGGCTTTTCAAAGCTATGCTCGAGCCTTGATTTGGCTTTGTCTATCTTGGAAGAACCCAGTTTACGTCGACGACGTTCTTCGGCAAGTTTTGACATATGGAGTTCTTCATATCCCCATTCATCTTCTTCACTTTTACGTCGGCCTCGTGATTCTTTATGAGCAGCTTTTTTAGGAGCTTCTTTACTTTCAGCCAGCTTTCTCTTAACTTCTGACTTGGTTATGAACTTAGGAATAGCTTGTGGCTCAATAGTAGTTGCAGTAGTTGCTATTTCCATTTCTTCAGCTCTTTGCGCTTCAGAGATAGATGAAGAAAGCTCTTGTGAAATTTCTTTTTGTGCAATTTCTTTTTCGGATATTGTAATCGGTTTTATATACGTACCCTTAGAGCGTATTTCCACACTAACGATTTTCTTTCCTAGTTTGACAATGCTAAGTTTCTTGCGCTTTAAAACAATGTTTGGATGTTTTTCATCTGATAAAGAATTACTAATTGTTTTTAAATACAGAAGTAACTTTCTTTTCTGTTCATCAGTAACGGTTTGATTGACATGAGTGATAGCAACCCCTGCGTCTTTTAATTGTTTTAAAAGACGCTCTGGAGTTGTCCGAACTAAGTTGGCCAATTGTTTAACGCTCATATCAGCCATATTTGTTAACTCTTATCTTTTCTCAAACCAATGAGCTCTTGCTGCCATAATTAATTTAGCAGCAGAGTCCTCATCAATATCAATAATCTCTTTTAAATCATCCACTGACTTTTCTGCCAAATCCTCTCTAGTTGTTATTTCACTATCTAAAAGCTGGTGAGCTAAATCTTTTGTCATACCTTCGACTATTAATAAATCCCCTAGAGGATCCTTTTCATCTAATCCTTCTCGATGTGCAATTTCTTGCGTAAGTAAAACGTCACTTGCACGAAGTTGCAACTCGTTGGCAATCTCATCATCAAACCCCGCAACATTTTGCAGCTCTTCTTTTGGAACATAAGCTACTTCTTCTAAGTTTGTAAAACCTTCTTGTACTAACGCCTCCGCGACCTTTTCATCAACATCTAATTTTTCCATGAAAATGGATTTAATATTAACCACTTCTTTTTCATGTTTTTGTACCATCTCAGTTTCGCTCATAACATTAAGTGTCCAACCTGTTAATTCGCTGGCTAAACGAACATTCTGTCCACTGCGCCCAATTGCTTGAGATAATTGTTCTTCTGGAACTGCAAGATCCATCGTGTGAGAATCTTCATCTACTATGATGGATGTAACTTCCGCTGGGGCCATAGCATTAATCACTAACTGTGCGAGATTATCATCCCATAAAATAATATCAATACGCTCACCCCCCAATTCATTAGAAACTGCTTGAACACGCGACCCACGCATGCCTACACAAGCGCCAATAGGATCAATTCGTCCATCATTGGTTTTAACAGCAATTTTCGCTCGCGAACCAGGATCTCGCGCAGCGCCTTTAATTTCAATTACTTCCTCTCCAACTTCCGGTACTTCAATTTTGAATAATTCAACTAAAAATTCTGGTCGGGTACGACTTACTAATAATTGAGGTCCTCGTTTATCCTGACGAACATCCAATAAATAAACGCGTATACGATCATTAATCCGAAAAGCTTCCCGCGGAATCATTTCTTCTCGTAGCAATAATGCTTCCGCATTCTCACCCATATCTAAAATAATACTATCACGGGTTACTCTCTTGACTATTCCGATAACTAGTTCTCCCACTCGTTTTCTATATTGTTGAATAATTTTTGTTCGTTCAGCTTCACGTACTTTTTGAACTATCACTTGCTTAGCTTGTTGGACCGCGATACGACCAAATCTTACAGACTCAATAGGTTCTTCAATGATATCACCTATTTCTAAATCAGAATCAATCTCTCGTGCTTGATTTAAAGAAATTTGTTGACCAGGTAATTCTAAAAATTGCTCATCTTCTACTACCGTCCAACAACGAAAAGTTTCATAGCTACCACTTTTTTGATTAATAGATACGCGAATTTTGACATCATCTTCATCACAACGTTTTGCCGTCACAGTAGCCAAAGCCGCTTCGATGGCTTCAAAGATAACTTCTTTCGGAAGTCCACGTTCGTTAGACATTGAGTTAACTATTAGCAAAATGTCTTTATTCATTTTTTAGCCCTCAAAAATCTGCCACCAAATTCGCTCCCTCAATTTCATTCCAATTTATTTTCACTATCACATGATTGATTTCTACTGTCACCTCAACTTCTTTTCCCCATCATTCTGATGGTACCCTCCTCTCGTAAGCAAATCCAGTATTTGCATTCTCACCCCGCTTATGCAAACACACTTTCGCTGTGCATCTCATAAATCAACGATAACGACTAATCGTATTTAAGAGCGATTGTTTAAAATCTGGCGATGAAATTCCCAAATTATAACAACTACTTTGGACCCTCGATATCTAGCGTTTCTACTGTAGGTGTACGATCATGCATTTTAAGTGTTTTCGTAGCTTATTATCTACTTTTCTTAAAAAATAAAAAGGGCATAAAGCCCCCTTTAGACGAAAAATCCCCTTACTCAAGGGACTTACTTAATCTCTAAAATCTCTCTCTGGTAGCGGGGGTAGGATTTGAACCTACGACCTTCGGGTTATGAGCCCGACGAGCTGCCATACTGCTCCACCCCGCACTACTATGATAAGTTCTATATTATATATAGATAAACCAAAATGACAAGCTCATAAAACTTATCAGCGATTTTCAGCTTATAGTATCTTACATGGGTTCAGATCTTTTAATAAAAGTAAATAACTTGAGTTTGTATAAATCTTGGAAGGATAACACCGCGACAAGAAAAAGGTAAATCAGAGAAGCAGTACATTTTTGCGTTCTCCTTAATTACCCATTAGAAAGAAAGAGCAAAAGTTTTTAAAAGGCTAGATGTGAAAGAGCATATAACCACCCAGGGAAAATACCCATAAAGAGAACAGCTAGTCCATTAATTAAAATAGCAATTTTTAATTCGAAAGAATATTTTACAGGTTTAAGAGAAACAGGAGAATTTTCGAAGTACATTACTTTCACGACTCGAATATAATAATATGCACCAACAATGGCAAATAAAACAGCAAGAACTGCAAGCCATACTAAATGCACTTTAATTAGGGCGTTAAGAACTCCTACCTTAGCGATAAAACCAACAAAAGGTGGTATACCTACTAAAGAAAATAAAATCAACATCATCATAAAAGCCAATAACGGATTACGGTTGTTTAATCCAGTGAAATCTTTAATATCCTCAGATTCAAAACCCCTTCGACTCATTAAGATAATCATACCAAAACCACCTAAGGCCATAAAACTGTAAGTAATAATATAAAACATAGCGGCTGCATAACCTTCTTTTGTCCCACATAAAATCCCAAGTAACGTATAACCCATATGAGCAATCGACGAATAAGCTAACATTCGTTTAATGTTGGATTGCACAATAGCAACAACATTTCCGATACCCATAGATAAAATTGCGACCACTACGAGCATTTCATGCCATTGTCCCTGCAAGGCCGGCATTGCATTCACCAATAAACGAATAGTCATAGTAAAGGCTGCTATTTTTGGTATCGTAGAAATAAATAAAGTCACTGAGCTTGGCGCACCTTCGTAAACATCAGGAATCCACATATGAAAAGGTGCTACTCCTAATTTAAAAGCAATACCTATTACTATAAATATTAAGCTAAAGACCAAAATCAAATTTTGATGGATAGACATTTGACTCACTGCCACTGCAATGTTAGTTAAATCTAAGCTACAGGTCGCACCAAAAACCATAGATATTCCATAAGTCAGCATTCCAGAAGCAATAGCACCAATAACAAAATACTTCATTCCAGCTTCAACACAGCGAGTTTTTCGACGTTGCATGGCAACCATAGCGTAAGTAGGAAGAGAGGATAATTCTAGTCCTAAAAAGATTATCAATAAATTATGTGAAGAAACTAGGACCATCATGCCTAATAATGATAAAAGACCTAGTACATAGAATTCTGTGGCTGGAATTTTGCGTTCCTGATTATACTCACGCGCATAGAGAAATGCAAAAAGGATCAATAGATAAATAAAAAGCTTGGAATAAAATGACAAATGATCTAAAACAAACATGTGATGAAATGTAAAGATCGTCGTTGAAAATTTGCTTACTGGAAAAACATACCATGTTAAACAAAAAACTGCTATTACAGTAGTTTGAGCAAGGTAATAGGGAATTTGAGAATATCTTACAAAAAAAGTACCCACTATCAAAATTACTAATGCCATTAATAATACAAATATTTCAGGTAAGGTAGGAACTAAGTTTGGTAAAGTGGATAACATCTTGTTGATTTTTATAACTTCGATTGCAAAGCTTCTTGCAGCAATTGACTAATTGATGTGTGCAATACGTTCAATAAAGCATTTGGATAAATTCCAATCCAAATAATCGCTGCAGTTATTAAAATAAAAATGACTTTATCAGTTAACACGATATCGGTTAATTGTGCAACCGAAGAGTTCGTAATTGGGCCGTAAAATACGCGTTTATACATCCATAATGTATACACTGCTCCAATAACTAACGTAGAAGCAGCTAAAAAAGTTACCCAAAAACTGGCCTTAAACGCGCTGAGTAAAATCATAAACTCACCTACAAAGCTAGAAGTCCCTGGCAAACCAACATTTGACATTGCGAAAACCATAAAAAATGCTGAAAAATAAGGCATAGTTTTAGCAATACCACCAAAATCATTGATATGTCTAGAATGGATCTGTTTATAAAGCAACTCAAATGCCAAAAACATTGCCCCAGCACTAAAAGCGTGAGAAATCATCTGTACCATCGCTCCTTCAAGACTTAAATAGGCATCTTGATGACTGCCTGTGCGTACTACGATTATAAATAACATAAATGCACCTAAGGTAACGAATCCCATATGAGCGATAGAAGAGTAAGCAATTAATTTCTTCATATCTGTTTGAGCGATAGCGATAAAACCAATATACACAATAGCAATCAAAGAAAGCCCAATCATCAACCAATCTAAATGACAGCTCGCGTCTGGGACAATAGGCAAACTAAATCGTAAAAATCCATATCCTCCTAATTTCAGCATCAATGCAGATAGCACTACAGATCCACCCACTGGTGCCTCAGTATGCGAATCAGGCAACCAAGTATGAAAAGGCCACATTGGCACTTTAATAGCAAAAGCAATGAAAAAGCCTAAGAAAACTAAAATCTGAATAGCCATGCTCATATGTAGCCGATAATAATCAAGAATGTAAAAACTGCCTGAGTGCATACGTAAATATAATAAGACTACCAATAATAAAGCAGACCCAAAAAAGGTATATAAGAAAAATTTAATAGCTGCATAGGAACGGTGTTCCATTCCCCAAATACCTATGCTGAGATACATAGGAATCAACATAGCTTCCCAAAAAAAGTAAAAAAGCATTGTATCCAGTGAAGAAAAGACTCCGATCACAGCACCTTGCATTACTAGAAAAGCAGATAAATATTGGCCTATTTTTTTCTTAACCATGGTCCAAGAAGTCAATACAACCAATAAAGTGGTAAAACAGGTAAGTATTACTAGCGGCATTGAAATTCCATCAACGCCTAGGTCATAATTTATTTTGAGAGCTAGAATCCAAGTTAAATGCTCTTTAAATTGCATCTCTGCACTAGCAGTGTTAAAACTAAGATACAGTGGAATACAAAGAATCAGAGAAATCAAAGCAATAATCAGCGCCAATACTCGTGTTTGAGTGGCTTTTTTGGAATTATTAAGCATCGCAACAGGAATAGCTCCCAAGATAGGTAACCAAATAAGCATACTCAATAAAGGTATATGTTTAAACATCATTTACCTTAAGATAATACCAACCAAATTAGAAAAGCTAACAAACATAAAATCATTACAAAAATATAATGATAAAGGTAACCAGATTGTAATCGACGCATTAATCGTGCTATATGGATTGCATTGCGTCCTACACCGCCTACGATCAAATGGTCTAGTATTTTAAAATCACTTACCCGAAAGAAAAAATTAGCTATTGCTCGTCCGCTCCGGATAAAGACGAGCCAATTAAACGTATCAAAACCGTACTTGGCTACCAAAATTCGATGTAGCCAAGATAATCGTTGTGATAACAATCTTGGAATATGTGGTCGAGCAATCGTCATCATCCAAGCAGAAAAAATGCCTAAAACGGAATCCCAAAATGGAGATGTTGTAACAGAACAATAAGCCATATAAAGAGCATTTTGAAACGTAACCCGCATTACTTGTAAAACATCGTGTGGGGGTAAAACCTCAATACTGGAACCTAATAAATTAGGCTTGTGATAAAGTATCCAATAAATAAGAATTGCTCCTAACGTTAATGAAAGAAAGCTTAAAATCCATTGAGAACCTTTCATGCTCCACAACGTTTCTTTAATAGAATGCAGTTCGGGTGCTATTCGCTCTGAAGTATGGAATATTAAGAAAAATGCACGAAAAATATAATAACTAGTGACAAAGGTGCCCAACAGTAAACAGAGATAAGCATACTGAGCTCCGGGAATAGTCGAACAGGACACTGCTTTAATAATAACGTCCTTAGAATAAAACCCAGAAAATGGAGGAATAGCTGCTAAAGATAAGGCTCCAATCAGAAATGTTATATAAGTTGTAGGTAAGTATTTTCGAAGGTTTCCCATTTTACGCATATCTTGCTCATGGTGCAGAGCGATAATAACCGATCCAGCAGATAAAAATAATAAAGCTTTAAAGCAAGCATGTACTAATAGATGAAATATTCCTACTGAATAGGCAGAAGCACCATCAGCTGCCATCATATAGCCTAACTGAGACATCGTGGAGAACGCAATTACACGTTTGATATCAAATTCAACAAAAGCTAATAAACCCGTGAGAATTGCTGTGGTAGCTCCAATAATCAAAACTGTGCTTAAAGCTACTTGTGATAATTCAAAAAGAGGTGACATCCGAGCGACTAAAAATACGCCTGCCGTCACCATCGTTGCCGCATGAATTAAGGCTGAAACAGGAGTTGGACCTTCCATTGATTCTGGTAACCATACATGTAAAGGTATTTGAGCAGATTTTCCCATGGCACCAATAAATAATAAAATACAAATCATCGTGAGCACTGACCAATGGAGACTGGGAAAAATACTAATCGTTGTCTTTGAAATTCCAGAAGCTTCTGAAAAAACGGTATGATAATCAAGACTTCCAAAATAATTTAAAATAGCAGCAATACCTAGGATCAATCCAAAATCTCCTACTCGATTAATCAAAAAAGCTTTTAAGCTACCAGTCGCTGCTGATTCCTTTTCAAACCAAAATCCAATCAATAAATAAGAAACTAATCCCACTCCTTCCCAACCAAAAAATAATTGAAAGAAATTATTGGCCGTCACTAGAATTAACATGGCGAAAGTAAACATCGACATATAAGAAAAAAATCTTTTATAACCAGGATCATCAGCCATGTAACCAATGCTGTATATATGAACTACCCAGGAAATAAAGGTAATAATCAGCATCATAACGGCAGTTAATGAATCTACCATAACACCAAAATTAAAATGAAATTTACCGCTAATTCCCCAAGTATAGATCGTTCCATAGTAATGGTTGCTATTTACAACCACCAATATAAATACCCATACAGTGCTTAAAAGCGAAACAGTCATTAAACAAATTGTGGTCCATTGTGTTTTTCTCCGGTCAAGATGTTTTCCACCAAATCCAGAAATCAAACATCCTAAAAAAGGTCCTAGCACAGTAATTAAGGTCAGGATCTTAATCATACTTAAATTAACCTTTTAAAATGTTCATGTCATCGACATGAATACTGCCACGACGACGATAAAATAAGACTAAAATTGCTAAACCAATAGTCGACTCAGCTGCCGCTATAGTTAGAATAAAAAATACGAATAGTTCTCCTGATCTTACTTCTAAATATTGAGAAAAAGCGATAAAATTAGTATTAACTGCCAACAACATCAGTTCAATACACATTAACAATAAGATTAAATTTTTACGGTTAATAATTATTCCTGCGAAACTTAAGCCAAATAAAATAGCACCAATTGTTAAAAAATAACTTAGAGGAATCACTGTTTTTCCATCTTAATCTTTACCACTCGTAAGCGATCTAATTTTTCGACCTTTAATTGTTCAGGAATTCGTTGTACCTTAGCATCAGATTTTCGACCATGAAACGCTAATGTAATTGTCGCAATAATAGCAACAAGCAAAATAATAGCGGCGATTTCAAAAGGATAAAGATAATCAGTATAAAGAAGACTACCTATAGCCTTAATATTACTAAAATTGTCAGGCATTTGAGGCAATGAAATAACAAAAATTCCAAAGTGGTGTAGGTTTACGGTTATAATCATAGTAACAATTAATAATAACACTGCAATTACACTAAAAGGTAAAAATTTCACAAATTTTTCTTTCATTTTAGAGAGATTCATATCTAACATCATTACAACAAATAAAAATAGGGTCATAATTGCGCTAACATAGACAAAGATTAATACCAAAGCTAAAAATTCGGCTTGCATCATCATCCATAAAATAGCACTGGCGAAAAATGCGAGCACGAGAAAAAGGGCAGCATACACTGAGTTGCGCGATATAATCACCATTACTGTAGCCGTAATCAAGATTGCTGAAAAAATAAAAAATACGATTTCGTATATTGGAAGCATTTGTTTACCTTAATATTTTTTACCCTCTACCAAATTAACACCCTATTTTCTTAATCTAAAGAAAAAAATAAAAGAAAAACTCCCTCTCGCCTTCAATCAAGGCAGTTGCTATGAGTAAAGGCATATCTCTAATTCCCTCTTCTCAGAGGAGTAGAGAAGGCTGGATGATAGAGTTATTTATATTTTCTATCTTTCTCTCGATCCTTTGCAATTTGCTCCTCGTATATATCTCCAATCATTAATAATTTTTCCTTTGTCAGAATATTTTCTCCACGATTCTTAATGCTGTAGTGCATTTCTGACGTTAACACAATGGCATCAACAGGACACGCTTCCTCACAAAAACCACAATTAATACATTTAAATACATCGATGTCATAAACCGTTGCTCGTCTAGATCCGTCTTTTTTACGAGGCGCTGCTTCAATTGTAATGGCTAAAGCGGGGCAGACGGCTTCGCATAATTTGCAAGCAATACAGCGTTCCTCTCCATTAGGATAACGTCGTAAAGCGAGTATACCCCGAAAACGAAATGAGCTAGGAATTTCTTCATCAGGATAGTGAATAGTAACCTTTTTTTTATAAAAATAACGTAAAGTTAAAGAAAGACTTCTTACAAGTTCCCATAATGTAAAACTTTTAATAATTTGTTTTAAAGATTTCATTAATTAAAACCATGGTGGCACCAATAAAATTCCACTGCCAGTCCTAATACAACCATCCATATTAGTGTTATAGGTATTAAAATTTTCCAACATAAACGCATAATTTGATCATAACGATATCGTGGAAATGTTGCTCGCATCCAAAAATAAGTAAAAATAAAAAGCGACAATTTAAATACA
The DNA here is from genome assembly GCA_048494595.1 of Coxiella endosymbiont of Dermacentor nuttalli. Classification (GTDB taxonomy): domain Bacteria; phylum Pseudomonadota; class Gammaproteobacteria; order Coxiellales; family Coxiellaceae; genus Coxiella. Next base: position 644,226 of record JBGDBH010000001.1, on the reverse strand, counting down.
AACCAAATGACTCCAGGTACCCAAGCAAAAAGTGTGTCTAAAATTGGTATTTTCTGAAAAGGTGATAACCAACCACCTAAAAAAATAATAGTCGCAATCCCTCCTACTAAAATCATATTTGCATATTCTGCTAAAAAGAAAAGTGCAAAAGTAACTCCAGAATATTCAACATGAAAACCTGCGACAATTTCAGATTCACCTTCCGCTACATCAAATGGAGCGCGATTTGTTTCTGCTATTGCTGTTATCCAATAAACTAAAAATAATGGCAGTAATGGGATCCAAAACCAATGCCATATTCCCCCAGATTGACGAAGAATAATTCCTTGCAAATTCATAGTGCCTGCTGCAATAAGAACACCGACGAGAGTAAAACCCATCGGAATTTCGTAAGAAATGACTTGAGCTGCTAAACGCAATGCTCCAAAAAAAGCATATTTAGAATTCGATGCCCAACCAGCAACTAAAATTCCATAAATCCCTAAAGAAGTCATAGAAAATAAAAACAATAGTCCCGCATTCACATTGGCTAACACCCATTCTTTAGCAAATGGAATAACTGCCCAGGCAGCTAAGGCAGGCACTAACGCCAATATTGGGGCAATAATATAGAGATATCGGTTCGAAGCACTTGGAATAATGATTTCTTTAAAGAGTAACTTAAGTGCATCTGCAATAGGTTGAGCGAATCCTCGAAATCCTATGCGATTTGGCCCCACGCGAGATTGCATGTAAGCAATAACTTTTCGTTCGGCAAACGTCAAAAAAGCAACTACAAGCATTAATGGAATTAAGATAATAATAATTTTAATGATAATTAAAAGTAAGGTGAGCAATTGATCTTCCACTATTAACCCCTTTTCAAGGTAATTGCTGTTTCTGCTTGACCAAAACTAGCTGTTTCCCCTAATCCTGACGCTAAAAGTACAGTATTATTTGCTAATCGATTCTCTATCAGTAGTGGTAAGATAATTCGGCTGTCACCTTGAATTGCTGTAATCAGCTCTCCTTCTGTAAACTCTAACTGAGAAGCTGTTTGATTGTTGAGTCCTATAGAAATCATCTGATCACTTAAAGTTTCTTGTAATGGTTTAGAACGACGTACTAAATTATCTACTCTGACCATTGGCCAAGGTGCCAGACGTGTTAATTTCGAATCCCCTTCTTGCGATTTAAGAGTAGATCCGGAACTTAATGAAAAAGATGAACGTCTCTTTTCTAAATGGATTTTTTGCCTTATATCCCATTCAATTTCCGGAATGGTTCGAGCAATTTCATGACGTACTTCTTGAATTGTTTTGTAATTAAACCCAGGTAACTCAAAATAATTTCCAAGTACTCTTAATACCTTCCAACCAACTTGTGAGTCTCTTTCCGGTACACTTGCTGCTGAAAAAGATTGAAAGCGACCTTCAACGTTCATGAATGCTCCATCTGATTCGGAAAAAGGTGCTATAGGCAGCATAATATCAGCATAAGTTTCCATTTTTGGATTGGTAAATGTTGTTAAAGAAACAACAAGTTCGGCACTTTTCAACGCATGGACGGCTTCTGCAGGATAAGCACAATCTAATTCAAGCTCCAAATTTAATATAAAATAGGCTTTTAAAGGATGTTTCATTAACATTTTTTTCGCATCAAGTCCTATTTCGGTTAAGTGCTTACCTGCAGGTCCTCGATGAGGTATTGCACCAGTTAGCCAAGCACCAGCACTGTTTGCCCCTTCGGTAAGAAGGCCCAAACTTGCTTCACTCTGCTGTCCAATAAATTGTGCGAGAGCTCGGATGACAGCAGCATTCTCATGATGTAATGCATGTTCTCCTAAGAAAATAGCCACTTTTCGGGATGCTTTTAGAATTTCCGCGATCTTTTTTGCCTTTCTTTCAGAGCAAACACCTTTTAAAATTTTAGGCACGATATTGCCTCCTAATATTTTAGCTACCTGAGCTAAGGCGTTTACTAATGTTGTTGGTGAAACAATCAACTTTTCTTCAAGGTCAAAAACAAAAGGGAAGTCCATCGGATTAATAGCTAATACCTTGGCTTCCTCAGAGCAGGCTTTATTAATTCGGTGACTAATCAGAGGTTGTTCAAAACGGATATTAGATCCGATTAACAAAATAGCATTCAACTTTTCAATTTCAGCGATAGGCAGCCCCAAATTAGGGAAAGTCGCAAATTTGTCTTGATCACTAAAATCTTGCCAACGAACCCGATGGTCGATGTTAGAACTACCCAATCCCCGAAACCATTTTTGGAATAAATAAAGTTCTTCAATTGAAGAGTTAGGTGATACTAGCGCGCCCAACTGATTTACGCCATATTTCTTAATAAGAGCTTTTGTGCGATCCGTAATAATTTTAAAAGCTTCTTCCCAAGCAACTTCTATCCATCGTCCCTCTTTTTTTATGCGCGGCTGATAAATACGAGATGGATGATAGAGCCCAAAATGGCTGAAGCGATCGCGATCACTCATCCAAGTTTCGTTTATCATTTCATTTTCGCAGGGAACAGCACGCATAATTTTACGTTGAGGAGCAGATGCTTTCTGCCGACTGTGTAAAAAAATGTTTCCTCCCACACAATCGTGTGGCGCTATGGAAAAAACCTCGTGAAGTTCCCATCCTCGTTCTTGATACCGTGCGGGTTTATCCGTTAATGCACCTACAGGACAAATATCGATAATATTCCCAGATACTTCTGATTGCATAAAATGCTTAACATAAGTTGATATCGCCTCTTTCTCGCCACGATTAATGACTCCAAGCTCAGGAAGGCCAGCAATTTCTTCTCCAAATCGTACGCAACGGGTACATTGAATACAACGAGTCATTTCAGTTTCAATCAATGGGCTAATATTTTCACTAAAGACAGCTCGTTTTGTTTCTTCATAATTGGAATACGATCGACCAAAACCCATCGCTAGATCTTGCAATGCACATTCACCTCCTTGATCACAAACAGGGCAATCCAGCGGATGATTGATTAACAAAAATTCCATTACATAGTGCTGAGCTTCGATAGTTTTTTTAGATTTGGTGAATACCCTCATGCCAGGAGTGACTGGAGTCGCACAGGCAGGAAGTGGCTTTCCAGATTTTTCAATCTCGATCAAACACATTCGACAATTAGCTGCAATAGATAATTTTTTATGGTAACAGAAATGCGGTATATAAATACCCATTTCATTCGCAGCTTCGATAATGGAGACCCCCTCTTCCACTGTTGTTTTTTTACCGTCTATTTCGAGTTCAACCATATTCTTTGCCGTTTTATAAACTTATTATTCATACCATACATTTCCCACGTTCCACATGATAAGCAAACTCGTCATAAAAATGTTTTAGCATCCCACTAACAGGCCATGCAGATGCCTCTCCAAATGCGCAAATAGTACGACCCTCGATACCCTTAGCTATTCGACTAAGTTGTTTTAAATCTCGCTTCGTTCCTTTGCCTCTTTCAATTTGATGCACTAAACGATAGATCCATCCTGTTCCTTCTCGACAAGGTGTACATTGGCCGCAGGATTCATGCATATAAAATTTGGAAATTCGCTCTAATACTTTCACCATACAGGTAGATTGATTCATTACCATCACACCTCCAGATCCTAGCATAGAGCCCGCCTCTATTATTCCATCAAAACTCATAGTAGCTTTCATTATAATATGGGCTGGCAATATAGGCATTGAACTGCCACCTGGAATAACTGCTTTTAATTCAACACCCTTATACATGCCTCCTGCTAATTCCAATAAATCAGTAAAGGAAATTCCTAAGGGAACTTCATAATTTCCTGGTCTTGCAACGTGCCCACTTACAGAAAAAATTTTAGTCCCACCATTTTTTGATGGCCCCAAATTGGCGAACCATTTTCCTCCTTTTTCTAAAATCACCGGTACAGAAGCAAAAGTTTCCGTATTATTAATAACACTAGGGCGTCCGTATAAACCAAAATTAGCCGGAAAAGGTGGTTTAAATCGGGGCCATCCTCGTTTTCCTTCTAAGGAATTCATGAGCGCTGTTTCTTCGCCACAAATATACGCACCAGCACTAAAATGATTGTGAATTTCAATATCAATGCCTGAATTCAAAATATTTTTTCCAATTAATCCAGCTCCTCGTGCTTCCAATAACGCCTGTTCACACCGATTGAAAGGTTCCCAAAACTCACCGCGCAAGAAATTATAACCAACCGTTGCTCCTAGCGCATAGCAAGCAATTACAATTCCTTCTAATAATTGATGAGGATTAAACCGTAAAATATCACGATCTTTAAACGTGCCAGGCTCACTTTCGTCAGAATTACAGATAACGTATTTTTGTCCTTGAATATCACGAGGAACAAAATTCCATTTTAATCCCGTTGGGAAACCAGCGCCACCGCGACCTCGTAAGAAAGATTCTTTAATTTCATTAATGATTTTTTCAGATGGTATTTTTTCCTTAAGAATTTTGCGTAATACTTTATAGCCCCCAATACTCTCGTATGATTTTAGTGTCCAAGGTTCAGCCAAATGAAGAGTACGATAGCAAACCGCATTAAGAAGCATTTGTTTTCGACTCCTGCTCTAATTTATCAATTATGGCTAACATTTTTTCTGGCGTTAAATTTTCGTAATATTCATGATCATCAATCTGGCACATAGGTGCTCCCCCACAAGCCGCCATGCATTCCACACTTTTCAGGGTGAATAAGCCGTCGGGCGTGGTTTCATTAAAATCAATTCCTGAGTGCTTTTTAATACACGCAACAATTTCGTCGCTTCCGCGTAAAAAACAAGATATATTTTGACAAATTCCAATTTTATGTTTACCAATCGGTTTTAAGTTATACATTTCATAGAAAGTAGCTACTTCATAAACCCATACTCTCGGTAGTTCTAGATAATCCGCTACAGCATTCATCGCTACTCTGCTTAACCATCCGCCATTTTGTTTTTGTACAAATAACAACGCAGGTACAATAACTGATCTTTTTTGATTACTTGGATATTTTACTAACCAAAGGCCAATTTCTTTTTCCACCTCTTCACTAATAATGAAAGATAATGCGCTAACTTCTTTCTTCATTAGCGATCTATCTCACCAAAAACAATATCAATACTAGAGATAATAGTGACTAAATCAGCAATCATATGTCCACGACACATTTCATTTATTGCAGCCAGATGGGGATAGCTTGCCGCGCGTACTTTAACACGATAGGGTTTATTTGCTCCATCAGAAACGATATAAATTCCAAATTCACCTTTGGGTTGCTCTACAGCTGCGTAAGCTTCCCCTTCGGGAACAATATAACCTTCAGTAAATAATTTAAAATGGTGAATGAGCGCTTCCATATCACGTTTCATTGCTTCACGTTTTGGTGGCACGATTTTATGGTTATCGATCATTATAGGTCCAGGATTTTTACGCAGCCATTCTACACATTGACGAATAATTCGATTGGATTGCCGCATTTCTTCAACGCGAACTAGATAACGATCATAACAATCACCTTTACTACCGATAGGAACATCAAAATCTACTTGACTATAAGCCGCATAAGGTTGTTTTTTTCGAAGGTCCCATTTGATACCTGATGCACGTAACATTGGTCCTGTAAAACCTAATTGTAAAGCTCGTTCCGGGGAAATAACTCCAATACCCACAGTGCGTTGTTTCCAAATCCGATTGTCTGTTAATAGTGTTTCATACTCATCTACTAATTTGGGGAATCGCTCGGTAAAATCCCAAATAAAATCTAACAAAGAACCTTCTCGAACTTTATTTAATTTTTTAACTTCTTTTTCACTATGCCAATACGAAGGCTTATATTTTGACATGCTATCAGGTAAATCACGATAAACACCACCAGGGCGATAATAGGTAGCATGCATTCTCGCGCCAGATACAGCCTCATAACAATCCATTAAATCTTCTCGTTCACGAAAACAGTAAAGAAAGACGGTTACCGCTCCCACATCCAATGCATGAGCGCCTAACCATAATAAATGATTTAATATGCGTGTGATTTCATCAAATAGTGTGCGAATATATTTCGCACGCATAGGTGGCTCAATTCCTAATAATTTTTCAATCGCCAAAACATAACCATGTTCATTAGCCATCATTGATACATAATCCAAACGATCCATATAACCAATTGTTTGATTATAGGGTTTACTTTCTGCTAATTTTTCTGTAGCACGATGTAATAAGCCAATATGAGGATCCACGCGTTGGATTACTTCACCATCTACTTCAACAATAAGTCGCAACACACCATGAGCCGCAGGATGTTGCGGCCCGAAATTAAAAGTGAAATTACGAATTTTAGCCATTTATTCGTCCTTTTTATATCGGTTATCGGAGCGAATGACCTTTGGCACTGATACTCGAGGTTGAATACTTACAGGTTCGTAAACACAGCATTGTTGTGCTGCATCATAACGAAGCTCAACCTCTCCAATTAAAGGAAAATCCTTACGGAAAGGATGACCTATAAAACCATAATCGGTTAATAATCGTCGTAAGTCGGGGTGTCCATCAAAAACAATTCCAAATAGATCAAAGGCTTCTCGTTCATACCAATCTGCCGAATTCCATACCTTAATAACGGAGGGCGCCATCGGAGCATCATCATTAACATAAACTTTCAACCGCAAACGTTGGTTATTACGTAATGACAATAAATGATAAACAATAGCAAAGCGTGGTTTATCCCAAGAAATCGTTTGTTCTTTTATGCTTTTTCTAAAACCACGACTAAAACTTGTGTTTGTTGTTTTTTCAGTACTCCATTCGCTAGTACCATATTCTAAATAATCCACACCACAAATATCTAATAATAATTCAAAATGAAAAGGAGGCTCATCTCGCAAAGCCATGCATACCTCTAGAAGAGAGATAGGAAGTAATTCTATCGTTGGTATATCAAGCTCATCATCCAAGTTTTCTATAAGAGTCGAAAAACGATTTTTAATAGTCTTAGTCAAATTTTTTCTATCAGACATTCTGATCCTTTAAATCTTTTCGATTAAATATATTTTGGTGCCGAACTTTGTTTCGTAACTGAATGATGCCGTAAAATAAAGCTTCTGCTGTGGGCGGACAGCCTGGTACGTATACATCAACTGGTACAATTCGATCACAACCCCGTACTACAGAGTAGGAATAATGATAATATCCTCCTCCATTTGCACAAGAACCCATAGAAATTACCCATCGAGGCTCGGTCATCTGATCATAAACTTTACGTAATGCAGGAGCCATCTTGTTACACAATGTACCGGCCACAATCATTACATCGGATTGACGTGGGCTTGGACGAAACAGACCTGCTCCAAATCGATCTAAATCATAACGAGAAGAAGCACATTGCATCATTTCAATCGCGCAGCATGCGAGACCAAATGTCATAGGCCATAAAGAACTACTGCGAGCCCATCGAACTAAATCATTAATCGATGCAAGAAGAAAACCTTCTCTGTTTAATAATTGCTTCATTTATTCCCAATCTAAAGCGCCATGTTTCCATTCGTAAATAAACCCGACTACTAAAATCGTCAGAAAAACTATCATTGCCCAAAATCCTAACCAACCAATATGCTGTAAAACAACAGCCCATGGAAATAAAAAAGCAGTCTCTAAATCAAAAATAATAAAGAGAATGGCTACTAGATAAAAACGGACATTGAAAGGTAATCGAGCGTCGTGAAAAACTTCAAAACCACATTCATAGGGAGATAATTTATCCCTATACGGCCGACGAGGGCCTAAGAACCAACCTATTGTCAGAGCTATTATTCCGATAAAAATACCTATACCAATAAACACTAAGATTGAAAAATAATCTGCTAACACGCGTTATTTCCGTTAAAAATAAAAATCAAAATCTCCCCGAAAAGTACAAAGGATAGGTCTAGTATTTACTAACTAGTACTTGCTAAATTGTCAGGTTTGATCTTACTACATTTATACAGAGTATAACAAAACCTTCTTGACAACAGCTGAACTGGTGCCGAAGACCGGACTTGAACCGGCACGGGCCTTTTTCCCACTGCCCCCTCAAGACAGCGTGTCTACCAGTTTCCACCACTTCGGCAATGTCAATTGAGCGTGAGTATCGAGTATCTTTGTTCCAGGTTGAAAATTTTTAAGTGGTTGTTCTGTCCTCCGTAAAGGTTGCGTTTTTATCCCTTCACCTGAGTAATGTGACGCTAGATAACTAAGCCCAATACTCGTAGCAAAAAAGCCAGCTGCCAAAATAATTGTCACTTTCATAAAAAAGGGTGTTGCACCCATGCTTCCAAACATGGTATTAGAAGCACCGCTACCAAAAGCAGCGCCTGCATCTGCTCCTTTACTATGTTGTAATAATACTAATCCAATCAAGCAACTTGCAATCAGTACATGAATAATTAATATAATTGATTGCATTGTTCTCCTATTTTTAAAAATTGTTCCACTTCTAAAGAAGCTCCTCCTACCAAAGCACCATCAATATTTTCCATTTCAAACAAAGCTTTTGCGTTCTCAGGTTTTACACTACCTCCGTATAAAATTTGTGTATTCTTAGCTAATGTAGCGTCATATTGCCATAATTGTTCCCGGATAGCAGAATGGATTTTTTCTATCTGGATAGGCGCAGCGCTTTTACCTGTTCCAATAGCCCATATTGGTTCATAAGCAATTATGATATTGTCTAATGATATCTGATTATCGTGCATACTTAATATAACCGCAAGCTGTTCTTGAACGATTTTTAAGGTTTTGTCTGCCGCATACTGTGTTTTAGTTTCTCCGACGCAAAGTATAGGACGAATTCCATGCTCTAGGGCTTTCTTTACTTTACGAGCCACAGATTCGTCTGTTTCACCATGCAACTTTCGCCTTTCAGAATGACCGACAATAACATAATGGCACGAAAAATCGCGCAACATGGCCCCTGATATTTCACTTGTGTAAGATCCAACTTCATGCTCTGAGACGTCTTGAGCTCCCCAAGAGATTTGAGTTCGCAATAGAGCTTCTTTGCATTGTGGAATAAAGATATAAGGAGGAAAAATAACTAGCTTCGCCGTTTCTACACGCTCGCATCCATTTTTTAGCTCCTCTAATAGTCTGGCAACGGTTTTAGTACTCCCATTCATTTTCCAATTGCCCGCCACTAATGGACGACGATTCATATGATTTACCCTCCTATGACTTTATAGCCCCTACATACAGAAATTGAGTCTTTTTTAAGATTCTCACCTTTCTTCCTATGCACAAAGAAATTTATTTATGATTTAACATAGCAGTTAGACTACCTCGTATCATGATTAGGGTTTACCGAAAACTTTCTTGCCAAGTAAACCCAGGCTTCCTAGAGAATATCATTCTCTTATTTTAGATACATTTCCATAATTTACGCATCACACCACCGCGCTCTTCATTGTTTACTTTTGAGAGTATAGTACTTCAAGTTCTAACAAAAAACTTCAATACGTTACTTTAGTCTCCTTGAGAAATATGAGACAAGAAACATAACTAAAGTATGCTAATTAATAGGAATAGGATTTTCCTAGGCATTTTTCAATTGCTAGTTTCATTTACGTTATAAATTATCTGTTATAGATCTACTAGCCAAATAATTTTTTAGAGAAACTACTGAAACTACACAGGAAAAAATTATCTGTTTTCTTGCAAAACAAGCAACGTCTCGATTATTTTGATGTAATTCTTACATGCACTCTTAAATTAAGTATCTTACTTTCTTTTGAGCTAGATTACAAATAAATTTGAAATTTTTTAAGCGAAAATAGAGAGAGAAAATAATAATGATGAGCATTATCCAATGATGAGAATTATCTTAAAAAAGAGAAGAGTATAATTCAACTTCTTATATGCAAGGTTAGAAAGTATGAAATAATTGTGGAAGTTTCGCAATATACACATTAACTTATGACCTATATAAAACTTAATGACTCATATAACATGGCGGAGCGGACGGGACTCGAACCCGCGACCCCCGGCGTGACAGGCCGGTATTCTAACCAACTGAACTACCACTCCTCTGCAAAAAAAATGCGAAAAAAAGACCGACAGCGATAGAAGTTTATTTCTGTCCTCAGTCTTCCGATCGTTCAAATGGGTGCTAAGGGATTCGAACCCCTGACATTCGCCTTGTAAGGGCGACGCTCTACCAACTGAGCTAAGCACCCACAATATGTTCCGTTACTGCTAAACTTTGACATTCTCACTATAACATTCTCGGATACACATCAAAGCACTGCCCCAACATTACTGAATAATCTGGGGCAATGAAGATAGCGAATATATTTAGGTTAATCAAGCCTAATTTTCTTATTTATTTAAAGCTTCTTTAAGCTTTTTGCCAGCTGAAAATCTCACCACTGTACTGGCCGGAATTCGCATAGGTATACCTGTTTGTGGGTTACGTCCAGTGCGAGCTGCGCGTTGGCTCACTTTAAAGCTCCCAAAGTTAATCAAAACAATATCCTCATGTTTTTGCAATGATTTCGTCACAGAATCAATAAATGCATCCAGAGCTTGAGTCGCTGCATTTTTCGAAATATCAGCTGATTTTGCCATGACTTCAATGAGATCATTTTTATTCATAAATTCCTCTCGGTAGTTCCATCAATTAATGGTCGGGTTTTTACCCTTTCCTTAATTCTTCAGGTTATACCAACTGATTTCCCTGCCTGTCAAGCATAAGACTTTATTTTTAGAAGAATTTAGGAGCTTCTTAAGTAATACCACCTACTTTTAATGCTTTTAAAAGAAAATCTCTTCATATAATAAGGTGTAAGGACTACATAAACAAAAGCTAATGAAATAGTGTCTGATCTAGTATTGTTCAGTTCCACCTATCGTCAAAGCATCTACTTTAATGGTTGGTTGTCCTACTCCAACAGGAACTAGTTGCCCTGCTTTCCCACAAATACCCATTCCGGAATCAAGTGCTATATCACTTCCTACCATTGATACTTTAGTTAATACATCAGGTCCATTACCAATTAAGGAAGCACCCCTAACAGGCCGTGTGACTTTTCCTTTTTCAATTAAATAGGCTTCACTAGCAGAAAAAACGAATTTTCCTGAAGTAATATCAACTTGACCTCCAGAAAAATCTACGGCATATAATCCTTTTTCTACTGAAGCAATTATTTCTCGTGGATCACTTTTACCTGGTAATAAGTAAGTATTAGTCATACGAGGCAGTGGCAAATGTGAATATGATTCACGACGACCATTACCTGTTGGCGTCATTTTCATTAAATGAGCATTATGACGATCTTGCATATAATTTTTTAAAATTCCATTCTCAATTAAAGTTGTTTTTTGCGTTACAGTCCCTTCGTCGTCTATACTTAAGGAGCCTCGTCTATTCAGAATGGTTCCATCATCTACCACTGTGCATAAGGGAGAAGCAACTCGCTGACCTACTCGTCCACTAAAAGCAGAGATTCCTTTGCGATTAAAATCACCTTCTAAACCATGTCCAATAGCTTCGTGAAGGAGAATTGCTGGCCACCCAGGTCCTAAGACCACAGGTAAAGTACCCGCCGGCGCATTTTCAGCCTTTAAATTTTGACATGCTTGACGAACAGCCTTATCCGCATAGGAATAAGCGGTTGATAAAAACATACCATAATCACATCGAGAACCTCCGCCCCCAGAGCCTTGCTCTCGGTGACCATTTTGTTCTACAATAACATGGACTCTGAGATTCACCAATGGTCGCAAGTCAGCTGCTATTAATCCCTCACTATTTAAAACCAATATGACTTCATAATTTCCTGTCAAGCTAACAGTTACATGCTTTACATGAGGATCTTTAGCCCGAGTATATCGATCGATACATTTTAGTAATTCAACCTTCTCCATGGTAGTCATGGAATTAATAGGATTAAGCGGAGAATAAAGAGGTTTAATAGATACTTTATGTAAAGTATCTATAAATGTAGAGCCTCCAAAATAAGAAATGCTCTTTGTAGAATGTGCTGCTCGTAGCAAAGCTTTCGCATTAATATCATCAGCATAAGCAAAGCTAGTTTTTTCACCGCTAATAACTCGTAATCCAAATCCCTGATTAATGGAAAAATCACCTTCTTTCACAATACCCTCTTCTAATACCCAACTTTCTTCTTGAATGCTTTGCAAAAAAATGTCAGCACTATCAATAGAAGGGCCCATAACTCTCCCCACGATTTTTTCCAAATTATTAGCATTAAGATTAAAAGGTTTTAAGAGAGAATCAGTAGCAATTTGAATTAAGTCACTCATAGTTTTTATTTTCTTATTTATTTAGTGCATTTAAAAATTTTACCAGAAAAAGTCGGTAAGATAACTGCTGGCTTATTCCAAAATCCCAAAATATGGTAATTCACCTTAGCTGCTTTTCCAACATGTGGTGCTAAAACTTGACTGGCGACCCAGGTAATAACGCCTGCTAAAGGTCCGTCGGCAAGACTCACAATCAACGGCAAGGTAGAAGTTATATTTGGGATAATTTCTAAATGAAAATCATAATCCTTATTTACAAATCCAATAAGACCTCTAATCTGAACCCAGGCAATATCTCCCACCAAAGAAGCGTCTTTGGTCTTAGCAATTCCTTTAGATAAAGAAAAATTCCCCTTAAATACATTGAATGCAAATCCTTTTTTAGAAAAATTAGCAAGATTAACTGGTAGTTTTGGTAATGATTGTAAACTAAATAAATTAAGTAGGCGACCAAGGCCCAATTCGGATTCAGCTCCTTTCGTTAGTTCTGTTATACGTCCCTGATAAAAATTAATTTTAATACTTCCACTTAACTGAGCAGCTACAAATTGATCAGGTGATCCCGACCATTGTAACGAAAAATCAGTTCGACCTTTTCCTCCTTCGAGAACTTGAGTAACCTTCCATTTCTTAAGAAGCCCTCCTAAATTGTGGCTAACAAACTGTCCTACTAGTCGTGTTTCTGTCTGATCCTTTTTTTGCTGCCATTTTCCTGTAGCTCTAATATAAAATAAGGGACTTATTGCAGTAAAATTATCAATATTTAACCCGGTTCTTATTCGCGACGTCTGCAGTACTAATTTACCTGATAAATTCTTACCATAACGAAAATCGTTAATTGCTAAATTAATAGGTGGCAATTCTTTAGGATTCCATTTCATTTTCTTATCTTTTGCTTTTTTATTAGGCAGGTAAAAACGTAAAAAATACCCTTTCCATTGACGTTGATCAGAAGGGATTGAAAGGTCGCCTATAATCAAAGGGCTATTTATATTTACAGTCCAACCTTCGTGTCGAGGAGACAAACCAAACCATGTATCTGCTTTGGTTATCAAATGATTTTTATAATGGACTTTAATTACCAAGATTTTATTATTGCGAAAAAATGAGATCAAATTTAAAAGAGCAGAATCTTGCGCTAATTTAGAATAAGGTGGGGGTAGCATGGATCTAATCCCAATTAAATTAGTTATCAGAAAAAAACTATTGGCTATAGAATCTTTGTTGCTTCGTAGTTTTAATAATGCACGATAGGAAGTGAATCCAGATAAATAATTTAAAATTGGAAAATTAAACTGCTTTCGTAACATCTTTGCTGGAATTTGCCCATTCATCCTAATCTGAAACACTGGTGGAGATGTGCCTTGATTTGTAGTAGCAATGGAAAAATTAATTGGTGAATTCAAGAATTGAGCCTCAATATGGTCGGCTGAAAAATTTTCGTTAACAAAATTAAAATTTCCAGTGATTTTATCAAGCTTTATTCCCCAGTTTTTTAAGAATAGTTGCGCGTTATTAACGAATAAATGTCCATCTACTTTTGCATTCACCCTACGCTGATTTACCGGCATTTTCAGATTTAAATTTATCTTCAAAGGCCCATTTGGAACAATAGCTTTGACTTTTTTAGCTATTAAAAGAGGAGTTGCTTGCAGAAAACGAAAACCGTCTGCTAGATTAGAAACAGCATTTCCACTAACTACCAAAATAGGGTGAGCCCAATGAGCAATAGTGGCCCTTAAATGGTTCAAAGGATTTCCCATGATTTCTGCACGATCTGCAAAAACATCTAAACCATCGTTGTGAAAAGCAATTGTACCATCAATATTTTGAAGATTTGGCCATTTAGAATTGTAATGTAACGTAACCCCATTCACATCAGCAACGACATTAAAATACCCTTCTTTGTGGGAAAAAGGAAATTTCTTAAGCGGGCCTTTTAAATTTACAGTGCCTGTAGTTATTTTTCCAGATATAAATGCTTTATTCAACCAGTCTGATAGATTGGAACTCATGTAACGATAGGGTAAGTAAGATTTGATGCTATGTACATTTTCTACTTTGAATTTACCTTGTAAAGAAATATAAGGTGATTTGTTCACAGGCAAAAATAAATTTACTTTTCCCCACCATTGCCAATTTCTACTAACTACATATGATCGTAATACATTAATATTCCATCCCTTATGGCTCTGATACCATTGAGTAATTAAATGTAATTGTTTTAATGTAAGGGGATTTTTAAAAACTCTCGGAATTTTAATCACACTAGTGTTCGATTGTAATTGCAGTTTTCCTCTTGAAGGAGTTAAATCTATTGAACCGAATAATTGCGAACCACTGGACAAATGATCTCGAGGTTGAACACTTAAAGCAGTAAAATCTGTTTTTATGTGATAGTAAGGTCTTTTTTTATCTGGAAAATAAAACAAACTGAAATTATGGAACTCTCCGGATAGTTGAATCTTTCGATAAAGTTTTTGAAATTTTTCCGGCCAGTGCCTTATTCTGTTAGCAAGTGGATAGATGTCTTTTAAGCGAAGGTAATTTGTTTTAAATAAAATCATAGGGACTAAATTCTCATAAATAACACGCACGCCGAAACTATTTTCCAGCCATTTTTTTCCTCCTGTTTGCAAAAAAACATGATCGCCTATTAATCCCCAACCATCCGTATAGGGTCGCCAAAATAAATTTGCTGAAATGTGATCGAGTAATAACAGATGGCTTTGATTAAAGGCCAATCGAATATGATTACCTATCATCAAGCTTTGTATTGATTTAAGAATTCCCTTATAAAATCTTGCCCATAATTGTATATCGCCTTCTCCAGATGACACTGACAAATTTTTGAGATACTTCTGTAAAAAATAACTATCTAGCCATTGTTTAAAAATTACTTTTTTAGCTTCAACATAAAGACTTGTATTATTGAAGGAAGTAATAATCAAAAATTGAAATGGCATTAGAACTTCTTTCGATAAATTCCCAAATCCAGTCATCTGATGATGTAAAATTCCATTACTTATCTCAACACAAAAATTACTAATAGGAATTAGATTTCCATGAAATGTGTGATAATTGATGCTAATCGCTTTTAGCGTGATACTAGATTTCTTTAACATCCAAAAAAGAATGTTTTTTTCATCTCCTAAATTAGTCAACACATATTTATGATTGAAATTAGTTATGCCGCATACATGCAGCCTTCCATTTTCTGTTTCAGAAACATCAAATTGAGCTCCAGAAAGCACTAAATGACTAGGTAACAATTGCCAATGAAATAGGCTAAGAAATGGATTAATTCTAACAGAAAGCTGATTGATGTGTAACAGTGATTTCTGATGAACAGAGTTGATAATAAAAACATTTCGAAAGCTAACAACAAAATCAAGTCCATACCAATTAGCTTTAATACCACCAATATGCACCGATTGATGTAAAAAATTGCTCGCCCATCGTTCAAAAAAATGACGCTTATGATTAAGAACAGGAATTGTAAAACGGGCGACATTAATTAATATAGCGAAGAGAATGATGACACTCACCGCCATTATTAGCAACCATTTTCCACAACGACGCACTAAAATTTCAACATTCATCAGCCCAATTTAATGTTGGTAATCATTTAATAAAAATCTCAGCCATGGCCATAAAAGTGTAGTACTTATGAAAGGCATCCAGTATTCTCCAGTCAATAGGGAAGAACTCACTATCAACATAATCCAATATTGTAACGCGAGATACACTACTACTGTAGTGATTAAAACCAATATCATTTGTTGCCAAGCAGGAAGACTATGAATAATGATTTGAAAACGAATGAAAAAATAAGAAAGACAAGTAAATATTAGTGCGCGTTATCCCAAAATGGTTCCCGTAAGCAAATCAAGCAAAATACCTACTGTAAAAGCTGTTCCGATTCCTACTTGATAAGGAATAGCAATCATCCAAAATAAAAGAATCATAAAAACCCAGACAGGTTGATACCATACAACCCATTTGGGAAGAGGTAGAATAGTTAACATCATCCCTGCCAAAAAAGTGAGTTCAATGAAAACACTTCGTTTAAAGTTATTATTTTCCACTTTATTTAGTCTCTAATTGAAAAAGACGCTAACTCTTCTCATACAGCATTTGTTAAAAAGCCCTATATGGGGCCAAATCATTAATACTTGTTGCGACTGGCCTAACATGGGGCTGATGTCCGAAGGATAATTGTAGAAAAACGTTTAGCAGGATTATGTGTTTACTTGGAAACTATCCCAACCGGATTACCCTATTTTGGATAGCATAACCCAAGCCTAGAAGACATAAAAGATATCACCTTATTGGATAATTGCTAATATTTGTGGGACATTAACTAGTATTAATTTTCCAGAGCCTCCTATGCCAACTGCCACAATAGCACGAATACCATTTTGGTAATTCTGAACAGGAATAACACTCTTTGGATTGGAAATTAACATAACTTTAATTTAGTTAGAAAGCTTGCATTAATTACTTGACCAAAAATACCATAAGCCTCTAAAACGGTTTGTCTTACATAAATATGGGATTATGTTCTTCTATCAATATGTAACTTGTTGAAGATTTGGGTCTAAATCCGCACCTAAATAATTAGATACAAGTATTCGTATGGTATCTATCTGATTGATTTTAATAATTTACGTAACTGGGCGTTTTCTCGTTCAAGAAACAGAAGTTTTTGTAATCTCGATTCTTTAGTAACCACGCATGTATATGCAGACGCGCGCATTATCTGCCACTAACTGTTATTGAATGATAATATCGACAATCCAACACATTGTTTTAATCGGTGCATTTAGTAAATATTGAATAGGAAGCACGACTAATGACAGATTAGCACTATCTTATGAAAAAATTCTGATTTTTGATTCAAAACAATTAGGCTTATAATTAATAAGCCCATATAAAAAAGAGCTCGCAACCCAGATCTAAATATTGAAGAACGTTTAAAAATTAATTTAATGATGTTCTCCTCTCATTCGCCTTATCAATTTTTCCTTATTGTTAAACATTAATCTTGTGAAAGAAATTCTCTGCTCATTGATCGCATTAATTTCAAAGCTTGCCTATCACCCCACCAACAAGCTACACGGGTGAGCAGATCTTCCGCAATTACAACAGATAGACCTGTTTCTTCCACTAGAAACTGATCAATATCTTTTAATAATAATAAGGCTCTACCTACCTGTCAGCACCATTCCCCGTTCTTTAATATCAGTGCCAATTTAAGGGGGCGGCGCTTGTTCTAAAAGTCCCATGAACCGCGCGCTGACTATTCCTGAAAGAGCTTCCTGAAAAGCTTCAAGAATCTCTTTATTTAGTAAGCGCAAAACTACGGGGAACACCTTCTGCTAACTTTCGACTACGTATTCAATTTCTTTAGTTTCATTTCTGTGAAATGCTGAGCCAATCTCGTGTTTAATTCTTTCTGCTGTAGCTTCACCAATAAATGCTCCATAATTACGACGAACATATATTGATGATAGCTTTATCGAAACGATCATCACCGATACATACCGTACGTACAGATTCAGCATATAAAATCCTGCTCTAAAGAAATAATCGCTACTTCAGTTGTTTGTACCACCGCTCATATCCACACCAACCACCATAGCCCACTGATTTCCTCAACCGGTAAGCTAGCGCCAATTGCTGCTGCAATGGTTCTTCAATCAGATATACTTCACGAGCTCCTGCTCTTGTGCCCCCAAAGCAGACTCTTTAATTACACGACGCTCTACCTGCGTGGTACAACAACACCACACAAGGTGTGCAAATTAAAACTTGAGGGCTGGAACGTAAAAAACGAGTTTTATGAACTTTATGGAAAAGTATTGCAACATTTTCTCAGTGACATGGAAATCAGCAATCACACCATTCTTCAAATGGACGAGCTGCAAGTACACTACCAGGAGTGCGGCCAAAACTAGCCGCGCTTAGCTTCTGTACTAACAGCTACAACGCTTTCTTGTTCATCATGAACATCTTTTCGAATAGTCACTACTGAAAGTTCATGTAAAATAATACCAACCCTGTTTAACTACATATAAATTAGGGTATTAGCTTGTACCTAAATCAATTGAAATGTCATTTGAAAAAGGCCACGTATTTTTTTAAACATGAAAATTCTTTTTTATTGACTCTATCAAAACATTAAAAAAAATATGAACTTACTTTAATCGAGAATTAAACTAGAAAACAAGGAATCAGAGAACATCCATCTTATTGATTAAGTGCTTTCTCTTGAGCGCTATTCAAACCTATCTTCCATTGCTGATCTTCTGTATAATACACATCATTATATGGATGGATTGAATAATGTTCATAAACAAAATCAATATTGATAAAACGGCAGATTTAGCCAAACTCATCATTTCTAAAAGTGAAAGTCAATTACTGGAACAAAATTTAAATGCAATTCTTAGGCTTGTTGATAAAATGAATCAAATAGACACAACACATATCGAACCTCTCGTGTATTCTTTTAATGGAACACAAGCTCTTCGAAAAGATATTGTTACTGAAATGAATCAACGTACTTTATTACAAAAAAATGCACCTCAGGTAGAGGCTGGACTTTATATAGTTCCTGTAATGATTGAGAGTAAAGAATAACAGATAAAAATATGCACCGAAAAACTATAGTTGAATTAAGCAAAAACTTACACAACAAGAAAATATCGAGTTTGGAACTTACGCAGCATTTTCTCGATCGAGTTAAAAAAATTAATCCAAAACTAAACTGTTTTATTACCATTAGCGAGGAGCAAGCTATAGAACAAGCTAAAATAGCTGACGCACTTTTAGCCAGAGATGAAGCAACAGTTCTTACTGGCATTCCAATTGCTCATAAAGACATTTTTTGTACCCAAGGGATTAAAACCAGTTGTGCATCCAAAATGCTCGATAATTTTATTGCTCCTTACGATGCTACTGTTGTAGAGCGTTTTAAAGCAGCCGGAACAATTTTAATCGGTAAAACCAATATGGATGAATTCGCAATGGGTTCTTCTAATGAGAATAGTTATTACGGGCCTGTTAAAAATCCATGGGATATCACTTGCATTCCAGGTGGCTCTTCAGGTGGTTCTGCGGCTGCTGTAGCAGCCCGAATAATTCCAGGAGCAACAGGAACTGATACTGGCGGATCTATTCGTCAGCCTGCCGCCTTATGTGGCGTCACCGGACTAAAGCCTACTTATGGTCGCGTTTCTCGTCATGGCATGATTGCTTTTGCCTCAAGTTTAGATCAGGGCGGGCCATTAACCCAAACGGCTGAGGATGCTGCTTTGCTTCTTAACGTTATGGCAGCTCATGATAAAAGAGATTCTACAAGTATAAACAAAGAAACTCCTGATTATTCATCTACATTAAGCCAAACTTTAAAAGGTGTAAAGATTGGTTTGGCAAAAGAATATTTTAGTGAAGATTTAGATTCAGTCGTAGTGGAATCTATTGAAGCCGTAAAAAAAGAATTCGAAAAAATGGGCGCTATTTTGGTCGACATCAGTTTGCCTCATACAAACTACGCTGCACCGGCTTATTATGTACTCGCTTCTGCTGAATGCTCCTCTAACTTGGCGCGTTATGATGGTGTCCGTTATGGATATCGTTGTACTAACCCTATCGATCTAGAAGATCTTTACAAACGCTCACGTACCGAGGGCTTTGGTTCTGAAGTCAAGTGCCGAATTATAATAGGCACCTACGTGCTTTCAGAAGGATGTTACGATGCCTATTATTTAAAAGCACAAAAATTACGTCATTTAATTAAAAATGATTTTTTAGAGGCGTTTAAAGAGGTGCATGCTATCTTAACTCCTGTAACACCTACTCAAGCATTTAAATTAGGTGAAAAAACAAAAGACCCCGTTGCGATGTATTTATCAGATATTTATACCATCTCCGTTAATCTTGCAGGATTACCTGCTATTGCATTTCCAGTAGGTTTTATAGACCAACTACCCGTTGGAGCTCAATTAATTGGAAATTATTTTAAAGAATCACAGCTATTAAAGATGGTACACTGCTATCAACAAGAAACAGATTGGCATAAAAAATTGCCACCCGAATAGGAAGATAAGATGGAATGGGAACCTGTTATTGGTTTAGAAGTTCACGCGCAATTACTTACAAAATCAAAAATTTTTTCTGGTGCTTCCACAGCTTACGGTTCTAAACCCAACACTCAAGCCTGTGCAATAGACTTAGGATTTCCTGGCATTTTACCTGTTTTAAATAAAAAAGTCGTAAGATTGGCTGTTCGTTTTGGCCTTGCTGTTCAAGCCACAATTTTAACTCATGCTGTCTTTGCTCGGAAAAATTATTTTTACCCAGATTTACCAAAAGGTTATCAAATCAGTCAATATGCTTTACCCATTGTTAAAGATGGCTATTTAAATATTGAAATTGAGGAAGGCATCTCTAAACGTATTCGAATCTCCCGCGCACATTTAGAGGAAGATGCAGGAAAATCTATCCATGAAAAAATACAAGGCTATTCTGGTATTGATTTTAATCGAGCGGGAAATCCTTTGTTAGAAATTGTTTCCGAACCAGATGTTTGCTCCGCTAAAGAGGCGGTAGCCTATTTAAAAACTTTACATACCTTAGTCCGTTATATCGGCGTGAGTGATGCCAACATGCAAGAAGGTGCCTTTCGTTTTGATGTTAATATCTCTTTACGTCTTAAGGGAGAAAAGGAGTTTGGAACACGAATAGAAATTAAAAATTTGAATTCGTTTCGGTTCGTTAAGCGCGCTATTTTGTTTGAAATTTCTCGGCAAAAAAAACTTTTAAAAGCTGGAAAAAAAATTACACAAGAAACTCGACTTTATGATGCAGCTCGCGATGAAACTCGGCCCATGCGTACTAAAGAAAAAGCACGTGACTATCTGTATTTTCCGGATCCAGACCTGATGCCTCTTGAAATTAAGGCGGAATTTATTGAATCAGTCAAGAAAGAGCTGTCTGAGTTGCCCAAAGAAAAACACCACCGCTTTCAAGAAAGTTATCAATTGAACAACTATGATATCAAATTGCTTACCAAAGATATAGATACTGCTAACTATTTTGAGACTTTATTAAAAATAGATAACTCAATTTCTCCAAAGCTTGCTGCTAATTGGATTATTGGTGATCTTGCAGCTGCTTTAAAAAAAAATAATCTTGAGATTAGCGAAAGCCCAATTAGCGCGGAGCAATTAGTAGAACTCCTACGGAGAATCGCCGATAATACATTATCCGTCAGTATGGCGAAACAAGTATTCGATGCAATGTGGAGTACCAAAGGAGACGCTGCTGCTATTATTGAACGTCAAGGCCTAAAACAAATAACAAATATCAGCGAGCTTGAAGAAATTATTGATGTAATTATCGCGAGCAACCCTCAGCAAGTGGACGAGTACCGCTTGGGTAAAATTAAGTTGTTTGCTTTTTTTGTTGGGCAAGTTATGAAAGCTACTGTAGGTAAGGCTAATCCTCGGCAGGTAAGCGAGTTATTGAAGAAGAAATTGTAATCATTATTGGCTTTGGGGGAGGCTTTCTCTTTTAGCTCAGAAGACAAGGTATATGGGAAACTAATACCATAATTTTTATTTATCAAATCTATAAGAATAATTGATTTTCATTTTAAGCTGTTGTCTCGTTAAATAGAACTCAATAACCTTATCAAGGAGAAAAACATGATTAAAATTGGTGGAAGATTCCCTAGATTTTCATTAACTGGTGTTATTAGCAATGATATCAATAGGGCATTTACTCAGATCGATGAAAAAAATTATCCGAATAAGTGGTTAGTAGTATTTTTTTGGCCTAAGGACTTTACGTTTATTTGCCCTACTGAAATCACTGAATTTGGAAAACTGTACAGCGAATTTGCAAGTCGTAATGCTCAAATTTTAGGTATTAGTACAGATTCTGAATACGTTCACCTAGCATGGCGTCGTGAAAAAGAAGAGCTTCATGAACTGCCCTTCCCAATGCTCTCTGATATTCAACGCAATTTATCGCAACAACTAGGAATTCTCAATGAGAATGAGGGCGTTGCAGAAAGAGCTACATTTATCGTTGATCCCGAGCAAACAATTCGGTTTATCATGATCAATGATTTAAATGTAGGGCGTAATCCACAGGAGGTTTTGCGTGTGCTAGACGCTTTGCAAACTAAGGGATTATGTCCTTGCAATTGGCAACAAGGTGAAAAAACCATAAGCGTTAATTAATTATTACAAGATAATAAATCACAGACCAGAGTTTTATAAATTTACGCAGATTTTTGTTTTTTGTGTTGAATCATACTCAAATAATCAGATGAAAGGAAATTAATTAAATTAATAATCAATTCCAATTTTAGTCAAAGATGAGAAATATCGATGTTTAACTGACTTAATCTTCAAAAATAATTAGGAAACTTTATTTAACCAAGATTTGAAGAAATACAAATCAGAATCTTTAAATATTAAAGACATAATTTTAAGTTTTAGAATTTCTAAATAGGAGCATGATAACTTATCTCATACGACGAAAAGAAACAAAGGGCGTTGGTTTATAAACAGCCCTAACCTAATTAGTGTATATCCGATTCTATCGGGCGATAGGAAAACTGCGTTGGCCTCTTAAAAAATAAAACTGTATTTTTATCTTAAAAACTTAACAAAATCTAACTCACTTGAATTTTTAAAATTTATATTTCGGTTTTAGCTTCATCTATAAGTAAGTGATTTCTTTATTCAACTTCAAGATAGAGAATTAGGCTAAATCCCATCACATCACAACGCAAATTCGGATAATTTACTGAAAGCTTGTTATTTAAAAGTTTAAAGTCTTTATCATATTTCTAAGCTTTCCAAATTAGTAAATATCTCAATCCTCATCAAAATCAAATTGAATAGCATTTGCTATTTATTTTATTTTTTAAGAATAATTTATGGAATTAAAATAGACATTGAAACTAAGTTATAAGTTTTAATTTCTATTTTAGATAATCAATTTAAATCAAATAGTGTGCCATACCTGTAATTGCATCATGACATGATATTGATCATTACAAGAATCCTTAAGAATAAGACAGTGACTCTAACTTTAAAAGAGACAATAACGAAAAAGTACTAACAAAATTTTTAAAAATTACTAGACTTATTGTCATGAGTTTTAAGCCATTCTTAATAGAAATTTAAATAATCATTTAAGTAGCAAAACTAGTGTAAGGATTAGCGAAAAAATTGATGAATTATCCTACAATCGATACTAAGGAGATATACGAACTTCATAACACAAAGGTTGATTGTTGCTTCTTTATGTTTAATAAAAAATCTTGCAATGCATTAGATGAGAAAGGGGAAATAATTATAGAACATAAAAGGAACACGTGAAATCGGTGATTTAATCACCAAGACAGATCAAGATAAATAATTCAGTATAGTTAAAGATCGTAGAAGCCGAAAGTATAACATATCTGCTAAATAGAAATAAATTTGCTCAACCTTGCAATCTATTATTCATAATCTATTTAAGTTAAAAAGGCGAGCAAAAGTCATTAATGCTGAAGGAGAATTTATGCCCTAAGATTTTTGGACCACTTTCAGAAGGTCGATTGGCATTGGAAATATAATGGTAGAAGTTTTATTGCTAGATAAGTCCATTAGTGTTTGCATATAACGCAATTGTAAAGACTGAGGTTGTTGTGCTAGAATTTCAGCTGCTTCTTTTAAACGCTGTGCAGCCTGGAATTCTCCTTCAGCATTAATGACTTTTGCTCGCCTTTCTCGTTCAGCTTCAGCTTGTCGTGCGATCGCACGAACCATACTCTCTTCTAGATCGATATGCTTAATTTCTACATTAGAAACTTTAATTCCCCATGCATCAGTTTCTGTGTCCAGAATTTCTTGAATATCCTTGTTTAATTTTTCTCTTTCTGATAGCATTGCATCTAATTCATGTTGACCCAGCACTGAACGCAATGTAGTTTGTGCTAGTTGACTAGTGGCTTCATAATAATCTTCTACCTGAATGACAGCTCGCTTAGGATCAATTACTCGAAAGTAAATAACCGCGTTTACTCGAATAGATACATTATCTCGAGAAATAACATCTTGACTTGGTACATCCATCACTACAGTTCGTAAGTGGGTACGTACAACTTGCTGAATAATAGGTACTACGATAATTAAACCGGGACCTTTGATTTTCCAAAAACGACCTAAGGTAAAGATGACCTCTCGTTCATACTCTTTAAGAATATGGATTGCTGAAAACAATAACAATAAGACTAAGATCGTGATTACAATTATAACTATTATCATTGATTTTTTTCCACAGGTTTAACTCGTACAATTAATCTTAATCCTTTCAAGCGTCTCGCAATAAATGCAACACCATAAGAAAAATATTACTTTTAAATTAAATTACTATCATTATCTACTCATACTCTACCTAAAAATTTAGTAATCGTGCGTAGTTACCAATAATATTTTCTGTTTACCTCACCTTAATAATCCATAATGATAGACTTTCTTTATAAAAAAAACACAAAATTTAAAACTAGAAGTAAAATATTAAGTGAAATATAATAATCTATAGATAATTAAATACACAGGAATTCTAAAGATAACGAATACAACACCGATATCTATTTCTAACGTTCCAACAATAAAAATCGATCCCAATAATATTAGATAAAATTAATATTAAACCTGCCACGTAATTAGTCAACAGTAATTTAAAAATGTAAAGAGTTAGCAATAAATCTCTCGTTTAAATAACATCTCATAAATTTCTATATCAATTATCTTCATCATAATACTTTGAGTTGGTTTTCCACACTTGCTCGTTTATTCTTAAATAAACTTAAAAACATTGGGTACTTATTAATATATACATGATATTAATTTTGAGTGCTTTTTCAGTAGAAAGATTTTAGCTTTCAGACGTTAAGTTTTTATTTTTCTATCCAATCAGCGTTATGATTAAGAAGTGTGCACTAGATTTCTAAATATAGGATTTAATCCTAATCGGCTTTAGATAAAAAATCTTTTTCTAACAACTATCCTTTGACTTCGATTAAAATTGCTGGCTTATTCGCCTTGTTTTATGCAATAATGTCGACACTTAATCCTAGCAAGTTGAAAAACAGTATTAAAACCGAAATAAAGAAAATGAATACTATCAATAACAACATATGATGAATCCCTTCTCTAATTTATTATATTCAATCTTATGACATTTCTAAAGAAACACAAAAAATCAACGCTTTATTATGGGATATCCATGAATAAAATACGAATATGTAAATATTGCACAGCGAGTGGTTATGGCAAAAAACACACAGCATTCCAAATCTTATATCTGGTTGGTTCCTTTTATTATCGGAATCATAGCCTCCTCATTTTATGCTTATGACTTCTTAGTGCGTGTGATGCCGATGGCGATGGCACACGACTTATTAAGCGCATTTAAAATTCAAGCAAGTGAATTGAGTATTTTATTTAGCGGTTTCTTTTATGGTTATGCCTTAATGCAAATTCCTGGAGGTATGATGTGTGATAAATTTGGTGCCCGGCGCTTGCTTTCTTTTGGTCTTTTTATCTGTGCTATGGCAACTGCCGTCTTTGGATTTACAAGGTGTTTTCCTATTGCTGTTATTGCTAGAATTATTATGGGCCTCACCGCTTCTATTTCTTATCTTGGTGCACTATGGGTAGGCGCTTATTGGTTAGGTTCTCAGCGTTTTGCTCTTTATGCAAGTCTTGTTCAAGTATTAGGATGTACCGGAGCTATAATTGGTTCAGCCCCAGTTGCTCATTTAACAACAAGTTATGGATGGCAAAATACTTCTTACTTGATTGCTCTACTTGGTTTTCTCCTCGCAATTTTAAATTGGTTTGTTATTCAAGATAAATCTAAAAAAAAGCTGAATCTTGAATCAATTCAAGAGAAAAAATTTATCTCTAAAGAGAATAAGTTCCATCTACGTGATGTTTTCAAAAGCTCTCAATCTTGGTGGATTGCTTTATTCGGTTTTGCGATCTGGGGGCCTGTAGTTCTGTTTGCTACATCGTGGGGAGCTTTATTTCTCACAAGCTCACATCATTTTTCTAATGTTTTTGCTACCGGTCTGCTTTCTCTGATTTGGATTGGCATTACCATCGGGGGGCCTATTTTTGGTTGGTGGACAAATTTTATCAAGCGTCGTCGCCTGCCAATTATTACAGCCGCATTACTTGGTTTTGTTAGTGCATGCTTAATTTTATATGTCCCAGCATTACCAAAAACAGCGCTCAGTATCTGTCTTCTATTATTCGGTGCTGCTTCTTCCAGCCAGGCAGTTGCGTTCGGGTTAGTGATTGATAATAATCAGCCACAAGCTTTAGGAACAGCTTCAGGTCTAACCAACATGGGAATTATTTTCGCTGGCGTAGCGTTACAGCCTTTTGTAGGGTTATTGCTTGATAAATTGTGGGATGGACAGATGGTAAATGCGGCTCCTGTCTATAGCATTCATGCTTATCAAATTGCTCTCACAATGATTCCATTTTTATTTTTCTTAGCTTTTATAATTAGTGGTTTTATAGTTAAAGAAACATATTGTAAAAAGCAATATCATTAAATGTTTTTAACCAAAAGGAGCAGGAGTCTTACGTTTTCTTTTGGAATACGAGGGAAATTCTGGAAAAGACTTCAAAAATTTACTAGAAGAGATTCTAAAACTCGATTGGTAAGAGGGAAAGAGAGGAGAGAAGATCTTGGTTGATTTTGTCAGATAAACTTGTATAACTCTTAGAATTAGCTAATTTCTTTTTAAGAAACGTTCTCACTTTTAATTAGAAGATACTTTTATTGGTTTATAATTAGAAAAAATTTACCAGTTAAAGATTTTCTATTTCTTGATTATATGTCAAAAAATGACTCGCTACAAAAAGGTAGCAATAAGCAGTTGACGACAGTTAAAGAATGCATGTAGATAGAAATCTTATTCCAGTCATCTCATATCATAATCTTTAACCGAAATAGCTAAAGAATATATGATTTTTATCTATTAAAAGCCTATAATGCTATTCGTTCATAAAGAAAAAAAAGGAAGTCAGATACTGATCTAACTTAGATAATGACAAAAGATTTTGAAAATGATTTAAAAACAGTTCTCATACTAACCCGACAAGTAAAAAAGTTCTTAGACAGAAAGACTATATTCAGGGAGTTCGGACAAATTATAGCCATTGAAAATAAACTACAGTCTTTAACCAGAAGAGCAAAAGATTCATGCGCTTTCTTAATTTCTTTTTTTTTCTTTAATGTATTTATTAAAATAAAAAGTAAAAATAATATGAGAATAGATAATACCAAGACAGTATTAAGAGGAGTAGAAGTTAAATCTGTTAAAGAAACCTTGATGGAATTAATATGTTAATTTTAATTGATAGATTTTTATAAAAATAGGATCAAACTATTTTGCAAATAGTTGTTAGTCTCTTTAGCATAACGTTTGTTATTAAAACTACTGTTTTCCATCTATCAAGAGAAGTTGTAATTTGTAGGATTATTGTCTTATGTTTTAAGTTTATTTATTATCAAATGATTTAACGCTAAGGCTGCAAGCAATATAGAGATCCATCATTAACCACCGACTGCGAACACAAGCTTGCTTGCGCGATCCTATTAAATCAAAAAATTCATTCCTAAAGAAAATAGGGTTTATCATAAATAAATTTTAAGAGGAAGAAGGATAATCGCAACTAATACGGATTGAAAGCGTGACAATTATTATTTGAGATATTGAAAGTGTACTTACGAACTTACTTACATGATCTTCTTTATTGAATAAAAATATCGTCTCATTATCTATCATCTTGTCCTGCAGGCTAATCGGAAAATTAATCTTCCTTAAAATAGAATAGAGTGAGGTTGATTGGCTTTAAAACACCATACCTTTAATAACAAGCAAAGGAGGGGAATATGTTTTCTCGGCTAATTATTCTCTACGCCACAAAGTGCCTTTAGGTGAGTCTTCAATCACAATGCCGATGCTAGCTAGCAACTTACGGATTTTGTCAGCAGATTTCCAATTCTTGTCTTGTCGTGCCTTGTTACGGTCAGCAATAAGCGCTTCGATCTTTTCAACATCCGATGCGATTTTGGTGCCTTGAAAAAATTGATTAGGAGAATAATTCAGTAAACCAAAGATATTACCTAAGTATTTTAACTCAATTGCTAATCTTCCTGCTTTTTCTATTTGATTGGCATCGCGAAACCGATTAATTTCTCGAGTCATTTTAAATAAAATTGCAAAAGCAGCCGGGGTGTTAAAGTCATCATCCATAGCCTTGCAAAATTGCTCAGTGTATTCCGAAATTTCTTTTTTCTCTCTCACAGGTAAGCCGCTTATTGCAAAATAAAGTCGCTTTAAAGCTACACGGCTATTACTTAAATTTTCTTCAGAATAGCTTAAAGGACTTCGATAATGTCCTGACAATAGAAAATATCGCAATACTTCCGCATCATTTGTTTTTAACACTTCTCGAAGTAAAATAATATTTTCTAGCGATTTCGACATTTTCTCTTTGTTAATTTCCAAAAGTCCTGTATGCATCCATAAATTTACAAATTTCTTTTCCTTAGCTGCTTCCGACTGTGCAATTTCATTTTCATGATGAGAAAATTTAAGATCTAATCCTCCACCATGAATATCAAAAGGTTGCCCTAAGAGGCTACTCGACATTGCAGAACACTCGATATGCCAACCTGGTCTTCCCTCTCCCCATGGTGACTTCCATTGAGGCTCCTCACCCTCGGGTTTAGCTCGTTTCCACAAAACAAAATCTAATGGATTACGCTTATTCTCGTTGATTTCTACTCGCGTTCCAGCATGGAGTTCGTCAAGATTACGGTGCGACAACTTGCCATATCCCTTAAAGCTGCGAACATCAAAATAAATATCTCCATTTTCTCCAACATAAGCATGTTGTTTTTCAATTAATTTTTTTATAAGTTTGATAATTTCTGGAATATATTGTGTCGCTCTGGGCTCAATGTCAGGCGGTAAAACACATAATGCTTTTTCATCTTCATGCAAGATTTGAATAAATCGTTCTGCTAAAGCTTCTAGCTTTTCTTTATTTTTTCGAGCCCGTTTAATCATTTTATCATCAATATCCGTGATATTGCGAACAAAAGTAACTTCATAATCACGCATGCGTAGGTATCGAACAACCATATCAAAAGTAATTAATGAGCGAGCATGTCCAATATGGCTATGGTCATAAACAGTAATTCCGCATACATAAAGTTTTACTTTTTTTGCTTTAATGGGTTTAAGAAGTTCTTTTTTTTTTGTGAGACTATTAAAGATTTTCACTGGAAAGCCTCTGCAATCGCTCGTATACAATTTTATCATCCATTAATAAAATTAATTTAGCTAGTTCAGGACCATATGCTACTCCTGTCAAAGCTATACGCAAAGGATGGTATAACGCTTTTCCTTCTAGTGTTGAATAGTCTTTCATATAATTCATAATAGATTTCAAATCCTTATCAAATTTCTTAAATCCCTCTAAAGCCAATTTGAAATAATTATTCTCTATGTGCTGTTTTAATTCCTTTTGATTAAAAGGTAATAAAAAATTGCTACTAAAACAAACATCTGCCCAATAACCAATATCCTGAGGAAACATTACATTAGACTTTATTGTTATTAAAAATAAATTGAGTTTATCATCAGGAATTTTTGATTTTAATTCTCTCCCTGTCCATTGCCAAAATCGATCTTCTGCCATTTGTTTTACAGCTCTTTTCTGCCAATAATCCAATTGTTGCGCGTTAAATTTAGCAGGTGATTTACTAAGTAACTCAATATTAAACCCTTTAGCTAAATCACCTAATGATAAGAGTTTATTACTTTTGTAATAATGACCCAAGCGCGCTAGATAGTTTGTTATTGCCTCAGGCAAATACCCTATCTCACGCAGCTCTTTAATACTACGACTCCCATGGCGTTTAGATAAAGGACTACCATCAGACTCTAACATCAAGGCAATATGTCCGTAAGTAGGAATAGTCAATCCTAAAACCCGCAAAATTAAAAGTTGTCTTATGGTATTTGTTAAATGATCTTCACCGCGTAAAACATGAGTAACTTCCATTAAGGCGTCATCAATAGCATTACAAAATATGAAAGGTGAAGTACCGTTGGCTCGACGAATAATAAAATCTCCAATATTACTAGTTTGAAACTGCTGTTTTCCCCTTACAAGATCAGTAAAAATAATTACTTCATTATCAGGTACATGGAAGCGCAAAGCGGGTTGTAACCCTTCAGCCAATTTTTTTTCTATTTCTTTTGAAGACAAAGAACGACATGTGCCGGCATAACGCGGTGGTTTATCAATCGATCTTTGGATTTTACGGGCGAGCTTCAATTGCTCTTTACTGCAAAAGCAAGGATACGCATACTTCGCTGTTTCCAAAAGTTGATAATAATCATTATAAATAGTTTGCCGCTTAGACTGACAATACGAGCCATTCCCTTTATTTTTATCAGGGCCTTCTTGCCATTCCAATCCTATCCAACGCAAGTCTTCTTGAAGACTTTGTTCAAACATATCCTTTGAACGCTCAACATCAGTATCTTCAATTCGGAGTAGAAACACTCCTTTTTTATTCATTATAAACAAGAAATTAAAGAGTGCTGTACGAGCATTCCCAAGGTGCATAAGACCGGTAGGACTAGGACAAAAACGGCTTTTAATCATTATTCTTCCTCAAAAACATACCATTATGACAATTTTTAATTGGCTTTCCAAGGAGAGTGATATTTTGGAATCATAGTGATTTTAAAATATCCTCACTCTGATCTCTTCCTACAAGGTGAAGAAGGGATTAGTATAATTAACAAAGAATTATAGACTATGAAATCACACACTTTATTTATTTCTGATCTGCATTTAAAAGAAGAGGCTTCTAACGTCAAAATGCTTTTTTTTCGATTCATGAAAGAGCAGGCACCAAAGGCTGATTCACTTTACATTCTCGGTGATCTCTTTGAAGCTTGGATAGGTGATGATGATAAAACTACTTTTAATCAACAAATTATTTCAACACTTTATTCTCTAGTTAAAAATGGAACCCCCATTTACTTCATGTGCGGAAATCGTGATTTCTTGATAGGAAAAAAATTTGCAAGAAAAACAGGAGTAATTTTAATAGAAGACCCTATTGTCATTTCCTTATACGATAAATCCGTCTTATTAGTACATGGTGATAGTCTTTGCACTTTAGATCATAAACACCAAGCATACAGACGAAAAATTACTAAAAGATGGGTAAAAAAGTTAACGCTATCACTTCCTCTAAGTCTGCGTCGCAGACTAGCAAAAAAATTACGCGAAAAAAGTTGTAATCACAATCGCTATTTATCTAATGAAACTACTGACGTTAATTTAAAAGAAGTCCTACGTATTATGTATCAAATGAACGTGGAACTACTAATCCACGGACATACTCATCGCCCGGCTATTCATAATTTCTTAATAAATAAAAAGCCTGCCAAACGTATTGTATTAGGAGCTTGGCATGAGAATGGGAGCATCTTCCGCTATTTTTGCAATGGTGAATTCGAGCTCTCTTCTTTTTAAAAATGGAAAGGTTAGGATGTATTAGCTGTTAATGAGAGAGGATATCATCCTCAAAAACCGCGCCCCCTCCTCTCCTTTCTTGCGCCAATTTTTTTCTTGCATTAATAATCAAAGTCTTCATTTCCTTAATAGCTTTAGGTAAACCAATCAGAACAGCACGAGAAATAATACTATGGCCAATATTTAGTTCATTAACTACCGGAATAGCTGCAATAGGTTGGACATTACAAACTGTTAAACCATGACCAGCATTTACTACAAGACCCAAACTATCAGCATAATTAGCCGCAGAAATAATACGTTCTAATTCCTTTTTTTGGTCATAACCGATTTTCGCATCAGCATAATGCCCTGTGTGAATTTCAATGGTGGAAACCCCGCAGGCTTTTGCGGCATCGATTTGTTTTTCATTGGCATCGATAAATAAAGAAACTGCAATACCTACATCTGCAAGATGAGCACAAATTTCTTTTATGCTGTTTTGTTGATTAAAAACATCTAAACCGCCCTCTGTCGTTAATTCCTCTCGTTTTTCGGGCACCAAACAACAGTACTCAGGATTAATTTCTTTGGCAAATTGCATAATAGTCTCAGTTGCTGCCATTTCTAAATTCAAAGGCACTGTCAATTGTCGTTTTAAATTACGCACATCATCATCCTGGATATGGCGTCGATCTTCGCGCAAATGCACAGTGATGATATCAGCACCCGATTTAACTGAAATTAAAGCCGCGTCAATAGGATCTGGATAGCGAGCTTTACGCACCTGACGTAACGTGGCCACGTGATCAATATTCACACCTAAACGAACCATGGTAATCTCCTTTGAATTAGCAGTATACTCTATTTAGTGAAACAATTCCCAAGTTTTAAGGAGATTTTTCCCAAGCAACCTTCCTAATGCTAATCGCATTAGGCGCTTCATTTCTTTGAGTAAATCCACATTGAAAAATACTTCTTCTCGTAAGGCAAGTAAACTTTTTCCTGAAAACACATTTAATTCTCTGCTCTTTTTACAGAGTATAAACCCTTGCTCAGGGATATATTGATAAAATTGATCCTCTTCAAATGGAGTATTTCTTTTAATATCATGCTCTAAGGGCAAGCCGTAACCCAGCTGCTCTAATAGTCGTTTTTCAAAACTTCGTAAAGAAGCGTCTATATCACCCTTTGATAATTGATCCAATGTATTTTTATAATGTTGAAATAAATAATTGTCTGGATCACCTGGATGTAATAGACGCAATATCAATTCATTTAAATAAAAACCGCATAATAAAGATTTTCCTTCTAAAAGATATGGTATTCCGTTCAATTCCACTTTGCCTAAAAATTTTAAATCTGTTCGACCTGACCAAGAAATAAGAAAGGGAAAAAATAATTCTAACCTACCTTTGTAGCGCGATTTTAACCCTCGGGCACTTCGTGCAAGAGCAGAAACTCGACCGTAATTTAGTGTTAAAAATTCAAGAATTAAACTTGTATTACTGTACGGTCGTCGATGTATGATAAAAGCAGGCTCCAAAAAAACGCGATGTGTCATTCCAAAAACCCCAACTCTTTTAATAAAGGCTTACTATCGGACCAACCGCTTTTGACTTTAACCCATAATTGTAAAAATACTTTTTGATTGAATAATCTTTCCATATCAATGCGTGCAGTTATGCCAACTTTTTTAAGCTGTTCTCCGTCTTTCCCTATTACAATTCCTTTTTGCCCTTTCCGTTCAACCCAAATCACAGCCGAAATATGAAAAAAATTTTTTTTTCTTTGGAATATTAAAATCTTGATCGCCAAGGAATAAGGAATTTCTTGACCCAATAGTCGTATAAGCTTTTCGCGGATTATTTCAGCTGCCAGAAATTGATTACTATGATTAGTAATTTGTTCGGAAGGGAAATAAAAAGAGGATTTTGGCATCTGTTCATTAACTTTTCGTTCCAAAACTCCTATGCGATTACCAGTTTTCGCAGAAACAGAAATAATTTCTTTAAAAGAATGTAAGTAGGAAACTTTTTCAATTAAAGTCAATAATGCTGCACAATCTTTAATTTGATCAGTTTTATTAATAACTAAAAAAATAGGCGTTTTAATATCTTTAACCTGTTTTAACACCCAAGCATCTCGTTCATCCCAACGAGGTTCAATGACAAAAATAATAAGGTCAACATCTTGTAATGTTCTCAAAGCAATACGATTCATATAGCGATTTATCGCTTTAGGTATATAAGGATGCAAACCAGGCGTATCAATATAGACGACCTGAATATTTCTAAAAGTTTTGACTCCTAAAATTTGATAGTGAGTAGTTTGAGGCTTTCGTGATGTAATACTTATTTTAGAGCCTAAGATCCTATTAAGTAATGAGGATTTACCCATATTAGGTTGACCAATAATAGCAGCATAACCGCAGTAGGTAATATTCTTATTCATCTATCAATTCCAAAAACCGCAAAGCAGCAATTTGTTCTGCTCGTCGACGCGTGGTACCGATACCTTCTGTTTTATGAATTAGTCCTTTAACGTAACAAATGGCCATAAAAATTTGAGCATGCGCTTTTCCACTTACTCGTATTTCATAAACAGGAAGGGGCAACTTCTGAGCTTGTAACCATTCTTGAAGGCGCGATTTAGCATCCTTTTTCGGAGTTAACTTAGATAAACTATCCACACGCTTACCATACCACTGTAACAAACAACGACGACATTCTTCTAATCCAGCATCAAGATAAATAGCGCCAACTATAGCTTCTAAAGCATCTGCTAAAATTGACGGTCGTGTTCCTCCACTTTTACATTCACCTGTCCCTAAGTGCAAATTATCACTTACCCCTAAATCAATCGATAATTGCGCTAATATATCACCATTAACAACAGAAGCACGCATGCGACTTAATTCTCCTTCCTGTGCCTGAGGATGACGTTGATACAATTCTAACGCAATGATAAATCCCAAAACGGAATCTCCTAAAAATTCTAAACGTTCATTATTTTGAGCTCCCACACTGCAGTGACTTAAAGCTATTTTTAATAATCCAATATCGTTAAATTGATGCCCTAAACGTTGCATCAATTCATCAAGTTTGTTCATGAAATTTTCCCTATAATTTTTAATAAAAATAAAAGAGAAAATACTCATCGGAACCAGTTTCCGATTCAATCCTATTCAGATGTATTTACTCAAAAAAAAATTCTAACTACGCCGAATCCCAATAGGAACTTCCTCCCTGAGAACTATCATCATGATTATCTCAATTGTCACTTATTATGATAATTCTATGATAGAAAATGCTAAATCATAATGTTCGGTTTCTTTCTTTAGGCTAAGCAAGTTTAGTTTATATTGATACCTTCAAGATCTTCTTTTTTACATATATATGCCGACCATCTAATACCAAAAATAATTCGTATCATCCCACAGTGTAGAGAAATGTTTACTTTTATTTCTCAATTAATACAAAGTTACTCGTTTTATAAATAGATCACATGAAAGTCAAATAGCATGGTTATTTTAAAAAAAATAACCGATAAGAGAAATTATTCCGGTCAAAAACACCGAACTTACTGAATAAAAGCAAAGTTAAGTATCATTTTTTATTCTTAAAACGGTTAAAAATGCCTCTTGCGGAAGAGCTACTTTACCTACTTTTTTCATACGCTTTTTACCAGCTTTTTGTTTTTCTAATAATTTTCGTTTCCGTGTTACATCTCCTCCATAACATTTGGCTGTCACGTTTTTGCGCAATGCTTTCACTGATGTACGCGCAATTATTTTAGCACCAATCGCGGCTTGAATAGTTACTTCAAACATTTGTTGAGGAATTAAATCCTTAAGTCGCTCTACCAATTCACGTCCTCGAGAATAAGCTTGATCTTTGTGTAAAATAGTTGCTAGAGTATCCACAGTTTTATCATCTATTAAGATATCTAATTTTATCAGATCTGCCTTTTGGAAGTGACTAAAACTATAATCTAAGGAGGCGTATCCGCGACTTGCGGATTTTAAGCGATCAAAGAAATCTAACACCATTTCATTCAACGGAATCTCGTAACTCATTGATACTTGAGTATTTAAATATAGTAATTTTTTTTGAATGCCTCGTTTCTCTATACACAAACTAATTACCGCCCCTAAAAATTCAGGCGGTACCAGTATGTTTACTACCGTAATAGGTTCACGAATTTCAGAAATCTTACCAATCTTCGATAATCGACTCGGATTATCCACATATAAAATCTTATTTTGTTTAGTAACGACTTGATACTTTACTGTGGGTGCTGTGGCAATTAACTCAAGATTGTATTCGCGCTCCAAACGCTCTTGGACAATTTCCATATGCAGCATACCAAGAAAACCACAACGAAATCCAAACCCAACAGCATTTGAAGAATCTGGTTCATAAAATAAAGCTGCATCATTCAAGTGTAGTCTAGCAAGCCCTTCTCGAAGGGCTTCATATTGACTAGAGTTAACGGGAAAAAAACTGGCAAAAACCTGTGATTTAATTCGACGAAAACCAGGTAGAGGTACACTAACAGGCTCTTTAGTACGTGTTAACGTATCTCCTACAGGAGCACCAAAAATATCTTTAATTCCAGCAACTATAAACCCTACCATACCGGCCTTCAATGCTTCTAAAGTTTGGCGTTTTGGTGTAAAGTAACCTATCTGCTCGACATGATAATCTTTTCCTGTCGAAAGAACTTTGATCTTATACCCCTTACGCAAAGTGCCTGCTTTAACTCGTACTAAAGAAACCACCCCTAAATAGCTATCAAACCAAGAATCAATAATTAAAGCTTGTAACGGCGCTTCAGGATCTCCCGATGGCGGAGGAATAATAGCAACAATTTGTTCCAGTAGTTCTCGTATTCCATTACCTTCTTTAGCACTCACCTGAATGGCATCATGTGCCTCGATACCAATAGTATTTTCAATTTCCTGAATAGTGCGCTCAGGATCTGCTTGCGGTAAATCAATTTTATTTAATACCGGCAATACTACGAGACCTTGTTCGATAGCTGTATAACAAGTTGCTACTGTTTGCGCTTCTACACCTTGAGTAGCGTCTATCACTAATAAAGCGCCTTCACAAGCTGCTAATGATCGAGATACCTCATAAGAAAAATCTACATGCCCTGGGGTATCAATAAAATTTAATTGGTAAGTAAGCCCACTTTTAGCTTGATAAACCAAGGTAACACTTTGGGCTTTGATAGTAATTCCACGCTCCCGTTCAATATCCATTGAATCAAGAACTTGAGATTTCATCTCGCGATTAGTCAATCCACCACAAAGCTGAATGAATCGATCCGCTAATGTGGATTTACCGTGATCAATGTGTGCGATAATCGAAAAATTACGAATAAACTTCTGGAGAATTGTTTTCATCAGTTTTGTCATCTTTCAATGGATAAATAGTAGCATATTCGCGCGAACGCAGCGAGATTCCTAATTCTAATCGCGATTATTAAAAGAATTGAAAAGTTCTTATGTTTCTCAGAGAAAGTTATTTCTTTAAAATGCTTGACATATGGATTTTCTCTAGCAGCATAAAAATCGATACTCAATGAACACGCATAATTACTGCAGCATTGCTCAAAGTAATGGAGAAGAACAATTGCAGTTAACGATTCTTTAGACTATCCTCAGATTCATAATCTCAAACTTTTAATTTTCAGTCAAAGTATTTCATTTATGTTACTTACTATGAAAAATCCAAACTATAAAGTTATCCAAAAAATCTATTTTTTATTCTGATATTGTGTAGCCCCTGCTTACTTTGGAAATTACAACTGCATTCCACCCCTATTAAGTCGTTTATTGAATTAATTTAGCATTTTTAACGCTACACCTTCTTTATTCTAGTGCAGAACTAACATCAGCTATAATCAAAAACAGTTTATCATTCAAGTTCATCGCTCATTGTTTTAATTTCTCTAATTACTTACAACCTTCCCCACTACTTAATTCATCAAGTCTGCTGTAATCAGACTGTTCTAATACCAAATGACAATTTTTAACCTTATGTAATGAAATTCAATGATTATTTTTTAAAATCTGTTTTCATTGGATCTAGCAAAACAGCCAAAATAATAGAATTGTCTTAATTATAGGTTAAAAATAGATATTAATGACGATTAGAAATCTTCTGGCATAATTTGTCTAGCTTATTCAATGCTATATTTTCATTTTTCATTGATGTAAACTGTTTAGTAACGTTACAAGATAGATGTTGTTTTCCAGCAGATTTAATAATCGCTTCTGTCAATGGATGCTCTGGTTTTTTCACTGGTGTTAATTTTAATAATTCTTTTTCATCAACGTCTTATATTACTTTAATATACACTAATATTAGTTTTTTGATAATGATCATTAGAAATATTTTAGATTCGTTAGTATCTAAATCTTCTTTGTCAGCTAAAAAATACGTTTTATATACTTGTTTATTCACTGACTCAATTAATTTTAGGACCAGCAACCTTTTCGTTTCTTCTCTTCTGGTTTTTCGACAAAATTTACTGAAACGAATTTCATGTCAAACACTTGTGAAATATAGGCCTCAACGCTGATCACAAGAAGTATCACAACATATGTTGTGATACTTAATTAATACTTTATATTCAATCGGATATAGGAATAAAGTTTATTTTGGCTTGTCTATCTCAAAATTAATAACCCATCCCCATTCTGAACTTTTCGCCATAAAATCTTCACAAACACAATACCCTACAATAGCTGCTAATTTTTCATTACGATAAATTAACGGAATAGAATTACGTTTCCAAGCTGGAATTTTCCATGCCTGCATTAGTTTTTTTAATGCATGGCTTTCTTTTCGACCTACCGGCTGACATCGTTCGCCTCCTTGTCGAAAACGTACTGTTATTTGATGAATATCAGGCATAACCTTAATTCCCTCACCCTTTCGTTTTGTAGCTTTTAAAATGCCAAAATTATTTGGAAGAATTAACAACCTCTGAAAATCCCATGGAATGACTAAATTGGCATCATGTGGTGGTGAAAAATCTAACAAATAGAGCTCATTTCTATATCGACGAATTTCCACATTATCATAAGTAAAAATGGGATTTGCACTTTCTCTTGCTTCTAATACGTCTTTTCGTATCTGTTCTAATTGCTTAGTTTGAGGCGTAAGGAATCCCCTGCAAGAAATCCACCGTCTTAAAACATTTCTCTGCCTTTCAGGAGTTAATTGTAATAGTGTCTTAATTGCTAATTTCGCACCAATTTGTATAGCTTTTAAGTCATTATCTGCTAACTGATTCAGCAAAAAAGTCGCTTCAGCACAATGACTCGCCGATCGGGAAATAATGGCGGGTGCTTCATGCCATCGTCGCTGTAAAATGGGCAGCACTGTATGACGTAAATAATTGCGATTAAATCGCAACTCTAAATTCATATCATCTTCAATCCAATGTAAATAATTTTTTTCAGCATAAACTTTTAATTCACTACGATTAAAATCCAGTAGCGGACGCAATAAATAACCAGAACCTAATTTTTTTTTCATTGGGATAGCGCTTAATCCTTTAATACCGGAACCACGCATTAACTGCAACAAAAAAGTTTCCGCTTGATCATTTTGAGTATGAGCTGTTAAAATGTTTTCATTCTCGCGAATAATACAGCGAAATATTTCATGACGAGCTTTTCGGGCAACTGCCTCAATACTGTCACCTGGATAAATTGTTAGTCTTAATTGTTTTGTCTGAAAAGGCACCTTTAATTTTTCACAGGTATGTTGACAGTGTTTTTCCCACAGATCAGACTTTGGGTTAAGTTTGTGATTGATGTGCAGAGCCTGAATGTGTAAGAGTGAATTTTTCTTAAGGCATTCGTTCATCGCATGCAAAAGGACATGCGAATCTAAGCCACCACTATAAGCGATATAAAAACGAGAACTGCTAGTAAGCGTGATCAAAACTGTAAAAAGTTTCTCTGACGTAAAGCATTGTTTAACCCTAACCCTTGCCATAACCTAACCATCGGTGATAACGTTCTTCTAAAAGAGTGTCAATAGGTTTAGATTGCAAAGCAGACAAGTTTAACTGTAAGCGTTTCTTAAGTTTCTCTGTCATAGCATCGATATCGCGGTGTGCCCCCCCAAGCGGTTCTTCTATTACTTCATCAATTAAGTTCAATTCATAGAGTCGTTCTGCGGTTAGTCCAAGTGCTTCAGCCGCTTCGCTTGCCTTTTCAACACTTTTCCATAAAATGGAAGCGCAACCTTCTGGCGAAATTACAGAATAATAAGCATATTGCAACATTAAAGTACGATCTCCTACACCAATAGCTAATGCACCGCCTGAACAACCCTCGCCGATTATGATACAAATAATTGGGGTCCTTAATTGTGACATTTCATAAAGATTTCGAGCGATGGCTTCGCTTTGATTGCGTTCTTCAGCACCCACTCCAGGATAAGCCCCTGGTGTATCAATCAATGTAATAATCGGAATTAAAAATCGCTCAGCAAGTTTCATTAATCGCAACCCTTTTCTAAATCCTTCTGGCTTCAACATGCCAAAATTACGGTAGATTTTTTCTTTAGTAGTTCGGCCTTTTTCTTGACCGATTACCATGACTGGTTCATTATCTAGACGAGCTAATCCTCCGATGATGCTAGCATCATCGTCATAATGACGATCACCGTGTAGTTCGTTGAAATATAAAAAAATCCTCTGAAGATAATCGATGGTATGCGGACGCAAAGGGTGTCGTGCCAATTGCACAATCTGATGTGCTCTTAAATTAGAAAAGATTTGGCGTGTCAGTTGAGCATTTTTTTCTTCTAGCTTAGCAATTTCTTCGATAAGATTAAGTTCTTGATTAGTATCTACACGACGGAGCTCATTGATTTTTTCCTGAAGCTCTGCAATGGGTTGCTCAAAATCTAAATAATCCAAATTCATAATTAACCCTATCAGTGAAACAAATATGGTTAAATGTAGCGGTGCTAATTTATTCCTGCTAGGAATTAATATATCACTCTTTGATTATAAGTGTCTAATTGCCTGCATTATTGCTATTGTTAGTCTAACGGTAGGTTTTATGTCGTTACACTTTGTGCGTCGCTATCAGCATTTATTGTTAATGAGCGATGCCTTTGCTGACGGAATCTTTTTAGGAACGGCTGTTTTCCATTTATTTCCTGATGCCATTCAAGGGCTATTAAACAAGGTTGGTACATTAAGCTCATATATCCTAGTTATTGTTTTTATGGGGTTCGGATTTTTACTTCTGTTTAGTCTTGAACGTTCAATTATACGACGAGAAAAACAATATAAAATTACGTCCACTAACCAAATGTGTATGCTAAGCACTTGGATGCTAACAGGAATTTTATCGATTCATGCTCTTATTGTTGGAGCTGTGTTTGGCATTTCAGATACGATCAATGACATATCACTTCTGTCGATTGCTATTCTTATACACAAGGGATTCGAGAGTTTTGCTTTAATGATGGGACTTCATTTTAGTATTAAAAGCGAAAGCAAAATAAAAGGGACTCTATGGGCTTTTTCTTTTGTAACCCCATTTGGAATTATTATGGCTGCTTTTATTGAATTTTTTCTTCAGACACGACTGGCTGTTGTTATTACAAGTTTATTTAGCGCATTTGCTGCCGGTAGTTTCTTTTATATTGGCACGTGCCATGGGGTCGTCAATAAACATTTTCACTCTCTGCATGACCCCTTAAAGTGTTATCAAAAAGTACTTTCCATCTCCTTTGGGATTATTGCGATGGCCATCGTGAGATCATTATTCGGTCCTTAAAGCCAATTATTATGTAGCTTCAATAGAAATCCGATCATCGAAAACAAAACATTTACCTTTAAAAAAGGTTCCACCACATTTTTCAAAATAATTAAGAATGCCGCCATCTAGTTGATAAACTTTTTTAAATCCTCTCTTTAACATTACCATAGCTGCCTTTTCGCAACGAATTCCACCTGTACAGAAAGTCACAATGAGTTTTTCTTGTAAGGATTTTGAAAGTTTATCAATAGCTTGGGGAAAATTGCTAAATGATTGAATGTTAAGATCAATAGCATCAATAAAGGTTCCCATATTAACTTCAAAATCGTTACGTATATCAAGAACTACCATATCATGCTTTTCTTGATACCAGTGATGAAAAGTTTCAGGTGAAACATGCGGAGCTGTTTCTTTTTCTGGATTAATATCAGAACAACGCATCGTGATGATTTCTTCCTTAATCTGAACAACAAATTTCTTGAAAGGAAATATGAAAGAAAAACTTTCTCTATAAAACAAATCGTTAAATACCGAGAAATTTCCTAAAAACATTTGAAAGATCGAAATAGCTTCGCACTTCCCAGCTACCATAAGATTAATCCCTTCACAGCTTAATAAAATGGTTCCTTTTAGTTGACACATCTCTCCTTTATCTCGCAATATTTTCTGAAAATCAAGTAACAGTTCTTTTTCTAAAACAATAAACTTATAGGCAGTAATATTCATAATTTTCACGATGCACTCCAACTTACTGTGTGTAATAGTTCATGTAGTGGGATAAGGTTTTCATTGCTCGTACGTTTAAACATGCCAGCTAGGTATTCGTAGAATACGACATTCTCAGCGAAATTACCTTATAAATTCTTGCTCCGCTTAATTCAAGCTACAGTATTCAAGTAGCAGATGAGGAAAGTTTTGTGCGCTAAAGTAGATTCTGTCTATCAGAATAATGCAAAAGCTTTCCAATCAAAATGTAAAAAGAATTGTAAGCAAGAAATCTGTTAGATTCTAGAGTGCCTGCTTATAATTCAAGAGGAAAGAACGAATAAAGTTGATTCTCGTGGTTAATTTCGAAGGTTTAAAAATATTAGAATACAAGAAATTCTCTAAAGTGTTTTAAAGACTCATTGATTGAGTAAAAATTGATGAATGAAAGGAAAGACATCGCACTTCACCTTTAAGAAATAATCAAACAGGCTGTTCTTAACTATTATCAGCGCGTTCTCTAATAATTAGGCAACTTGTATCTCGGAGAGAAAAGAAAGCTTGAGAGAGATTATTTGATCTATTTTGATTATATGAATGCCCGATATAAATCTATTTGATATTATAGCAAATCACTCAAAGGTAGCTATTATTGATTTTCTAAAATTTCGAATAACTAAAGAAAATAGAGTAAATTTCGAGCTTCTTTTTTATTAGTTTTATACCCTTTTACTTCTAAGTTATTTGTCTAGGATGATTTGGTTTTTTTGAGCAAGAGATGAGATAGATTGCTCTTAAATTAAAAAAGCCAGGCTGTTATAAAATGCGTTGTTATTTGCACGGGGAGTGGTAATGAAAGAAATTATTTAAAGAAACAGAAGCTTAAAATCTTCTAGAAGATCACCAGAAACCTAGAAGGTCGCTATTCTTAATTCTTGGTTCTCTTGTTCTGAAGTCACTAGTGAAAAAAGATTTTAATAATGTTTTATGTAATTCTTTTCCAGCCTAAAATTATTACCACAGCAAGCGAATAAAGACAGCAATCATTCCTGCTCTCTTATCGATCTTCAGATGTTTTATCTAACCTTACAAATAAGGATCTAACTCATCTCTATAATAGTAAGGGTT
Source organism: Coxiella endosymbiont of Dermacentor nuttalli (assembly GCA_048494595.1). Lineage (GTDB taxonomy): Bacteria > Pseudomonadota > Gammaproteobacteria > Coxiellales > Coxiellaceae > Coxiella. The sequence continues at coordinate 600,672 of JBGDBH010000001.1, read as the reverse complement.
TTCTAACTTTTAGAATATCATACTAAGTTTCTGTTTTAGTAGACCGGTGCAAAAGTTCTTGCACAGCCTGCTTTGGTTCAAGATTTTCATGTAGAATGCGATAAATTTGCTGTGTAATAGGCATATCAATTTTATATTTTTTTGCGAGTGCCAAAACTTGATTAGTATTATAAAGGCCTTCAATTGCTTGGCCAATTGCTTTCTTTGCATTTTCCTTGATTATACCACCACCTAATGCTAAACCAAATTGACGATTACGTGATTGATTATCTGTACAAGTAAGAACTAAATCTCCTAATCCAGCTAATCCAATTAAGGTTTCTTGCTGGCCTCCTAAGGCTCTAACTAAACGGCCCATCTCAGTTAGTCCTCGAGTGATTAAGGCAGCTCGAGCATTCGCACCTAAGGCCAATTTATCACTGATTCCGGTCGCAATGGCTAATATGTTTTTTACACTTCCGCAAATTTCAGCCCCTACTAAATCATTATTTTGATACACTCGAAAATAAGGACTATGAAACCGTTCAATTAAATCATGAGAAAAGGCTGCATTATTACTGGCTAATGTTATCGCGGTTGGCAATCCAGATGCTACTTCGATAGCAAGACTTGGACCTGATAATACCGCAATAGGTATTTTTCCAAATTCTGCTTCAATAACTTCGTGCAACAGACGATTACCAGAAGAAAGACCTTTAGTTCCAAAGGCGATACGTCCACAGGAATTAATATGAGGTTTAATCTCCTGAACTACTTGCTGAAAAGCAAAGCTAGGTACAACGATTAATATATCAGTTACTCCTTGCAAGCTTGCTTTTAAATTGTGATAAACACGTAATGATTTCGGAAAATGATAATTCGGTAAATAACGGCTGTTAACACCATCCAATTTCATTTCCTGCACATGTTTCTTTCTATAAGACCAGAGTCGAATATTTTGACCTTTGCGAGATAACAAAAGAGCTAGAGCTGTTCCCCAAGAACCAGCACCAAGGATGGTTAGCGGACGGTTCATCATATATAATGCACACGATCTCTATCATTATTCCCTTGGGAACGATTGTGTTGTTCTACAAGCAAGTCAAAATTTATTGGTGCTAAATAAAGCTGAGGAAATCCTCCGCGCACAACCATATTCGTAATCGCTTCGCACGCATAGGGATAAAGGATATTGGGACAAGAACTTTCCAACATCAGTCGCATTTGGTTCTCAGGAAAATTTTTTATAATAAAAATGCCGGCCTGAAAAGTTTCAGCTATAAAAATAGTTTTTTCTTTTATTTTAACAGTAGCCTTCACAATTAAAACTACTTCGTGATTATCGTTTCCTAAATCATTTATCCTAGTGGCTAAATCCAAATCTAATGCTGGACTCCATGGTTCAAAAAACACTTGAGGGCTATAGGGAGATTCAAATGACGAATCTTTCACATACAATCGCTGGATTGTAAATTCAGGATCATTATTTGATTGATTAATCTTTTGATTTTTTTCCATCAAGCTTCCTTAATTTTTATTTTATTAGAAATTAATACATTATCTAATTCTTTTCTTTATTCTAGCTTTCAAAAATCATCGAAACCATAAATTTTTTGGTCCTTTGTAAAATTTATAAATATTTGCGTAACACCTCGTTGTCCATTGGTTCCACTTAATCATTATTCCAAATTTCTCTGATGTCTTATCTACAATAAAGGATTTCTAGATAATCTACACTTTTCTGCTCGAGAAGAGCTTTTGTAATTAAACAATAAAAGCGATAAATAATTAGTGATATAAACCTACTTTTTCACATTACTTTATCACTGGCATATCCGCATTGATCCAAGCGCTCATACCACCAACAAGCATATAAACTTTTTGATAATCTTGTTTATATAATTTATTAACAAAATAAGCAGATTTTTTGCCTATCGTACAAACAATAATTAAGGTTTGTTGTTTATATTGCTCAATCTCTTTAAAACTCTTATCCAATTCGGTAATAGGAATATTAATTGCATGGGTGATATGCCCTGTCTCAAATGTTTTAGAGTCACGAACATCAATAACTATAGCTTTTTCGTTGTTAATTAATTGAACTACTTGAGCAGGTGTCAAGCGATTATTTCTCCCCAGCTCTTTTTTACTCAATACCTCTAAAATAAATAAGACAATCAACGTAATGATAAATGTTGTAACTAAAAGCCAGTGGTTACTAATAAATTGAGATAATTTTTCCATAATACGAGTCAATAAAGTATACATGATTCAAAGCAGGGGATGTAAGCTAGATTCCCTACTAATATATGCTCACTACTCGAAATACCTGTGACCTTTTTAGGATTTAATCTTAATTTTATAAGAGTGAAAACATTTGAGCAAAAGCTTCCTTTTTACTATCTGTCAAATTCGTAAGGGTTAAAGTTGACAAACCAAGTACTTTATAAAGCTCTATTAAATTAGTTTTTGACAACGTTTGCAAATGATTTCTAATTACCTCTAAGTCACCACGACTAATAGGACCTGTTAATGCTGTTTCGGTTGATTGAGTAAATTCAAGATTATCTATGGTATTTTTCATCAAATTCAAAATTACTTTAAACCCATCTTCCTTTGTTATCCCAGCGTTTTTTAAACAAAATAAAGCACTTTCGAACAGTGTGACCAAATAATTTGAAGCAAAAATACCTGCGGCATGATAAATGCTTTTATTTTTCTTATCAATGAGATGGATTGAATAATTCATTGTCTTAAAAAGATAAGATAATAAATTTAATGCTTCAGCATCACCCTCGAAAGTACAGTAATTATTATAATCACGATTTCTATCAAAGGGAATAGAAAAACTCCGCATAGGATGTACGCTAGCAACATAACAGTTTTTCTCTTTTAGAGAAATCAATAAATCTGACGAAAAAGAACCACTACAATGAAGTATAATACTGCCTGTTTTGAGATTACAACTTTTTGTTAGATTTTGACAACAATTTACTATTACATTATCATAAGTGGTAATAAAAGTGACATCGGCTGGTGGTAATTCTTGAATTTCCGAAAAAGCTTTACCTTGTCCAATAAAGGCTATTGCTTTTTTGCTGCTTTCCAATGAGCGATTACACACTCCTTGAATAGTAGCAACCTTACTGTCTACGATTTGTTTAGCGATAGTTTTTCCAACACGCCCTGCACCGATGAAATTTATTGTAATGGACATCGAGTATATCAACTAAATTGTGCCAACTTTTTATTTAGTTATTATCCGAAAGACCTGAAATGAAAAAATTGACTAAATAAACACAGCGCTGCTTCGGGGAGGCTGTTTTAATATTTTTTGCGTCTCGAATTTCATGTCGCGCGAAAGAAAAAGTCAAATAAGCATAAGGAAGTTTCTTTTTTTTCATTTCAGTAACCATTTATCTTAACTTGATCCAGCAGAACAACTTTATCTGCTAGTCCCTATTTGAAATAGTAGGACAAGACAGCTTTTGCATGATGAATGAGCGACGAACTTTATAAACTTTATACTTTATAAATGACTTTTTCCGGCGTTACCTAACTAGTTTCTCTATAAACAATATCTATAAAAAACTTTCTAAAATTGCTCATACCTAATGAAAAAACATCATAAAGAACTAAAGCACATAATGTCGCAAGCCTCCCTAATTTCCTCCTTAGATAATTAATCATTTAGAACTAACCTTGTCCTTGTTTTATCAAATATAGCAACCGTTAACACAATCAGCAACATCAGACAATACCCTAATTAACCCCTTATTTATAGTATAGGTTCTTGATAAGTTCTTTCCATACCTTGTACTCTCCCGTAATTAACGTCTAAAAAAGAAAATCCGTGAGGTCTAAAATTAATTCTTTAAAATTTAGCATGTTGTAGAAGTGGCAGTTAGTCCACTGTGTCTAAACAACAATTGGTGAAAGTTTTTCATTTTAAGAAGCTATTTAGTTTTCATTATAAAGAGGATAATAAAAACCGCAAGCTGATTTTCCTTCCCCAACAAGAAATTGATTTACTCTAATGAAAATAATTTGATTATTTTTTACTACTAAAGCTAATGCAAAATTTGAAAAAAAGCAATTTAAAATCAAAATAATGACTATTTTTAATAAGTCTCAATGTTTATTTATCCTTATTTGCTATGATAACAAATAAGAAATTTTCATCTAAAAAAATCAAAGCTTTTGAGTCTGCAATTCCATTTGAGTAAGTTATATCCCATTCTATCAGACAAATTTTTAACTTATTATCATAGTAATAAATATTTCAAAAACCACTTTTAAATGAAGTTTTTAATCTGGCAAAAACGAGGTTGAAAAATGGATTCACTTATTCTTCCAGCGATTTTATGAATATTGATTAATTCAAATATTATCGTAACATTGTGGCTTATTAAAGTTTAGTGCTTTTATCTTAGAAAGTATTTGTTGCTAATTCTAAACAGATTCAAGACAGTTTGATCTCCTAAAGTATTTTTAATGATTTTCAAAGTGATTCCCGCAATGAAGAAGAGTTATTTTCCATCGAGAGTGATCAACTTCATCAACACAACAAATTTTTATTTTCTTTACAGTAGGCGAAAATTGACTTTGGTGTTTTGCCAAGCTTTCGGAGATACCAGATGCTGCTTTTTATTATAAAAAAATAAATTATGTCTCGGTCAACTAGGTAATTTCCTCTACTGTATATGTGCATTCGAGTGCGGGGCATGCAACCCAGGTGGTGTAACAGCTTGTGCTCTTTCCTTGAGTTAAGAAGCCTAAATTATATAGGCTTACTTTGCTTCTTCCAAGTAATATCCAAATAATAAATATCCTCATCTAACGATGTGTAATATTTGTGAGAACACGAGAGAAAGCTATTATTATTTCTGCACTATTTATAGATGATTTTTAGGAATCATAAAAAACTCTTTTATAACTGCTATTTAACTATAAATAAGATGAAAATTCAAAATTTTCTTTTCGAATTTTGAATAATAATCAGCTCTCTCGAAATAACTTCTTGAAACGGATAAAATGATCACCTATAAAATGATCATCTTTTTTAGTAAGTCCTAATCTAAATGAAAGCTGTTGACGATTCACTAGCTAATGAAACAGAAAGACATTACCGTAAGCCTATGATGCTTATTATTCTTGATGGGTTTGGTGAAAGTGAAGAAACAGCCCATAATGCAATCAAGCTTGCTGATACACCAACCTTAGATGAATTGTGGGCGCACTATCCGCATACACTATTACAAGCTTCAGGGAGTGCAGTGGGCTTGCCCGAAGGGCAAATGGGTAATTCAGAAGTAGGTCATCTTCATATTGGTTCAGGCCGGAAAGTTCCTCAAGATTTAACCAGAATTGACGATGCCATTTCAACCGGTGAATTTTTCAAGAATCCTATTTTTATTGAAGCTATCAAAAAAGCTAAACAATGTAATAAAGCCGTTCATATAATTGGCTTATTATCTCCTGGCGGAGTACACAGTCGGGACACACAAATTGCAGCGATAATCAAGTTGGTGCATCTTCAGGGAATAAAAAAGAATTATTTACACGCTATCTTAGATGGTCGTGATACCCCACCTAAATCAGCATTATCTTCCATTAAAAGAATTAATGAACAGTTCCTCAGTTATTCTCATCAATCCTCTTTTTCTACAGGCGGCGCTACCCAGGGGAAGATTGCATCTCTTATCGGACGTTATTACGCTATGGATCGAGACAAACGCTGGGATCGAACAAAAAAAGCATATGATTTATTAACCCAAGGAATTGCTACTCGTCACGTTGCAACAGCTGAAGAAACACTTGCCCTTGCTTACAAAAAAAACGAAACCGATGAATTTATTAATCCCACTAGCATTTGCTACGATGGAGAAAATCCAGTAACCATGCAAGACGGTGATGTTATTATTTTTATGAACTTTCGTGCTGATCGCGCTCGACAACTCACACATGCATTTATTGATAAAGATTTTATGGCTTTTGAAAGAAAGATAACACTAAAACTCGCGAGCTTTGTAACTCTAATAACTTATGAAAAAAATCTCAATGTTGCCGTTGCTTTCCCACTTCTCCAATTAAATAATACGTTAGGTGAATATTTATCTACTTTAGGACTTCGACAACTACGACTTGCTGAAACAGAAAAATATGCTCATGTCACTTATTTTTTGAATGGAGGTCAAGAAGCACCCTTTCTGGGGGAAGATCGAGAATTAATTCCCTCACCTAAAATAGCCACTTATGATCTTCAACCTGAAATGAGTGCTAATGAAATAACTGATAAGCTTGTAAAAGTTATTAAAAATAGTACTTTTAAAAATAGTACTTACGATCTTATAGTCTGCAATTTTGCTAATCCAGACATGGTAGGCCATACTGGCAATGAAACTGCTACTAAATCAGCTATTCAAACGATTGACGGTTGTCTAAAGCGCATTATCGAAGCATTAAAATCCGTTGGCGGCGAAGCCCTAATTACAGCTGATCATGGTAATGCAGAAAAAATGTTTAATGAAAAAACAAGACAACCGCATACAGCTCACACAAATAATCTAGTACCATTGATTTATGTAGGAAGGAAAGCCCAATTCCAAAAAGGCATTGGTGCTTTGGATGATGTAGCGCCAACTTTACTCTTTCTTATGGGACTTAAAAAACCTTCTGAAATGACAGGACGCAATCTAATTATTTTAAAATAAAGAATCTTATATTCTGTTTCTTAATTTTTTTGCGTGGATAATGTTCTACTGAGTTTTGTCGAAGATCTTTCTGACGTCAAATAAAATAAATAATAAAACTTCAATTACTAAAATAGTTCTGTTATTTAAGATTAAAATAAACAAGTTTTTTTATTTGGAAAAACTTAAATTCGCCAACATTGCCTCTTGGTTACTAGACAGAAACAGTTCCATTTTTTAAGCAGATTTAAAAAAAACTAATTACGCTACATATGAAATTAAGCGTAGATTCAACATTAGATGACTTATCCAAAAATTCATCCTGATTACAATAACTTGGAGTTGGGAATTTTATTTCGACAAGCGTCTTATCTTAACATTGATTTTAAGTCAAATAATACGAATTTTTATAAAAGGCATTTGTTTGCTATCACAACTACAATTTGCTCTTGTTTAATTATAAAATATAAGATGAAATTAAAGCCTAAAACAGCAACCTTACAAAAATCACTCAATCAAGAATATGAAACGTATGCTTAGTTAGGCATGTAAAAAAAAGAACATCAGCTAAAGTAAATTAAAAATAGAATAGAATTTCGATTACTGCACTCAAAGACAAATCTAATCTATAATAGCAGCAGTAGGTTCAAGATTGGTAGTTTTCGTTAAGTGATTGCGAAAAGAATTTTTATTGATTGTCAAGTACGAACATGGTTATATGACATTGTAAATACAGATGAAATTTTTCTTATTTATATAAAAGTTCATGAATGCGATTCAAAAAAACGATTGGTAGCTTTACAGATGTAAAGCGAAAGCGAGAAGGCTATTGTATTTAATTTAGCTATTCGCGATAAGCCAAAAAACTGCTAAATACCCTTTAAGATAATACAAGGTAAGGAGGAAATTGGTGAATTTACAGCAGTTAATTAGTATAGTTAAACTGCAATCCAAATCTATTTTTAAAAAAAAAATGATATTCATAACATCATGTTTTGGATTTGGTTTGAGCTTTTTAACATCCACCACAGCTATGCATCGTCCCTTTTTGTCAACAATAACATCTACGCAAGTTGAAAATCAAAACGACGAATTATCAAAAAAGAATATTCAACGTTTTGCTACTACTATAGCTTTGATTCACCGTTACTACATTAAAAATGTGAACAATGATCAGCTATTTGATAGTGCCATTAGTGGCATGCTTACTAGTCTTGATCCTCATTCCAGTTATCTTGACTCTGACGATTTGAAAGAACTTAAAACAATTGTATCAGGAGAATTTGTGGGGGTTGGTATCAAGCTTATTCTTTCAAAAGAAGGGTTATTAGAAGTTATTAGTCCGTTAGATAACTCTCCTGCCGCCAGATCTGGAATTAAATCCAATGATTTTATTGTAAAAATTAATGGACGACTTGTTCAAAATATGAGTTTATCGAAAGCAGTTAGTATGATAAAAGGCAAAAGGGGTACTAGTGTTAAATTAACAGTTTTACGGAAATCTAGTGATAAACCTCTTATTTTTACGATTACTCGCCAGCCTATACATTTAATTAGCGTGAAAAGTAAGATGTTGGAGCCTGGCTACGGCTATGTTCGCATTACCTTTTTCCAAGCTCCCGTAATCTCACAATTACGTAAAGAAATTTATAAACTAAAAACAAAGTCTAACGGTCATTTGAAAGGTTTAATTCTTGATTTACGTAATAATCCTGGTGGACTTTTGGATGTTAGTTCTAAAGTAGCTGATAGTTTTCTTGATTCTAATAAAATTCATCAATATAACAATTATATTTTTTATACTAAGGGTCGTGTGCCTGGCGCGAACATTCATATCAAAGCTACTCCGGGAGATCTAATTCCCAATACTCAAATGGTAGTGCTAATTAACGGTGGCTCTGCTTCTGCTTCAGAAATTGTAGCGGGTGCTCTTCAGGATTATAAACGTGCTATTATTATAGGCACGCCCAGTTTTGGGAAGGGATCTGTTCAAACTATCTTGCCTATTAATCAGAACAATGCTGTTAAGTTGACAACAGCCTTATACTACACCCCAGCTGGGCGAGAAATTCAAGCAAAAGGAATTATTCCAAACGTTACCGTGCCAGAACTTACCGTCAAGCCTACTGCTTCATCAGAGTTAACTCTCGATGAAGCAGATTTTCAAAATCATTTACTTAACAGTACGGAAAACTCGAAAACAACCACTGCACCATCAAAGAAACTATTACAAACTCAATTAAAGCTAGCAAAAACAGATTACCAATTGTATGAAGCACTTCTTATACTACACGGATTAAATGCTCATTTCTAACTAAAATTGGAATTATTGCTCACCTAAATTACTATCACTAGTGATCAGGGAGACTGATGACTTTGAATTTATCTGGTTTACTACTTTTCTAAAATACCAGAATATTCCTTTTATTTCCATTGATTACTATGTTCTTTTTTTCTCATAAAATTAAACTATGGTAATAAAGATATGTTTATTTGAAATAAAGAGTAGTTTAAATTGCCTTTTATGTTGTGCTTCTTTCTACAATCTAGCACATCTTCTCTTACAAAAAACTTAAGTTTTATGCAGCAGGATGTTAATATTTATGGATTTTCCTAGTATCTGTTAACTCTATACTCTGATCTAGAGGTTTCTCGAGAGAATGAAGTAAATGAAAAAAAATGAAGTAGATCACAAAACCAAATTAAGGCTTTGTTTATTTATTAACAAATTTTATATAGCAAAAAAGTGAAAAGAGTATTTTTCTATAATTCTATTAATCAAAAAACATAAACTGGAACAGATACGTAATATTACAACAGCTATCTTAAAGTAGAAAATAGCTTTTTTAAAAAGTTTTTTAAGGCTTATTGATTAAGGGAATGGGTCTGGTCTATAGTGGGAAATTAAACAAGATGTACTGATGGATTAGTTTGGGCATCTTGCATTGTTACTTAAATACGAAGAGTCTGTATCATAAGGAAGGAACATATACTCTTGCTTTATCGGAATTTTTAGAAAAATCAAAACTTTTTAGATCGTTAGAATTGTACAAAATCTTCAGCTTATCTTTTATCTTTATCTTTTTTATTTCAGCTCTCTGAATAGAAAACAGGATTATTTAAGACGAGTTTCATTAACGTTGCCCTTAGAAAAATTATCATTATCTAGAATCAAATTGTAATAAATACGGGTTAAAAAATGTCTTATCCTACAAAAAATTTAAAGCTTTTTCCTCTCGGTAATGAACGGAATATTTGAATATTTTTAAAGAAATAAACTTATCAGCTAAAAAGTATTTAGCAATTTTTAAACATTGAGAATTCCTGCCTAATAAATTTAATGAAATTTTTTTAGATTTTTTTATTAAGAAACAGTAAGTTTTATAAAAGATAATGACTATTTTATTTACTGGTAAAAATATGGTTAAATGATTGAGTACTTTTAAAATCTCAAAGCAGAATAAGATTTATAAAATAAAATGCGCTTAGAATACTAGCAATAGTAATAAAAATGGAATCTAAAATTAAGCAAGTATAGACTAATATAAGATAATTATTTGAGATTTTGCTTGAAGTTATATATCAAAGAAATCTTTGAAAAATGAAACAAGGTACCTTTTCTTAAAGGTATTACTTTTACTGTCTTTTACTGCCTAAATAATGAAGAGATTATGGGACTTCAATTTGAGAATTGAGTACTAAATATAACCGCAGGTGATATACAAATTATTACATCTGTATCCTAAAAAAGTTACAGCTTTTACATTTTATTTATATTATAAAATCCATATTTTCTAAAAAAGGATTGAGTTTATAAGCCAGGAAATGAAAACAAATTGTATATCTCCCGAGCATGATATTCTTTAGTTTTTAGTTTTTTGATTGCTTAAAATTAACTTGCAAGAATGCATGAGTAAGTAAGTCGAAATCCTTGTTCGTTATTAATTTTTAAGACCCCTGAATAATGTTTTTAAAAAACAGAATATTAGATTTCTTGAGAAAATCGACTTATAATTTGAAATGCGCTTTGTCTCCTCAACCCATGCCGGATTAAAAAACTAGACAGCTACCGGAGCTTTAATAAACGGATAAGGATTGTAATTAATAATTACAAAATCGGAGAAGTTGTAATTGAATAATGATGCGGGTTTTCTTCTGGTTTTTAACTGCGGCAATTCACATGGAGAACGCGATAATTGCTCACGCACTTGGTCAAAATGATTATTGTAGATATGACAATCACCTCCAGACCAAATGAACTCTCCTACTTTTAAATCACACTGCTCGGCAACCATATATGTCAATAATGAGTAAGAAGCAATATTAAAAGGTACCCCTAAAAAAGCATCCGCTGATCGTTGGATTAACTTACAAGAAATCGTCCCATTAACCACATAAAACTGAAAAATTAGGTGACAAGGTAATAAGGCCATTTGATCTAGTTCAGCTACATTCCAAGCACTTACAATCAATCGTCGTGAATCAGGATTTTTTTTTATAGTCTTAAGAAGACATTCCATTTGATCAACGACTCGCCCGTCAGCACATTCCCAATGACGCCATTGCTTTCCATAAATAGGTCCTAGTTCCCCATTTTCATCTGCCCATTCATCCCATATGGTAACACCGTTACTATTTAAATAATGAATATTAGTATCACCTCTTAAAAACCATAATAATTCATAAATAACACTTTTAAAATGAATTTTCTTTGTTGTGACTAAGGGAAATCCCTTTTGCATATTAAATCGCATTTCGTAACTAAAAATACTCCGTGTTCCAACACCAGTTCTATCTTTTTTATCAACACCATACTCCAAAATAAAATTTAAAAATTCGAGGTATTGTTTCATCGTCCAATCACTGTTTAGGTTAAATTTTCGATTAAGCTTATACAATATGACAGAGGATTACACGATTTTTCGCTTTGTCACGTTTTTATCAGTTTTATCAAGATTAACTAGAGCAAAGCAACTTACATTTAAAGATTATGTTATATACTACTGCATAGTCAGTCAAAATTGACAATGATAAAACTTGCAAGTAAAAGGATAAGCAAGAGGGATATTATAATTATATTTAAATAGTCTCTTCTCTCATCATCAATAAAGATAACATGGAGCACATTCGCAATTATATTGCGAATGTAAATGAATCTATTTGAAAATAGGTTTCGGTTCTAAAAATATTATCATCCATCAAAATAATACAATTAAAAATAAATTGTTTAATCATTTTACTGTTCCCCTGTGTCGGTGGTATGCCCACCAAAAACCTAACCCGCCGCTAAGAATCATTGGTAGCGATAGAAGTTGCCCCATAGTTAACCAGTCAAATGCAATATATCCTAATTGTGGGTCTGGTTGGCGAAAAAATTCCGCCATAAAACGGAATAACCCATAAAAGAACAAGAACGATGATGTTATTGCAAAACGTGGCCTAAGTTTAGCAGAAAATTGCCATACAATGACAAAGAGCAAAATCCCTTCTAGAAATAATTCATAGAGTTGTGAGGGATGACGTGGAAAGGGTCCAGCGTTAGGAAAGATCATTCCCCAATAGACTGTCGTAGTTCGACCCCATAATTCACCATTGATGAAATTTCCAATTCTTCCTGCCGCTAAACTTAAGGGTACTAAAGGTACGGTAAAATCAATCACATCTATCCATCGCCTTTTAATACGACGGCTAAAAATCCACATAGTTATGGCCACTCCAATAAGCCCACCATGGAAAGACATACCTCCATACCATACTTCGAAAATAGTTAAAGGGTTAGCAATAAAATTAAAAAAATCATAAAAAATCATGTACCCTAAACGCCCACCAATAATAACCCCTATTATACCGTAAAAAATTAAATCACCAATTTGCGCGGTATTCCATCCTTCCTGGGATTGACGAGCACGATACAAAGCTAAACCCCAAGCAGATACGAATCCTATTAGATACATGAGACCATACCAATGTACCTTAATTAGTCCTAGTTGAAAGGCAATCGGATTAATATCTGGATAATGCAGCACTATAATATATCCCTTAAAATCTACGTTAATCTAATCAAGAAAAATTTGAACGATAGAAATAAAAATACTTTGTGGAAAGCTCAGTTATTTTATCTTCCTGCACGAATTAAACTGCCTAAACCTACTTCTTCCAGAGCATTTTCCATATGAAGACGAATATCTTTAGCATCATCCATTTTTAAAGCTTTTGCTAATAATTCCCTAGCTTTTTCTAACGAGAAATTACGAATAACCCATTTCACGCGTGGCAATATTCGAGCGTTCATACTTAATGTATCAAATCCCATCGCTAGTAACAAAACCACAGCTAATGGATCACCAGCCATTTCTCCACAAATGCTGACTGACTTTCCTGCTTTATGCCCTGCTTTTACTACAATTTTTAGTGCTTTTAACACTGCTGGATGCAGACCATCGTAAAGATTCGCTACTCGTGGATTATTACGGTCAACAGCTAATAAATATTGAATCAAATCATTGCTTCCAACAGAAAGAAAATCTACCCGTTTCGCTAACCCATAGGCTTGGTACACTGTTGCAGGTACTTCAATCATTAATCCAATTGCCGGCAACTGGATTTTCACATTTTCTTCAGTTAATTCTTTGTACGCTTGATTGATCATACGAATAGCTGTTTCTACTTCGCTCACGGAAGTAATCATCGGTAATAACAAGGATAAATTATTTAATCCCTCGCTGGCATGCAACATTGCTCGAACTTGTTGTAAGAAAATTTCTGGGTGATCTAAAGTAACTCGAATCCCCCGCCATCCTAGAAAGGGATTATCTTCTTTCACAGAGAAATAAGGTAAAATTTTATCGCCCCCAATATCTAATGTACGCATAATGACCGGCCGAGGAGCAAACGTATTTAATAGTTGTCGATACATAATACGCTGTTCTTCTTCACTTGGAAATCGATCGCGGATCATAAAAGTCATTTCAGTACGGTATAATCCAACACCTTCAGAACCTACGCTTAATGAAAATCCCCCCTCGATAGCTAAACCTGTGTTAACGTAAAGTGCTAACACATGCCCATCGGTTGTTTCAGCTGGTAAGTCTCGCAATAATTTTAATTCTTCGTCGAGTTGTTGCTCTTCATAAGCCAATGCTTTGAATTCTTTTTTAATTTCAGTCGAAGGCGATAAATAAATTTGGCCATTATAACCATCTACAATAAGTTCTTTTGAAGATAATTTAAAAAGCGGAGTTCCACGCACCCCCATTACAGCCGGAAGTCCTAGGGCGCGTGCTAAAATAGCTACATGAGAATTACTTGATCCAGCCCCTGATATCACACCTTTTAGACGATCACGGGGAACTTCCATCAGAGAAGCGGGTGTCACTTCATCGCTTACTAAGATCGTATTTTTAGGATATTCCAATTCTTCTTGTTCGCTAAATTGCAAATGACTCAGGACCCTACGCCCTAAATCTCGAAAATCTGCAGCACGCTCTCGTAAACAAGCATCCCCTAGAGATTCAAAATGAAGTATGTGCTTTTTGATAACGCGTTTTAATGCCCCTTGTACCCATTGTCCTTTTTTAATCTCAGAAATAACTTCATTAATGAAAGTGCGACTATCAAGTAAACGAAGATAAGCATCGAATAGTGCGTTTTCTGCTAAGCTAAGAGAATTTTTGGCTCGCATTTGTAATCGATGAATTTCATCGCGTGCTGCAGCAAGAGCAGTTTTAAAATCAGAAATTTCTGTCTCTATATCTGTAATTTCTTGATCAGGAACGGCATCTAAATCTGCCGGCGGATAAACAATCGTAGCAATTCCGATAGCCACACCTGAAGAGCCAGGTATACCAAATAAAACCATTTCTGTTTTTTTACGACGCCGCTTTTGAGCTTCCAGTGTCTCCAATGCGCCTTTAGCACGAGCGTGAGCAATTTCAGCAGCTAAATGAATAGCAACAGTGACACAAAAAGCTTCTTCTTCTTCAGAAAAAGGACAATTCTCACGCTGTTGGACCACTAATACACCTAATAATTCTCCTTGTTCAATAATGGGAATTCCTAAAAAACCATGATATTCTTCTTCACCTAATTCAAGACAACGTTTAAAATTGGGATGAAGAGGCGCATCCGTCAAATTAATAGGTTCTTCTCGCTCACCAATCAATCCAATTAACCCTTCTCCAAATTGGAGACGTGCTTTGCCTACTTGTTTATTGTTTAATCCTTGAGTAGCCATTAAAACGTATTCTCCGTGTACATCATCACAAATAAAAATACTACAAGCATCGGTCGGCAAAGCCTCACACAATCGTCTAACCACAAGCGTCAATGCTTCTTCCAAATTCGGAGCAGCATTGACTTCTTGAGTAATCCGGCGAAGAATTTTTAACATCATAGTTAAATAAATTCAAAAAATTCTTTCAAAACATGTGAGATTTATCTCATATGTTCAACGTATATAAGGTCCTATCGCGTTGTTTTAACAACAATCTGCAGGTAATATTATCCATAAACGGTGATATCAATATTGGAAGCTATGTGAACAAGCGATAGCATTCAAACTTACTGTTTCCATTAACTTTTAAACCATGAATTTGTAAGAAGGCGGCATTTTATTAGGTAAAATTCCTCTTAAACAATTGCCAAGTATTTACATTTCCCATCCGGTTGACTCATACCCACTCCACTCGGTTATCTTAAAAAAGAAAAGTATTAGCTCCTGTTAATTAAAAAACTATTTTGGCACCTTATTGAAATTCACGCTTATCAATCTACTTACTCTACATAGACTCATATTAACTCATTGTCGCCGTACTAACGACTTTAACTATAAAACTTTTTATTTTTATAAGAAAAATTTTTATCAATAGCGCCAACCTTTATGAAAGTTAATCATTTCAAATTCTGAATTTATCCATAACCTTTCTTCATGTTGTTCTACTTGTAATTCACACTAAAACACATTATATTGTGTACAAAAATAGGAAAAGTACCCATATGTTGTGGGTTCAAGGACATGAGCTAGTTTGGTAAGGAAAGCTGCTGCTATTCCGGAATCGGAACTTTATTCCTGATTCAATGTTAATGGTATAAACCTAATTTTATCGGTCAGGAGCTTCATGGAAATAAATACAAAACGAGACGATCAATTAGCTATGGAAATAAATACAAAACGAGACGGCCAATTAGCTCTTGATTCTCAAGCTACCGTTCCAACGAACGGTGCTCATCTCAGTCAATTACGTGTAATTAAGCATGATGGACAAATAGTGCAATACGATGTTAGTCGAATCATCACAGTAATGAAAAAAGCTTTCTTATTCGCAGAAGGAAAAGTAGCTCAAGATTCTAGTCAAATCCAAGAAATTATTATTAAAATTACCGATCAAATCACCGCTATGTTTCAAAAGCGTTGGCCATCCGATGGTACTATTCATGTTGAAGCTATTCAAGAAAAAATAGAACTTGTGTTGACATGCGCTGGACTACACAAAGTCGCTCATGCTTACGTTCTATACAGAGAAGAACGTCGTAAGCAACGAGAAGAGAAAAGAACATATAATCTAGAAAGTAATACCATTCACGTGACACTCGACGATGGCGCCAAAGTCATACTGGATGATTTATGGCTAACTCACATTGTTCATTTGGCTTGTAGTGATCTAGAAGACGTAGATGCCAATAAAATCTTGATGGAAACAAAGAATAACCTATTTGATGGAGTCGCTTTGAAAGATATCTATAAAGTATTGGTAATGACTGCGCGCACACTAGTGGAGAACGAACCGAATTACATCTATGTTGCTACACGATTACTGTTACATGATCTCTATAGCGAAGTGCTAAACGGTTTGAGCATAGATCACAATTTAATGCACGAAGAAATAGCCACCTATTATCCTGAAGCCTTTAAAACTTTTATTCAAAAAGGAATCGAGACGGAACATTTAGACCCTAACTTAAATAAGTTCGACTTAGATCGCCTTATCCAAGCTTTAAATCCTAAGCGTGATCAGCAATTTACTTATTTGAGTTTGCAAACTCTATATGATCGTTATTTAATTCATCATCATCAAATACGTATTGAATTACCTCAAGTTTTCTTTATGCGTGTAGCAATGGGGTTAGCTCAGCCAGAAGGAGAGGACCGCACTGAGCGAGCGATTGAGTTCTATAACGTTCTGTCCTCATTTGATTTTATGAGCTCAACACCGACATTATTTAATTCAGGCACACTCTTCCCTCAACTTTCTAGTTGCTTTTTAACTACGGTACCTGACAGTTTAGAAGGTATTTACAACGCTCTTAAAGATAACGCTTTGTTATCCAAATATGCTGGAGGTTTAGGAAATGACTGGTCTTCAGTACGCGCAATGGGTGCTTATATCAAAGGCACTAATGGAAAATCGTTGGGAGTCGTTCCTTTTTTAAATGTGGCTGATGCTACTGCTATCGCAGTGAACCAAGGAGGTAAACGTAAGGGTGCTGTTTGTGCTTATTTAGAAACTTGGCACATGGATATTGAAGAATTTTTGGATTTACGTAAAAACACAGGTGATGACCGTCGCCGTACTCATGACATGAATACTGCTAATTGGATTCCGGATTTATTTATGAAGCGAGTTTTTGAAAACGGATTTTGGACTTTGTTTTCCCCAGATGAGGTGCCCGACTTACATGATAAATTTGGTGAATCCTTTGAAAAGACGTATATCACATATGAAAAAAAAGCTCAGCGAGGTGAAATTCGCGCGAAAACTATGCCCGCTATTTCATTATGGCGTAAAATTCTTAGCATGCTTTTTGAAACCGGTCATCCTTGGGTAACTTTCAAAGATGCTTGCAATTTACGATCTCCTCAGCAACATGTTGGGGTTATTCATAGTTCTAATTTATGTACAGAGATTACTCTAAATACCTCGATAGATGAAATCGCCGTTTGCAATTTAGGTAGTATTAATCTTGTCAACTATATGAAAGAAAAAAAATTAGACGTCGAGAAATTAGAACGCACTATTAAAACAGCGATTAGAATGTTAGATAACGTCATCGATATTAATTATTACAGCGTGCCACAAGCACGTAATTCCAACCTTAAACATAGACCCATAGGTTTGGGCTTGATGGGATTTCATGATTCTTTGTATATACAAAGCATTCCTTACGCTTCTGAAGAAGCTATAAAATTTGCTGATCAAAGTATGGAAATAATTAGCTATTATGCTATTCAAGCCTCAATGGAATTAGCTAAGGAGCGTGGTGCTTACGAAACTTTCACAGGCTCCTTATGGAGTCAAGGCATTTTACCGATCGACTCTATTCAATTATTGAGGAAGAGTCGTGGTAAATATTTAGAACAAAATACTCATCAAACTTTAAATTGGGACCAGTTACGTCAGCAAGTACAGACTTATGGGCTACGTAATTCCAATATCATAGCAATTGCGCCAACAGCAACGATCTCCAATATTTGTGGCGCTTCTCAATCCATTGAACCAACTTATCAGAACCTATTTGTTAAATCGAATTTATCGGGCGAATTTACGGTTATAAATCCTTATTTGGTCAAAGAACTTAAGAGTCGTCATTTATGGGATAGTGTTATGGTACATGACCTCAAATACTACAATGGTAGTGTACAAAAAATAGATCGCATTCCTTCAGACCTTAAGGAGTTGTATGCGACCGCGTTTGAAGTAGAACCACGATGGTTAATAGAAGCGGCATCGCGACGACAAAAGTGGATTGATCAAGCGCAATCGCTTAACTTATATATGGCAGAACCTTCAGGTAAAAAACTCGATATTCTCTATCGTATGGCCTGGTTGCGTGGATTAAAAACGACCTATTATCTACGCAGTATGGGAGCTACCGGAACAGAAAAGGCGACTATCCACGATGCGACATTGAATGCGGTTGCTAACCACACTACTCAAGGCATATGTTCAATCAGTGATAACTCTGATTGTGAAGTATGTCAATGAAACGATGTAGGCTCAATCTATCAAGTCGTCATTTTTAAGAGCGGAATTCGAAAAAAAACAATAATGTCAGTATCGCCAATTCTCGTTTTTAAGAATAGAGTATCCGAACTAAATTAAGGAGAGAACAAATGTCAAATCAACAAGAAACAAGAAACCTGCTTGACTGGGATGATTATTATGATCCAGATGTCTTATTAAGTGATACTTTAGAGAAACAGATTGGAAATAAGCAAACTTCTCTTTTTAGAGGAAAATCCAATGCAGAAAATAAAAATAGCGACAGAAAATCTGACAGCAGTAATGCTACTTACAGTGGAGCAACAGGTTTAGAAAAGCTTGAGATAGGAGCAGCACGAATCCAAGTGGATGACAAAAAAATTATTAATTGTCGCGCTGATCTTAACCAATTAGTCCCTCTTAAGTACAAATGGGCATGGCAAAAATATTTATCTGGTTGTGCCAATCACTGGATGCCAAATGAGATAAATATGGCAGCAGACATTGCTTTATGGAAAGATCCTCATGGTCTAACTGAAGACGAACGAAAGATCGTGAAGCAAAGTCTTGGATTCTTCTCAACTGCGGATTCTTTAGTAGCTAATAATCTAGTTCTAGTAATATATCAACATATTACCAATCCTGAATGTCGTCAATATTTATTGCGTCAAGCATTTGAAGAAGCACTACATACGCATGCTTATCAGCACATCATTGAAAGTTTAGGATTAGATGAAGCAGAAGTTTTTAACATGTATCGAGAATTACCAGCAGTCGCTAAAAAATCCGTGTGGGCCCTACCTTTCACGCAAAGTCTTGCATACCCTGCTTTTAAACCTGGAACTCTAGAAAATGATCGTCGTTTAATGCGAGATTTAATTGCATTCTATGTAGTTTTTGAAGGACTTTTCTTCTATGTAGGCTTTACTCAAATTCTGGCAATGGGACGACGCGGTAAAATGACTGGTACCTCTGAGCAATTTCAATATATTTTGCGTGATGAATCAATGCATGTAAATTTTGGCATTGATGTGATTAATCAAATTAAAATTGAAAATCCGCATTTATGGACGCAAGATTTTCAAGAAGAAGTCATTGAGATGATTCTCGATGGTGTAGAGCTTGAATATCAATATGCTAAAGACACTATGCCACGAGGCATTTTAGGGTTAAATGCCGAAATGTTTAAAGATTATCTGCAATATATTGCTAATCGTCGTTTTTCTCAAATTGGCTTGCCTGAACAATTTCCCGGTGCTAGAAATACTTTTCTCTGGATGAGTGAAATGATGGATCTTAAAAAAGAAAAGAATTTTTTTGAAACTCGTGTAATTGAATATCAATCTGGTGGTACGCTAAGATGGGACAAATAAAGGATATTTAAGAAGACTTTCACATCTAAACAAATTGTATGAATAAATAAGGGAGAGCAAGTAGAGTGCCTGTGTTGGAAGGAAAAAAATTTTAATTACTTTAATAGTTAATTAAAGTTTTAATTCACTCTACAAAAAGACTATTAGCATTGTAATTTTCATGTTTGCTTTTGTGTAGTTATTATCCTATGTTGTCTTGACTTAAGAGGTTTTATTGCACAAAATTGCTTACACTGATTTCTCTTGCTCTATCTTGCAACTCCCGATACTATTCAAAGCTATTTGTCGTTAGCTGAGAAAAATATGCGTACGCATTATACTAATAAAGTTAGTTTGGCATTAGTCGGGCGAACTATTACTCTTGCAGGTTGGGTTCATCGTCGTCGAGATCATGGAGGGTTGATTTTTATCGACTTACGTGATCGAGAAGGATTAGTTCAGCTCGTTTGTAATCCTACCAAACCATCAGTCTTTAAAATTGCAGAAAACTTGCGAAATGAATGTGTCATCAGCGTTAAAGGAACAGTGCAAAAACGGCCAAGAGGGACAATTAATCCAGATATTACATCTGGTGAAGTTGAAATAGCAGCAACACGTATGATTTTATTGAATAAATCTAAGCCGTTACCTTTTAATATCGATGCATATCAAGAAATAAGCGAGGAAGTTCGTCTGAAGTACCGCTATCTCGATTTGCGAAGACCCGATATAGCTCATCGTCTTAAAATGCGTTCCTATATCGTTCGAGAAATTCGACATTTTTTGGAGGCGCGTGGCTTTCTAGACATAGAAACTCCCATGTTAATTAAATCTACGCCTGAAGGTGCACGAGATTATCTTGTTCCTAGTCGAACTCAACACGGTCATTTTTTTGCATTACCACAATCGCCACAAATTTTTAAAGAAATGTTGATGGTTGGAGGTTTTGATCGATATTACCAAATCGTTCGTTGCTTTCGTGATGAAGATCTCCGAGCTGATCGCCAGCCTGAATTTACTCAGCTCGATTTGGAGATGGCATTTGTAGAAGAGAAAGATATACAAAACCTCATGGAAGAATTAATCCGTTATTTATTTTCTACCTTTTTAAAGGTGGACTTACCTAATCCTTTTCCACGTATGACTTATGCAGAAGCAATTAAAAACTATAGTACAGACAGACCTGATCTTCGCAATCCTTTGAGATTTGTTGATGTTACAGATCTAATGAAAGCTGTTGAATTTAAAGTCTTTAGAGAGCCAGCCAATGATCCGCAAGGGCGCGTAGTTGCTTTACGTTTACCGAAAGGCGCTGAATTATCGCGAAAAGTAATTGATGATTACACACAATTCGTAAGTGTCTATGGTGCTAAGGGACTAGCTTATATTAAAGTGGAGAATGTCAACCGAGGTTGTAAAGAACTTCAATCGCCCATTCGGAAATTTCTTCCAGAAAAAATCATTTCAGAGCTTCTACTTCGCACACAAGCACAAAACGGCGACTTAATATTTTTCGGTGCTGATAAAGCAAAAATCGTCAATAAATCGCTAAATGCTTTACGTGAACGATTATGTGCGGATCGTAATTTGTATGTAGGATCATGGAAACCTCTATGGATAATAGACTTCCCCATGTTTAAACGCGAAGGTTCTGGAAATTGGCAAGCACTGCATCATCCCTTCACAGCTCCTCAAGATACAAACCCAACTAAAGTCATGGCTTATCCAGAAGCATCGCTTTCACGCGCTTATGATATGGTTCTTAATGGGAGTGAAATCGGAGGCGGTTCAATTCGTATTAATAATATTGACATGCAGTACGCAATATTAAAAATTCTAGGTATTTCAAAAGAAATAGCTGAAACACAGTTAGGGTACTTATTGACAGCATTACAATTTGGGTGTCCGCCCATGGGCGGTATTGCCTTTGGATTGGACCGACTGATAGCTATCATGACCGGTGCTTCTTCCATTCGTGATGTAATTGCTTTTCCAAAAACCCAAACAGCACAATGCCCTCTGACAAACGCACCTGCTCCCGTTGAAATTCAACAATTAGAAACTTTAGGGCTTAAGGTAAGTAAATACGGAAAATAGATCAATCATGACTGAACATATTAAATGACTGCTATTAAACACACGATAGTTTATTATGACACTACTAAACCACAACAAGCTTTTCACTGATTCACAAAATTATCATAGCTACTCGTTTGAATAATCACAGTACAAATTCCAATGCCTGTTTTCAAGCATTACAGCAGTCAACAAAACATTTCACATTAATATGCTAAAAGACATTAATCAATCTATTAAATAAGAGCACTTTCGATAGTTTAGAAGTTCACTATGAAAAGTGAATATGGATTTGATAGCATAAGTTTTTTATAATGAATCATTTAGCCAATATCATCATACTATAATGACGGAAGTGTGCTATATCTTCAGTAAATTCGGTGATAATGTAGAAATAAAGGGATTATTGTTTATCTTTAAATTAAACAAAAGCCTATAATGTAATCTTGATTCAGAGAACTAGTTAAAGAAAAAATAAAAATGGAATTCGCTTTAGGGATGGCCTTTTGTTACACTTTCTTTTGCTGAAACTTAAGTATTATAAATGAGAAGAAAATAAATGACGATTTATCGTACTGTTGAGTATGTTAAAAGTGTAAGGACGTTTAAAAATATATGTACACATATGCAACTTCTAATTTTATTTCTTTTCACGTTAAAATTACCAAATGCTTACCTTCATGCAATTAAACTTGATATAAAAGCGCAAAACAAATGGAATGATTGACAAAAATATGGAAGATCTGAAATGATTGTTTATTACTAGATAAGATTGAAGAAGTGTTAGAATGGTAGAATGAACCAATCAAAGCGCATCATCATTGGTATCGATCCAGGATTACGCATTACCGGTTACGGGGTTATTTGGTCAAAAGGTTCTCAGCAGGGTTGTATAACATTCGGACAAATCAAAACTCAGACTAAGTCTTTGAGTGGTCGACTTCACCAAATTGAAGAAGGATTACGTAATATCATCACTACTTATCAACCCAACGAATCTGCTATAGAGCAAGTATTCACTTTTTATAATCCTCAGTCAGCTCTAAAATTGGGACAGGCTCGTGGGGCCGCTTTAGTAGCTACATCTGTTTATGCCCTTCCTGTAGTCGAATATAGCGCTCGTCAAATTAAGCAAGCTGTTGTGGGTTATGGGGCAGCTACAAAAGCGCAAGTGCAACATATGATTCGAATACTGCTACAATTAGAAAAAGTACCATCAGCCGATGCAGCTGATGCGTTGGCGATTGCTTTATGTCACGCAATCAGCTTCCGTTTAAACAAAAAATTAATGCGTGATAATAAATTTTCCACTGATTAAGTGATTTCGAGATAAAGAGAATCTAGTTTTAATCAAGAAGAATTTCCTCAGCGCAGTTAAATGAATAAGTAAAGAAGAGAGATATGATTGGACAACTTAGAGGGATTATCCTTGAAAAACAACCTCCCCATTTATTACTTGAGGTAAGCGGGGTAGGCTATGAGATAGCAGCACCTTTATCGACATTTCAACATCTTCCTGATACAGATCAGGAAATAATTCTTTATACCCATCTTATCGTTCGTGAAGATGCACATGTTCTGTATGGATTTTATAATGAACATGATCGTCGTTTGTTTCGTGTATTAATTAAAGTAAACGGTATTGGGCCTAAATTGGCATTAACCATTTTGTCTGGTATGGGTTTGAATGAGTTTGTACGTTGTATTGTCGACCAAGATATTCAACAATTGATAAGCATTCCAGGAATTGGCCGAAAAACAGCAGGACGTTTAGTTATTGAAACGAAAAGTGCTTTGACAAGCTGGCAATTGAATATAATTTCACCTAACGAAATTAATACATCTATCACTCAAGCCGCTCAAGATGCCATTAGCGCTTTAATTGCATTAGGTTATAAGCCTAAAGAGGCCAAGCGCACTATCGAAACCCTAAAGAAACCAGGATTAACCCGAGAAGATTTAATTCGTCAAGCATTAAGAAGAGGAGTATAAGGAATGGGAAACTGTCTAATTGATGCTACGTTGGAACCGAATGAATTGGTAATAAAAAATTCTATCCGTCCACGTCGATTAAATGATTACATTGGCCAATTAGCTGTACAAGAACAAATGAATATCTTTATTCGTGCAGCAATGAAACGGCGAGAAGCATTAGATCATGTTTTAATCTTTGGACCCCCAGGACTAGGTAAAACAACCTTGGCCCATATCATCGCTCATGAAATGCGAGCAGGCTTAAAGCAAACTTCGGGACCTGTATTGGAAAGACCTGGTGATTTGGCTGCTTTGCTTACAAACCTTGAACCGCACGATATATTGTTTATTGACGAAATTCACCGATTAAATTCGACTATTGAAGAAGTATTATACTCGGCGTTGGAAGATTTTCAGTTGGATATTATTATTGGCGAAGGTCCTGCAGCTCGCTCAATTAAATTAGATTTAACGCCTTTTACTTTAGTTGGTGCCACTACCCGTGCTGGTCTACTAACCTCTCCATTACGTGATCGTTTTGGGATTGTTCAACGTTTGGAATTTTACTGCGTTGACGATTTAGTTCGCATCATAAGACGAGCTGCTCAAATTTTAGGAGCATCTATCGAAGAAAATAGTGCTCAAGAAATTGCTCGTCGTTCGAGAGGCACCCCCCGTATTGCAAATCGGTTACTTCGTCGGGTTCGTGACTTTGCAGAAGTTCAAGCCTCTAGAGTTATTACTGAAAATATCACTAAAGAAGCTCTCGATTTATTAAATGTTGATACTCGCGGTTTGGATTTGATGGATCGAAAATTACTGCACACTATTATTGAGAAATTTCAAGGTGGGCCTGTCGGAATCGAGAATCTCGCGGCAGCCATTTGTGAGGAGCGCAACACTATTGAAGACGTTATTGAGCCTTATTTAATTCAAGAAGGATTTATTCTTCGCAAGCCTAGAGGTCGTATTGCTACTGAAAAAACTTACCATCATTTCAAATTACCCATGCTTCCTTCCACTTTTGTAAGAAATCCCAGTCATTGAAGTGATCTGCATTCATTTGAGGATGGATTTTTATTTACTCCAAAACGAGGGTCTCCTTATTTTCCTTTTTTTAAAAGAGAAAGCTGTTACTAAAGGTTCTGAAAACCGGAACTAAAAAGTTCTTCACAAAATTATTATCTTTGAGAGCAGATAGTTAATATTTAATTAAACTTAATTAAAATCAGAGTGATCAATGAATTTATTAGGATATTCAGTTCTCATTAGCGTTTTTTCTGCTATTCAATCATTTAGTAGGAAATGTTTTTATAGCTACACTGATATTTAGAAAAGATGCTGCCTCCCCCTTTTTTTTAATGATCAGTGCAATTTCGTTTCCTATTGTGTGGTATGATCTCGTTATCGGTTCTTTTCGAACTGAACCTTTTTGTATGGGAAAATGCATTCCTTTTGCTTAGTTTAAATATAAAAATAATCACGTGTGCTATGTGTAAGTATTTTCTTTTCATTACGTTTAAATTTTATCCTTAATTTATTGGTTATCCTTTTAGCAAAGGTTACACTACATAAAAACTACGTATTTGGACATCTTTATTCTGAATTAATTCCAGGATCCACTCATACTAAACGTGCACTATTTATTAGTTGAGTTCCAAGACATCAATGATACCGCTGTGATCTTGTAAGTGGGCAACTACTATTTTCATTGAAATCTTACTTCAATCTATCAACTAGGTGAAAATTTCAAATATCGTTAACCATCGTAAAGTAATGGTAATGATTTCGGTACTTGAATGTATGCATGAAGGAACAGGACACTATAAAATTTACTCGTTTATTTTGTTGTTATTTTAGAGACACTCTCACTATTTCTATTCTCTGAATGAATCTCATTGCTTTTTTTAGGTGCTTCAAGATAGGTAGAAGAAATGTATTTCGACATCTTGCACTAATTTTCTCAAACTACTTATCGTTAGTGCTGAATTTAATTTCTATTTAGAGAAAATGTAAATCTCAAAGTTAGCGGGGTGTTCTACTGAAACATCTCTGATAAAATCAATCAACAATTACATAACAGAGAGAAAAAAATGAATGAACTTACTCTGTGGAGTTTTATCAGTCATACTAGCTTTATCGTTAAGCTAGTAATTGCTATCTTATTTTTAGCTTCTATTATTTCATGGGCTATTATTTTTCAACGGCTTATTTTACTACATCATACTTACAGAGAAATAAAAAAATTTGAACAACTTTTTTGGTCTGGTACTGATTTAACAATACTATTCCATCAACTCGCAGAAAAAAAAAGAAAACTTTCAAATATGGCTAATATTTTTTTAGCTGGATTTAATGAATTCTCTCATTTACGACAGGAATCACACTTAAAATCAGAAACCATCTTAGAAAGCACACAACGTGCCATGCATATCGCTCAAAGACAAGAAGTAAGTTTTTTGGAACGTAATTTAAACTTCTTGGCAACAGTTGGCTCAATCAGCCCATATGTTGGTTTATTTGGAACGGTATGGGGAATAATAACTTCACTTCGAGTCTTGGGTACTGTACAACAAGTTACTATTTCCGTAGTAGCGCCTGGGGTTTCTGAAGCCTTAATTGCAACTGCCATAGGGCTCTTTACAGCTATACCCGCTGTCATTGCGTACAATTACTTTATCAGTGAGTTAGAGCAAATAACTCAAGTTTATGATACTTTCCAGGCAGAATTTTTAACTCTATTGAATCGCAAATCTTATAGTTTAAGACAAGAAAATGCGTAAGCGACCATTAGTTGAAATTAATGTAGTTCCCTATGTTGACGT
Source organism: Coxiella endosymbiont of Dermacentor nuttalli (assembly GCA_048494595.1). Lineage (GTDB taxonomy): Bacteria > Pseudomonadota > Gammaproteobacteria > Coxiellales > Coxiellaceae > Coxiella. The sequence goes on along the minus strand of JBGDBH010000001.1, from coordinate 573,796 downwards.
CATGTTAGTTTTATTAGTTATTTTTATGATAACCGCACTCCCACTAACACAAGGTATTCATGTGAATCTTCCGCAAGCTGCTGAAAAAAAAATTCTTCTGCAAAAAGAAATCCCTGTCATTATCAGCATAGATAGTCAAGGAAATGATTTTCTTAACATTGCAAAAGAGCCTTATCAACCAATTACCAAAAAAGATCTCATTATTCGAATTGCTACAGCTTTAAAATTAGCTAAACAAAATCATCAAAAACGAAAGATTTATGTGAAAGGTGATCAGAAAGTAGGCTATGGAAAAGTCGTTCAAGTGATGGTGTTACTGCAACGTGCCGGAGCTGATAGTGTGGGACTCATAACTCAAACATCTTCTACTACAAAATCAAAAATACTTAGGTGATACTTTATACTTAAGATGATAAGGATAAGTAATTACAATAGCTAGTAGTAACATCTTCACAAATTAACTTGATTTAAGTAAAGCTGTCTTCTGTCTCTATGAGAGATGTGGACTTCAGAAATAGAGCAAAAACAATAGAAGAAGTAATATCTCAAATAAAAAGTTTGAACTTCTATTCAAAAAATTTTTTAGAAAATGAATACTATAAGAATTTTTTTGATTCAGAGAAATATTTTTCTGATTATGAAAGTGATAAATACCATTTGAGTAGATTATCGCTCTTTCTATATAAAGAGGAGATGATTATTCAGATGCTTTAATATAGCAGTATCCTGTATTAAAACGTATAGAAAGTGCCTTGAAAAAAGACATTTGAAAAGAAAAGAGCTGTAAGCTTATGAAGAAGAATAAATAAGCTTCACACTTAGCATATCTGTATCAATATGAGTTTTTTTATGAACAGATTTATATAAAAAATCTCGATAAGCTTTCTTTTAAATGCTTAATTTTCTGTCTGAAATCAATAAAGAATTGGAATACCTGCTTTATATTTAGTAAAGAATATAGTTAGGAGCGTTATTTAGTAAAAAAATTTAAAAAGCTATCCAGAATCAAGATTTTCCAAATGTCTTAAAAAGCTTCTGAGCTTAGTGGTCTTGATATGCTTGATTATTTCTAAACCTTAATATACAAAGCATTTTCTTGAGCAAAAAATCTGTCCTTTCCAAAACCTCAGGAGCACTTAACAAAGAAGATATTTCGTAAGTTATATAGATCAGTGATGCTTCAGGACATTCTGAATTATAACATAAAAGGATCCGAGAAAAGCACAATTTTGTTTTCCCTAATTAATGACTATTCTTAGACTTTTTTCGTTAGACAGCAGGATAAAAGAAGATACTAGTGTTCAAGAGGTATCATCAAATTCTTGATAGGATAAGTTTATTCAATTCTTTCAATGCCAACTTAGGATAATTATCTGAAATATCTTCCTGTTAAATTCAACACTAACCCTCAGTCAAAGATGTAAAGGATACTATTAAAAAATAGTCAAGAGGCTTCAGAATGTATTATTGTATTCATGTGTTAGAACTTAGGCACCGCCGTCCGTCGTATAACTTGATAGAAGTTAAATCTGTATGTCCTTATCATGATTTTATTCTTCTTCTACCATCGTTTGATAAACCGCCTCGCAGATAAGATTATTATAAAATCCTTTTATTTATAGTAATAAGTGTTTGTAAAACTTTGCTAATGAAAATTTTTATTATTTTTACTTATCAAGAAAATGAGATTGCATTTTCATCGGTTTATAAATAATATTTACCGCAATTTAATTCACCTATAATAAGATCACAAAAACTATTAGATCTCATTAATCAAAAACTGGCACAGAAGACAAAAAATAATTTTTTTAACTGAATGGTTTATAATACCTTATTTGCTTATAAGATTTGTCTTAATTATTAAGATCGAATATTTTTTACGATTTTTACAAAGTAAAATGTAAAACTAAATAACCTGATATCCCAGATAGGAAGGAACCAATAATAATACCTAATCGCACCATCGTAGAATAATGCTGCTGCTCAATACTGCTAAATGCGAGAGCTCCAATAAATAAACTCATAGTAAAACCTATACCTGCCACCAAACTAATTCCATAGAGAGAACGCCAGTTACCGCCGTATGGCATATGAGCCCAACCTGTCTTGATCCAAATCCAACAGGTCGACCAAATCCCAATTTGCTTCCCCAAAAATAAACCTAAAGCAATGCCTAGTGTGATAGGGTTAAATAAATTTTCTAATAACCTTATTTTCGAAAAAGAAACACCTGAGTTCGCGAAAGCAAATATTGGAAGCACCCCAAAAGCTACCCATGGATATAGTGTATGCTCTAAATTACGTAATGGCGAAACTCGAGGGTTTTTCCAATCACGGATTGGAATCGTAAAAGCTAAAGCGATACCGGATAAAGTGGCATGAACACCAGATTTTAAAACGCAAAACCATAAAGCAATACCAATCAAAATATAAGCCATAATTGTTGTCACATGTAATCGATTTAATAGAATTAATAATCCTAAGAGTAAACCTGCACTCAACAAGAGAATTAAAGAAATATGATGCGTATAAAAAACGGCAACAATAAAAATTGCGCTAATATCATCAAAAATGGCTAACGCCGTTAAAAATACTTTGAGGCCGATAGGTAATTTATTTCCTAATAATGACAAAATTCCTAATGAAAATGCGATATCAGTGGCAACAGGAATTGCCCATCCCTGCAAATAACTAGTACCCTCTCCTATATTAAAAGCAAAATAAATTAAGGCGGGAATAAACATCCCTCCTAATCCTGCTATTACAGGAAGAGAAGCTTGAGCAAAGTCATTGAGCTTACCCTCAAGCATTTCTCTTTTAATTTCTAACCCTACTAATAAAAAGAAAACTGTCATCAATCCGTCATTAATCCATAATAATAGAGGCTTGGATAATTGAAACGGGCCTAATTGAATATTCAGAGGTAAATTGAGCAGGGCCTCGTAATAAGTATACCATGGTGTATTATCAAGGATAAGCGCTAAAATAGCGGTGATAAATAAGACAATACCACCACCGGATTCTAATTTAATAAATTTTCGCAGTATCGAGCCCAAAAATTACTTCCCTATAAGAAAACCTCATAATTCAACAAATTTAAATTTCAAAGGCTATTTAGTTTATATTAAGATAAACTCGGGTTTTCATTTACATTTACCACGACAGATGCTTTGATCAATCTCTATTATCGATTTATAGCATCTGCCGATATAAGACTGTAGAAATCAAAAGATTACACATGCTCACCAATAGTCTATTGATAAATCTTACTTCTAAGATAGATCAACGCTTCATTAGAAGCGCTGTTATTAAACTCTCGAATTGCCACTTAGTTAAAAGGCAAGTTATTGTATTTTATTCTAAAACCCAGTATGATTAAGAGCTTTGGAGGTAAATTAATGTATGCCAATTATAGAAGTACCTAATAATAACGCTTTTGATGTTGCTATGCGACGCTTTAAACGAGCATGTGAGAAAGCAGGAATTCTTACCAAATTACGTCAAATTGAATATTGTGAAAAGCCTACAAACAAACGAAAACGAAAACAAGCTGCTGCTGTGAAGCGCCACGCGAAGAAGATACAAAAAGAAAAAGAAGCACTAGAACGCGAGCGAACTCGCTATTAATTTATTAAAAAGGAGGAAGATGGGGAGGGGGTGCCATCTGGCTACACTGGATGCAGTTAAGCACTAATATAATAAACACTAATACAAAATCAACGTTCCCGTTCTTTTAAAGAAAGGGGCAAGAGGAGTAATAACGTAGTAAAGTAATCAAAAGTGTAAACAAGCACATAACGTCGAGAAAGTTTGTCTTTACTATATTAAGAATATAATTAAGTTACAGTAATTTCAATTTCTTTCCCCTATGAACGACTACGACAAACCTAAGCTCTGCGTGTAGAATAGAATTATGCGACGTATCTCACAGTCTTTCATCCAAGATCTATTATCTCGTATTGATATTTTAGAATTAATTCAATCGCGTGTGAATCTAAAAAAGAGGGGCGAAAACTACCTAGGACTCTGCCCGTTTCATAACGAGAAAACACCCTCATTTACCGTCAGCCCCACGAAACAATTTTATTATTGTTTTGGTTGTAGGACAAGCGGAAATGCCATTAATTTTTTAATGGCATTTGATCATAGCAAATTTGTTGAAACCATTACAGACTTATCTGCTCAGATCGGCCTTGAAATTCCAACAGAAGTTCAGAGATCAATCGTACCCGAACTGGAAGATCATTATAATCTTTTGGAAAAAATTGCTCGTTATTATCAACAACAATTGAAATATTCACCAATTGCTATTAATTATTTAAAATCACGCAAACTCACAGGTGAGATTGCTAAGCAGTTTATCATTGGATATGCGCCATCGAACTGGGAAAATTTGAAAATGTTTACTCAAAATCCTACAGTTAAAGCTCAACTTATTACTAACGGGTTACTTATTAAAAAAGACCATCATCATTTCGATCGTTTTCGTCACCGTATTATCTTTCCTATTCGCGATATTCGGGGTCATGTCATTGCTTTTGGAGGACGAGCTCTAGGGAAAAATCAACCTAAATATATAAACTCTCCTAAAACGCCAATTTTTCAAAAAGGCAACGAATTATATGGGTTGTATGAATCTCATAAAAAGCATGGCAATCTAGCATCTTGCTTTTTAATTGTAGAAGGCTACATGGATGTTATTTCTCTTCACCAACATCAGATTACTTATGCTGTGGCTACACTAGGTACATCAACCAATGTACAACACTTAAAAAAATTACTGCAGTATGCTAATGAAATTATCTACTGTTTTGATGGTGATAGCGCTGGAAGGCGAGCTGCATGGCGAGCGCTTACTGAAATTTTACCTTTAATGCGTGATGGCATTCATATTCGTTTCTTATTTTTACCCGAAGGAAAAGATCCCGATAGCTTAATTTGCAAAATTGGTAAGAGTGCTTTTGAAGCAAAAATAAAAGCAGCTTTGCCATTAAGTGACGTGTTCTTTGAGCATTTGCAAAAAGAAATTCCATTACATTCCATTGCTGAAAAAGCTGATTTTGCTAAAAAGGCGTTAAAGTATCTAAATACTATGCCAAAGGGTCTTTTTTATCAACTTCTTGTCGAAGAACTTGCCAAACGGCTAACAGTTAGAGTTAGTGAGATCCATTCACTTATTGAAGATAATTCAAAGAAGAAAACCGATAATTCTTGTCTATCTTCCCAAGTACTCTCTCTAGCTAATCATGCAATATCTATCTTGGCACAAATACCCTCGTTGGCTAGTTTAATTTTGGAGAATGTTTTTCCCGTCAGTGATGCGCCTGATATGCAATTACTCTTCAAAGTTATTACATTCTTAACTAAAAAGCAGATTAATTCGACTGCTGAATTGCTTGCTCTATGGCCTAATTCTCAAGAACGCCAATTAATTGCAGAGTTAGTTGGACGTCGTCTGCTCGAAGAAGCCCGCTTATCAACCGATGATTTAGCCATTGAACTTCAAGATGCTATTCGACGCCTGAAAGAGCAAAATGAAAAAGAAAAAATATTGAAGCTCTTAAAGAAGAAGGAACTTGACGAAACAGTTAAATAACCTTATATAAAAGGGAATCTTGTGTTGTCTAACCCCATTTTAATTAATGCCAAGAAAGTCTTTGGTAAAGTTTCAGTTTGAAGGATGAGGAATGATATACTGATAGGCTGTATGTTAGAAAATAGGCTGTATTTTAACCAAAACATGACAAGGTAGAAAAATATTTATGCCAACTCATAAGAAAAAATCTAATTTTTTTAAAGAAAAGAGAAAAACAATGGAAGCAAAGATTAACAAAACTAAGATTAAAGCTTCCGTAAAACTCAAAACGAAACATGTGGTTAAACACTCAGTGGAAAAGAAATTCAAACCATCCAAAACCAAAAGAGAAGTAATAAAAATGGCGAAAGTTTTGGTGTCTGAAAAAATCGAAGGAGAAGCGATTAAAAAACCGAGTCCCTTCCCTGCACAACAGGCTAAAGAAGAAGCAGCTTTCATCTCATCAACTATTTCTTCCGCTAAATTAGAAGAGAATATAAGCGAGATCAAACGATTAGGTTTTAGCGCCTTACTAGATGAAGCTAAAAATAAAGGATACTTAGTGCATGAAGATCTCATTAATCTTTTACCCAACGATTATGCTGATCCTACACAAATGGAAGGTATCATCGGTCGCCTCGCTGAGATGGGCGTTAAGGTATTCGAAATTCCACCTGATACAGATTCTTTACTTTTGGAAGATGATACCCAATCAAGCGATGACGAAATTAATGAAGACGTAGCAGAAGTATTAGCGACGGAAACGCGAACCACAGATCCCGTTCGTATGTACATGCGGGAGATGGGCAGCGTCGAGTTATTAACACGCGAAGGTGAGATTGTCATTGCTAAGCGAATAGAAGAGGGGGTTCGTCAAGTAATGGGGGCTGTGGTCCAATATCCTGAACTCATTGAATCCTTTATTAAAGAATATGAAACCATCGTAGCTACTGAGGGTCGATTAAGTGATTTACTTATTAGGTTTTTCGATGAAGAAGAAAGTGATGAAGAAGGTGTAGACGAATTCGGTGAAAGCGGGCCAGATCCAGTGGTAACTCAAAAACATATGGAAGAATTTAAAGCACTCTATAGTCGTTACTTAAATACAATTAAACGCTACGGTAAGAAAGCACATGTTACGCTTAAAAATCAAAGAAACTTAGCAGAATTCTTTTCTACATTTAAACTCTCTATTCGGCAATTCAATCAACTCACCGGACGATTGCGTCATCTATTAAAAGAAGCACGTAATTATGAGCGATTAATTATGACTTATTGTGTGATAAAAGCAAAAACACCCCGTAAAAAATTTATTGCATCCTTTCCTCATAATGAAACTAATATGAATTGGTTAGAACAATATAAAAAAAGAAATAAAGAGCAAGCAAAACGATTGGAACTTTACAGTAAAGAAATTTATCGTGCTCAACGAAATCTTGCACAATTAGAAGAAAAAAGTAATTTGACTATTCAGGAAATTAAAGAAATTAACCGTCGAGTTGCTATTGGAGAAGCCAAATCACACCGCGCAAAAAAAGAAATGATTGAAGCTAACTTACGTTTAGTGATTTCTATAGCAAAAAAGTATACCAATCGCGGCTTACAATTTCTTGATCTTATTCAAGAAGGAAATATCGGTTTGATGAAAGCCGTGGATAAATTCGAATATCGTCGGGGTTATAAATTTTCAACTTATGCTACTTGGTGGATCCGGCAAGCAATCACTCGTTCAATCGCTGATCAGGCACGTACTATCCGAATTCCTGTACATATGATTGAAACCATCAATAAGCTTAATCGAATTAGTCGGCAAATTTTGCAAGAAACTGGCATGGAAGCAACTCCTGAAGAATTAGGTCGTCGCATGGATATGCCTGAAGAAAAAGTAAGAAAAGTACTGAAAATTGCTAAAGAGCCTATTTCTATGGAAACACCAATTGGTGAAGATGAAGACTCTAACCTTGGTGACTTCATTGAAGATGTCACTGTAAAATCACCTATTGATTTCGCAACTTCAGCCGGTTTAGTAGAGGCAACCCGTGAAATTTTATCGATTCTTACACCACGTGAGGCCAAGGTTTTACGTATGCGCTTTGGAATTGACATGAATACTGATCATACTCTGGAAGAGGTAGGTAAGCAATTCGATGTAACTCGAGAACGAATACGTCAAATCGAAGCGAAAGCGTTACGCAAATTGCGCCATCCCAGCCGAGCCGAAAAATTACACAGTTTTCTTGAAACTGAAGAATAAGCTAAATCTATTTCACTAAAAAAGATCCATAAAATCCGTTAAAAGTAGAGAATTCTTAAGTCGCTCTTACTCTCTATACCCCTCTTCAAGATAAAGATTATAGAACATAAAAATTTATTACTAATATGTTAGAAAAAAGTTCTAGAAAAATAACATACCCATACACTATCAATATTAGTTAGCTTATATGAGATAGCATGGTATCTTTACGCGGTTTATAAATCCGATTCCCCTAGTCATTTTAAGATTAATAATAGCAACCCCAATATTTTCTAGTTCTCAACGAGTAAAGAAAGCTGCTTTTAGAAAAATTAAAAATAAGATAAAATAAATCCATTTTTCGTCGATATAGTGGTTGGTATACACTGCTTTTGCATTAATGGGCCCACCAGGATTTGAACCTGGGACCTGTCGATTATGAGTCGATCGCTCTAACCAACTGAGCTATGGGCCCGTAGCTATCTGCCCTCATTCTTCTTTGATAGAAGAGGGTTGCTTTTATTATATTACCATCCTATGAGACAAATAGGCATCTATCAAGTCAAGTCAATTTAATTAAATTCTAATTCCTACTTAGGTACTTTGATCAAAGTGATTATTATGATTATTCAATGTTATCGGTATTCTTCTTAAGTACATAATATAAGTAGAAGCGGCTGCTGAACTAAGCTAACGGGTTCTATATCGAGGTTGGTAAGCTATAACCATAGCCCCTAGCCTTTTCCACTTCTTTCAATCTAACACTTTATCTTATCCATGATTAGTCTAAGATTGGCAAATAATCATAATCACTTTTATTACTACTATCAGCACGACTGAATTTAATAGAAGCTAACTTACTAGCGAAATAAACCACTTCGTGTTATTTCTTCCTTTTTTAACATTGTCCGTAGGTGAAATTAATTAGATTAAATTATTTAGCAAAATGGCAGATAGAAAAAAGGTCTTGTATTATTTTGTAAAGTACAAGGAAGTTATTATGATTAAGCAATCTTCGAATGTATCTTTAATGACCCTTGGTTGGCGTGAGTGGCTTACTCTTCCTGAGTTTGGTGTCAATTGCATTGAAGCTAAAATCGATACTGGTGCAAGGACTTCAGCTCTCCACGCTTTTTCCGTAGATATCGTAAATGGGAATCCCAATCGTTTATGCTTTCAAATGCATTCTATACAAAAAAATGATCAAGTTATAGTTGCTTGCGAAGCAGATATTCTGGACCAACGACTTATCACTAATTCAGGTGGATATAAAGAATTGCGTTACGTCATTAAAACAGACATTATTCTAGGTAATAGACGTTGGCCCATCGAAATTACTCTCACTAATCGCGCTAGCATGGGCTTTCGAATGTTATTGGGTCGATCAGCTCTAAAGAACATTATTATCAATCCCAATCGATCATTTATAGCAAGTCATAAGGATCCTTTTAGTGAAAATTGCGATTTTATCAACTAAGCAAGCACTCTATTCTACTCAGCGTTTAAAAGAGGCTGCTTTGTCACGGGGACACCGAGTGAAAATTATTAACACATTACGCTGTTATATGGGCTTAAGTCATGAAAAACCAACTATTCATTATATGGGAAAAGAATTAGCTACATATAATGCCATTATTCCTCGTATCGGTTCCTCTATTACTTTTTATGGAACAGCAGTGGTACGCCAATTTGAAATGATGGGAACCTTTTGTCTCAATTCTTCTATGGCCATTACTCGATCTCGTGATAAATTTCGTTCACTTCAATTTCTCTCTCGAAAAAGAATTGATCTGCCAATTACTGGTTTTTCTCATTCACCTGATGATATTGATGATCTTATTCAAATGGTGAGCGGCCCACCTTTAATTATTAAACTTGTTGAGGGAACACAGGGAATTGGAGTGGTTTTAGCTGAAACTAAAAAAGCGGCAGAAAGTGTAATACAAGCATTTCTAGGATTGAAAGTAAATATTATTATTCAAGAATTTATTGAGGAGACTCAGGGGCAAGATATTCGCTGTTTTGTAATTGGTAACAAAGTAGTTGCAACTATGCAGCGCGAGGCACAACCTGGTGATTTTCGATCGAATGTACACCGAGGAGGAACGATTAAGCTAATTAAAATTACCCCTAAGGAAAGAGAGATTGCTATTAATGCTGCTAAAGCTATGGGGCTTAATGTAGCTGGTGTTGATTTATTACGCTCAAAGCGCGGCCCTTTAGTGCTTGAGGTAAATTCATCTCCAGGCTTGCATGGGATCGAAAAAATTACTCAGAAAGATATTGCTGGAATGATTATTGATTTTATAGAAAGGAATGCTAAGCCAATTAAAGGCTATAATCGTTATCAAGGCTAATTATAAAAAAGGAGCTTAAAATTTTCAGACATTTAATGGAATCCAAAGGATAACCCAAACTTACGTTCTAAGTTATTTTACATACATACCTATGGATATTCCAATAATTGATGTTGTCTACAATTTATATACATGTATTTTATCTATACTACTCATCATCGAAATCTCTATTCTGGAGATAAAACCGTCCCGAGTTTATAAAGATACCCTTTCATTAACCACGTTTTGGCACAGTTGCTTTTACTACCGATAATAATTAAAAATTTACTTCCGATGATGATATACTATTAAAATCTCTAAATAATTCCGAATTTTTTTCCATTGTAGGTAATCCATCTAAAACTGAATTGGTATTCGGATCAATACTGGATACTTGTAACTCGATAATATGATTGACAATATAGTCAAGGAATTGCTGCTTATCATGAAAATCAACATTATAAAAGCCATTTTCCAAATCATAGGTTTAAATTGGCTAAGGAGCGCGTGGATCTAAAGTATCGATGATATTAAAAACTCAAAGAAAAAATAGATAATGGGAAAAAGTTTCGATGATAAATATAGTGGGGTTCAGTGATGTGCCAGCGCAGTCTGTCGTTTTTTGACTTTGATTAAATAAATAGTGCAATATGCAAATTTGTTCGGGTAAAAATAGCATCATGTTACAGATCATATTTGAAAAGTCTCGTGAACGTATTCAGAATCTTGCACGAGATTTGTAAAACTATTTTAGCCGTTAACAATGGTACTTCTTAAAGTAAGTACCACAGCACTTAGGATTCCCGTCCAGAGACAAAAATCTAAAATAAATTTTTTGAGTGACAATAAAAGATGATTTAACGTGAATTTAATTTTGATTCTAAAATTTGTCATTGATTTATATTGCTCAAAGTATCAGGCATTTAAACACAGTTGAATGTCATCTAAAGCAGGTCACCCTCTTTTTCCTACCTTTATCTTTGTACGATTAGCAGCAGATTTTATCAAATCCAGGAAAGCGTGCTGACTTAACAAGAATTAGGTGAGAAAATTTTTAATTATATAGCAGTATATAATACAAAAGAAAGCCGATAATAATCTTTCAATCGAAACCACATGGTTGGAGAATAAATTCGACACAGATCGGTGGTTAAAATTTTTTTATTTTTTATAAATTATATTTTCATTATTTCCTGAAGTTATTTAAAATCTTTTAAAATATACTTAACTTCACAATAAGGACATACAAAATAGCCTTCTTGCTTAATAGGTAAGTAAACCCGAGGATGAGCATCCCAGAGATGATATCTTGGCATAGGGCAAGAAAGTGGCAAATCCGATTGAGTTATTTCATAGTATCTCTGTCCAGCAAATTGAAGTTTTTCGCATTTCACCATTATCTATCCTCTTTCAAAGAAGCAATTTTAGCATTTTCTTTAATCAAGAAAAATGTTCAGATCGAATTTTAGTTTTTCCTCACTTTTAAAAGAAAAAAATATCCTTTAATTATTCGCGACATTCATTTTTTGAAAGTGCTTCCTTGTATTTTACAAAAATTACTCTATGAACTTAAACAACCTTTTTACTAGATATGTTTTTATTTTTTTAATGGTTTTTCTATACAGAAGTAGCTTTTTTTAGTTTTACTTTCCTAAAATCGAAGCATACATCGGTATCATCGATATTACTTTAGTATGACAATTAGTTAAGATCGGGTTTATTGGCTGGAAGTTACTATGAATTTTGAAATGAAGCACAACATATCTTGTATATCAGTATAAAACGCAATTTCAGCGATCTTCTCTACTTGAACGAACCCTTACTACTTCATTTAAAGAGGATTTATCTGTTGAATGCATAAGTATTGAGGTAATGCCATGATGTTTTGTAATTAAAAATTATATAATCTTGTATTCCAAGTATCACTACAAAAACAACTCCATCAATCGATGGAGGAATAATTATCATTTATTAAGACCCTACTGGATTGAATCAAATAGGGAGATACAAATTATTCATTCATAGATGAGTCTAGTAATTAAAACTAAAACTCACGATGTGGTAATATCACCCATTTAACTTGAAACGTCTAATATTTTACCAGACTAAAACCCCAACTTTTTAAATAAATCTTGCCTGCAGAAGTAATATTCTTATTTTTCAAGACGTTTTATCCAAGTAACTAATTGATCAAAAGCTTCATAATAAGTAAGATCCACACGCAATGGAGTTATTGAAACATATTGATTATTGATGGCAAAAAAATCTGTCCCGGGACCTGCATCTTGTTCAGCTCCTGCTGCCCCTACCCAATAGATAGGATGACCACGAGGATCAATTTGTCGAATTATCGGCTCAGCTCGATGTCGAGTGCCTAACCGAGTAATTTTAAAACCCTTTAATTCATGGTATGGCAGATCTGGTACGTTGATATTTAATATCATAGTAGGTGGTAAAGGATCTTTTATAATATGTCTAATTAATTGTCGAGTTACTTTGGCTGCTGTTTTGTGATAACAAAATTGTTCTCCTGCCAACGAAACTGCTAGTGCAGGTAAACCTAAAAACCGCCCTTCCATAGCAGCAGCGATTGTGCCGGAATACCAAACGTCATCACCTAAATTAGGTCCATCATTAATCCCAGCTACTACCATATCCGGCATTTCCAGAAGTACTCCTGTAATGGCCAAATGGACACAATCAGTAGGCGTTCCTTCTACACTGATCATTCCGTTTTCTAAGTTTTTAATATGTAATGGGGCATGCAAAGTTAAAGAATTACTCGCACCACTACGATTACGATCTGGCGCTACGACATTCACACGACCGAGGTCTCCTAAGGTTTTAGCTAAAATTGATAGTCCTTTTGCATACACACCATCATCATTGGAAAGCAATAAGTGCAATTTCTTATCTAAAGTACTTTTCATAGCAGGAAGCTTAACATTTTGCATCTAATTTGACGACAAAAGATTCAAAAAAGCTTTTTTGTTGGGCACTTTCTTTAAAACTACTGATAAAAATTAGCAATTTGATAAAATACTTCACTTTTTTTAATCATTCCTAAATCGTTTCGAGCACGTTCTTCTATGGCCTGATTACCATGTTTTAAATCAAAAATATCGGCTATTAATACGGCGTTACGTTCTGTTAATTTTTTATTCTCAACTGCTTGATAATTAAGATTTTCATAAAGGCGATAAGCTGATAAAATACCACTTGCTGCAAACCACAATTGATACTGTAACAAAAAGAACGTAATTAAAAGAATTAAAATAATCAGACGCATTTTTAATAGCTTTTTACTCTAAAAAGGAAATGCTTGCCTGCTAGTATACGGCGCTTGTTCACCGAGTTCACGTTCAATTTGTAGAAGCCGATTATATTTAGCTACTCGGTCAGATCGGCATAAAGAACCTGTCTTTATTTGCCCAGCAGTGGTTGCTACTGCTAAATCAGCAATTGTAGTATCTTCTGTTTCACCAGAACGATGAGAAATAATAACACCGTAATTGACACTCTTAGCTAAGCCCACAGTAGCTAACGTTTCCGTTAAAGTGCCAATTTGATTAAGCTTAATTAAAATAGCATTTCCTATACCATCTTTAATGCCTGCTTCAAGAATTTTTGAGTTTGTAACAAAAATATCATCTCCTACTAGTTGCACTTTTTTCCCAAGATGTTTTGTTAATAATTCCCAACTTGTCCAATCACGTTCAGAAAGTCCATCTTCAATAGAAATGAGAGGATATTTTTTTGTCCATTCTGAATAACGATTGATTAACACTTCACTAGTAAGTTTATTACTTTCAAAGAGATAATACTCTTCTTGATAGAGTTCTGAACTCGCTGCGTCAAGAGCTAAATAAATATCCTTACCTGGAATATAATGAGCATCTTCAATAGCTTCTAAAATTAATTCAAACGCTGCTTCGGTTCGTGGTAAATCTGGAGCAAAACCCCCTTCATCACCGACAGTCGTCATCAATCCTCGTGATGTCAAACGGCGTTTTAATGCATGAAAAACTTCAGCTCCGTAACGTAAAGCTTCAGAAAAAGTTGGTGCTCCTAAAGGAACAATCATAAATTCTTGAAAGTCTAAATTATTATTTGCGTGAACTCCACCATTTATGATATTCATCATGGGAACAGGCATACTAAAAGGGCCATCGCCCCCTAAATAGCGGTATAAAGGCAGATTAGCATCATTAGCTGCTGCATAGGCTACTGCTAAAGAGACGCCAAGAATTGCGTTGGCACCCAAATTAGCCTTATTTTCCGTCCCATCTAATTCAATCATAATACGATCGATATCTTCTTGTGACCCTGGATCTTGATCTAATAAGGCATCTCGAATAGGGCCATTTACATTTTCCACCGCTTGTAAAACACCCTTCCCCCCATAACGATCGAGATCATTATCGCGCAACTCCACAGCTTCATGCTCACCAGCTGAGACCCCAGAAGGTACAGTAACAAAACCTCGCGTATGAGAGGACAATGTAACTTCTACCGCAATGGTAGGATTACCACGAGAGTCTAAAATCTCACAAGCATCAATATCGGTAATGATGGTTTTCATAGAAATTACTATAGCATTACTGGTTGCTATGTTCTCAAATACCTATTTTTCTTGAGTTTCTAAGCTACTTTCTATAATTCTGATTTTTAACAACTTTATCAATAGCCTTCAATATCCTTAATAGATGTTGCATCTTTCCTAATGGCCATGAACTAGATCCATCGCTTAATGCCTGATCAGGATTCGGATGAGTCTCCATAAAAATCCCGGAAATTCCAGTTGCAACTGCAGCACGTGCCAAGACAGGAATAAATTCACGTTGTCCTCCTGAGCTTATCCTTTGACCTCCAGGTAATTGAACAGAATGCGTGGCATCGAACACTACCGGGCAAGTAGTCTCACGCATGATAACTAAAGACCGCATATCAGAAATTAAATTATTATAACCAAAAGCATAACCTCGTTCGCAAACCATAATGTTTTCATTTCCTGTTGCTAATGCTTTAGCCACCACTTGTTTCATATCCCATGGCGCTAGAAATTGCCCTTTTTTTATGTTAACAGGTTTACCACAGGCTGCAACATTGCGAATAAAATTACTTTGTCGGCATAAAAAAGCTGGGGTTTGCAATACATCCACTATGGAAGTTACTTCATTTAATAGTGTATCTTCATGAACATCAGTTAAAACTGGAACATTAGTTATTTTTTTAACTTTTTCAAGTATGGCTAATCCTTTTTCAATACCAGGACCTCGGTAACTCAAATGAGAAGAGCGATTAGCTTTATCAAAGGAAGCCTTAAAAATAAAAGGCATTCTAAGTTCCTGGGTAATTGACTTGAGCTCATTTGCCATATCTAGGACAAGTTGCTCGCTTTCAATCACACAAGGCCCTGCAATTAAAAATAAAGGCTTATCTAAGCCTATTTCAAAATCAGCGATTTTCATTTCCACACTTTAAAGAAATTAATAAGGAATAACAAATAAGTGCTTGCACTCCTCTTCTGAAATACTATTTTTTCAAACACGTGCTGAAAAGCTTTATAATAATTATTATGATTATCCACTGATAGTTTTGATAAAATTAAATAAAAATAATAATAAAAAATTTATTTTATCCCATTTTATCTATGGGTATTCCGAACACTGATTCTTTTCTTTCCTGACTCGCCAATGCAGCTTTAATAAAGCTCATAAAAAGTGGATGTCCTTTACGAGGGGTAGATGTGAATTCAGGATGGAATTGACAGCCCACAAACCAGGGGTGATCAGATAACTCAATCATCTCTACGAGACAACCATCAATCGAACGTCCTGATATAATTAGATTTCTTTTTTCTAATTCTCCAATCCAATCATTATTAATTTCATAGCGATGACGATGTCGTTCTATAATAATATCTTTACCATAAAGTTGTCTTGCTAGTGTTTGAGGTTTAAGTTGGCAAGCTTGCCCACCTAGTCGCATTGTTCCACCTAAATTTTCCCCGAGTTTACGTTTTTTAATCATGCCCTCCTTCGCTAACCATTTGCTCACTAATGCTACGACTGGGTAAGGGGTATTTGGATCAAATTCTGTGCTATTAGCATTTTTCATCATTGCTTTATGACGAGCAAATTCAATTACTGCAACTTGCATGCCCAAGCAGATTCCTAAGTAAGGGATATTATTTTCCCGCGCATAACGTACCGCTAAAATTTTCCCCTCAATACCTCTCAATCCAAATCCACCCGGCACTAAAATAGCATCTGCATTTTTTAAAAAATTAGTGCCTTGTAATTCAATCGCTTCAGAATCGATATATTTAATATTAATCTGCGTGTTTGTGTGGATACCGGCATGAATAAGCGCCTCACTTAAGGATTTGTAGGAATCCGAAAGGTCTACATACTTCCCAACTACAGCAATAGTCACTGTGTACATAGGCTTTTTTTGTGCTGCTATCACTTTCTTCCAATCGTCCAAATTAGCTGGAACCGCCTCAATTTTTAATTTTTTACAAACTTGATCTCCCAATCCTTGATCATATAAAACCAAAGGAATTTCATAAATAGATTTTACATCAGATAAAGAAATGACATCTGATATAGCCACATTAGTGAATAAAGCAATTTTTGCCCGCGCAGATTTTGACAAGAACTGTTCGGAACGGCATACTAAAATATCAGGCTGGATACCAATGGAAC
This sequence comes from Coxiella endosymbiont of Dermacentor nuttalli, assembly GCA_048494595.1. Lineage (GTDB taxonomy): Bacteria > Pseudomonadota > Gammaproteobacteria > Coxiellales > Coxiellaceae > Coxiella. The sequence continues at coordinate 556,942 of JBGDBH010000001.1, read as the reverse complement.
GCAATTCTTTTACTGAATGCTGAGTGGGTTTAGTTTTAATTTCTCCTGCAACAACAATGTAGGGTACTAATGTTAAATGAATGAATAAGGTCCTGTCTTCTCCTAATTCAATACGCATCTGACGAATAGTTTCTAAGAACGGTAGAGATTCGATATCTCCAACAGTTCCTCCAATTTCTACCAAAGCGATATCAGATTCACTAGCACCTACAAGAATTTTCTCTTTAATTTCATCGGTAATATGGGGAATAACTTGAATTGTTCCACCTAAGTAATCGCCTTTTCTTTCTTTTCTAATTACATCAGCATAAACTTGTCCTGTCGTGAAATTATTTTTTCGCGTCATGGCCATATTAACAAAGCGTTCATAATGCCCCAAATCTAAATCTGTTTCTGCCCCATCTTCTGTTACAAATACTTCACCATGCTGGAAAGGATTCATAGTTCCAGGATCGACATTGATATAAGGATCAAGTTTGATAAGATTAATCTTAAGGCCTTGTGCTTCAAGAATTGCACCAAGAGACGCCGAAGTAATGCCTTTTCCTAAGGAAGAGACTACTCCGCCGGTAATAAAGATGTACCGTGTCATACAACTTCCCCGCTTTTACTGAACACGGAAAGCTATTTTATCAAAAGTGAATACAACTTGAAACTAATAATGTCGACTAGCAAAGGATTTTATTGATACTAAATAGTGAATTAGCGTTAGCAAATGCACGTAACTCACTATAAAAAATCACAGAAAAATAACAAAAATTTATTATCTCTTCAGTCTGGATCTTATAAAGAAGATAAACAATCCGTTAAAAACCAATTTATTGTGTTTAACTTATAACTAAACAATATTTAAACAATATTTGTGAAATCTTTTGATAATTTGTAATAATTGTAGGAGCGGATAAATCTTGTACAGAATTTCTCGAATTTCTCATTTTCAGGATTTTATATCACTGGATTTTTTGATTTTCAGCTAGTAAGAAGACTGATTCTGAGCTATGATTTAAGCTATGATTTAGAAAATTACATACCTCACATCATGTTCCATTTTAATCATACTCTACCTCAATACCCTGAGGAATTTATATACATAAGTCTAACTCTAACTGAGCAGTAGAGCTAGGTCAGATATAGGAATCGGTTTGTCTTCGTCAAACTCTGAAGATTAGAATATCATATAAAAGCCCATTTTCATTATGCCAAACTTCGGTGTACTAAATTTTAAGCGATTGGTAGCATTACTCCTCGTTGACCTTGATATTTCCCTCTGCGATCTTTATAGGAAAGATCGCAGACTTCGTCAGATTCTAAAAATAACATTTGTGCAATACCTTCATAAGCGTAAATCTTAGCAGGCAAATTGGTAGTATTAGAAAATTCTAGGGTAACATGTCCTTCCCATTCAGGCTCTAATGGTGTAACATTGATGATAATTCCACATCGTGCGTAAGTAGATTTTCCTAAACAAATGGTTAATATATTCCGCGGAATTTTTAGGTATTCTATTGTACAGGCTAAAGCGAAAGAATTAGGTGGAATAATACAAACATCCACTTTTAAATCCACAAAACCATTTCGGTCAAAGTTTTTTGGATCAACAATAGAGGTATTAATGTTAGTAAAAACTTTAAATTTGTCCGCACAACGAACATCGTAACCGTAGCTCGAAGTTCCATAAGATAAAATCTTCCCTAATGATGTTTGTCGAACTTGATTAGGTTCAAAAGGGCTAATCATTCCATAGGATTTCGCCATACGTCGAATCCATTTATCTGACTTAATTGACATTATTTTATTTTCTCCACTACGATATTTGGGAATTTTATACCATAATTAATTGGCTGTAATGATAATTGTTCCACTAATTTAGAAGCAATATCCTGGTAAATTTTTGCTATAGAGCTATCCGGATCTGCTATCACTGTAGGTATTCCTCTGTCTGAGTTTTTACGAACAGTAATATTGAAAGGTATTTGCCCTAATAGAGGGATATCACTACTTTCAGCCATTCTTTTTCCACCCCCATTTCCAAAAATCGTTTCTTCGTGTTTACAATGAGGACATTTATAAATTGTCATATTTTCGATGATACCTAAGATCGTAATACCCAATTTTTCAAACATCATAAGCGCTTTACTTGCATCAATTACAGCTACCTTTTGAGGAGTGGTAACGATGATAGCTCCAGCAAGAGGAACTTTTTTAGCTAAAGTTAATGGTGTATCACCTGTGCCTGGAGGTAAATCCAGGATAAGGAAATCAAGATCTTCCCAAAGCGTTTCATAGACTAACTGCTGCAAAGCTTGACTCACCATCGGCCCACGCCATATTGTCGGGGTTTGCATATCGATTAAATAGCCAATGGAAATCGATTGAATGCCATGCTGACGAAGAGGAATAAATTTTTTGTTAGAACTAATTTTGGGCTTTTCGTAAACTCCTAGCATAATAGGCTGATTAGGTCCATGAATATCGGCATCTAGTAAGCCTACTTCAGCTCCTAACTTGTACAGTGCTAAAGCAAGGTTGACAGCAGTAGTTGACTTTCCAACACCACCTTTTCCTGAAGCAATAGCAATAATATTTTTAATTGTAGTAATACCTTTTTGCCCTGCTTGCACCGCATATGATGAAATAAAGTGTTGTTTTGATTTGTCACGAATGAATTGTTTCATGGAGAAATTATATCATAAACGCTCTTTTATCTAAAAAAAGGAGAAGGGCGGTACGTGCGCTAAATAAAAGGAAATAGTGTGTAAATATACTCCAATTTTATGCTTTATTATAGGATGAAGTAAGAAGGGATAAAGAATTGAGGTGAGACGTTTATAAAAATAATTTCCAGATGAAAATCTTTAATAAAATGGGTATAGTGTTGGTCTATGGATATAAAAAAACGATACATTCTAGTTACTGCTGCCTTTCCTTATGCTAATGGGCCTATTCATTTAGGACATATGGTAGAGTATATCCAGTCTGACATTTGGGTGCGTTTTCAGCGTCTTTTAGGCAATTCATGTCTTTATATTTGTGGAGAAGATGCTCATGGAAGCGCTATCATGATTACTGCCCAAAAACTAGGCATCTCCCCTGAAGCTCTAGTAGCTAGAATGCATAAAGACCATGCAAAAGATTTTGCTGATTTTTTAATGAATTTTGATAATTTTTATACAACACATTCTCCCGAAAATCGTAAATTATCAGAATTTGTTTATCGGAAATTAAAAAATAACGGCGATATTTTTACAGCAACTATCTCACAAGCTTACGACCCTGTACAAAATATATTTCTTCCTGACCGTTTTATTCGGGGTACGTGTCCTCATTGTGAAGTGCTAGATCAATATGGTGATGTTTGTGAGTCGTGCGGTGCTACATACAGTTCTACAGAATTAATTGATCCTGTTTCCATTCTATCAGGCGCTAAGCCTATACAAGAACGTTCAAAACATTACTTTTTTTCTTTAAATCGGTATAGAAACTTATTAGAAAATTGGATAAATGGAGGTCATTTGCAACCTCAAGTTGTAAATAAATTAAAAGAATGGTTTTCGAATGACCTTAAAGCTTGGGATATTTCTCGCGATGCTCCTTATTTCGGTTTTAAGATTCCTGGGTCGATTGATAAATATTTTTATGTATGGTTAGATGCCCCAATTGGCTATATGGCTAGTTTAAAAAACCTTACTACGCAACGTGCCGAAATTGATTTTAATTTCTATTGGCAAAGAGAAAGTCCAACTGAACTCTACCATTTCATAGGAAAAGATATCGTTTATTTTCATGCTCTTTTTTGGCCAGCTATGCTGGCCGGTTCTGGCTTTCGTTTGCCAACAGGAATTTATGTACATGGTTACCTTACCATCAATGGTCAGAAAATGTCAAAATCTCGTGGAACATTTATTACCGCCCGTCAATACCTAGAACAATTGAACCCAGAATACTTACGATATTATTTTGCTGCTAAACTAGGTCCTAAAGTAGAAGATATCGATTTCAATCTAGAGGATTTTACTCAACGTGTGAATGCCAATTTAGTCGGTAAATATGTTAATTTAGCCAGTCGGTGTGCTGGTTTCATCACTAAAAACCAAGAAGGAAAATTAGCTGATAAATTACCGAAACTTTCACTATATGAATCATTTATAGAAACTGAAAAAAATATCATAGAATGCTATGAAACCTTAAATTACAAAAAAGTCGTGCGTATAATTATGACTCTCGCTGATCGAGCCAATCAATATATCGATGAAGAAAAACCATGGGTACTGGTAAAAAAAGCTGGTCAAGAAAAACGTCTTCAAGCTGTGTGTACACAAGGATTAAATTTGTTTAAAGTGTTAACAACTTATTTAAAACCTATTTTGCCAAATACAGCAAAAAAAGTAGAAATATTTCTAAATTGCAATGAATTAAATTTCGCAAATTTAAAAAAACCGTTACTTAGCTGTTCCATTAATCCATTTAAACCATTAATGCAACGGATAACACCTAAAGCTATAGATCAATTAATTCAATGAGTACAAAGCAAGAGTTAATTGATAAACTGAACGATTTATTACCTCAAACACAATGTGGTTTGTGCAACTATGAGGCATGTCGTCCCTACGCTACAGCAATCGTAAATAATAAGGCTACCATAAACTGTTGTTTGCCAGGCGGGGTTGAAACGCTCATCAATGTGGCCACTCAATTAGGTGAGGATCCGACCCCGTATATAGCTGACATGCATAAAAAAGCAAAGTTACCGTCTATAGCCAACATTCGTGAAGAGGAATGTGTTGGTTGTACTAAATGCATTCAAGTTTGCCCCACCGATGCTATTATCGGTGCTGCAAAGCTGATGCATACAATAATTACTGATGCGTGCACAGGATGTGAACGGTGTCTTCCCCCTTGTCCCATGAATTGTATTGAAATAAAAACACTTCCTTCTATAAATACAGAAGCAAAAAAACATCGTGCACAAAAATGGCGTTTGCGTTATGAAAAACGTCAAAAAAGACTCATAAACGATAAAAATGAACAGCAACGGAAATATCAGAAGGCAAAATTAGTTAATTCTAAAAAAACGTTAGAAGCTCTTCAAGAATCTATTCGAGCTGCTGTGGCTCGCGTTCACGCAAAAAAAAAATATCATGAATCAAATTGAATGCGAGGAAATCTTTCGCCGCTTTAAAGCTCATAATGCTAAACCTACTTCAGAATTAATTTATCGCTCTGAATTTGAATTATTAATTGCAGTAATATTGTCCGCTCAATCCACCGATGTAAGTGTTAATAAAAGCACTAAAAAACTATTTAAAGTAGCAAACACACCTTTGAAAATGCTAAATCTTGGTGAAAAAGGTTTAAGGAATTATATTAAATCTATCGGATTGTATAACAACAAATCTAAAAATATAATAAAGACCTGTAAGATATTGATAGAAAAGCACTATTCACAAATACCAAAAACGCGGAAGGGACTTGAAGCACTACCAGGAGTTGGTCGCAAAACAGCAAATCTTATTCTCAATACTGCCTTTGGTTATTCTACTATTGCAGTCGATACTCATATTTTTCGCGTAGCTAATCGTACTGGTTTAGCTTCAGGAAAGACGCCTTTAACAGTAGAAAATGAATTAATGAAGATAGTCCCTAGAAAATATTTATCTGATGCTCATCATTGGCTTGTTTTACATGGTCGTTATATATGCGTTGCTCGTCGCCCTAAATGCCTTGAATGTTTTATTAATGATTTATGTGAGTATCCTAAATAAAAACCATTTACTTAGATGCTGGCGAAAGAAGATGCTTATATATGAAATATATTTCGAAACTTTCTCGCTCGGAAATTAATTAATTTCGGCAATATTAGTTTACCACGCGCATAACTTCAGAAGAATGAAGCTTAGGACAGAACCCATTATTAGCAGAAACACGATTTTAAAAGAGATACCAAATTGAAAAATAAATATATTTTAGATGCTTACCAATGTTCGCTGTATAATGAGATAAGTAAACTACATCACATACTGGTTTTTCCCATAGGTGCATGTTCTATCAACAACACTTTCTTGACGTTCAATCCCCATCATTTTATGTTACTTATAAATAGAAGTGCCAATTATGAATATATAACTATTTTTTTCAGTAAATTGAAATCGAGTGTTTTTTCCTATTCGACATGCACTGCGTATGAAAAACAATACCAATCTCAAGATATTTGATAACTAAATTTAAAAATTTCATTTAAAACTCCTAAGAAAACTATAATAGCTCAAAATAATTCAATTGTTCAGTGCATCTCTCGTACTATCCCTCAAATATTATTTAAAACAATGGCACTGTTGCAATAAAATTAAATTTTCATTCATGCTAGCATAAGTAAGTAAATTGGCAGCATTAGATGTGCTTTTAAAGCGTTATGGTAATCAAAAATATCATAAAAACCATTTTTCATTTTTTGGGCTTTTTAGAAGTTTTTGAAAAAAAGACTTTTAGTTATACACGGATTAAATGAGTTTTGCTAGAATCAGTTTTAATTGGAATTTAGGAACAAGTGAGAATGAATAAAATTACAATAATTCAGCCAGATGATTGGCATTGCCATTTACGTGATTATCCATACCTTGAACGAACCGTCACAGATACTGCGTTCCAGTTTGAAAAAGCAGTTGTTATGCCTAATTTAGTGCCACCGATAACAACAGTAGCTCAAGCTCAAGCATATTATGAAAGAATAAAACAGCATATTCCCACCAATTCTAAATTTACCCCTCTAATGACACTCTATCTCACCGATACTCTATCACTAAAAGAAATTAAATCAGCAAAACAATCGAACTTTATAATTGCTTTTAAACTTTATCCTATGGGAACAACTACACATTCTCGATTAGGTATTAAAAGCTTTCAGAAAATTTATTCCATTATAGAAGCATTACAATCCATGGATCTGCCCTTATTAATTCATGGAGAAACTATTGATCCAACCATCGACATTTTTGATCGAGAAGCTGTTTTTATCGAACGAGAATTAACTCATTTAATTAAGCATTTTCCAAACTTACGAATGGTTCTAGAACATATTTCCACTAAAATGGCAGTAGATTTTATTACAGAGACAGCGCTACCAACATTGGCAGCGACTATTACCCCTCACCATCTTTGGCTTACCCGAGATCATTTATTAAAAGGAGGTCTTCGCCCCCATTATTATTGTTTGCCAATTTTAAAGACGAGTTCAGATCAAGCTGCGCTTATTAAAGCAGCTATTAGCGGTAATCCAAAATTCTTTTTAGGTACAGACAGCGCTCCTCATCCAAAAATAGCAAAAGAATCAGCTTGTGGAGCCTCGGGTATCTATAGCGCTCCTGCTGCTATCGAAATTTATACAGAACTATTTGATCGATATAATGCATTAGACAAATTAGAAGGCTTTGCTAGTTGTTTTGGTGCACAATTCTACGGTTTACCAATTAATACTAAAAAAATTACCTTGGTTAAACAAACTTGGCAAGTAGCTCAAGCTCTATCCTTTGGTTCAGACACTGTAATACCTTTATTAGCAGGTGAAACATTAAACTGGCGGATTAGTCGAGTCGCACTTTTCCATTAAAAGATCACTTGAAAATTAAAACCTATGACTTATGACAAAAATGATTCCTATCAAAATGACCTTTTAAAAAAGAGATTTAGCGGTTATCTTCCTGTTGTGATAGATGTTGAAACGGGTGGATTGGAACCCCTTAAAAATCCCCTATTGGAAATAGCCACTGTTTTAATTGAGATTAATCAGGAAAAAAAATTACATCCCGGAAAATTATTTGCTCGTCATATATTACCATTCAAAGGTGCTTCTTTAGATCCAGTATCTTTAGAAATCACGCGAATTGATCCTTTTCATCCCTTCCGCTTTGCTATTAAAGAAAAAAAAGCATTACAGGAATTGTTTATGTTCGTAGAAAAAGCTGTGGTTAATCATGGCTGTCGTCGAGCAGTTCTCGTAGGTCATAACGCCCATTTTGATTTGTCCTTTATTCAAGCAGCTATGAAGCGTTGTAAGATAAAAAAATCTCCATTTCATACATTTACTTGTCTTGATACTGCTACTCTAGCAGCTACTGTATTTGGCAAACCTGTATTAGCTAAAGCACTGCAGGAAGCTCGTATTCCCTTTGATAAAAACGAAGCGCACTCCGCAATTTATGATGCCAAGTGTGCAGCTGCATTATTTTGCCACATTGTCAATAAAATTGGACCAAGATGGAGGCGAAAAGAGCCATAAATCTTTTATCTTTTCCATCTATCGTCTCCCAAAAAGGTGATCAGAAGTACAAAAAAGATATGATCTACGAATCATGCAGTACTTCTTATTTATTTTAGTCCTATCTTAGGTTAGCATTGTGGTTTGTGTTACATCCATAGTGCATTGGTTTTTGAAATTCAACAACGGGCATTTGAAATTACTGCCGCATGACGCACTTTCTCACTCTTTAATTTCTAAATAGTTCTAATTTAGATTAATTTCCGTTATTTTCAGGTACTTCCACCTAAGCTTTTTCTGTTTTTACATATCCATACCTTATAAAAAATTAGAAATATGAGTGCATTAGGAAAAATAATATATTATTCACTTTAAATAAAGGGAAAAACAATGGTGTTTAAAATTGATAGAAATATTGCACTAAACAAGTAGGCAAACTGTAATATTTAGACACTTGAAAAAATTTAAAAAAATTATTAAGCTCAGGTTTTACTAAATTTCTAAATTAATTAGAAGGAGACCCAAGTGGCTTTTGAACTACCGGATTTACCCTATAAATTAGATGCCCTCGAACACTATATTTCTCAAGAAACCCTATCATATCATTATGGCAAACATCATCGCGCTTACGTGGATAAATTGAACAGACTCATTAAAAATACATCCTTCGAGAGCAAATCTCTTGAAGAAATTATCACACAATCTGATGGAAGCATTTTTAACAACGCAGCCCAAAGCTGGAATCATACCTTCTATTGGCATTGTATGAGTCCGAAAGGTGATCATAACCTGAGTAGTGATTTAGAACTAGCAATAGAAAGCCATTTTGAGTCCTTCGATAAATTTAAAGAGGAATTTACTAATTCAGCTAATAGTCATTTTGGCTCTGGATGGACCTGGCTGGTAAAAGATAGAAATGGGAAATTGGAAATCTTGAGTACAGTAAACGCTCATAATCCTATAAGGGATGGTAAAAAACCATTGTTAACATGTGATTTATGGGAACACGCCTATTACATTGATACACGCAATGATCGTTCCAAATACGTCGACAATTTTTTTCATATAGTTAATTGGGATTTTGTAACACAAAATTTTCAATCCAAATGATCAATGTTGTTATCAATGGAGTTAACGGTAAAATGGGCCGTGTAGTTAAGGAAAGCATTTTAACTCAATCCGATTTCCACTTAGTTGCAGGAACTGGCCGAAAAGACAATTTATCGAAAATTATTAAAGCAACAAAAGCAGACATCGTTGTTGACTTCACTACCCGAGATGCAGTTTTTGTCAATACAGAGATAATTATCGATGCGGGCGCCTGCCCTGTAATTGGGACCACTGGATTGACTCTAGAACAGATTAAAATTTTAGAGAAACAATGCCAGGAGAAAAAACTAGGTGGAATAATTGCTCCTAATTTTTCTTTAGGAGCGGTATTAATGATGAAATATTCCACGGACGCTGCCCGTTATTTTTCCAATGCTGAAATTATTGAAATGCATCATTCTGATAAAGTAGATGCTCCATCAGGCACTGCAATTAAAACTGCTCAAATGATGGAAGAAGTACGTCCTGCTTCTAAAGAAAAAGAAATCTATCGAAACTCTGCTCGCGGAGTATTAAAAAATAATGTGCCTATCCATTCTGTTCGTCTTCCAGGTTTATTTTCTCATCAATTTGTAATCTTTAGTGGAAATAAGGAAATACTGACTATTCAACATAACGGAATAGATCGTGGCTGTACAATATCAGGTATTTTTATTGCGTGTCGAAAAGTAATGGATCTTGATCATTTGATATATGGTTTAGAAAATCTTTCATTAAGTGATATTCCTTTAAAATAGAATTCATATAAAATTATTAAAATAGAATAAAAATGAAAAACCCCCACTTAGGGGGTTTTTCATCGATAAAGCTCGGCAGCAATTACATCATGCCACCGCCACCCATACCACTCATTCCTCCCATGTCACCACCAGCAACGGACTCATCTTTCTCTTTTGGAGCCTCAGTCACTATACATTCCGTAGTAATCATGAGCCCAGCAATAGAAGCTGCATTTTGCAAAGCAGTGCGGGTAACCTTGGTAGGATCGAGAATACCCATCTCAATCATATTGCCGTATTCGCCTTTTGCAGCATTGTAACCATAATTCACATCTTTATGGCTCAACACCTTATCGGCAATAACAGCAGCCTGTTCCCCTGCATTTCTTACAATCTGAGCAAGTGGGTACGCCATAGCACGACGCGCAATTTCAACACCCATGCTTTGATCCTCATTATCCACATTAATACTATTGTTTTCTAAAGCCTTTATAACACGGATCAACGCTACACCACCCCCAGGTACTACACCTTCTTCCACAGCAGCCCGGGTTGCATGCAGAGCATCTTCTACTCGTGCTTTTTTCTCCTTCATTTCAACTTCCGTTGCAGCACCTACTTTAATGACTGCAACACCACCTGCTAATTTAGCAAGTCGTTCTTGCAATTTCTCTTTATCATAATCAGAAGTACTTGCTTCAATTTCTGCACGGATTTGTTTCACACGGTCCTTAATATTCCCAGCATCACCTGCTCCATCAATAATGGTGGTATCTTCTTTAGCAACCACTACACGTTTAGCAGAACCTAAATCATCCAATTTTGCTGATTCCAAAGACAATCCTACTTCTTCAGAAATCACCTTACTATTCGTCAGAATAGCAATATCTTGTAACATAGCCTTGCGACGATCACCAAAACCTGGCGCCTTAACAGCGGCTACCTTCATAACACCTCGAATATTATTTACAACTAAAGTCGCTAAAGCTTCTCCCTCAACATCTTCTGCTACCACTAAGAGTGGCCGACCCGATTTCGCAATATTTTCTAACAACGGAATTAATTCACGAATATTAGAAATCTTTTTGTCCACTAATAGAATGAATGGGTCTTCGAGTTCCGCACTCATATTCTGCTGGTTATTAACGAAGTAAGGCGACAGGTAACCACGATCGAACTGCATACCTTCAACTACTTCTAACTCATTTTCTAATCCAGAGCCATCTTCTACAGTGATAACACCTTCCTTACCCACTCTTTCCATCGCATCCGCAATGATTTGACCGATAGATTCATCCGAGTTAGCTGAAATGGTCCCTACTTGAGCAATGGCAGTCTTGTCTGCGCAAGGTTTAGAAATTTGTTTTAATTCTGCGACAGCAGCGATTACTGCTTTGTCAATACCGCGCTTTAAATCCATTGGATTCATACCAGCTATAACTGCCTTAATACCTTCTACTAAAATAGCTTGAGCCAATACAGTAGCGGTTGTCGTGCCATCACCGGCATCGTCTGAAGTACGAGAAGCCACTTCTTTAACCATTTGGGCGCCCATATTTTCAAATTTATCTTTTAACTCAATTTCTTTGGCAACGCTTACACCATCTTTAGTAATGGCTGGGGCACCAAACGATTTATCTAGTACAACGTTACGCCCTTTAGGGCCTAAGGTTACTTTTACAGCGTTTGCCAAAACATCCACGCCACGACTCATGGCATGTAACGCCTCATGAGAAAACTTTAAAACTTTTGCAGCCATTTTCTTCTACCTCTTATTTCCGCTTTGATTATTTTTCAGTTAATACACCCATAATGTCATCTTCTCGCATGACGACATATTCCTTGCCACTAATTTTGACTTCGGTACCAGCATATTTACCAAATAAAATACGGTCACCCACCTTGACACTCAAAGGACGAGTTTCACCATTCTCAAATTTTCCTGGACCGACCGCAACAACTTTCCCTTCTGAAGGTTTTTCAGCGGCAGAGTCCGGAATGACGATACCACCTGCTGAAGTACGCTCTTTCTCTTCAAGGCGATGGACCACCACTCGATCGTGTAATGGACGTATATTCATGCTTACCCTCTCCATAATTAAATTTCACTATAAAACACAAGCTCACTAAGCGTGAGCTATAATCATTAAGTTATATAAGGGCGTTGAGTAAAAATTCAAGGGCAAAAGCAGAAACAAAATAAAAAAGTAGAATTTTTCTGTGATAGAGCTAAAGATTGGGTTGCAAGACAAAGATTATGATAAGCTCAGTGCGAGATCGACTTCTGCTGCTGTGAGGTTATTTTATGCTAGATTCATTCAAGACATTACGTACATTAATTGTTAATGGCGAAACTTATTATTATCATAGTCTCACAGCAGCAGAAGAGTCAGGACTATCAAATATTCATTCCTTACCTTACTCTCTAAAAATTCTTCTAGAAAATCAATTACGACACGAAGATGGCCAAACAGTTACTTATAAGCATATTGAAGCTTTTGCACATTGGTTAAGAGAACAATATTCCAATCAAGAAATCGCTTATCATCCCGCTAGGATATTAATGCAAGATTTTACTGGCGTTCCTGCTGTAGTAGATTTAGCCGCTATGCGTGATGCTATAGCAAACATGAAAGGCAACCCAGCTAAAATTAACCCTCTTTGTCCCGTAGATCTCATCATTGACCATTCAGTGCAAGTGGATGAATTTGGAAATAAAAAAGCTTTCTATAATAATATGCATATAGAAATGCAACGAAATTATGAACGATATACATTTTTAAAATGGGGGCAACAATCGTTTCATCATTTCCAATTAGTCCCACCAGGAAACGGTATTTGCCATCAAGTAAATTTAGAATATTTAGGGCGCGGGGTATGGTCCAGTCAAGTAGGAGATAAACTATTTGCCTATCCGGATACCGTTGTTGGTATGGATAGTCATACTACTATGATTAATGGTCTGGGTGTTCTAGGATGGGGTATAGGTGGAATTGAGGCAGAGGCAGCCATGCTGGGCCAACCTATATCTATGTTGATTCCTAAAGTAGTGGGCTTTCGTCTATCAGGTAAGTTACAAGAAGGGGTTAGCGCTACCGACCTTGTTTTAACAGTAACTCAAATGCTAAGACAGAAAGGAGTAGTTGGAAAATTCGTGGAGTTTTATGGCCCTGGTCTCACTGAGCTTCCTATTTCTGATCGCGCAACTATTAGCAATATGGCTCCAGAATACGGAGCTACTTGTGGTTTATTTCCTATCGATGCAGAAAGCATCAAATACATGAAACTAACTAGTCGTGACCCTAAGATCATTGAACTAGTGAAAGCCTATTCTCAAGCACAGGGTACCTGGTATCATAAAGATACTCCAGAACCTGTTTTTAGTGATACGCTCTCACTAGATCTTTCCACGGTTGAACCTAGTCTAGCGGGGCCGAAACGACCACAAGATCGTGTTAAGTTACCTGATTTAAAAAAAGCCACCGAAAATTTTATTACTACGGCCGCGCGAGCTCAAGAATTAAACCAAGCGTTCAAAAGTACTGATGATTTCAATCTTCATCATGGGGATGTAGTTATTGCAGCAATTACAAGTTGCACTAACACCTCAAATCCTAATGTAATGCTTGCTGCAGGCCTGATTGCTAAAAAAGCGGTGGAAAAAGGTCTGCGAAAAAAACCTTGGGTAAAATCATCGCTAGCCCCAGGATCTAAAGTAGTAACAAATTATTTACAAAAAACAGGATTAATTGATTACCTAGAACAGCTTGGGTTTTATCTAGTAGGCTATGGTTGTACAACTTGCATTGGTAACTCTGGGCCTTTGCTTGAAACAATCATTAAAACGATTACAAAAAATGATTTAATTGTCTCAGCCGTTTTATCGGGCAATCGTAACTTCGAAGGTCGGATCCACCCTTTGATTAAAGCGAATTGGTTAGCTTCGCCTCCTTTGGTAGTAGTTTTTGCCCTAGTAGGAACCACTCGAATTGATCTCACTAAAGATCCAATAGGAATAAATGATCAAGGTAAGTTAGTTTACTTACATGATATCTGGCCGTCGAATGCGGAAATTGCTGAAGTAGTTCATCAGGTGCATCATGAGATGTTTCATAAGGAATATTCGGATGTTTTTAAAGGTGATTCTGAATGGCAACGTATTACTGTATCTGCAGGTAATACATTTAATTGGCAGGAAGATTCCACTTACGTAAAAAAACCGCCATTTTTTGAAAGTATGGGGACTCACTCTAAATCCCTCAAAGAGATAAAGAAAGCACGTATTTTAGCAATCTTTGGTGACAGTGTAACAACAGATCACATTTCTCCAGCAGGTGCCATTAAATCAGACAGCCCTGCCGGTAGGTATTTAATTGAAAAGGGTATCGATGTTAAAAATTTCAATTCTTACGGTTCTCGTCGAGGAAATCATGAAGTAATGATGCGAGGTACTTTTGCCAATATTCGCATTCGAAATGAAATGCTATCCAGCATAGAAGGGGGATTCACTAAACATCTCCCTGATGGTGAGCAATTATCTATTTACGATGCTGCAATGAAATACCGCCATGAAAATGTCCCACTGGTAGTAATCGCTGGAAGGGAATATGGCACAGGCTCTTCACGCGATTGGGCTGCTAAGGGTCCACGATTATTAGGTGTTAAAGCTGTTATTGCGGAAAGCTTTGAACGTATTCACCGTTCCAATTTGGTGAGTATGGGTATTTTACCGCTCGAATTTAAAAATGGTGTTAATCGCAAAAGTCTAAAATTAGAAGGCAACGAAATAATTGATATTACAGGAATAGAAAATAATTTACGCCCAGGTAGAGATGTCATGATGATAATTAAGCGTAAAAACACAATGATTGAAAAAATTCCGCTGCGTTGTCGAATCGAAACCAAAAATGAATTAGCTTACTATCAACACGACGGCATTTTGCAATTTGTATTGCGTCAAATGTTATCGAGCACTTAAGAAATTCTAGCGGATTAGTAGTTTCTAAATGTTTTATTCATTAAATTGTTTTTCTGTCAGTTCATACATAAATGTTCTTTCCTGTTAGAAATACTTTCTTAATTGTAGATATCAATAGTATCCAAATGTATTTCTGAAGGAAATAGAGTGTATGGAAAAACCACGATCAGTAAGATGTTAGAATAGGGAAATGAGACGCTTTTAAAAAAATAGCTAAAACCTGCACAATCCAATCAACTTTTTCACATTTAAGAGTATAAAAAGAACCACGATCTTTCTACTTAACAAGCAGACAAGTTACATGCAAATTTAGAAAATCATTTTTTTGATGCTCAAAGAGAGGTAAGGGAATTCCTGTCTCGCATTGTGTACAGCAAGAATTGATTTCAAAACTCTTAAGTCATTAACTCTTAAATCATTTAAAATAGCTAAAATGGATCAGAATCTCAGATGATGTGTTGCTTGCATTACTGTTATGGAAAATAAGTACTGAAAACGGATAGTTCAGAAATGAGTAAGGAAATATTTAAAGATTCTGGAAATTCCTTTTATACCTTGCATAATCTTACCATGAGAAAAGCTTCCTTTAGGTAATTATTAATTAATTTAGGGCATATCTACTGTTTAAAATAAGATAAAACTTATTCTAGCTAAGCGTTGTTGATTAAACTGGTTTTATTTTAATAAAACAATTTTAGATCTTACTTGAGGTCTGTAGCAAATAAGACATCAATTTTTGATTCTAGACAACTAAGACAAGATGAGGCAAAATTAATAATAAGTGATTCTCGTGTAAATGGGAATAGTGATGGTTAATTATTTCCTGACCTGATATAAAGAAATTTCTGTGGATATTCGCAAGATTAAAAAACTCATTGAATTAATTCATGAAACAGAGGTGGAAGAAATTGAAGTAAAATCCGGCCAAGAATTAGTGCGCATCAGTCGATTCCCTCAACAAAGGTCTTCTATAGTGCCTCCTGTTCCTACTACCGTCATAACTGATCCACCAGAGGAACCCTTTTCTAGAAATGCTCTGATGATGACACCGGAGATAAGTGAGCTTTCATCAGCCCATGCTAACTTACATGGTCACTCTTTAAAGTCTCCCATGGTAGGGACGGTCTATTTATCACCAATGCCCGGAGCAAAACCTTTCGTAGAGGTTGGACAGCGAATTTCAGTAGGCGAGACAGTATGTCTTATTGAAGCAATGAAAATGTTTAATAAAATTGAAGCTGACAAGGGCGGTGTTATTAGTGCTTGCCTTGTTGAAAATGAACAGCCTGTAGAATTTGATCAACCACTCTTTGTTATTGAACAAGGCTAGGGTTAGATAGTATTTTCATGTTTAAAAAAGTATTAATCGCTAACCGCGGCGAAATTGCCTTACGCATTCATCGAGCCTGCAAGGAAATGGGTATACAGACGGTAGCAGCTTATTCTACTGTTGATCAAAATCTTATGCATGTACGACTGGCAGACGAAGCGGTTTGCATCGGGCCACCCAATAGCACTAGTAGTTATCTGAATATCCCAGCTGTCATTTCAGCCGCTGAAATTGCTCATGCCGATGCCATTCACCCAGGATATGGTTTTCTCGCAGAAAACCCCAATTTTGCTGAGCAAGTAGAAAAAAGTGGATTTGCATTTATTGGACCCACTCATGATACCATTCATCTTATGGGAAATAAAATCTCAGCCATTAAAGCGATGAGAAAAATAGGTCTACCTTGTATTCCTGGTTCTGATGGTGCTCTAAGTAACAATAATAATGCCAATATAGAGATTGCTCATCGAATTGGTTATCCTGTTTTAATCAAAGCTGCTGGTGGTGGTGGTGGTCGAGGTATGCGTGTTGTTCATCAAGAGGTGGATTTATTAAATTTAATTGCCTTAACACGGACAGAAGCAGCTGTTGCTTTTGGAACGGATGAAATTTACATGGAAAAATACCTTGAAAATCCCAGACATATTGAAATCCAAGTTCTTGGTGATGGTAAAGGACATGCTATTCATCTTGGAGAACGTGACTGTTCGATGCAACGTCGTCATCAAAAAGTTATTGAAGAGGCTCCTGCTCCAGGTATAACACTAGAGCAACGTGCTGCTATCGGCAAACAGTGTACTCAAGCTTGTATTACCATGAATTATCGAGGTGCTGGAACATTTGAATTTCTATACGAGAAAGGTAAATTTCATTTTATCGAAATGAACACGCGAGTTCAGGTTGAACATCCCATCACAGAAATGGTTACGGGTGTTGATATTGTAAAAGAGCAAATTTATGTGGCTGCTGGGCATCCTTTACGCTATAAACAAAAAGATATTGCAATGAAAGGGCATGCAATTGAGTGTCGTATTAACGCTGAGGACCCTAAAAATTTTATGCCGTCTCCCGGAGTTATAACTGCTTATCATGCACCTGGCGGATTGGGT
Source organism: Coxiella endosymbiont of Dermacentor nuttalli (assembly GCA_048494595.1). Lineage (GTDB taxonomy): Bacteria > Pseudomonadota > Gammaproteobacteria > Coxiellales > Coxiellaceae > Coxiella. The sequence continues at coordinate 539,445 of JBGDBH010000001.1, read as the reverse complement.
GTACGTATGGATTCTCATCTCTATACAAATTATAGAGTTCCTCCTTATTATGATTCCCTGATTGGAAAATTAATTGCTTATAATGAAAATCGTCCTGAAGCTATTTCCCGCGTTAAAAACGCTCTAACTGAACTAGTGATTGAAGGAATAAAAACCAACATCTCATTTCACCAAACAATGATGGAGGACAGGGCTTTTTATAAAGGAACACAAAATATCCATTATCTGGAAAAAAATTGGCCTTAGCTAAGAAGACTTAACAACTCTTAATCCAGCCTAAGACTATTAATCATTCCGTATAATCACATTTTGAATTTAAGAGCTCTAAGTAAATTTTTTAGTCCGAACAGTTTGCATCAATAATATTTGTAGTTAGTGTTTTATGGTTGTTATTACCTTGATCCATTTATCTTCTAATATTTTGATTTTTTTGAGCGTCTGTAAAAATAAGTAATGATATTAGCATGTTTCACAGCAGATCCAGTATTTCCTCGCGGAAAAAATTTCTTCAAGTCTATTTTCCTCTCGAAATATCAAGAAGTTGTGAGTTAATAGAATGCTGGAATAACTTAGTAGTTATCAAAATACTAAAAAATACATAAAGGTAAAATATGACAGTGCATTTTGTCAGGAACGGATAGAGGCGCCCATCCCCCTTGCTCAATATCTTGAATCATAATAGTATTCAAATAGTCTAAGTTTGATCATTACGTTGGTCCTGAATTGGCACATTGCAACATCAAGTCATTAAAAATGATAGGGAAATTAATACTAATTTAACTCATTAAAACAAGTGATTATATAAGTTAGGTTAAATTTAACATAACAAAACGATAAAATAGGTTTATAAAAATATTTAATCCCATTTAAATTAAGATCTCTTTGCTAAAAAATAAAAAACGTCGTCTAGCGGTAATCCATGTGCCAATGATAACAATTTTCTTAAAGTTCGAGAAGTAAGATATTGAGGCATATCCACTTTGATCCATTAATCATATTGGTTCATAACTTTTTGTTTTTGTGACAAAAATCAAAACTGGTGGTGATAAGAAAATGAAAACTCCCCTTACGTACGAACATTAAGAATCTTTGCTGTCATAATTCAAAGATGCTAATGTCATTTGAGTATTGGCGGTTGATATTCCACAACATAAACTTTAAAAAATTAACATCACCTTGCTTAATCAGTATTGCTCCACATTCTCTTTCTGAAAAACTGTCTTTTCCACATCTTCGCCCTGAGGCTTTCTCCGTAATGTTTTTTGAAATTGATCTCTTGGCTACCTTAACTAAGTGTCCATCTGCAGTTTTGAAAACAAACTTCAACTTCACTTGTTTTACTTTTACTGTTTTCTATTTAATTAATAAGTTCCCCTGATTAATTTGATTTAGACCTTTTTGGAAAAGATTTCTTTCTGTTTGTGATAATTTCTCTTGTTCATTAAGTGCTAGACACAAAGGCAAAACCGGTGACAATGTCTTTGTTTTAATATAAAAATCACACATTTCCGCAATACGATGTCGATAATAAGCTCCGCCATACCCAATGAATCGCTTTACTAAACTGGCAGCCTCTACGTCGTTCATTCCATCGCCAATATAGGCGATGCGAGGATGTTCCTTTCTTAGCTCTTTAATTATTTCGCATTTTCCCAGTTGATAAGTCATTGGAGAGTCTTCTGCATAGCTATCAAATTCCCCTTCGTTATTAAAATATACATCAACTGCAAAAATATGTGTAGCAGGGATTCCTAAGCGTTCAGAAAACGCCTTGACTGCCGTCTTAATTCCAGCAGAAACCACATAAACAGGTTTATTCATATTTTGAAAGACAGCTATCACTTTCTCAGCATCTGGTGTTAAATTAGCATAATAATAATCGTCTAAACAGGCTACTTGTTTAGCTGTAGGACGAACCAAATTTAAGCACTTACGATAGATATCTGTGGTAATCCCTGTAATATTCATTGCCGTTTCTGTTAAAAATCGGACGTCTTCATCAACATGATTGTTTGCTGCTAAATAACCTATCCCCTCAATCTGACTTAAGGTCCCATCACAATCAAAAGCAATAGCATCAAGTGGTTTTGTTAATTGCCAAATGGCAGGGGGCATTCTTCTCACTCTACTTTTATCAAGATATCAATTATATATCACTTAACTTCACTTAACAAAATATCAAGGACGTATATAGAGTATTGCTTACTGAACACTTTCCTCAAAGATAATGGTTTTGTATTTTTGTTTCTATTTTATTAGACATTTTTTAATGATCTTAGCAGTTTTATTTCCCTATACTTAAAATACAGAAATTAAACATAGCTTTGTAAAATGTACCCTGTTCAAATTGCTTTATTGGCAGTATTAGATCAGATGTTTTTTAGATTAAATATTGCTATTAGCTTAACTTAAGCACTGTAATAGGAATGATTGTTATGTTCAGTTCCTATTTTCTGGAAAAACACCCTAATTATTTAGTTCCGTTATTGTCACCTTTTACCGACATTGCTGCGTTATTCGTTAGGATTTGTTGTTCTATTATGTTTTTAATCACCTCTTGCTTAACTGCTCATCCTCAATTAGGCAGTTTTTACTTCTCTCACTAACTAGAACTGGTCTCGTTGCTTTTAGTTAATGGGGAAAATCTTAAGGATTGTTTTGGTACTGTCATACTTTCAAAATTCGTTTATTTAAGTATTAAATTTTCATACTATTTTTTCTTTAGCCTACATAAAATATTTTCATATTTTTCGAATACATAATTCTCTGAAGCGGATTTTGATTGCTATTTTATTGGTTTCCTGTTGCTGTGCTGTAATTTCATAAACTCTTGAATGAAATTCTATGAGCTTATGATTTTATCGTTGAAGATGGAGTAAATAATATTTTATCCCTCTTATCATTGATTTAATTTTATTAACATTGTTGAGAATTGCATGATGTTCTACGAAATATCTTTGTCTGTAAGATAACTTATTTCTCTTAGGTCTTACGCAGTTCGAACTAAAAATACTTACTATTAACAGAATACCTATAAATCCTAATATAATTAGTTCAATTCTTATAATTTTCACAATAAAATTTTTTTTGAAAGTGTTAAAGCTATTGCATATGCAGCAGATGCTAGAGCATTAATAATGTCATAAGTTTCATAAGTGACTTCTCATGACGTTTTTATGTGGGATATCTAACAAACTAAGGAACGAAAGAATTAATAAACACAATGTTGGTTAGACATTGTTATATTTTTTTCATCTGTATTATACAAGTCTATTGAACTGAGTTAAAGAAATACTTTCGAAATTAAGCGTGCTATTCTAAGCATTACCCTTAAGCAATGTGCTTACCTCAATTTTAATGCTTTTAAACAGAAAGTACAAAATTCCTAGAGCAGAATCATAACGTGATTACCCGAATTTTTTTACCTTTTTATCTCAAAGACCAATACAATATTACTTATGTAATTAATTTGTAGGAAAATCACTCACATTGTAATCGATCTTAATGATAAGATTAAAGAACAAGATTAATAAAAAGTTATTGAAGCAAATGCACAAAGCAAGGATGATATTCTCTTTCTTTACTGACCTAACCTGCCTTCCTACTGATTGAAGAAAAAAGAAAATGCTTTGAGGAAAAAGTTTATTTCAAGTAAAGAAGAGAAAAAATTTTCTTTCTCCATAGGGAGATAAGTAGTAGGTGGAAAAGAAAAAGCTATGGAGAACTTTCTAGGGCAATTTTTAGAAAAAAAAATATTTACCGTTTAATAATCCGGTGAGGGTTGATCTAACCTATTTAAATAGCTTAATTAGGACGCATCTTGCAAGGCAAGTGACACATAAAAATTCACCAACTTCGTCAGGGGTAATTTAAAATTGTGATGCAATGGATATATTTACAATACTTTAACTGAATAAATCAATTGACTCTATTTTCTAAGTATTTCTTTTAGTTTATATGAAATCTATTTTTATTATGATAAAAATTATTAAAAAGTAATGTAATCTCTTAAATAAAATTTTAAAAGTACATGAAAAAAATTATCACCTATGAATTTTTCTCTCTACTGATCTTACAACTTAATTTTTTTCTAAAGAATTATATGATTTCTTCCTTTCGTTTATCTGCACTCATTTGCTATCCTTTCATTTATGTCCAAATCTAAAAAACTATTATCCTATCGTGATGCTGGTGTAGATATCGAAAAAGTCAACTTGTTTGTAAATTCGATCAAACCCATCGCTAAACGCACTCATCGGCCTGAGGTTTTAAGTGGTATCGGGGGATTTAGTGGCTTATTTAAACTGCCAGGTGGTTACAATTGCCCTGTCTTAGTTTCAGGAACAGATGGTGTAGGGACCAAATTAAAATTAGCTATCGATCTTAATCGTCACAATACAATTGGTATTGATTTAGTTGCCATGTGTGTTAATGATATTATTACTAGCGGAGCGGAACCATTATTTTTTCTCGACTATTATGCTGCAAACAGCTTAAATATTGAGCAAGCGCATCAAATTCTTGCAGGAATTATCAAAGGCTGTGAAATGGCAGGAATAGCTTTGATCGGAGGTGAAACAGCAGAAATGCCTAGAATTTATGATGGTGTCAACTACGACCTTGCAGGATTTTGTGTGGGTATCGTTGAAAAAGAAAAGATTATCGATGGAAGTCAAGTTCACATAGGGGATATTTTGATCGCTTTGGCAGCATCAGGACCCCATTCTAACGGTTACTCACTAATTCATAAAATTCTTGCTCGTGCTAAAGTAAAACCTACTGATGTTTTTAAAGATTCTACTTTTGGGGATACGTTACTTATACCTACTAGAATTTATGCTCAGATCATTAAACAACTTTTACATAATTTTAATCTTCATTTTATCACTCATATTACAGGCGGAGGATTGATAGAAAATATCTACCGTGTGCTACCTCCTTTCATGCGAGCTGTTATTAATACTCGTAGCTGGGATTGGCCAGAAATTTTTCAGTGGTTACAAAAAGAAGGTGGGGTGACAGAACAAGAAATGATCCGAACCTTCAATTTAGGAATAGGTATGGTGCTCTGTATTGCAGAAAAAGACACAAACAAAGTTCTAGATTTTCTTCTTAGCCTTGGCGAAAAAGCTTGGATAATTGGTGAGATTCAATTTTCTCTTAACAAGGAACCCAACGTCATGATGAGTTGTCAATGACATCCAAAAAATTACCTATTGTTGTTCTCATTTCAGGATATGGCAGTAACTTACAAGCCATTATTGATGTAATAGAACAAGGCTTAGCAGCGGAAATACGCGCAGTTATCAGCAATAACATAGATACTTATGGGATAGAACGGGCTAAAAAATATTATATTCCCACAGAGATTATTTCTCATAACAACTTTACCAAGCGTAGTTGTTTTGAGCAGATTCTTCAGAAAACTATTGACAAGTATCACCCTAAATTAATTGTATTAGCAGGGTTTATGAGAAAATTGAGCTGTGATTTTGTAAGTTATTATGAAGGCAGGATACTTAATATCCATCCAGCTCTCCTCCCAAAATATCCTGGTCTTAATACTCATGCTCGTGTACTCGCAGCAGGTGATAGCGAACATGGCGTCAGTGTTCATTATGTAACGGAAATCGTAGATAGGGGACCCATTATTTGCTATGCTAAAATTTTAGTTTCATCTCATGATACTTTAAAAAGTTTACGCGCACGAGTTAATGCCATTGAGCGTATTATATATCCCCAGGTTCTTTCATGGATTATAGACAGACGTCTAAAACTGGTAGGAGATAAAGTTTTTTTAGATCAGGAAATATTACCTAAGAACGGAAAACAAATTAAATTAAAAGCGAGTAATACAACCGGAAAACGAAATCCGCTTTGGGAAAAAATCCTCATCTAAGATTTGCGAGTTTCCCCGATTGAAACTTTAAAAAAGCACCATAATCCATAATAGAGTAGATTTGTCAATAGCCCATCATGTATAATTGCTATTTATCAGTAATAAGAGCTACACAGGTAACAGTGTAATGGTTAAATCTGAACTTATTAATCGTATCGCAACGAAACAAAAAACTCTCTCGTTAAAGGACGTTGCACGCAGTGTTAACTACATTTTAGAACGCATGAGCATAACTTTAGGTCAAAATAACCGAATTGAAATTCGGGGATTTGGTAGTTTTTCTTTGCGTTACCATCCGCCTCGCAAGGCGCACAATCCAAAAACAGGCGCATGTGTTTATACTGAAGCAAAATATACGCCGTACTTTAAACCAGGAAAAGATTTACGAAAACGCGTGAATGATAATCGTCATCGCTATCAGATCAAGGAAATGAAGACGATAAGTGCATATACTGTTGTTGAATAGTAATAAGTGCTAAAGAATAAATTTTTTCGAGAAATATCGTACTCATAGTTAAGTCTACTTTCTTTTTAAGCAAAATGATTGTCCTTACTTATTTCTTTTATTGTTTCAAGATATCACTAGATAAACAACAAAAATTGTCGTTTTTTGACTTGAATTTTCACTTAACTATTTTTTAATTCTAATTAAGAGGATAGTATGAATATGAACTTTTTGTTAACTTGCAAGCTACTTTTAGTTTCACGTATAGCGATAATGTAAATCAGGTATTAGGTAAAAGAGTAACTCTTTAAAATTTTTTTGGACTAAGATAGACTTTGGGTCATGTAGTAAAGATTGTTGTAACTACCATCAGCAATTTTCCATCCACTGGATGGAAAAAATATTTGTTACGAATATCAATAACAGATACAAGAGTATTAGTATTATTTACCAAAAGGAAATTCTTGAAAAATATACACAACCTATCCATCTTAATCCAGATTCTTTCCATCAAACACAATGAGAATTAATTGGAAAAAAGTTAACAAAAAGTTAAGCTACGAAATTTGTTAATTATCAAAAAATTATATCAAATATCGATAAATTAGAGTTTTGAAATCAGCGTTTTATGTTAAGTATACATGAAAAAGTGTGCTTTATTTCTACATTGGCTAAGAAAATTTTGACACTATTTTTCTAGTTGCTAACTTTACATCTAAGTGAGATAAATTATTCTACCTTAAAAAAAGCATAAAATTCTAAGTTTCAGAAAGTGAAATCTTTTCCTACAAATTAAAGGATTAGGAGCAAGCAGCGATATTATATCAGCCCATAGTACTTGCGCGGTTGTTCCAAAATCTTCTTCATGCAATAGACGCTCTCACCAGCATATAATAAATACCATTGGTATTGACGGAGGCGGGATGTTTAAGAAACTCATTTACTTATTATGCATTATCTATATAATATTATCGGCTGCTAGTTGTTTGAATTTGATAAATAAAACACATTTGCTAGTAGTGCCAAGAAATCATTAATTATAAGAAAATAATGAAAAAAATAATAATTTTAATAGTGTTTATTTTTCCTTTAGTAGGCTGCGTTCCTGCTGTGTTTGTAGCAGGTGGTGCTACTAGTACTGCTCTGGGCCTGGGTAAAGCTGTGATTTATGATCAACGAGCTTATCGAATAATAAATCAGGGTCATAACGCTCGTTCAATTATCCAGTATTGCTTAAATAATGATCCTCTTTTAAAAGGAAAATCTCATATTACTATTTCCATATTTAAAAGCGCAGTACTTCTTGTAGGGCAAGCTGAAAAACCAGAAATTCGCGATCGCGCTTATCAAATTGTAAAAAAATTAACTCATTTTCAACACATTTATAACCAAATTACTATTGGATCTCTGCTTTCTTTGGTACAAAGAGCTGCCGATGCATGGATCACTACTAAAGTTCGAACAGCTATGCTACTAGATATATCTGGTCTGCATTTTTCTAATTTTAAAGTAATGACCGAAAATGAAGTCGTTTATTTGATGGGTATAGTCAGCCCTAGACAAGCAGCAATAGCAGCCAACATTGCCAGTCAAATTTCTGGAGTGAAAAAAGTAGTCAAGGTATTTGAATATAAATAATTACGTTAAAGTTATTTACAACCCAAAAATAGAACGAATAAATTGAGAAAGATAAATAGCAGGGGGTGAAAGTATTCGATCGAGTAATCCAAATACTAACAGGCCCAGCAAAATCCACATGCCATAAGGTTCGATTTTTGAATAGCTATAAGCTGCTTTAGGAGACAATACAGCAGAAACAACGCGACTTCCATCTAGAGGGGGCAGAGGAATTAAGTTAAGAATCATTAACACTACATTAATTAATATCCCAAAAATACCTGCATTATAGAAAAAAACCGTTATATTTATTAAGATAGAATCTTCTGTTCCGCTTCCCAAAGTAACACTTAACTTTGCAATAGCTGCCCACAAAAATGCCATAAATAAATTGGCAAAGGAACCTGAGATTGCTACAAGAGCCATATCTCGACGAGATTTTCCCAGATTCTGCCAAGTAATAGGAACAGGTTTTGCCCAGCCAAAAGCAAACGTAAATTTACTCAAAATTAACATTAGAATTGGAAAAATAATAGTTCCCAGAGGATCAATATGCTTTATAGGATTAATTGTAACCCGTCCCATCATGAAAGCGGTCTTGTCGCCTAATTTACTAGCGACCCACCCATGAGCCGCTTCATGTAAGGTAATTGCAAACAATAAAGGTAAAATAATGACTGCGATAAGATGGATAAGATTGCTATAATTCATGATCCTTAGTATATCAGAGACATCAAAAACTATTTAATAATATTCAAGCCTTTTTTAACCAGTACACTTATTTGAGCGTGCCTGTTAATCCTAGCTTTTTGGACAAGGTATTCTACAGCTAACTTTAAAATTGCTTGAGATTCGATATTCAAAATTGTTTTTCTCATTTTAAATCGTAAATATCCACTAATAAATAAAGAATGATTAGCAAGTTCTTGCGAGGGAATGACTAGAGGTTTCAATTTGACTCTCTATATTCGCGTTCAGCTTCACTCAAACTTGTCTGAAAGGATTTTTGATTAAACAATCGATTTTCATAATTAGCGATAGCTTTAGCCGAACGAGGTAATTGAATGCCTAAATGCGATAATCGCCATAATAATGGCAATAAAACACAGTCCACTAATGTAAATTCATCACTCATAAGATAAGGTTTTTCTTTAAAAATCGGTTCCATCAGTATTAGATCTTTTTTGAGTGCTTCACCTTCAACTTCTGACTGTTTAAAAAAATCCTTTTCAATAGACTTTAATCGTGGATATAAATCTCGTTCAATACGATACATTAATGAACGACATTTTGCTCGAGCTACAGGATAAACAGGCAATAAAGGAGGATGAGGAAAACGTTCGTCTAAATACTCCATGATGATATGTGAATTAAATAGGACTAAATCTCGGTCTACAAGAGTAGGTAAAGCACTGTAAGAGCTAAGTTCAATTAAATCTTTGCTAGGATGATTCGCATCAACGTTAATGATGTCAACACTCACACCTTTTTCCGCTAGCACGATTCGTACTTGATGACTATAAATATCCATAGGACCTGAATAGAGAGTCATAACAGAACGCTTTAACATGATCATGCTTAACTTTTAGGTTGTCCTAGAAATTATCGTTTAGAATATTGGGTACCCTTACGTGATTTATGATGGCCTACCTTCTTACGCTCAACCATGCGAGGATCTCGAGTAACAAATCCAGCTTTTCGCAATACGCTGCGCCATGAGCCACCCTTTTCATTTTCTTCATCATAGCTTATTAAAGCTCGGGTAATCCCATGTCGAATCGCGCCGGCTTGGCCGCTATCACCTCCACCTTCAACAGTAGCATAAATATCGAATTGAGATTGGGCATTAAGGCTCATTAGTGGCTGACAAACTACCATTCGCGCAGTTTCTCGACTAAAATACTTATCTAACTCTCTTCCATTAACTATGATTTTTCCAGAACCTCGTTTCAAAAAAACTCGCGCAGAAGCCGTTTTTCGACGTCCTGTGCCTAAATTTTGCTTTTCTATCGCTTGTAGTGCCATATAGCTAAGACTCTCCCCTCTCTCTTCTGTATCTAAACCAGATTAATTAATTCAGGTTGCTGCGCCTGATGAGGATGCTGCTCTCCCACATAAACTTTTAACTTATTGTACATCCTATAACCTAACGGACCCTTAGGTAACATTCCCTTAACTGCTAATTCTAACACACGTCCCGGATGTTTTGCCTGCAAATCAGAAAAATTAATGGTTTTTATTCCACCAGGATATCTAGAATGATGATGATATTTCTTATCTTTCCATTTCTTACCAGAAATGCATATCTTATCTACGTTCACAACGACTATAAAGTCGCCTGTATCAGCATTAGGAATATATTCTGGTTTATGCTTACCTCGTAAGCGCATAGCAATTTGGCTTGCCAACCGGCCAAGTGTTTTGTCCTTTGCATCCACTAATAGCCACTGTGGCTTAATAGTCTTTGCGTTTATCCTACAAGTCGCCATAGATATAAAACCATCAATTCAAAGAAAAGGAAAGCCATGGTACAGCACATTGTATTGATATGCAAGCATAGAGTGTTTTCTAAGAGGAATGTTCTAGCCTTAGAGATTTTTGAAACAACAGCACTGCGACTAGAAAAAAGATAGTCAAAGAAATTCGAGGATAAAAAAAATCATTAAACGCAAGAAGGTGCTGGAGGTAAAGTCTAAAAAGCAAAAATTTAAAAAAAATGCGCTTTTATTCGAAAGTATCTTACTTTTCAATAGTAGCTTTCTTACTGTTTATAGAACTGTGGGAAATATAAAGAAGGAATACTTATTGAGGAAAGTCAAAAGAGAAATCTACACAGTAAAATTAAGAAATCGTCATCTCCAAGATCAACATAATAGACACAACTAGAAAGAACTGCACGTAAGACCTATAACATAGACTATCGACAATTAAGAATTACTACACAAAACCCTGATAATAGCAATATATATTATTACTGGCAACGACATACATTATGCTGTATACCACGCAGACGGATGTTGTACGTATGTCCTGTATTTTGATTGTTTAATATGCTTATACTTTCATGAGTCTCACGAGATTTTCCGTCTATCTTATATCCTGCGAGCAAAAACTCGCTTATTCGGGGACTTTTTTATTATACTGCCTATTTAACAGAAGATGACCGGTCAATCATCCTATCCTGCATCACCCTCACCCACTTTGGATATTCTTTAGCCAGGAATTATTTCCGCTTCAGTACCCAAGGATTGACGAATAAGAGTGCCCCTTTTTTCGGATTTATGATTTCACCATCGCTATTATCCTCCTCAACTACTATACCTCTCTAGGAAAACATAGCAATCTCTCTCCGAATCAAAGAACCTGAGAGCGCTACTTACTTGCCTACCTAATGATAAATCACCCTTCCGATTTATCCGTAATAAACTTAGACTCTAGAAAGTCCTCCACTGCACTGATGCTTACTTCTTGTAAAAAATGCAGCAACATTGTCAAAAGCAGAAAATTTTATACAACGCTAAGGCCGCATCCAAATCTACATTTTTTAAATAAAATTTTTTAAGAGCATCTTATGTCTCATCCAGAAGTTCATATTTTTCTTTATACTTTTTTTATCTATTGAACGTGTATATCCGAAAATTGAATAATTTCGAACAAGTACTACTCTCTACCATTTTTAGTATTCACTTCTTTCTTTTCTAAATTAACGAAAAAGACACATCCTACAAAATAATAAATCAGATAACAACCTCATGTTTGTTCATCAATCCATTTATAAATTTCAGTAAATTGGGAATGGCAAATTTGACACCTCGTTTCACAATCTGCTGGTCTTCCAAGACGACATATTTTCCCTTTTTTTATCCAGTGTTCTAACATAGAACGTATTATTTGAGGCTGCTTACAAAAGTGTAAAGATAATTCTTGCAAATTAGCTGTCTTGCGTTCTCTTAAAAAAGATTTTAAAGATAAAAGCACATCGCACCTTACTCATAATCAGTTAAAAAAGGGAATTAACCTCTTTAGCTAGTTATTCGATTCTTATTTTGTCTTGAGAAATCACAATAACACCGTAATCCGGCGATAACAATCATTAAAAAAGTGAGCAAACTTGTACTCCATAATAGTGTGCTCCATGGATGTTCAAACACTGTCAATAATTGGTAACAAACTACAGCCGATGTATAAGCTAAGACTGTGCTCCAAAGTATAGAAAATAAAGCCCATTTCTTACCTACTTCACGAGATATGGCTACTATTGTCGAGACGCATGGAAAATATAACAAAACAAATAAAAGATAAGAAAATGCAGAAGCTTTCCCGTCAAACTGTTTATACATAACTCCATAAGCTGTTTTATCCATCTCATGCAGCGATTCATTAGTTGAAATAGGATTTTTGAAAGTATCCCCTAATTGACTCAAATTTTGTGGCACAGATTTAATAGCGTCACACAGCCCCTTAAAAAAATTAAATTGCAATACCACCTCCTGCTTGCTTAAATAACCCTCCTGTTCGCTATACAAAGTATTCAAAGTACCTACAACCACTTCTTTCGCCAATATACCTGTTATTAAACCTACTGTAGCTGGCCAGTTATCTCTTTTTATTCCAAAAGGAGCGAATATAGGTGTCATTATTCGTCCCCCAGCTGATAGTAGTGATTCATGAGTTATATTTTGAACTAATTTTCCTGTTATGGTGACTGAGTTTAAAACACTAATAATGACGCAAATCGGAATAATGTATTGGCCAGCGCGGAACAAAAAGTTTTTTAGTCTCTGCCACATATGACGATACATAAAACACAATCGGGGTATATGATAATGAGGCAATTCCATCACCAATGGTGCGGGCTTCCCAGGAAGAATCGTTTTCCGCAACACTAAACCGGATAGAACAGCAATTAAAATACCGATTAAATATAAAATAAAAATGATAGTAGCGCCCCCACTTGGAAAAAAAGCACTTGAAAAAACAGCAAAAATAACTAACCGTGCTCCACAAGACATAAAAGGCACCATCATAACGGTTAGCACTTGATCACGTCGATTTTCTAATGTACGTGCTCCTATCACTGCCAGTACATTGCAACCAAAACCAACAATCATTGGAACAAACGATTTCCCGGGTAATCCTAATGCTTGCATGAAACGGTCCATTACAAAAGCAGCTCGCACTATATAACCAGAATCTTCTAAGAAAGTAAGGAATAACAACATGCCTCCAATAATAGGTACAAATGTGATGGTAGTATTTATACCTTTTCCAACACCACTAACCAAAAGCATAGTTATCCAGTCGGGACAATGCAAAGATATTAACACACGTGTCAGGCCGCCAACAAAAATGGTCATACTGCTAATATTAAAGAATTCTTGAAAAGCACCACCAATATTAATAGCAAATAAAAACATTAGATACATAACTCCAAAAAATATTGGAATACCTAAAAATCGATTTAATACGATATAATCAATCCATTTTGTTATAGATTGTCGCGGTATTTTAATAAATTGTGTTATTTCCTGCATCATCTGATTAATAAATACGTAACGTGCATTGGCAATCAAAATATCAGGTTCTTCATTGCATTTATCTTTAATTAAATCAATTCTATCTTTAGAAAATTTTACAACCGACTCTTCCACCATTTGTTTTGCTAAATAATCATCCTCTAATAAACGTAAAGCTAACCATTTTGATAAATGATTATCGCCAAAAGATATCATTTTCGTAAGCAGATGAACTGCTTCATTAATTTCGCTTGGTAGTAATAAATGAAATTTAGAAGAGCAGGGAGTTTTTTTTAATTTTACAATAACATCTTTTAATGAATTTATGCCTTGATTTTGACAAGCAACCAAACCAACGATTGGAGAACCTAATAATTTACTGAGCTGTTTGAGATCTAACTTTAAGCCACGCTGTTTTACAATATCCATCATATTTACAGCCAAAATTATCGGAATATTCATTTCTAATAATTGCAAAGTAAGATATAAATTGCGTTCAAGATTGCTACCATCAATGACGTTTATGACCATATTAGCTTCATCCGACAACAAACATTGACAAGCAATTTTTTCATCGACTGCATCTGATGCTACACTCGTTGAGTAGACCCCTGGTAAATCTATCACTTGCACCCAAGAGTTTTGATGCTGAAAAAAACCATATTTCTTATCAACTGTAACTCCTGACCAATTTCCTACATGCTGATGACTACCTGTTAACAAATTAAATATAGCAGTTTTTCCGCAATTGGGGTTACCGGCTAAGACAACAGTAAAATCATTACTCATCTGCCACTCGCTCAATTTTTAATTGAATAGCTTCGTTTTGCCGGAGAGTAAGATAAAAATCACGGACCTGTATTTGGATTGGATCTCCTAGCGGAGCCCGCCGAATTACTTGAAATTGAGTGTTTGGCGTAAGACCCATGGCAAGCAATTTTCGTCGATAAGATTCATCACCTGGATGAAACCCACAAATCCTACCCATATCACCAAAATTTAAGTCGGAAAGAGTCAATAATTTCTCCTTTTAAATGAGAATGAGATGCAATTATGTAATTCGCTATTATCCTCGTAATTCCAGATTGGTGTCAAGAAAATTGAGAATCATTCTCGTTAAATATGACTAATCTTCAAAATCGCTCTTTCTAAAAAATTTTGTGCAACAGAAAAATGATTTCTAGAGTTCTTTAAAAATCTCTCTAAAATACTAAAGGGCTTTTTCCTATCGGTTCTTAAAGAGGGATTTGCACTATACTTAGATTAGACAAAATTTACGCCAATTCTTACTTTAATTACGAAATTTTAGATAGCTAAAGAAGATAACAGACCACAGTCTAAATCAGGTAATTCGCATTCAATGCTTCCTCGAAGTTTAATCAAACGAGTACGAAAATATAGATGCGCGTAGCTTTGGAGTAGGCAAAATAATGCTCTCTTAAATAGCTTCTCTAAACTGATGAGTCATTTTAGTTATTACTTATAACTTTCCTTCTGTAGTCTATTTAGCATTAGTAAAGATGTTCTATTCTTTTTCTTTGAAAAAAATTTTATTTAAGGGTTCTCTAAACTTAGAATACCCGAATTATAATCATAAGCAAAAATTTCTGCATATCGACCCCAGTCAATGACAGTAGTTAAAACTTCACTCGCTGTCTGCTCACTGAGATAATTCTCAAGATTATCCAGAAAGTGTTCTTTAGAAATCTCGTGGTTAAGATGTTCATTTAATTCTTGACAGATTCTACTTGCTAATGGGACATATTCAATTAAATGCCTTGCAAATATTTTTTTACGTTCCAGAATGTTAGCTTCTGCTAACTGACGTCCTGCCTTGGTTAATTCAATGTCTCCACCGGAGACGCGAGCAAAATGTAGTATTTCAAGTGCTTCTGTAATAGGAAATAACTCATCAATTTCATAATGCAATTCTTCCGTTAATTCAGGCAAATCTATTTTTTTCTGCTCATAAGAAGCTAATGTTTCTATAAAGCCCATCATTTCAGAAATAGGTACTTGCGGTAACCTGTAGCCAATATCGATAGTCTTACATTTAATCGCTTCTGGAACAGCTTCTATCGATGATGGTTTTGTCATTAATCCATAAATATTATCTACAATTTGACAAAATTTTGGATCTTGATCATTTCGCAGATGAGGCAAGTCAACTTTCACTTCTGCACGAATGGTTCCCGGATTAATTGAAAATACTAAAATACGATCCGCTAAAAATGCGGCTTCTTCAATATTGTGAGTTACGATAATTACATTTTTAATGTTAGTTTTTCCGGAACGCCATATATTAATTAAATCACTTCTTAAATTTTCAGCTGTTAAAACATCTAATGCTGAAAACGGCTCATCCATTAATAGCACTTCTGGATCTACAACTAATGCTCGTGCTAACCCAACCCGTTGAGACATACCGCCAGATAATTCTTTTGGATAAGCCGATTCAAAACCATCAAGGCCCACGATATCAATAGCTTTAAGAGCACGAGCCCGACGCTCCTCACGGAGAACACCTCGGGCTTCTAGACCTAATTCAACGTTTCCTAATACCGTAAGCCACGGCATCAATGCAAAATGTTGAAACACCATACTTAATCCAGGAACAGGTGAAACGATGGGTTTATCGTGATAAAGAACTACTCCAGATGAAGGCTTAATCAAGCCTGCAATAATGCGCAGTAGAGTGGATTTTCCAGAGCCGGATTTTCCTAAAATTGCGATAATTTCACCCTCATTTAAATTAAAGTTTATACGATCTAGCACTAATAAATCCTGCAAACCTTGTTTTTTAAATAGTTTACTTACATTTCTAACTTCGATGATAGGACGATTATTTTTTTTCACGATCTCCACTACTCTGCCTGTTTTATTTAACCTGAAAATGTTCTTCCGCCAATCGATATAGCGGTCGCCACAGGCTATGATTAAATGTTAATACATATAAAGACATTACCATAATCACCAGAGCAAGACGGGGAAAATCACCTTGTTGAGAAACAGATGTGATATAGGCACCCAATCCGATTGCGTGTAAATGGGTGTCCCCCCAGCTCACTGCTTCAGCAATAATACTTGTGTTCCAAGCACTACCTGCTGCCGTAATGGCGCCTGTAATGTAATAAGGAAATATTCCTGGCAACATAAATCGTTTCCACCAGAGCCATCCTGTAACGTTCAATGTACCAATAGCATGGTGTAAGTTTTTAGGTAACGCCATTACTCCAGCAATGACGTTGAATAAAATGTACCATTGCGCGCTTAAAATCATCAGCGGCGAAGTCCAAATATTTACATTTAAAGCAAATCGAATGATACAAACCACTATGATTGGAAATAATAAATTGGCAGGAAATGCTGCTAAAAACTGCGCGATAGGCTGAACTACTCGAGAGATATTCGGTCGCAAACCAACCCAAACACCAATAGGTACCCAAATGAGAGAACTGAAAATAAGTAAAATAGTGACACGTAATCCTGTCACAAAACCCAAATAAAAGACGTGAAATATCTCAGGCCAACTTACTTCAGCTAAAATAAAACGCATTAACAGGTAAAAAGAGATCGCCAATGCCAAAATTAAAAGCACATTCCAGCCTATAGTAAAAAACCGACGGAATAAATGTCGATATTCAGAAACTTTTCGTGGAAGACGATAACGAAAGATCTGGCAATTAACAATAGCGTTTCCTAATAAAGAGAAATATTTACCAATAAAACGTAAAAATCGCGTACGCTGGAATAAATTTAATATCCAAGATTGTGCTTCACTTTCCCCTACATTTACTTCCGCACTGAATTTTTCTGCCCAAGCAACAAGTGGGCGAAACAACAATTGGTCATATAATGCAATCACGATAATCATTGTGATAATTACATAAATCACAGCCATTTTATCCGCGTGCTTAATTGCCAAACCGATGTAAGAACCAATACCCGGTAACATAATATCGTGCCCTGCTACGGTAATCGCTTCTGAAGCCACTAAAAAAATCCAACTACCTGACATGGATATCATGGTATTCCACAATAAACCTGGTGTGGCAAATGGAGCCTCCACTCGCCAAAAGCATTGCCAAGCAGATAATTGCAACATTGTGGAAGCTTCTTGTAAATCATTTGGCACAGTTCGAAGGCTTTGATAAAAACTCAATGCCATATTCCATGCCTGTGCTGTAAAGATTGCGAATAATGCTGCACATTCAGGACCTAATAAGCTACCGTGAAATAGGGAAACAAAAGTAGCTACTGTAATTGTTAAAAAACCTAACACGGGTACGGATTGTAAAATATCAATTATAGGGATAATAATACGTTCGGCATCACGACTTTTGGCAGCCCAAGTACCAAAAGTAAATGCAAATAATAGTGAAAAAAACATTGCGATTAACATGCGTAATATAGTCCGTAATGCATAATACGGCAGCATGGTCGGATCTAATGAAATAGAGAGAGGCTGCCCTAAATCAAACCTTACCATCATTGCATTGGCGCCATAACCTAGTAAAACAAGAATGGCTAACACCAATAAAAGAGCAACTGCGTCCCAATAATTCGGGATCGGCGATAAAACAACTTCATTTTTTGCATACGTTTTTTTAAATAACAACACGCCCTCCATTTCTTTTTCTTTTATGGAGTAATTTTAGTGGCATCAACTGAAATTGAGAAACACCACATCCGATAAATTAAGATTCGATAATTTCTACTATAACTAACTATCGTCGACTTTCTACATTACCTTTAAAAATAAGAAACCTAAATTTAGGTGCAGTTTGGAAAACTATCACTGTAGTCCTATGGACTATTATTTAAGGCACTACTGGAGGTTTGCAGGGTGTGATATACACAGCGCTCCTAGGCCTCACAAAGATGTAAGTTATTAAAAATTGAGAACTTTACAGTGGTTTTTTAAAAAAGGCAACCCTCCTTTCTTTTGATTCCTTTTTTCTATTTCTATCGATACCAATCATTTAATACTAATTTTACTCCATCCAAACCATTACTGCTGCGGTTGTGAGAAGAAAATAATTGAATGGATATCTTATTGCTGTTCTTATTGCCGTATCTAATATTCAGCCAATGTTGTACTTCATTAAGAACTCTTTTCGCTACGCTTTGATTAAGTTTATCTGATTTCGTGAGGAGTATGTGAAGAGGAATATCGTGCCTTACCACCCACTCAATCACATCCTCGTCCATCCCTTTCAAAGGATGTCGTATATCCATAACTACTACCAATCCTTTTAAACAGTTTCGTTTTTTTAAATAACTCCTAACTAACTTTTCCCATCGTTCTTGAATTATACGAGGAACTTTAGCGTAACCATAGCCTGGCAAATCTACCAAACGTTGTTTCTCATTTAAGGCAAAAAAATTAATCATTTGCGTCCGACCAGGCATTTTACTGGTACGCGCTAAACCTTTAATACCTGTAATTATATTTAATGCGCTTGATTTTCCAGCATTAGATCGACCAATGAAAGCAACCTCGGTTCCCTTATCCGGCGGAAAATTACTAAATTCAACTGCACTATTCAGGTATTTTGTCTCTTGATAGATGGTGGACATTATAGGTTCGATCATAAACTTAAATGTTTAATCTTAAAAGACGAAGTATAACACTGTTTAATATAGAATATGGAACTTTATCTAATTTTTAAATTTAGTTCTTGTATAAACCCGGATAGGCAGCGTTCTTTTATCCATTGCTCAGATAAATGATATGTTGAGCATTAATGTTGATTAATCCATTCCCTAAAAAAATTAAAGACAGAAATTAAAGGGAAAACTAATTGAGAGGTCGAAATTGTTATAACAGCAACTATTCGACAACAACTTAATGATTAATTCAGTACTTCATTCAGAAGATGGGTGGCTGTGGATATAATATTTTTCTATATTCCTATTTAGCCTGTAGGTAGAAGTAGTGTTACTAATGCTCTCAAATAAGGAGAACCATACATATAATACAGCCGCAACATGTTGACTTAAGAGAATCCAAAGGTCTATAAAAGAGAGAAGAACCTGATAAATTTTCCTACCAAATTGGACTTTATCGAAAGTAATCATCACTTTATCCTGAACCTGCGAAAATTGAAAATAAAAATTTTTTCTGTTAGCTTAGGAGATTTTTTGAATGGCAGAATAAATTTCAATGCCTTTCCTTTCAAGTTCCCAATTTTCAAGGAATCTTCGTTTTTTTGAACGAGTTTATCGTGAAGAGCAAAAATAGTAATAGCAATTTTTTAGAAAGTGAACAAACTTTGCAATATGCGATAAACTTGCAATAATAAGCGCTGGAATTAAACATTCAACTAACAACTGCTTTATTAAAATCGTCTTTTCCTTCCTCGGAAATTAAAAATCAACATAAGTCATTTTCTAAAATGACTTTTTTTATTAATTGAAGACAGACCGTTACTCAACGAGAAGATATTATCCATGCTAAATTCATAATAATTATTCAACACAACAACTATCATAAAATTAAGATTAAATTGTTAATCGGAAACAACTACTCATCTAAGGAAGTAAAATCTGTGCATTCCGAGCTCTCGGTTCAAGCTTATCATTTTTATAACGTTTTATCATATTTTCTAGTGAAATCACTTTGATCTTGTCGGCTTGTCCCGCAGTGGCAAACGCTTCATAATATATTTCACATATAGCTTTCATTGCTTTCAGTGCTTCACTTAAGTATTTTCGTGGATCAAATTGAGAAGGATTTTTAATCAGGTAACGACGAATGGCTCCTGTAGCAGCTAATCTCAAATCCGTATCAATGTTAACTTTCCGAACACCATAGCGAATGCTTTTTTGGATTTCTTCAATAGGTACACCATAGGTTTCAGGAATTTTACCTCCGTATTTATTAATTATCTTAAGCCACTCCTGCGGAACTGATGAAGAGCCATGCATTACTAAATGGGTATCGGGTAGTCGTTCATGGATAGCTTTGATTCTATCAATAACAAGCACTTCCCCAGTTGGAAGTTGTGAGAACTTGTAAGCACCATGACTGGTGCCAATAGCAATGGCTAACGCATCTACTTTAGTTTTTTTAACAAAATCAGCAGCTTGTTCAGGATCCGTTAACATCTGCTCATACGATAATCTTTTTTCAGAATCTAAGTCATCCTTCTGACTTGCTTTTAATTTTTCCAACGAACCTAAGCAACCAAGCTCCCCCTCTACCGAAACACCACAAGCATGTGCCATTTGTGCTGTTAATACTGTTACTGAAACATTATATTCATAATCTGAAGGGGTTTTTTGATCTTCAAGAAGAGAACCGTCTATCATTACTGATGTAAACCCCATTTGAATAGACCGTTGGCATACTGATGGTGAAGCACCATGATCTTGATGTATGCAAATGGGAATATGTGGCCATTCTTCGGCTGCTGCAAGAATAAGCGCACGAATAAAATGAGGACCAGCGTATTGGCGTGCACTCGCTGAGGCTTGAACGATAACTGGACTTCTCATTTTATCAGCTGCTTCCATAATTGCACGTACTTGCTCTAAGTTACTGACATTGAAAGCAGGAACTCCATACCCGTGCTCGGCAGCGTGATCTAATAGTTGTCGTAAAGTGATAAGAGCCACAGCATCTCCTTCTTTTTTATGTTTTATATGAACCTCTTCTTAAAGAGTAAAATCTTTATGGATTTTAAGCTATCCCTCACTGTATCCATACGATTACCCCTAACCCCATATTATAAAATTCTCATTATTGAAATAAGCTCTTTTCTCATGTATTAAATGGATTTTTGACATTGCTTCCTGGTTAAATCTGGATGGAATAAATCCAAACAATTCATTATCATTCCTATCCTAAAAGAATTTATCAAAATGACTAAATTACAAATTAGAAATTACTATTCAAATTTGTGATATCCTAAAGAGGAGTATCTCTACATTTTCGAAGCTATTGCTCCAACTTCATATTAAGTCACTTTCTAAATTGTTATTTCAGCCGAAAACAACAATCAGTATCATCCAAAACAGCATATTAGCTAAATCAGATATTTTAGTTTAAATAGATACAGAGATACAGAAGAAATACAGATCACCAACTTTATTTTTTGTACCAATATTGGACAATTAATTTGGGACGCTCACCATCATTGTGTTCCGTTTTTATCATCGATTTTACAAATTTAAAAATCTGAGTCACAACGATGATTTCAACTGGAAGTAAAATAGAAATATTCTTCTGCTGCTTCTTCAAAATCGACTTTCATAATACAACTAGTTTTAAAAAAGGAATTTCCAACTGATACAACCTTCCTTGCTTTAAAAAGGATTAAAGCATTTAAGATCTTATCTCTTGCCAATGACTAATTGATCCAAGTATCTAGAATCAGTTTTCTAGCAATAAAGATAGTTCTCGCACAAGCTATTATTTGTATATTCTGCAACTTCTATTACGATATAGAGATTACACATAAACGTCCTAACTATAATGAAAAAATCAAGTGATTTTTTTTATGTGCCGAGTTAAAAGTAAAATCGTTATCATTTTAACCAATATGATTTGGGTAATTCTTTCATCATCGGCAGTTGTGCTATTTTTCATTAATATATTGAGGCTTTGTGGATGAAAGTACGTTTGTTTTTCATTTTAAAAAAACATCCGCTACATCTAACATACGGTTAGAAAACCCCCACTCATTATCGTACCAAGAGATAACTTTTACTAATTTATCGATTATTCGCGTCTGACCTGCATCAAAAACTGATGAATGTGGATTATGATTAAAATCGATAGAAACAAGCGGCTCTTCATTATAACCAATAACACCTTTCATTTTACCCAAACAAACTTCTTTCATTAAAGCATTAACTTCTAAAACATTCACTGATTTTTTGGAATTAAAAGTAAAATCAATCACAGAAACATTAATTGTAGGAACACGAATAGCATAACCATCTAATTTTCCATTTAATTCTGGCAATACCAACCCAACAGCAACGGCAGCTCCAGTTTTGGTAGGAATCATTGATTGTGTAGCTGCACGTGCTCGATGCAAATCTCTATGATAGCTATCGGTAAGGTTTTGATCGTTAGTGTAAGAATGAACAGTTACCATTAACCCACGTTCAATTCCAATTTCATCATTTAATACTTTCACCAGAGGTGCCAAACAGTTTGTTGTACACGAAGCATTAGAAATAATTCTATCTTCTTTAGTAATAGTATTTTCATTAATACCAAATACAATGGTTTTGATATTATTACCAGCGGGTGCAGAAATTAACACTTTTTTTGCTCCAGCGCTCAAATGCGCCTCAGATTTTTCTTTATTCGTGAATAATCCTGTACATTCGAGCACTAAATCAATATCAAGTGCTCGCCAGGGTAATTCTTTTGGATTTCTTATTGAAAATACTTTAATTTTATCGCCATTAATCATTAGTCCTTCTTTGTCAACGCTCACGTCAGCTGGAAATAGTCCATGCACTGAGTCATATTTAGTTAAATGAGCAGCATTGATGTTGATATCTCCCAAATCATTAATGGCAACAATTTTGAAATCATGATGCCTTTTTGATTCGTAAAAAGCTCGTAAAATATTTCGGCCAATGCGGCCATAACCATTAATAGCAATTTTATATACCATGTTATCTCTCCTCAATTTGAAATTTTTAGAAAAACCCTTTCACTGTATCAATAATCCGTTTTAGAGTGAATCCATATTCATGATACATCACTTGATAAGGTGCTGAAGCGCCAAATTGATTAATCCCAATTACTTTACCCTCGCGCCCAACAAATTGGTACCAATAATCTGGATGAGCTGCCTCAATAGCAATGCGCTTAATTATGTGTGAAGATAAAACTGATTCCTGATAATTGATATCTTGATTTTTAAAAATTTCACAACAGGGCATGGAAACAACTCGTACCGGAATGTTTTTTTCCAAAGCTTTTGCAACTTCAACAGCAATCATTACTTCAGAACCCGTAGCTATTAGAATAACTTGAGCTGGTTCTGTCGCCTCCCACAATATATATCCTCCTCTTGAAATTAATTTCATTTGTTTTAAATCATGATGTTGATGGGTAACTTTTTGACGAGTCAATAAAATACAACTTGGTCCATAATGCTTAATCATCTCTCGCCAGGCTACTGCTGTTTCGGTACCGTCACAAGGACGCCACACATACAAATTTGGAATCATTCGCAAAGAAGGTAATTGCTCAATTGGTTGGTGCGTAGGACCATCTTCTCCTAAACCAATCGAATCATGAGAATAAACAAAAATAGTATGTGCCTGAGTAAGCGCTGCTAGACGTATAGCATTTCGCGCATAATCTGAAAAAGTTAAAAAAGTACCAACAAAAGCAATAAAGCCACCATGTAGTGCAATACCATTTGCTATAGCTGTCATCGCGAATTCCCGCACACCATATTCAATATAATTTCCCTGACGATTTTCTTTACTCAAAATATTCGCGCCCAACCATTTTGTGCAATTTGATTCTGATAAATCGGCAGAACCACCAATTAATTCAGGTAATGAAGGTGCAATAGCGTTTAAACATTTCAAAGATAATTTACGTGTAGCACTGTCTTCTTTCAATTCTTCCATATTTAAAATAAATTTTTCTACTGTTTTAGTATAGTCTACGGATAATAATTTTTTCTGTCGTCGTAAAAATTCTTTTGCTAATTCAGGATGATGTTTTTCATAATTAGTGAATAATTGATTCCACTGAGTTTCATGTGCTTCCCCTTTTTCTCTTGCATCCCATGCAGCATAAATTTCCTGAGGAATTTCAAATGGCGGATAAAGCCAATTTAAAATTTTTCGAGCACCGGCAACTTCTTCCTTTCCCAGAGGAGCTCCATGTGTCAACGCTTGGCCTGCCAAAATAGGCGCACCATAACCAATAATCGTTTTACAACAAATTAGTGTTGGTTTAGTAATTTCATTTTTTGCAACAATAATAGCTTGAGAAATGACGTTGGGATCATGCCCATCTATATGTGGAATTACTTGCCATCCATAGGCTTCAAAGCGCTTGGGTGTATTATCAGTAAACCACCCTCGCACATCTCCATCGATGGAGGTACCGTTATCGTCATAAAAAACAATTAATTTTCCTAAACCTAAGGTTCCTGCTAACGAACAAGCTTCATGAGAAATACCTTCCATGAGATCTCCGTCACCTGCAAAAACATACGTGTGATGATCGACTATGATTGGAAAATTTTTACGATTAAAAGTTCTAGCTAAAACTTGTTCGGCGATAGCCATGCCCACTCCATTGGCTAGACCTTGCCCAAGTGGACCCGTTGTCGTTTCAACACCAGGAGTGCGCCCAAATTCAGGATGCCCTGGTGTGCGTGAACGGAACTGACGAAAATTTTTTAAGTCTTCAATTGTTAAATCAAACCCACTTAAGTGTAACAGCGCGTACTGTAACATGGCTCCATGACCGTTAGATAAAATAAATCGATCACGATTGAACCAATAAGGATTAGTAGGATTGAATTTTAAAAAATCGCGCCACAATACTTCAGCAATATCCGCCATGCCCATGGGCATTCCAGGATGTCCAGAACTGGCTTTTTCTACAGCATCCATTGTCAACACACGAATTGCATTAGCACACTCTCGGCGTGATAACATAAACTTTTCCTTTTGATAATTCTAGAAATTAGAATTCTAAATTAAAACATAAATATCAAACTATAGATGATAACGCGTCTAAAGAGGTTACGCAATTTTAAGAGATTTGACATTAAGTAAAATTCTCGGTCGGAAATTAGAGCATTCAGATCAACATTGGATAATATTACAGGACTGTAACACTTCGAGATCTAGGCGTATTATCTCCTAAAGAGATTAGGAATGTTGTTAATCTTATTATAAATCTGCATTTTCCCAAAAATAGAAATATAATCCAATGGGAAGTATAATTTTTTTTAAATTTTTAGATAAAGGAATGAAACGATGTGTGGCATTGTAGGGGCGATTGCTCAACGTGATGTGGCAGATATTTTATTGGAAGGTTTAAACTATTTAGAATATCGTGGTTACGACTCTGCCGGAATCGCCATCCTTCATCCAAAAACTTATAAAATTCAACGATCTCGTATTAAAGGTAAGGTTCAAGCTCTTGTCAAAAAGCTAGAAAAAAAACCTCTGAAAGGTTACACAGGCATTGCCCATACTCGCTGGGCAACGCATGGAAAACCTACAAAAAAAAATGCTCATCCCCTCTGCTCGGAAAATTCCATTTCCATCGTTCACAACGGTATCATCGAAAATCACGAATTGCTTCGGCAAAAGCTCATAAAATTGGGCTATGTATTTAAGACAGAAACTGATACAGAAGTAATTGTTCACTTAATTAATTATTACAGTAAAAATAAAAAGGAATTATTACCAGCTATCCGGCAGGCCACTCAGGAATTAAAGGGAGCTCATGCCTTAGCCATTATTTCCATCATAGAACCCGAAGCATTATATGCAGTTCGCTGTGGCAGCCCTTTAATTATTGGTTTAGGAATGGGCGAACACTTTATTGCCTCAGATATTAGTGCTTTGCTTTCAGTAACTCAGAAATTTATTTATTTAGAAGAAGGAGATATTGCTAAAATTGGAATTAATACTGTTTCCATTTACGACCAATCTGGAAAATTAATTGAACGGCCTTCATATACTTCGAAAATTGATTATGATAAGGTGAAAAAAGGGAAATTCCGTCATTTTATGCAAAAAGAAATTTTCGAGCAGCCACAAGGTGTGCTAGATACGATTTCTGGGCATTTAATAAATAATAAAGTAACCCTACAGAGTTACAATCATCAAAAAGCGGAACCTATTCTTAGAAGAATAAAACGTCTCCAAATTGTTGCTTGCGGTACAAGTTTTCACGCTGCTTTAGTTGGTCGTTATTGGTTAGAAGACTTAGCCGGTATTCCTTGTCAAGTGGAAATCGCCAGCGAAAATAGGTATCGCAAGGTAGTAGTAGAACCTAATACTTTATTTATTGCTATATCTCAATCTGGGGAAACAGCTGACACGCTAGCAGCATTACGCCAAGCAAAGAAATTGGGATATGCTGCAACCTTAGGTATTTGCAATGTTCCAACAAGTTCTATAGCTCACGAAACGGATCTATTTTTTCTTACTCGTGCAGGAATTGAAATCGGTGTCGCAGCTACTAAAACATTTACTACACAATTAGTTTCTTTATTATTATTAGCCGCCTTGTTTCAAAGAAAAAATAATGGAAAATGTGAGATTATCATTAATCATTTACGAAATTTACCAGATCTTATAAAAAAAACACTTGATTTAAGCGCTGCCGTCAAACAATTGTCGCAGCATTTTTTGGATAAACAAAATGCTTTATTTCTAGGTCGCGGTGCACTTTTTCCAATCGCTTTAGAAGGGGCTTTAAAATTAAAAGAAGTTTCCTATATGCATGCAGAAGCTTACCCAGCAGGCGAATTAAAACATGGTCCTTTAGCCTTAATCGATAAAGGCATGCCAGTTATCGTCATTGCACCTAATAACCATTTGATTGAAAAGTTAGAATCAAATATACAAGAAGTTCGAGCACGGGGAGGTGAATTATATATTTTCATAGATGAACAAATTCCCTGGAAATCCAAAACCTACAATAGCTTAGTTATTCAAATGCCTACTATGGCTGACATAATCGCTCCTATTGCTTATACCGTACCCTTGCAATTACTAGCCTATTATGCAGCTATCTTAAAAGGGACTGATGTTGATCAGCCGCGCAATTTAGCGAAATCTGTTACGGTGGAATAAAAATTGCTCTGGCCCGTCGCTCTAAAAAATCAATAAGCTCAATTTTCTCAAGTAATGTATTAGCTTTTACAGATTTGCTGTTAGTTAAAATTTTACCATAAAAAGTGAAAGTTGTTTGAAATGTTCAGACCTATCGTCAAGAAGCTGACCGTAAACTCTTGACTAGGTGTAATCACAAGCGTCGTACGTATACGCTAAATCCTTATTGATCTTTGATGAAATTCAAAAATGCTTTAATGTGCATTATCCAAAATAGTTTGAAAATATTTCTGTGGAAATACAAAAGGCTATTTTTGCATGGAGCAAAATTCCTTCATTAGGTATAAAGCTAGTACATACTAAAGCTAAAGAATTTTCTGTTCTTGCTTTGTTTAGAAAAGATATATTTCGAAACCCTTTTACCCGATTAACCTTAGTCATTTTTTTAAAGAAAAAATTTCTACTACAAAATATATTATCAAGAGTTATCATAATATCATCTGCTTTACGCAGTACAACTGAATTAATAAAATCTATTATTTTCCAGGATTGATAATCATCGCGACAAATCTAATCGATTTAAGGAAAAGATTAAATGATATTAACCTAAACAAAAAAAATTTTTAGAGAGATATCACATAAGTCCTTCACCTGATGCTTCTTTTTTATGTAACTATTTGCATCAACAAGTCTTTCCTAAACTTACTACTATTTATCAGAAAAAGATCTGACCCTTTATTCAAAGGTTTGCAACACTCATTAATCAAACTTAGTTACCGATTTATAGTCTCTTTCTTAAGAGCGAGAAAAATCTCACTACTTTTTCAGAAAAAGAAAGTTAATATTTATAAATGTTTGTGATCTATTGATAAAATTACAGTCACTTTTCAGGTGATTCGCTTTCCTAAAGTTTAGGAACGATGTTATAAAGATTACTTAGCACTTTATCCAGCGAACAGTTAGAATCATGAGAATATTAGCACCATAGCTAACACAAATAATCGATTAGAACTGATCACCTATCTTTGCTTATTTTACTCATTTAGTCGGAAAAGCATATAAATAATTACTGAATAGCTAACAATAATATAGAAGAAGATGCTACAAATACCAACAGAATCCAAAAATAAATAATCTTAAATAACAACAGCAACAATCAAGAGAATTTGATACCCATCGATTTTTTAATCAACATTGTTCTAAAAAACGATTGATTAATCCACTAAAATAACTACAACTAAGATTAAAACCCTATTTCATCCGTGGGAAGTAAGAAAAGTGAACAATCCATAGTAGTGAAAAAAATCAAAAATGAATGAAAAGAAACTACTTACTCAATTCATAAAATCACCACTAATCCGAAAATGAATGTTTTCATTTTCGGATTTTTCCGTTATCAACAACCCACTTGCATTAAAATCTTGTGAATCTTAATAAAATATATAGCGTGATGAAAGCAGATGTGCATTGCTTTGTCTGTTTTCAGGTTTCTTTAAAATAGTCAAGCACTCACAGTAAACATGTATTGGCCAATGAAATTAGTGAAGAAAAATTAAAGCAGTACTGATCAACCAACTTAAAAACAATTATCTAAATAATAGATGCTACTAAATAATCAAACTGATAATAAAGTCAAATAAGATTAGCGATAAAGATTACCCAATATTTTCGCTATTATTGATAAAAATTGATATTCACAATCATTGCTTACGTAATGGGGCTTGCTTGATATGAAGTCGGCAATCACTTACTTCTAAGATTAATTAATAAAGATTAAACTCATGGGTAGCTATTTTAATAGCTGACAATAAATCACTAAGAAACAACTTCAGTAAACAAATTAAAAATGCTTGTTGCAATCTATATAAAAATCTATACAAATCGGATACATTCCCTGAAATTGACCAGAGACGGCCTTAGAGCATTCTAAAACCGCTTTCACGTGTAATAAAAGATCATAGTTTTACTCTACTCTAAAATAATAGAGGGGTTTATGTAAAATTACGATACGAATCACATCGCTAGAGTACAGCAGATATTAATAACTTGCTAATGAAGAATCAATAAAGTCAATCCAGGCAAGAATACCTCCTTTCAAGCTTGAAACTTGAGTAAACCCACTATCTTTTAGTAATTGTGCGGCGTAATAACTACGCTGCCCGGACTTGCAATAACAAACGATAAACTTGTCTCTCGGTAACGTTGTTAGAAGCTTATTAAGTTTACATAACGGAATATGCAGACCACCGATATGGCAAATATCCCTTTCATAGAATTCACGCACATCAATTAATAAAATGTCTGCGTTTGATTTTTCTAACCATTGAGAGAGCGTCTTCACTTCTATTTCCTGAATTTGTTCTTGATCCTTACTTGTCGGAAAAAACTCACTGATTGATTTACCTTCAATACAGCACGGACAATTAGGATTTTTGGATATAATAAATTCCTTTACCTTCATCGATAAAACATCAATAGTCAGCAGTCGTCCTGATAGTACTTTTTCTTTGTTTAATAAAATTTTTATAGCTTCGGTAGCTTGAATACAACCTAAAATTCCAGGTAATACACCTAGAACACCACCTAATGTACAATTGCCAATAAGTTCCTTTGGTGATAATGCTTCTTCATATAAACAACAATAACAGGGACCTTCTTTATAATTGAAGACACTACATTGACCTTGAAATTGGTGAATGCCTGCAAAAATTAGTGGTTTTTTATGTTTAACACAGACATTATTTAGTAAATAACGTGTTCGATAATTATCAGTGCAATCGATAATGATCTCAAAATCACGCACTGTTTTTTCTGCGTTATCTTCTCTTAAGAAGATTTCATAGGTAATTACTTTTAAAGAAGGGTTAAATTGTTCAAGATAATGTTTTGCTTGAACTGCTTTATTCTTACCAATATCATTAGGTGTAAAAATAACTTGCCTCTGAAGATTCGATATTTCCACTTGATCACCATCAATAATACCCAAAGTACCAATACCTGCTGCTGCTAAATATTGCAATACAGGAGAACCCAACCCCCCAGCACCAACACAGAGGATACGTGAATTAAAGAGACGTACTTGCCCTTGTTGACCGATTAATGGAAAATGGCGAGTATAACGTCTATTATCTATGGAAGTTAACGTCATAAAACGCCTAATGTGCCTCATCCCAATTATTTCCTACTCCAATATTAACCACTAACGGCACTAAAAGGGATATGACTTCTTCCATTTCTTTCTTAATTTGCGGAATAATGCGATTAAGATCTTTATTTCCAACCTCAAAGACAAGCTCATCATGCACCTGAATAATCAGATTGGTATCAATAATATTGCTATTCTTAAGCCAATTATTTAATTTAATCATGGTAATTTTGATGATATCCGCTGCGGTACCCTGTACAGGTGCATTAATTGCAGCACGTTCAGAAGCACGGCGGCGTTGAAGATTAGAAGCGTTAATGTCAGGAAGATGAATACGTCGACCAAAAAGGGTTTCTACATAGCCTTGTGAAGAAGCTATGGCACTTATTTTTTTCATATATTCATGAACCTTAGGATAACGTTTAAAGTAAATATCGATGTACTTTTGAGCAAGCTTATGTTCAATACCAAGTTGGTGTCCAAGACTAAAACTCGACATACCATATAATAATCCAAAATTAATCGTCTTAGCACGACGACGTTGCTCCGTTGTTACTTGATCTAATGGTACTTCAAAAACCTCAGAAGCGGTGGTGCTATGAATATCCCATTTTTTTTCAAATGCCTTGATTAATTCGGGGTCTTTGGACATATGAGCAATAATACGTAATTCTATTTGTGAGTAATCTGCTGAAACGATACAAAAACCCGGTGGTGCAATAAAAGCACGTCGGATTTTCCGACCTTCATCCGTACGAATAGGGATATTTTGCAAATTAGGATTATTTGAAGATAAACGTCCTGTAGAAGTAATGGTCTGATTGTATGATGTATGTACTCGACCGGTTAATGCATTCACTTGTTTAGGTAGACGATCGATATAAGTCGACTTTAATTTACTAAAACTTCGATGCTCCAAAACAACTTTTGGCAAAAGATAATCGCGTGCTAAATCCTGCAATACATTTTCCGCCGTCGACGGCTGTCCTCCGAGAGTTTTTTTAAATATCGGCAGTTTTAATTCATCGTACAAAATCTTTTGTAATTGTTTCGGTGAGCTGAGATTAAATGCCCGCCCTACTAACTTATAAGCCTCATATTCAAGCTTATTGATGCATTGACTCAATTCATCACTTTGTAAGCGCAACATTTGGGTGTCAATTAAGACACCATGTCTTTCCATTTGCATTAGAATAGGTATAAGCGGCATTTCAATTGACTCAAAAACTTTCTTTAAATTTTTTTCTTTTTCGATTAACGACATTAACTTATAATGTAATTGTAAGATTAGATCCACATTTTCAGCGGCATAGATTGTTGCCTTGTCAATGGGGACTAAATTAAAGGTAATCTGTTTGGTGCCCTTCCCCACAATATCTTCAAACTTGAGCATTGAACGCCCTAAATAACGTAGAGCTAATGCAGATACATTACGACTACTATTGCTATTTAAAATATAGGATTCTAATTGGATATCATATATTTTTGCTTTGATACTCAAACCTTCTTTGGCTAACATCTTGCTGCCATATTTTAAATTTTGACCGATAACTGTTTTTTCTGAATCACCGATAATTGATTTTAATTGCTGTAGTACCCAGTTTTTTTCAAGTTGAACAGGGGCATGAGCGTAATTATGGCCTATAGGAACATAGGCCGCTTTATTAGGTCTAATGGCAAATGAAACTCCAACTAAGCTCACTTCTACAGCAGAAAAATTATTAGTTTCTATATTAAAAGAAAATTCTTTAGCATCTCTTAATTTTTTTTTCCACTTTTCAAAAGTTTTTTTATTAACGATGGTAGTATAATTAAGATTATTAGAAGAATTAAGATTATTAGAAGATTTAATAGCCTTTTCCATTAAAATCTCCGAGAGCCAGGATTTAAATTCATATTTGGTAAATAATGCAATTAATTTTCTACTGTCTTTAGATCCCAATTTTAAATCCGTTGGTTTTTCTTCCAAAGGTAGATCAGAAATCACCGTAACTAATTGACGTACTAACGGTAATTGATGCAAATGAGCACGAAGGTTTTCACCTACTTTCCCTTTTATTTCATTAGCCTGTTTTTGAATATTTGCAAGAGATCCATATTCATTCAACCATTTGGCAGCAGTTTTTGGGCCTACTTTGGGAATGCTTGGAATATTGTCAATTTTATCACCGGTTAAACTTAAATAGTCAATAATTTTTTCAGGGGAGACGCCAAACTTTTCTACGACACCCGAAGGATCCAAGAAACGATGCGTCATTGTATTAACTAACGTAACACGATCACTGACAATTTGTGCTAAATCTTTATCTCCTGTAGAAACTAAAACAGGCAACCCATTGACTTTAGCTTTTTTAGCTAAAGTAGCAATAACGTCATCAGCTTCATAACCGTCTTTAACGATCAACGGAAATCCAAGTGCTTTGATAATTTCAAATAACGGTTTTATTTGTTGAGACAATTCACTGGGCATCTCTTGTCGATTCGCTTTATAGCCACTATAGAGATCGTCACGAAATGTTTTTCCCTTAGGATCAAACACTACAGCGATATACTCTGGTTGATACTTTGCTATTAATTTTCGCAGCATACCAATCACACCATATATCGCTCCCGTCGGTTTTTGCCCTTTTACAGTGATTAACGGCGGTAATGCATAGTAAGCTCGAAAGAGGTAAGATGAACCATCTACCAACAAAACAAATGGCCTAGTAATTTCATTTATCATAAGTCCCTCATCATCATTTGCTATCACGAAATACATGGGTTAAGAAAGCCTAATATTAGGGTGAAAATCACTAACCTATGATGCTCGCTGAGGATAATTGACATTCTTACAGTGAACCAGAAAACAATTAGACGATTCAAACTGTTCAAAAACACACAAAACTGATAACATGAACGATTTTAATAATTATGCATGTTTAACTTCATTAAAGACTATGTTCAAAAGATCTATATCACCTTTTGCTTTATTGCTCACTTCTGTTAGTGCAATTTTGGGATCGGGGTGGTTGTTTGCTACTTATTACACTTCGGAACTGGCAGGTCCTTCAGCGATCTTTGCTTGGCTTATTGGTGGTATAGCTACTATCATTATTGCTTTTGTTTTTGCTGAGCTTTGCACGATGTTGCCGATTACCGGTGCTAGTATCCGAATCCCGCATTATACACATGGTACACTGGTAAGCTTTCTTTTTTCTTGGATAATCTGGCTGTTCTACGCTTCATTAGCTTCAACGGAAGTTCAAGCAGTCCTACAATATTTGAATTATTTCTTTCCCTCATTGATTCATAACGATGGTGGTTTAACTACCTTAGGCTATTTTCTAGCTTCAGTATTAATGATAGCAATTTCAGCAATTAATATTTCTTCTTTACGTTGGTTATTAAGATTTAATAACTCTTTAACCATTTTAAAAATTTCTATCCCTACAGTAGTGGCTGTAGTTATTTTAACATTATGTTTTTCCCCTTCTCGACTTATTCATCCTGCCCATACCTCCTTCATGCCTTATGGAATGCACGGAATATTTTCAGCAGTTACCACTGGTGGCATTGTTTTTGCTTTTAGTGGGTTTAAACAAGCTTGTGAAATGGCCGGGGAAGCTAAAAATCCAACGCGTGCTTTACCTCTTGCTATCATTGGGTCTGTAATAATCTGTCTAATCATCTATCTTTTACTACAATCCGCTTTTTTATCCTCGCTTTTGCCCATTAACTTAATTCATGGTTGGGCACATTTGGACTTACAAGGTGGAAGAAGTCCTATCACCGCGATTGTACATCAAAGACACTTAGATATTCTCCTGCCTTTATTGTATTTAGGAGCAATTATTGGACCCCTAGCCGCTGCGTTGATGTACACTGGTAGTGGAGGTCGTGCGTTATACAGTATGAGTAAAAATAATCATATTCCTCTTTTATTTCAACGTCTGACGACTCAAGGAAATCCTTCGATTGCTATCTTTACTAATTTTGTTTTAGGGATGTGCCTCTTTGCACCACTGCCGGGATGGAATCGCATGATAGCTTTTCTCACTTCATTAATGGCATTAACCTATGGTGTTGCTCCTATTTGCTTATTAGCCTTGCGTCAACAGCTTCCTCAACGTCTGCGACCATTTAGACTACCCGCTGTTACTCTATGGACTGCAGGAGCATTTTATATCTGTACTCTTCTTACTTACTGGAGTGGATGGATGATTATTTCTAAACTCGGCCTTACCTTATTTATCGGGCTTACTATATTAGTTATTCACCGCTATTTTATCCAGCCAGATAAGCGATTTTCTTTTCACTGGCGAGCATCGATATGGATATGGCCCTATTTTCTAGGGATGACATTAATTTCTTATCTCGGTAATTTTGGCGGAGGAAAAGAGATTATTCCTTTCGGCTGGGATTTTATTGTTATTGGTGTATTTTGTATTTTCACTTTGTGGCTGGCAATGAAATTTAAATTGCCCGCTGAACTCACTCAACGTTTCCTTCAAGATCCCGAATTCGATCAGTAACCACAAAAGGATGAAAAGCCTTTTTTTTATTGAACATCACTGCAGTGAATTCGGCCCACGAAAAGATAACTTATTCACGTGACTTATTTATTTTTAAAATTAATTAGCCAAACAGCTCATCCTCTACATATTGCAACACTTTGATTAACTGGTGTGTTTAAAATAGCTATTTTACGTTGAAAAATTGGTGATATATTATACGATTTATAATAAAAATTTAAGCGTTGTTGAAATAAGATCCCTAATTTAATAATTAGAATAATAAAATCGAACGTACGAAAAATAAAGAAGAAGCAGTTTGTCAAAATTTCCAGCGTCAATAAAAATAAACTACCATCTCCTCCAAAGCAAGGAGAAGGTTAACGGTACTTTAAATAAAAATGGGATTTTTCATACTTAAAAGTTCAATCTACATCTTAGTTTGGTAGAAGCATCTTAAATATTCCATCTGAAGTAGATTCCATAAAAAAAGAAATACATCGATACATTGGCTCTGACTGATTTTCTTACATGACATCGAGCTTGCAATTAATGGATTTGCTTTTTCTTGTTGTGTTTCAGATAATCCTTTTATCTCAGCTTGTTTTCTTGTAACAGCAACCTGATGATTAGGTTGTTGCTACTCTGGGCTATAAATAGTTCCTTGAGGAAGGGTGAATAACCGTAATTATCGATTAAATTTCAACAAGTAAGGTTTCTATCGTGATAGACTAATGTGATTATCTTTTTGAATATTAAATTTATACAACTTATTTTACATTTAGTTTTATTCATCGCTGCTCATCGTGCGCTACTCGTGAGCGAAAGGCACCTTCTTGCGCAGAGTTTAAAACTATTTTTATGTTAACATTCTTATTTCTTGCATCGGGCCTGCTAACAATACGTTACTAATTTTATTGCCCATTATTTAGATAATTTGGTAAGTAGCGTTTTTTAATTTTATCTCGATTGAAATAATGGAAAACTAAGTAGAAAACCTAAGTTTATATGCTTTATTAATTAATATAAGTTGATAAATTTTCAAGACATTTTTAAATTTTCATGAAATGGTGTGCTCTGTCGCTCAAGAGGTCTAATACCTTCAAGAATAATCACTCCATCCATATAATCTCTAGACGCAACGGCATATCTTTGCTACTCTCCAGTTTTTTTAATCCGAAATAGTAACTAGCCAATAATATATAGATTTTTAAAATCAATCTTGACATTTTCAGTGATTCCTACATGAATAACTTACCTTTCTTTTTCGCTGACATTAAGAATTTTTATTTCAATATGGAGCTACTGAGAGTCGTCCCTTAAGTTTCTATTTATTCCAAATTATAAACACAGACCAAGTAATAAAAAAATTAAAACGTCCTAAAGCGTTAATTGTAAGAAAAGTATTATTTATCACAATATAGATTTTACTCCTGTTTTTAATTCTAGTGATGACGATTGGTATTAATCTGCTAATCGAGAAACACATTATGGAATTTAATAAATTACTGAAAACCATGATAATTAATCCTATTTCACCTCAGTACCATGGTTAATTTTTCATTCCTATCTTGATCATCGTTATCGGTTATTTTTTTGTGGAGCAAAGTAAAAACTTCTCTCCCTAATAAAATCCCTAATAAAATTCTACCTTAATATATTGAAATCGGACTTTTATAATCTACACGATAGCTAAAAACTATCCAATGATATTAATCATTCGATTCAACTTCTGCCTTATTTTTAAGTGTGCTATTACAAAAAATTTTACAGAATAAGATTTTTATTAAAGACTATCTATACTACCTATAGTAGCAATGACAAATTCTAATTCGTTGAAAAAAATATATCTAATCAAGTGGTTATTATCATTTTTTTAAAGCAAGCACGAGATGAATACCTGATCACCTCAACCTACTTTATTGAAGTGGATTGAGGTGATCAGATAAGAAAAAGACACTTGAATCCAATAAATCTTCCTTGATAGACTTCAGAAGATGATTACAATTCTTGTTGATGACTGTATTCCTTTTATTTCTGAATTATTTGGACGTTGGGGCAAATTAATTTTAAGATCAGGAACTGCTATTCAAAAAAGCGATCTTAAAACAGTCAATGTTTTATTAACGCGGTCGATAACTCAAGTCAATGCTACTTTATTACAAAAGAGCACTGTTGAATTTATAGGCAGCGCAACTGCAGGATTTGATCATATTGATCATGAATGGCTAGCAAAACAACCTATCTCGTGGGCTTATGCGCCTGGAGCGAATGCTATAGCAGTGGCCGAATATGTGCTTCATTGTGTTGCTTTTTTACGTAAAAAGGATTTACTACCGAAGAGATCACTAAACGCTGCTGTCATTGGAGTTGGTCATGTAGGTCGAATCGTTTCCGATCGTTTAAAAAAAATAGGTTTTTCTGTTGTCCATAATGATCCGCCACGTGCTGTTTCTGAAAAAGAATTTGTTTCTGTCCCACTAGATTCACTTACGGAAATGGATTTAATTTGTTTGCATACGCCTCTAATTAAAACTGGAAAATTTTCTACTTATCATTTAATTAATGATATCTTTCTTAAAAAATTAAGGCCTGGTTGTGTTTTGTTAAACGCTGGACGAGGCGCAGTGATTAATAATCAAGCATTATTAGAGCATGATCACGTCATTGCCTGTTTAGATGTATGGGAAAATGAACCTAATATTAATTTGAATTTATTACAAAAAATTGTTATTGGAACTCCACACATCGCTGGTTATAGTAAAGCAGCAAAATTACGTGCCTCGCTAATGATTTACAAGGCTTTTTTAAAGCACTTTCAATTATCAGATACTCCTTGTGTCGAAGAACCACAACAATTATCAGAAAGGACAACTCTTGATGTCAGTGAATGTCGTACTGTCGAAGATGTCTTATTAAAAATCTATGATCCAGGAAAAGAAACTCAAATCATGAGCCAGTTACTGATAAAGCATCTAGATTGGTTTGAAAACTTACGTCGTTGTTATCCTTTACGTGAGGAATTTTCAAATATTCAATTAACGCCTTCATTAGAACCAAATCTAAAAAAAACTTTACAACAATGGGGATTTTCTTTTGATTAAGAGAAATGGATACTAAAAGCGATTTATAATACTAAACTCAACTCTTAAAAAGAATGAATACATCAACGTGCAACTTTACTTTGTAATAGTCTTACCGTAATTTAATTATCACCAAAATTCCTCAATTAAATTTAAATTGCTAGATTATTGAGAAAATCAAATCTTGATTGAACTCCTGCCAATAATTTCGACTTGCTTAAAAATCCTAATGTTAATTAAGAAGCCTCTCCTTTTTTTATTGCACCAAAGTAGATTATACTAACTGAAAATCGGTAAGCCCAAATCGTGTGTCCTATTCAATTCTATTCAATCTGTAGTGCTTCTGGCGCGCGATGCCATTTTGAACACCTACTTTCCTATTCAAGTATTGAGTTTGCTTTTCAAATTTTAGAAATTGTTTAAAGGAGCCGTTCTCCATTAGCGGATTTAAAAATAGTAAATTTGAATTTTAAAGCGAGAGAGGACTTTTGATACCAATGGAATTACTCATTACTTCTAAAATTAGCTGGAATCATTTATTAATAGATTGTTTTATTTCATTTCTTTGGTATTTTGCTCTCTATTTGAGGCAGGGGTATATTTAAGGAGTTTGATATTATAGGCGCTCCCTAGCTAGCTAATTCAGTCTCAGAGATGTATTTATTTTCTGTTTGATTTGTAATATTATTTCAAACTGATCAGTGAATCTTCAACATCTTTGTTTTAAATGGTCTCATCATGGTATGGTTCAGATCTTCGAAGCTTTTTATCAGATACTCTTTTTCACTTATTCTAACTTATTTACGATAGGAATAAAAAAGATTAGATTAGCTTTTTAGATTGGGATTAGAACGCTTTAAAGAGCTCTAAGATTAAATTATCTCTTGCGGATCCACATCTAAAGTCCAACGTACCTTTGTACGTTGAGTTGGAAGTAAAGGGATTAATTTAGTTAGTACTTTATGCAAACATGCACGATGTTTGGATTGAAAAAGTAACTGATAGCGGTAACGTCCTGCTTTACGTGTCATGCTAGCAGCCACTGGCCCTAAAATTTCAACGCCCTTATTAACAAGGATTTTTTGTTTTATTTCCGATAAAAATTCATAGGGAAGCATAGGCTTCGGAGACTCAGCACGTAATAAACTTAAGTAAGAAAAAGGTGGTAACTGAGCTGCTTTACGTTCTTTCAACAAAGCTTCTGCAAATGCAGCATACCCTTCCTTTAATAAAAAAGTAAGCAAAGGATCGGTAGGATGATGCGTTTGAATAAATACCTCACCCTTTCGTTCTGCACGGCCTGCACGACCTGCCACTTGAATTAGTAGTTGTCCCATCCGTTCCGCAGCACGAAAATCAATACTGTACAAACTGCTATCAGCATCTACAATTGCTACCAAAGTTAAGTGAGGAAAATGATGACCTTTAGCAATCATTTGAGTTCCGATTAAAATTGATGCTTTTCGGTTGTAAATCAAATCTAATTTTTCTTTCATACTATTTTTAGCGCGGGTACTATCGCGATCAATACGCACAATACCATAATCCGGAAATCGCTTTCGTAAAACCGTTTCCAATTGTTCTGTACCTAAACCGACATCGATTAATTCCTGATGTTTACATTGTATACAAACGGTAGGAATTTTTTTATTAGAACCACAATGGTGACAGTAAAGTCGTTGAGGCTGATAGTGAAAAGTTAACCGCGCATCACAACGGTTACAATGCATTATCCACCCACAACCATGACACATCAGAGTAGGTGCATAACCCCGACGATTTAAAAATAATAAAACTTGGCCGTTATTACTAATATGGTTTTCAATAGCAATTAATAATTCATCACTCATCCCTGCCATTAATTGCTTTTGACGCAAATCCATTATTGTCATACAAGGCAAGGAAGCACTACCTACTCGGCTGGGTAACAATAATAACTCATAACGTTCACGTTTAACGTTATAAAAACTTTCTAATGAAGGAGTTGCTGAACCAAGTACAATTGGAACGTCTTCAAATTGGCCACGTATTACAGCTAAATCACGTGCAGAATAACGAAAACCCGATTGTTGTTTAAATGAAGTATCATGCTCCTCGTCTAAAATAATAATACCAATGTTAAGAAGAGGAGTAAAAATAGCTGAGCGAGTGCCAATAATAATTTTAGCTATACCATTTTTAGCCATTAACCAAGCTTGAGCGCGTTTCTTATCAGTTAAATTAGAATGCAAAATAACAATAGGTACATTAAATCGTTCACGAAATCGCTTTACAGTTTGAGGCGTTAACCCAATTTCTGGAACCAACACTAATGCTTGTTTTCCCTGCTTAACTAACGCTTCAATACAATGCAAATAAACTTCAGTTTTTCCGCTTCCAGTAATTCCTAAAAGCAAAAAAGTCTGAAAATTATGGCTACTATTAATTGTAGTAACAGCATTTTTTTGATAGTGGTTTAAATGTAAAGGAGCTTGCGGAATATATGAACTAATGTTATCACGAATTTTAATAACCTGTTTTCCTTGACAAAAAATCCTCGGTAAGGCACCTAGAATAACTACCCCGATAGGATAATGATAGTAATCACTCGCCCATTGGAATAATTTAAGCAAAAAGGGCGGAATAAGTGGTTCCCTTTCGAGGATTGCTTTGATAGGCTTAAGACGTCCAATAGGCAAGGAAGAATGAGATTTTACTTCCATCAACACACCTATACAGTCTTTTCGGCCAAAAGGAATTTTTAGACGTATACCCGGTTGTAATTTTACATTATTAAGCGAGGTGGGCACTAAATAATCAAAACACTGATATAGCGGCTTTGGTACAGCAACTTGCAAGATCATTGACATGAACATATGATAACTATCGTGATGCCAATCTCAAGAGATTTTGATGATAATATATAGCACGAACGAATTTTGTAGCGGATTAAAAGTCATGATTAATGGAGACCCTTGTAGCATCATTGAGAATAAATTTATTAAGCCTGGTAAAGGCCAGGCTTTTAATCGTGTTAAATTTCGCAACCTAAAAACAGGCCGGATATTGGAACGCACTTTTAAATCTGGTGAAACCCTATCTGCTGCTAACGTGGTCGAAATAGAAATGCATTATTTATATAATGATGGAAAATTTTGGCATTTCATGGTTCCAAAAACTTATGAACAATATGCTGCTTCAATTGAAACAATAAGGGATACGAAACAGTGGCTCAAAGAAGAAGCATTGTGCACAGTGACTATGTGGAATGGCACTCCTCTATTGGTTGATCCTCCTACTTTCGTGGAATTAAGGATTGTCGAAACAGAACCCGGGATTCGTGGTGATACAGCTACTGGCGGAACAAAACGTGCAAAACTTGAAAGCGGTGCTGTAGTAAAGGTCCCATTGTTTTTACATGAAGGAGAAGTAATTAGGGTAGATTCTCGTCGTGGAGAA
This sequence comes from Coxiella endosymbiont of Dermacentor nuttalli, assembly GCA_048494595.1. Taxonomy (GTDB): domain Bacteria; phylum Pseudomonadota; class Gammaproteobacteria; order Coxiellales; family Coxiellaceae; genus Coxiella. The sequence goes on along the minus strand of JBGDBH010000001.1, from coordinate 498,018 downwards.
TACGTTTCACGAGCGAAGTAATCTAAAACACATTTCTTGAAGTATGCCTCTATTCAATCTTATTCAAGAAACGATAACAAATAATATTGTAATTAACTTATACTGACTAAATAAAAATCAATGTCCGATTTAAACTGGCAGCCAACTGCTTCTCTTATAAATCAACGATTGCGTGCAACATTGTATTCTGATATTCGGCAATTTTTTGCTGAGCGGGGTATCCTAGAAGTCGAAACCCCTCTCTTATCAAAATATACCGTCACCGATATTCATATTGAAAGTTTCCAAACAATTTACTATAACCACAAAGAAAAACGCCAATATTATTTACAAACTTCTCCGGAATATGCCATGAAACGGCTTCTTGCTAGTGGAAGTGGACCAATTTATCAAATTTGCAAAGCCATCCGTAACGGTGAAATTGGATCTCAACATAACCCTGAATTTACTTTATTAGAATGGTACCGACCAGATTTTAGTCATCAAGATTTAATGAATGAAATAGATGAGTTATTAAAATTTACTCTACAAACAAAAAAAGCTGCTCGAAAAACGTATTCTGCATTATTCATAGAATACCTATCGATTAATCCATTTCGAGTTTTATTAAAGGAGTTACAAGCTTTAGCTCGAAAGTTTTCATTAGAAAATGCTGAAGATTATAAGGATCGCGATATTTTATTGCAGTTTCTATTTTCTCACATTATCGAACCGAAAATTGGATTTAATCAACCGCTGTTTGTTTATAATTTTCCGTCTTCCCAAGCAGCTTTGGCTAAAATCTACCCTAAAGACTCAAATATTGCTTTACGATTTGAATTGTATATTGAAGGAATAGAGTGCGCGAACGGCTGTGAAGAATTAATCAACTCCCAGGAACAACGTTTTCGCTTCGAACAAGATATTTTAAAACGTCAAGAAAGAAGACTTTCTAAGATCAAGATTGATCGTCGCTTACTTGCTGCTTTAGAATCTGGAATACCCCCTTGCGCTGGAGTTGCTTTAGGTTTAGATCGCTTGCTCATGATTAAAACAAAAAAACGACAAATTAAGGACGTCATTGCCTTCCCAGCAGATATCGCTTAGCCAATTGTAAAGATGTAATATTTAATACCTAGTTCGGTATAATTCACAGCATTTTAATTCTTTTATTGAGAAACTTACTCTTAAGAACCAGTATACACGCATTGCTAGAACTATCACCTCACGAATTTTTTAGTGATCAGAACAATGATTTTTTCCATATGGATTCTTAAAGATAATCAAAAAAGTCACCTCTTTACATTTTTAGACGAAAATCTAAAGTAGACTAAATTTTTAATTCCATTTAAATTGATTACTCCCTGAATAAAGAAGAGAGCGCAACCTCATTCTACCAGTTGTAGTAGTGATTCTCGCAAAATTCAAATTGAAATTAAACTCTCTATCTTATTAGCGTTCCAATCTTCTCACCAAAAAAAACACGATTATTAGTTTGACAATGAGATTCCCACTGTACTCTATGTAATGGAAATAATAAAATCACTGTGGATCCCATTTTAAAATGACCTAATTCGTCACCTCGAGTCAGATTAATATTTTCTTCTCGGTAATTCCATACTGAAATAGCACGTTGGATAGTAGAAGTTACAGTACCGTGCCAAATGGTGTTAATACTTCCTACTAAGATAGCACCCACAATCACGACAGCCATAAAACCAATTTGTGTTTCGAATAGACATACTACTCGCTCATTTCGAGCAAACAATAACGGAATTGTTTGAACCGAAAAAGGATTTACAGAAAAAAGGTAACCAGGTATGTATACCATCTCTATCAAATGTCCATCAATTGGCATGTGGATTCGATGATAATCTTTTGGAGCTAAATATGCTGTAAAATACATACCCTCCTGAAAAAATTTTGCTTGTTCGTTATTGCCGCCTAACAACTCAGTTACAGTATAACTGTGTTTTTTTGCCTGAAGGATTGTTTCCCCATTTAACTTTCCTATTTTGCTGATAATCCCATCTACAGGTGAAGTAACAGCTTGAGGGTCAGTCGTAATTGTTGGCCGTAAAGTAGAATTTAAATGTCGAGTAAAGAAAGCATTAAACGAGCGATATGATTGGATATCAGGATTTTGTGCTTCTTTCATGTTAACGTTGTAAAAACGGACAAACAACCAAATTAAGATCCGTGTAATTAGGCCCCATTGACGGTCAGCAAGCCAACCAACTATTCTAGATAAAGTGTATTGCGGATATCTATGTAATTTACTCATAATCTTAACAAAGATTCCTAGACAAACCTTCAGGAGTAGCAGTTTTTCTACTCACGAATTACTTACAAGGTAAGATAGGGTTAAAAGATGAATAAGAGAGGATAACACAGTTGAGAATTTATTTGGTGGGTGGAGCTGTTCGTGATGAATTATTAGGTCTGCTAGTAAAAGAAAAAGATTGGGTTGTAGTAGGTGCTACACCTGAAGAAATGATTACTCGTGGTTTTAAACCAGTGGGAAAAGAATTTCCAGTATTTTTACATCCCCAGACTCATGAAGAATACACACTTGCTCGTACGGAACGAAAGACAGCTAAAGGCTATAAAGGTTTTAGCTTTTATACGACTCCCAATGTGACGCTCGAAGAGGATTTAAAACGTCGAGATTTAACCATTAATGCTATAGCTAAAACACCGAGTGGTAAGCTTATCGATCCTTATGGTGGCCAACAGGACTTAAAAAATAAGATTTTGCGTCATGTATCTCCAGCTTTTCAAGAAGATCCTGTACGGATTTTGCGTTTGGCCCGATTGGCAACAAAATTTCCTGAATTTTCTATTCACCCTGAAACATTAGATCTGATGAAAGAAATGACAAATAAAGGGGAAGTAAATGCTTTAATACCTAATCGAGTTTGGCAAGAACTGGTACGTGCAATTGCTAACAAAGCTCCTACCCGATTTTTTACAGTATTACATGATTGTGGTGCTTTAGCTATTTTATTTTACGCTCTGCATCCTAAAAACAAAGGTGTAGATGCTTTATCTCAAATCGCAAGTAGAACCCCATCTCCTGTTATGCGCTTTGCTGCCTTGCTAAGTGATCTTTCACCTAAAGTCATTCAAAAATTGGCTCTACAATATCGTATTCCAAATAAATATTCCGATTTAGCAATCATGATTTCACGATTCCAAGGAATATATGAATATGTCAGCCAAACAAATGAAAAAGAATTATTGAATTTCATCCTTAAAACCGACGCATTAAGACGAGACAAACGTTTTGAACAATTTCTTTTTATTTGTACGTCACTTTATCCAACGTTAGTGAAGAATAATGATAAAATTAAAGAAGCTATTAAAGTCATTAAGTCAATTAATATTAAACCCTTACAAGAAAGACAGTTAAAAGGGGAAAATTTCGCAAAAGCGCTTGAAACACTACGACTGGAAGCAATTCGCTGCTCAATTTTATCAGATACATTATCTCCAGTACAAGTGTGTAGTCATCAAAGGCGAGCTATTTGATTTCCATTTGTAAAGCCAAGCAAAGTAGAATTATAATCACGAGTTAAGGCAATTACTTTAAATAATTCACCCATTTCATTGGGCAATGTTAGCCTCTTAATTTGTTGTGTGATTTGATAATGTTCTACTATGTTTTCTGGTGAAGAAGCGAATGAAGTGATATCACAGTTGATTAAAAAACCTGCTTGGTGAATAAATCCTGCTACGATTAATCGATTACGGGCCGCCACTTCTGCAACAGTTGTAAAATCAACATGGATACTGATATCCTGAATACCAGGAAAAATAAGTGGATTGAAGTGGCTATAGTGTCGATAATGACAGGCAATGGTGCCTCTGTTACGATCTGGGTGGTAATATTCATACCTTGGGAATCCATAATCGATTAATAAGATTAATCCTTTTTTTAGAATGTCTGCTAACGAAACAATCCACGGTGCCAATAATAAATTAATTTCTGACTCATAATCATCAGGAAAATCGATTCCTAAATTTTCAATTTGCCAAATTAAATCAGATGACGATGGATCAGCTATTTTCCAAAAAAATTCTCCTTCTTTACAATCTACATAAATTTCTTTGATAATGTTATTTTCAACTTTAAATTTGTGAGCCAGCAGAGCGTCCATTATTTCATTTCCAACAATAACGCCTACAAAATCAGTGGGCAATTGATTTAGCCAAACAATGCGATTAAATAATTCTGGAACGTCTTTTTGAAGACGTGTTTTTTGACGTTCTCGAAGATCCGCACTGATTTCTAAGATGAAATAATGATTAGGTAAACATTGATTGTCATTAAGTGCTTTTAATATATCGACTGCCATTATTCCAGTACCAGCGCCAAGTTCGAGGATATCGCCACCGTGTAAATCTTGTAATATTTGATAACATTGACGCGCCACACATTGAGAAAAAATAGGAGAAATTTCAGGAGCTGTAACAAAATCACCTACTTTTCCGAATTTATGTGCACCAGCACTATAATATCCAAGACCAGGTGAATAAAGAGCTAAGTACATATAAAATGCAAAAGTGAGAGGTCCTTGTTTGGTGATTTCTTCAATAATCTTTAACTTCAAGCGATTGCTATAACGCTTAGCAATGGGATCTGGAGGCGGTAAATCTTCGATCAACATGTGATTACCTTAAAACAAATTGTGAAAATGTCAAAGGTTAGTCCTTCCACGATTAACTTTGGTGATTGCAAGAGCATCTAATTGAGAAAAATAATTGCACAATTTTCATAAAAAAATTATTTATTGAAAATGAGTACGATCTAATTTAATTAAAAAAAGAAAGGATTCCCGTAAAATTTATTTGAGATTAATTTCTCTGTATGGATTTATACCAAACGGTTCAGTGTTATATAATTTTTCCTATTTTCTACCTCAACTCACTAATTCATTTTACCTACCGATATTTATTTTTAATAGTATTAAAATATCCGGAGACCTAAAATTGTAATGTTGTGTTTTGCCCTCTTCAGTGCTATTATGTTACTTATACATTAGTATAAGTATTGCAACAGCAATTAGCTTGATAGATTCCCATTTTATCTTACAATAAAGCTAGAAAATCTAATTTTTGATACGTTAAATAATTCTGTTTTTTACATCAAACTTTATTTTCAACTAACACAGGGATTTCTTTTTCTGTTTAAGACATTTTCAAAACTTGGTAATTTAGATTCCTACTGATCTTAATTTTAAAGTCTTATTAATTAAGGAATAAGAATGATAGTTACTAAACATGCTCTCAAGTTTGACAGGAATGCTAAAACTGCTAATATGGCCTATAATTTATCTATTTTGGTCTAATTAGTGGGGTGTCGCCAAGCGGTAAGGCACTGGGTTTTGATCCCAGCACTCCCAGGTTCGAATCCTGGCACCCCAGATACGGTGTTTTTTCAATGGCGTTTTCTCAAAGGAAATTCTGTGTCTAATCTCAGCGATATTCGCATTTTCCATGGCAGTGCTAATCCTACTCTTGCTGCTAACATAGCGAAAGCATTGAATACGACTATTGGTAATATGTTAGTTACTCGCTTTAGCGATGGCGAAATTCGAATTGAAATCCAAGAAAACGTTCGAGGCCGAGATATTTACCTTATTCATTCGATTGGTTATCCAGTCAACGAAAATATTATGGAATTAATTTTAATGGGTGATGCTTTTCGTCGAGCATCTGCTACGAGTATTACTGCAGTTGTACCTTATTTCGGTTATGCACGTCAAGATCGTAGGGTCCGCTCTTCTCGGGTACCTATAAGCGCGAAAGTGATCGCTGATATGATGCAAAATGTCGGTTTCTCTCGCTTAATCACTGTTGATCTCCACGCAGATCAAATCCAAGGTTTTTTTTATATACCAGTGGACAATATTTATGCTAGTATTACCGCATTAGAAGAATATCGCTTACTCGAAAAGTTAGAAAATCCCATGATCGTTTCTCCTGATGTTGGGGGCGTAGTACGTGCTCGCGCTATTGCTAAGAGGCTAAATGATTCGGATTTAGCGTTTATTGATAAACGCCGCCCTGAACCTAATCAAACTGAAGTCGTGAATGTTATTGGTAATGTAGAGGAACGTCATTGTGTTATTGTGGATGATATTGTGGATACAGCTGGTACTTTATGCCATGCTGCTCAAGCTCTAAAAGATAAGGGCGCTGTAAAAGTCTCTTCCTATAGTACTCATCCAGTTTTGTCAGGGGATTCTATTGAAAACATTATAGAATCTGCGATTGATGAACTTATTGTCACCGATACTATCCCCCTACAAAAAGCAGCTGCAAATTGTATCAAAATCAAACAAATTTCGCTCAGTCGTCTTATTGCTGAAACCATTTCTCGCATTAATCAGAAAGAATCTGTTAGCTCAATGTTTTTAGATTAATTGTTTAGTCAAGTAATATTTGTCATAACGATAAATTTATTAAGAAGAACTAAAAACCAGTAATTATGTGTCGAAGTTCTTTTATTAAGGATATGTATAAAACTGACTCATTGCCCGTATTTGTGATTCTCCTACATAAGAAATAAGAAATTATGATTTGACTTTTTTGAGATTAATAGGGAACGGTACATGTTTTCTCTATTTTTAGAGCTATCAAAAGGAAATTTGTTGAATGACTCAATCGGCGTTTTGAAAAATTAAAACAGTAAGTTTATATGTATTGAATTAGCTAAATAAAAAGTGTAAATACTACGCAACCAATTCTCTTATTCTGAACACAGACAACACAATGGAGCTTAATTCATGACCCCAGTTTACAAATTGAATAGCCATAAACCTTATAATCACAACTCATTAATTGGTAATCCTTGTTCAGTGAGGCTATACAGTAAAAAAGAAAGCAGATAATAAATAAACCAAACCTTGATCAAAAAAAAATGATGATTGTATCTATATCCTAAAAAAGCGAAAAATAGTTAACTTTTGATAATAAAAAACCTACTATCATAATGGGAGTAATCGTAAATAAGATATATCTTACGTAAAAAATTTTATGATGACTGCACATAATCTCCCAACTTTCTGACTATTGTCATAGAAACAATAAAATACGAGAAAACAAACGTTCTATTACTCATCATAGATGACAGACAGTGACTCGCTTGAGATTTTGGTTGTATAGCAGCAAAAGATGCGGTATGACAGTTATAAAATCAAGCAGAGCTATGAAAGATTAATTTAAAGACTAAAACTGCACTTTAATATTTACGTCTAGCAGGTTTTATCTATAAAGAGGATTTCTTTTTTAATTAAATCTCAGTAAAATGCCTAATTCTAAAAATGGGAGCGCAAGATATGGCTACTGAATGTTTTGAATTTCAGGTAGAGTTACGTAAAAACACTGGAAAAAGAGCAGCACGACATATACGCCGATTTCATAATAAAATACCAGGTGTTGTGTATGGTGCGGGAAAGGCTCCTCAGTCTATCAATTTGGTTCAGAAAGATATACTAAAAGCCTTAGAGAATGAAGCCACTTTTTCTTCTATTTTAATACTCAAAATCGGAGATAAGAAACAAAAAGTGATTCTGAAAGATCTACAACGTCACCAAACAAAACCTGCAATTCTTCATATTGATTTTCAACGTACTCAAGCATCCGAAAAACTAACTATGCATGTTCCTCTGCATTTTATTAGTAAAGAAGAATGTTTAGGGGTAGAATCTGGTGGTATCGTTTCTCATCTTCAAACTAATGTAGAAATCAGATGTTTCCCTTCTGATTTACCGGAATATATCGAAGTGGATATTTCTAAGTTAGGCTTGGATAAATCGCTCCATTTATCGGACCTTAAGTTGCCTTCCGGGGTTGAATTAGCCACTGCTATCGAGGACGAAAATGATTTACCCATTGTGAATATTCATCTGCCACGAGTAAGTAAAGCAGATATTGAGGCTGAGGATGCTAACAGCAATATAACTGCTAAAGTTACGGAAGAAGTTATATCGGGAGATCCTGAAGAGAAATAATAACTATTTAGTAAATCAGAAAGAACTAGAGCTAAAGAAAAGAGATAGGCACTTTTGGAAAATGCGATTAAACTCATTGTTGGTCTAGGAAATCCAGGTGATGAATATGCTAAGACACGGCATAATGTAGGAGCTTGGTTTGTCGAAACGCTAGCTGATCGAAAACAGCAATTCTTGCATAAAGAAAATAAATTTCATGGAGTGATTGGTAAATGGAATGGTTGTTGGTTATTTAAGTCTTGCACTTATATGAATGAAAGTGGCCTAGCAGTAGCTGCTGTAGCCCGGTTTTATAAATTGGACTCACAAGAAATTTTAGTGGTGCATGATGAATTAAACTTTCCAATCGGAGATATTCGTCTAAAAGAAAATGGAGGGCACGGAGGACACAATGGATTGCGTAATATTATTCAGCGATTAGGAACTACTAATTTTTATCGTTTACGGATTGGTATCGGCCATCCAAAACACAGAAATTTGGTCTCTCCTTATGTATTAAGCCTTCCCTCAAAAAGTGATCGAAGTGCTATTCTTAAGGCTATCGAAAAAGGACTATCCGTCGTTGGGGAATTAATAATCGGTGAGTTTCAAAAAGCAATAAGTAATTTATTATAGTTGATATACTTGCCTTTTAACTTGTATGAATGAGAAAAGAAAAAAATGGGTTTTAAATGTGGAATTGTTGGATTGCCTAACGTCGGAAAATCTACATTATTTAACGCATTGACAAAGGCAGGTGTCGAAGCGTCTAACTATCCTTTTTGTACTATTAAACCGAATATGGGAATCATCTCAGTACCTGATAGACGGCTTAAAAAAATTTCCAAAATTGTGAACTCAAAAAAAATGATTCCAACTACTGTTAACTTTGTCGACATCGCTGGTCTTGTTGCTGGTGCTTCTGAAGGAAAAGGATTAGGCAATCGGTTTCTTTCTAATATTCTTGAAACTCAAGCTATTATTCATGTTGTCCGTTGCTTTAAGGATGAAAATATTACGCATATTTCTGGAACCATCAAACCCATCGTAGATATTGAGATAGTAAATACGGAATTAATATTAGCAGATATAGAAGCAGTCGATAAAATTTTAATTAAGCTTGTTAAAGATGCGAAACGCGAGGATAAAAAAGCTCACGATACCCAATTTTTGTTTGAAAAATTCAAATATTGGTTAAATAAAGGAAAATCATTACGAAATTTGAAGTTAACAGAAACAGAAGAATTGTTGTTGCGACCTTATCAACTTTTAACTATAAAGCCTGTGTTGTATGTCGCAAATGTGTCTGCAGAGGGCTTCTTTAATAATCCTTTTTTGGAACAAGTTTTTAAATATGCCAAAAAAGAGAATGCGAAAGCAGTTTCTATTTGTGCAGCACTTGAAGCAGAAATCGTAGAGCTTTCTCCTTCAGAGCAGATAGAATTCTTAAAAAGCATTAGTATCAAGGAGTCTCGATTACATTATGTCATTCAAACAGGCTATGAATTATTGGGTTTAATTACTTTTTTCACTGCTAGCACTAAAGAAGTTCGAGCATGGACCTGTCCAAGTGGATCTAAAGCACTTCAAGCTGCTGGTGTGATACATACCGATTTTAAAAAGCATTTTATCCGAGCTGAAGTTATTAACTATAATGACTATATCCAATTTAATGGAGAGCAAGGTGCTAAAGATGTAGGTAAGTGGCGTCTTGAAGGTAAAAACTATGTTGTACAAGATGGTGATATAATACACTTTCGAGTGGGTAATCAGTAACTTGACAAGCTTATAGAAAATCTTCCAAAATGCACTTTTCTTTTAAGTTCTCTGCGGCTATGTAGCTCAGCTGGTTAGAGCACAGCATTCATAATGCTGATGTCGGTGGTTCGAACCCACCCATAGCCATTTTTAAATATTAAATCTTAACTATAACCTGCGAGAGTACCTGTATAGGTTACTTGCTTTCATCAAACATACTACTAAAAAAAGCAGGTAGCAGGCAGGTAGTTTGATTTATCGTAACATATCATACAACAGTACATATTCTTGACCTATTCTAGAAAGAGTGATTCCATTCTTCGATATAAGGATTGTTTCCACCTAGAAATTGGTTCTTGTCGCTATCTTATTATCCTTTAAATAAGAAAGATAATACATGAACAGGAATCATTTTATGATTACAGCTAATATTTTAATATTTTCTATTAGTTTACTCTCTTTCAAGGAGAAAACGTGAGTTTTCGCGGACACTCATAAAGTTGCTGTAACCTATACAATTATCGAGTTCGATATGAATAGATTTACATCGTTAATCTTCCATTAGTCATACTTTCAGATCAAACATACATAAAAACATTCATCATAATTCGTCTAATGCTAAACATTTTTCTCTTATCAAGAAGAGTGTAGAATCTGAATGCTTAAAGTGAAAAATGGGTATATATATAATAATTTATTGAAAAATAGTGACAGTATAAATTTTCCCTGAGTCTCTTTCACACAATTATAAAATTGGTGCTCATCCATATTCTGTTTACTATCTCTTAATCACTGCTTATGTAATAAGCTTTTCCCAAAAATATAAATGCGTATCAAATCCGATGTATTAAATAAAAAAATAAGGTAATGAAATTACTCCAATAATTCGTCGAATTAAATAAAAATATATCACTGTTCTACTTTCATTAGTATTATTATGAGAGCCTGAAAAAGATTTTTAAATAAACAATCCACTTCACTTTCTCAGTGTTAATAAACAACAACAAAAAGAATAAATAAAATGAATTTCTTATAATGAAATGGTGAAAAGAGATGTAAAGCCGTGTTTGTTGTCATTAGACTCGCTTTCTCAAATCAATTGATTATATTTTAAGTTATTATCAGCTATACTCTCATAGATTTTTTTAGGAAATTCTTCTAGTAATCCAAAAAAAATTAATCGAATACATTCCCTCAGATCTATAAGTGCTATTTTCTTAAACAAAAATGCATTCGTTTCTTTTTGTTGTTCTATGTTATTGGCCACAGTACATTAATAATTTTCAGTATTTTCTTCGTCTCTCTTGCTTTTCTCTTTGTTAAGAGAAGGTAAAAACAAAAAATTTTCTTGGTCAAAGTAATAAAAAAGCTAGTCCATGGAAAAATTTGAGTCTTATCAGTTCTCACTTTATATTTGGCAATCGATTAACATTACGTAGAGTTTCTTGAATATTTAATTTGATTCTTAACTTGGAAAGTTGTTTACGTATCTAACTGAATTGAGCTCTATTATCAAGATCGCCCATTGTTACGACATCATAACTTTAAATTTAACGCTTCTCCCAAACTTTGGACATCAATATAACTAGTTTTGATAATAATTATCTTACTTTCTTTGATAAAGAATACCATAAGTTTGTCTGAGATAGGGATTGTTTTAATGGAAAACACGGTCTTCCATTAAAAAATTAAATAGAAAAAGCTCAACTAAAATTCCTGCTTTTTTTCTATTTATTCAATTTATTCTCTTCTTGAAACCTCTTCCTCAGACTGAAGAAATGATGAAAGTTTAAAACACTAAGGGAAAATTATTTAATAAAGTAGATCCATTCGAAATCCACAGATTCTAAAACTATTTATTTTGAAGTAATTAATTAGTAAAGAAATAGACGCACGGATTTAAAAATTACTTATTACTGCGCTTGTAATCAGAAAAGGATAAAATAGTTATCTGTTTGTTTAACGAGGCATACATGTCTAATGTCTAATTGGCAACTTTTTTTAAAAAAAGCTATTACCGATCCAGATGAGTTATACCGCGAATTAGCACTTAATCCAAATATGTTTCCTCAAACTCAGAAAGTAATAGCTCATTTCCCCTTACAGGTCCCTAGGACATTTCTTTCACGCATGGAAAAAGGTAACCCGCAAGATCCTCTATTACTGCAAGTGCTACCACAAGTAAGAGAGCTTATTAGTTCTCCAGTTTACTGGCTAGACCCTCTTAATGAAAAGAAATCAAATAGAATACCTGGCCTCTTACATAAATATCATGGGCGAGTGCTACTTATGCTAAGTGGCGCTTGTGCAATCCACTGTCGCTATTGCTTTCGCCGTCATTTTCCTTATGAGGAAAATACACCCGGAAAAAAAGGATGGAATCGAATTTTCGATTATCTAAAATCGGATACATCCATCACTGAGATTATTTTAAGCGGTGGTGACCCTTTAATGATGAAAGATAATATACTAACCGAATTTGTTTCTTCTCTTGAAACGATAGTACATCTCAAACGTCTGCGCATTCATACGCGTTTACCAATTGTCATTCCTGAAAGAATTACAGATGAACTTATCAATTTGTTAGAATATACAAGATTATCACCCACAATCGTTATCCATTGTAACCATCCGAATGAAATTGATGAATCTGTTGCAAAAGCATTTCATTCTTTACGGAAAACAAGAGTAACCTTACTCAATCAATCTGTTTTATTAAAAAATATCAATGATAAAGCGGAAATTTTAATTCGCTTAAGTGAAGATTTATTTGAAGTCGGGGTTCTGCCTTATTATTTACATCTCCTGGATCAGGTACAAGGAGCTGCACACTTTGAAGTAAGTGAAGCACAAACACGATATTTAATCGCAGAAATTATAAAACGCCTTCCAGGTTATCTCGTCCCTAAATTAGTACGAGAAATTTCAGATGCTCCAGCAAAGGTACCCGTTTCTATAACTCTTTAAGATTGTGCACTAGCAGCTTCTTCTTCCATTAATCAGCAAATTACTTACCTTGAATACCACGTTGCAATTCAAGCAGTTTTTAATATTGGTGTAAAATTATATGTCGCCCTATATCCCTTTAATAATCCGATTAATGTTGATTTCTTTAATAAATGGTGCAAGAATATTTCAAATAAATTGCGTCCGATCCATTCTCAGATTCACCCTCAGATAAAGCTTGAAGGGATATAATCACCATACCAAAATTATTCGGATTTTAAGCATTTTCTTTCACATCTAGAACTACTACGCCGTCCACCTTTTTAAAACTTGAGGTAGTCTGTTACCTCAGTGTCCTTGTTTTCCTTGAAAGTTGAATAACTCATCAGTTTTTGACGTTAGTTGTCGTTTCTCAGCATAAAGAACTAAGGTACTCTTCTCTTTTAATAATGCTAAAGTACACAGTATTCTTAATGGTTTCTTACCCAAGCGGGAGGGATTTGAATGATTTTATCTCCTCTTTCTTTTTTCTTTTTTTAATTCATATAATTTGGAAATTGGAAATACTAATAATCGTCGCTTTGAAGTAATAGTTGCAAGATGTTGCGATTCTTTATCTGTTACCTATAGAGGAACCATAGCTTTCGCGCCCTTAGGAACTTTAATCACTGTTTTTCCACTTCGACTACATTATACATTAGATAAAGGTATTAAAAATTCATAGCCGGCGGTCAGAAGCTAACAAGTAAAGATCTTCATTTTTACCCATCAAAACTACAACAAAATGAATTCTAACTTCAGATTTTAGTCGACTTGTTAACGGCTCACCTAACCTGTATGGGATTTTAATGTATGTGCTGGTAACGCATAACTTTTTCAAGCTGAATCTAAAAAAAATAGCCAACTCATTGATACACTCTTGAGTTGGCATTAAAAATTCATCTCCTAAACGATAATGTAATCCTAGACCATTAATATCATGTCCTTTTGCCGTGTGAACCCAACCTTTTTTGATAAAATTGTAATAGATTCTGGAAAAATCATCTTTTCTTTGCGAATGACTTTCGCAAGAGATCTTTTCACTAAAGGGGACCAACGTTTATCGCTATAATTTTTTTATCAGCTATTAATTCAGATCGAATTAATTTTTTTAATTTTATTTTTGATGCTAAGATTTTTTTGATCTTTTGCCGTTCTTGAGCTAATTTCGTCTGTTCTCCATAGATTTTCTTTTCTTCAAGTTTAACCAATTGACGTCACTTAATTTCGAGAATAGCGTTAGCTTGCTTTTCGCTAAGTTTAAATTGTTTCATTAAAATAAAAATAGTTTTTAATTTATATTCTTTACAAATAATTCCAATAATTTTTTCTAAATTTAAAAGAGTAATAATTAATCCATTGAGAATGTGTAATTGTTCAACAACGGCTTCTAATCGATATTGTAATCTTTTCTAAACGGTTTGCATTCGATAATTTAACCTTCTTTTAAAAGAGAAAGTAAGTCTTTAACTTGTGGTCGACCGCCAACTCCTATAATGTTCAAATTAATTCGATAACTGTGTTCTAGATCTGTGGCAGCAAATAAATGCGCCTAAGTTTATTAATATCACTCGACTAGAGCGAAGAGAAATAACAAGCCATGTGGGAGATTCTCATGGTCGGATTCATCGCGAATATCGCCTACATTAGTGATCTTCTTAGTAAGCATTTGTGCTGCAATTTGCTCTAAAATTCGATTTCCGGAAAACTTGATAATGTAAGGTGGAAATATAACTTCTCCATTTTGTTTCTGATAAGTCGCGCGCATGAGCAAACCCCCATTGTCCAGTGTGATAGATTGCTTAAATTTCACTAATAGGAATTATAATCTCAGCAGATGTAGGACAATTAGGTCCTCGGGTAAATTTTATTATATCTTTTAAAGTGGCTTTGGAGTTATCTAAATAAACACACACAGGCATCTACCACCTCAGAAAGATATGGGGTGGGAATATCTATTGCTATACTAACTGCAATCCCTGCAGTCCCATTTAATGATATATTAGACAAGCGAACCGGTAAAAAGGCAAGTTCTTTTTTTAAAGTGCCCTCAAAATTAGGGATCCAATCCACAGCTCTTCTTCAAGCTTAGCTAATAAAAGCTGAGTATATGGAGAAAGGTGGGCTTCTGTATAGCGCGCATTGCTGAAAAAGATTTAGGATTATCAGAGCTGCTTCAGTTTCCTTATCCATCCACTAATGGATAGCGATACAAAAAGGGTTGCGCCATTAACACCATTGCTTCATAGCAGTAGTATCTCCATGAGGATGCAATTTACCGAGAACATCTCCGACTGTCCGCGCAGACTTTTTATACTTAGATTTTGATTTTAAATCTAATTCGACATAGCATAGATAATGCGACGCTGAACTGGCTTTAATTCATCAGCAATATGAGGGCGCGCGATCCAATATTACTAACATAGAATAATCAAGATATGTTTTTTCGGTGAATGCTGCTAAAGACTGCTGTTCAATAATGAGGTGTGTAGTATTATCTGTCATAAAAAAGCATACTATCTAATTAAGTGATCAAAATAACAGACAGCTTAAGACTTTAAAGTTTAGTAAATTAAGAGTTACAAAGCGATTTAACACTTTAAATCTAAGAATGATAAATCTAAAAAGATCTCGTGAAGCTAAAAAATAAATAATATTAAATCGTTAATCTGAAATTTCCAGTTCATTTCGCAATATTGTCATAAAAACAGTTTTGGCATACAATCAAAGTAGTCAATAGAACAAAGAAATCTCGTGAATAATTGTTGTTATTGGTTAATATAATATTGGGTAGTTGCATTTAGTACTTTTACTTTTTCTGCCTTGCAGAAATCAGGAATGTGCCGATTTTAAGGATAATATTGATTGTGAAAATACCAATAGCCACATTCAAGTCATTAAATAGGTTAGAATGCAAATTAAAAGACCTCTTCACTAATTATAAGATTTGTATTCAAAACCGCTTAATTAATCATCTCATCTATCATCAGTAACACCCTCGATTGTTATTCGAGTGGTATATTATTTACATTTCAGAGCAAGGTATAAGGCATTTTCTTTTAACGCCAGATGGGCAATTGATAATTTTGCCAATCCTAATTTCTTTTTAGAAATTAGGATTGGTGTCCGACTTTAGACTTTCTTTAAATTAACTAAATAGAGCATTTTTTAAAGAAATCCATCATTACAACTTATCAAGATATTGCAGATCATTATCTTCATGTTGATGTCTAGTAAATTTTGGATTTTCCCTACGCCGTAAAATTACCCAATATCATTACGACTGGTTTTTATACAACAATTAAAAAATGATTGTAACACATACACATTACCAAGTAAAATGTGGGTAATTTATGATTTCTCAGCAAACGGAAAAATTTTTTACGGGATTAAACTACTTCAATTAATCCCGCAGAGTAAATATGAACAATAATAACCTCCGTCATTATTCTTTCCTCGATGAAATTATTTTACAATGTCATAACTTTGTAGAAACTGTGTTTAATCAATCCAGAGCTAAACGACAAAGTCCAGCCGAGAAATTTACTAAAGAACCAGTTCTTATCCCGTCTAAAAAACGGAGTAGTATTGGATTCATGCGAGTGAATCACAGTGGAGAAGTCTGTGCTCAAGCACTTTATCGTGGGCAAATGGTTTTATCTAAAAATTCAGAGATTCGATCAATATTAGCAACAGTAGCTAAGGAAGAAACTGATCATTTGGTATGGTGCAGAGATCGTATAAAGGAATTAGGGGGACACGTCAGCTATTTAAATATTTTTTGGTATACCAATGCCTTCCTCATAGGACTATTGGCTGGTGCTGCGGGGGATCGATTGAGCCTTGGTTTTATTGAAGAAACAGAAAAGCAAGTCGAGGCACATTTAGAATATCATTTACATAAACTTCCCACTGCCGATATTAAAAGCCGAAAAATTGTAGAACAAATGCAAAAAGACGAAGTATCACATGGGAAAAAAGCAAAATTAGCAGGTTCAGAGGAGTTGCCCTATAATATAAAAAATTTAATGAATCTCCATGCGAACGTTATGAAAATTCTAGCTTATTGGATTTAATGTAATGTCCATATTTCTCCCTATCCTTTTAAATGGGAAAAGTAAAAAGGCCTTTCTTCCTATTCAACATATCCTACAGAAGTAAAGAAAGGTAAATCATAAGAAATAAGATTATAAAAATCTAATTTAATGAATCTAAATTAATTTTCGAATAGCTTGAATTTCTTTTAGATAATCAGAGGCATGAAATAATCCGGAACCTACCACAAAAAAATTAGCACCGGCTTGAGAAACCGACGCAATATTATTTAATTTTATTCCACCATCGATACCGAGGATTGCTTTACTCTTTAACTTTTTTAATAAGAGTTTTGTAGATGCGATTTTTTTTATACTATTTGACATAAAGGATTGACCTGCAAGACCTGGATTAACAGACATAATCAAAATTAAATCGACTTCTTTTAAAATGGAAGGCTCTAACAACACTGATTGCTTTGGGTTGAATGCAATACCTTTTTGCATCCTAGCTTGACCAATTAATTCTAATGTTTTTTCTATATTTTTTGTTGTTTCAGGATGAAAAGTAACTAAATTAGCGCCAGAATTCGCAAACGCTTTTATAAACTCATTCGGCTTTTCCACCATTAGATGAACATCAATAGGAACAGTAATTCCAGCTTTTCGTAACGCTTCGCATACTATAGGACCAAAACTTAAATTAGGAACAAAATGATGATCCATTACGTCAAAATGAATATAATCAATGCCAGCCTCGACAACTCGCGCTACTTCTTCTCCCAAACGAGCAAAATCAGCTGATAGAATTGACGCCGAAATAATTTTTTTTTCAAAAAATCTTCTTCTCATTTTTTCTCAGCGTGCTTAATAAAAGAAAAGATAAATTTTTTATTTTCATGCTATCCCACGAGATTTTCGAATTTGTTCGTAAGCATCTTTAATTTGTTGAGTCTTTTTAGTAGCTATTTTTATCATTTCAGGTGAAAGTTTTTTCGCCATCAATTTATCAGGATGATGTTGACTCATCAAGCGGCGATAGTTTTTTTTAATTTCAGAATCAGTAGCACTCATAGTAAGTCCTAATATTTTATAAGCATCGTTTAAATGGAAATGAGGATTTAGTTGAGCCTTGTTGTGCTGATATTGTTGATAATTTCGTTTGGCTTGAAAAGAATACTTAAATTGATAATATTGGAAATTGTTTGCCCCAAGCTGTTCAAAAATATATTGTAATACTTGTTTTTGATATTCGTTAATCCACGGTCTATCCGCGTAAGCCATTTGAATCTGAATTTCTAAAAACGTCTGTAGTAAAGTAGGTTGAAATAAACACGTTTTTCGTAATTGATTGAGAGTAACATCTAGGTTGAAATAGGATTGTTTACCCTCCGTAAATAAACGGATGGCTTCTCGTTTCATATTATCGTCTAAGCTCATCTGTTCCATGATATTACGAGCTTGACGAATTTCATTTTCAGAAACTTGGCCATCCAATTTGGCCATAAAACCCATTACGCGGAAAATGGTATTAAAAAACACTTCTTGTACTGTAGGTTGAAACAAACGAAAGGAAGAAATTGATTGTAATAACCAGCGAAACCAACTTTGATCAAAAATAATATGACCAAAAATTAAGCCAGCAATGAGACCTACTAATGAACCAGTTAAAAAAAAGCCTAAGAGCATACCAATGATTTTACCAATCCAATTCATTATCTTGCCGAACAATCAACTGTGTTAAAATCAAGTGAATTCCCCAAGAGTGGCGATAGGAAAAGGATCAAAAATAAGAAAAATATTAATTAACATGTAAAATGGGAGAATCGCTAAGCTTAGAGCTTTTTCTGGGTATTCCCTTTTAAAATAAATCAAATAGGAAATCAATGTATGCTTCCCAACCTGACCAAATTACAATTTTCCTCTGCTTTCGCTGGCTCTTTGCATTTGTGCAAATTGGAGGAACGTTTTCTCGAACATCAAATAAATATTGAAACGTGGTTTCGTGAACAATGGCTAAAAACACCGCCGCCATTTTATACTTCCATAGACCTACGCAATTCAGGATTTAAATTGGCGCCTGTAGATACCAACCTCTTTCCTGCAGGCTTTAACAATCTAAATTCGAATTACATGCCACTTTACATCCAAGCTGTGCAAGCCACTATAGCGGAGATTTGCCCAGATGTCACACGTCTTCTTATCATTCCAGAAAGTCATTCCCGCAACATCTATTATTTTGAAAGTCTAGCAATGCTTCTAGAAATTTTAAAAAATGCGGGATTTGAGGTACGTATTGGTTCGTTGAGCTCCTCGTTAACCGAGTTTCAAATGCAACTACCTTCAGGCCGAAAGCTAAGGATTGAACCTTTAGAACGTAAAGCAGATCAAGTAGGTGTTAGAGATTTTTTCCCCTTTTGTGTCATATTAAATAATGATCTATCAGGCCACATTCCTGATATTTTTCAAAACCTCAAACAAAAAATTATACCCGCTCTCCAATTTGGCTGGGCCACTCGACTTAAATCAGGACATTTCACAGCTTATGGGACTGTTTCTGAACAATTTGCCTCTCTCATTAACATTGATCCATGGTTAATTAGCACTCTTTTCAATCAATGCTCAGAAGTTAATTTTCTTGAAAAAGAAGGCAAAGAATGTCTCGTCAACTGCGTTGAAATTATGCTACAGGCTATTAAAAAAAAATACACTCAATATAATATTACTAAAAAACCATTCCTAGTTATTAAAGCGGATGCTGGCACCTATGGGATGGGTGTGATGATGATTCAAGATCCAGAAGCCCTACACCATCTGAATCGTAAACAGCGCACGCAGATGTCTATCTCAAAAGGTGGCATCCCTGTTACTAAAGCGATTGTCCAGGAAGGAGTCTATTCTTTTGAAACAGCAGGAGAAGAAAATGCTGTAGCTGAACCTGTCGTTTACTTATTTGGCCGCCATGTAATCGGCGGTTTCTATCGTATTCATAAAAGTCGGGGACCAGACGAAAATTTAAATACTCCAGGAATGAATTTTGTTCCCATGGTATTCGATATTCCATGCAACGCACCTTTTGAAATCAATGAGTCTGTGAATTGCTTTTATGTTTATGGAGTAATCGCGCGCCTTGCTGCACTAGCAGCAACTCGTGAATTAGCACTATCTAATATAAAGAGTAAATTATAATGAGTGAAATTAAAATTGGTATCCTCATGGACCCTATCTCTGACATTCATGTCTATAAAGACACAAGCTTCGCAATGTTATTGGCGTTTCAAACACGAAATTATGAACTTTATTATATGGAAGCATCGGATATTTTTTTACAAAATGGGGAAGTTCATGCCTTTATGCGTCGCCTTCGAGTCAAGGATAATGCCTCCTTTTGGTTTGAGTTAAACGATTCATATGTTCAATCCTTAGACAAACTTGATATCCTACTTATGCGAAAAGAGCCGCCCTTTAATATGTCTTATATCTATTTAACTTATTTATTGGAACTAGCTGAAAAAAGGGGGTTATTAGTAGTAAACAAGCCTGCAAGTTTACGTGATGCTAATGAAAAATTGTTTGCAAGTTGGTTTCCTCAATGTATTCCTAGAACCTTAGTTACGTCGCATAAAGAATTATTAAAAAAATTTCTCCAGGAACAAAAAGAAATTATCATCAAGCCACTTGGAGAGATGGCAGGCAAATCAATTTTTCGACTAACTACTCGAGATCCTAATGCTCTTGTTGTCATGGACATAATGACAGCCAACGGAAAACGCCTCGTCATGGCCCAAAAATTTATTACAGCCATTAAAAACGGTGATAAGCGAATTATCTTAATTAACGGTGAACCCGTTCCTTACTCCTTAGCACGTATTCCCGCAAAAGGTGATTTTCGTGGGAATTTAGCGGCAAAAGCTAGATGGGAAGGACGAGAGTTGACGGATCGCGATCGATGGATATGTCAACAAGTAGCTCCTGTATTACGTCAAAAAGGCCTCTGGTTTGTTGGTCTTGACGTGATTGGGGATTATTTAACAGAAATTAATGTCACGAGCCCAACAGGCATTCGCGAATTAGAGACTCAATTTAAAATTAATATTGCTGATCAATTTGTCGATTTTTTGCAAAATAATTTAACCATACACGGGAAACTTCCTAAGAGTTTTTAGAATGACCAATATTGCTGTCACTTGCTTAGATGAATCACGTCAGCAATATGCAGAAAAACTTGCTGCGGAATTAAAATTGACATTGGTGTTGCCACCTACCACTGAAAATTATCGTATTTTGTTGGCTGTTACACCTACTCGTCTTGAACTGCGTTTGACAGATCCTAGAGCGCCAGGTCCGGTATACGTAGATTTTCTTAAGGGGTCATTGCATCGACGGCTGGTCAATGGCGTCATTAAAGGCCAATTAATCTCTCGTGCCATTAGCTTAAAAGGCCATTCTAATCCAACTGTCTTGGATTTAACGGCAGGTCTGGGCCGTGATGCGTTTATACTTGCTAACCTCGGTTGTAAAATAACTATGCTCGAACGTAATTCTATTATCGCTGCGTTGTTAAAAGAAGGTTTGGCTCGTGCCCAAACAGCAGCAGCTAATTGGTTTAACTCGTTACAATTAAAGTTAATTGAAATAGAAGCACAAAGTTATCTTTCAACGCTTAAAACTTATTACGATGTTATTTATATAGATCCTATGTATCCAATTAGAAAAAAATCCGCACTCGTTAAAAAAGAAATGCGTGTATTGCGTCAAGTGGTTGGAAAAGACGAAGACGCTCCACAGCTCTTAGAAAGAGCTTTAAAGAAGGTAAGACATCGCGTTGTTGTTAAACGTCCAAGATTAGCACCTAAATTAACAGACGCTCATCCCTCCTTATCTTACGAGGGTAAAAGTAGTCGATTTGATGTCTATTTGACTTGTTCAAGAAAGACTGTCCTATCCTAGTATTTATTGTGATGCTGCAAAAGAAGACCCGCAACCGCAGACAGTTGTGGCGTTTGGATTGCGAATCACAAATTGTGCACCACTTACATCTTCACGGTAATCAATTTCAGCACCTTTTAGATACTGGAGACTTAAAGGATCAACTAACAGTCTTACCAATTTTATCTGACCACTACCGCTATTGTCTTCATTTGCTTTATTCTCTACTTCCTTATTTGCTTGTAAGGATTTTTCAATAACCAGATCATCGGTATTTATGGTTTCATCAAAAGTGAAACCATATTGAAATCCCGAACAACCTCCACCTGTGATAAAGACACGCAAGTTAAGATGAGGGTTATTCTCTTCATCAATCAGTCCCTTCACCTTACGAGCTGCAGCATCAGTAAAAATCAGGATAGGTTGCAATGGATGTTCCAAATCTGCCATAACCTAGATTATCTAACTATTGAACATTAACGTCAACTAGCTCATATTTCTTTCAGTGCTTGACTAGATATTTAAGTATAGTGATTTTGAAGCGACTAACGCTAGATTTTTATTCTTTAGATCTGCCTCTTACATAATAAGAATATGCGCTAGATTATCGTTTTTTATCTTATTTTTGTTATCTGCCATTATTGAGATTTTATCTACTGCAACTTTTTTTGTATTACGTGCTTTAAGTCAAATTAATAATAAGCGATTAATAAAGTTATGAGTATAATCTGTTTTTATAAACAGCACCGGGTGTATTTTAATAACAGTGTTTATTTTTTGGTTTATGAGTTGTGCTTTTTTCTTAGATTATAGTTCTATTATTCTTATGCTCCAGATGTACCTCAAGATTAGAAGCAAATAGACTTTTGTAGATTTTTCATCTCGGACTATATGAATATTTATTAGATATTAGATTTTAAACATGATTGTGTCAACGCTCATACCGTTTTATTGTTTGTTTAACGATACACCTAATAAGACGACTCTATTGTTAGGATTTAGAATAACTTGTGTTTTTACTGTTTTTTATCTATAGATCCATTTTTTGATTGCATTAGTTTTTAATTTTTAAGGCAGTTAATATGCAAAATGCAGATGCATAAATATTACTGTTAAGTATCAGTATTGTCATAATAGGCAATTTAGTAACACAACAAATAAAATTATATTAAATCAAATTGCATTTCTATCGGTACTTGAAATAGCGATTTAAGAAAGTGTTTGCTTTAAATGAATGCATGTGTGTTTTCCGTTAAAAATCGATTATTGTATAACTTGTTGTATCAATACTCAGAAAACATTTCTTTATTTAATTTGTTTTCAATATAAATATTCACACTTATTTCCTATGTTTCTCAAATATTCTATACAAAACTAGAATAAAGAATTTAAAGTTGAGATATCTAATTAAGATGCCTTGTACTATATTTCAATCATTTCAAAATCTGACTTCATCGCACCACATTCAGGACAAAACCAACTTTCAGGTACGTCATCCCATCGCGTACCGGGATTAATACCATCTTCGGGCCAACCTTTTTCTTCTTCATAGATGAAACCGCATAATAAGCACATGTATTTTTTATATGGCATAACAAAGCACCTTTAGTTTCAAAGGATGAAGATAATCGACCACTCTGCCTGTACTTTTGATAGAACCTAAGATTATATGCCAGATTATGTCAATCCGCTAGTACGGAGGTGCAGGGTTTTTTACTGGGGAGAAACAACCGCAATTTATCAAAACTTGGTATCTATAACTCCTTACTTGATGTTGACAATGATCGTTACGTTCATTATGGGAGGAGCTATAGCCGTTACCACAAAAGGAGGAGGTTTTGGTTTTTGTCCACTTTACCTTCATCCAATGATCATTTAAGTAATTTATAAAATCATAGAAAATATTAACTTTTGGTATTTCTCATAAAAATAAAGTGAAATTAATTCCAGCCATCTAGGAATTTGTACCCTTACTGAAAAGAGGTGTGTACGGTGAAAACTTTAGCACCAACGCGAAGCTATCTTATGAAAAACTTCGATTGGCTACAGAGAGATTGATGGATTAAGGCAAAATTATTAAATTTGAAGATTATTACTAATGACAACAGTCTCTTCATAAAAGCTAATTTAAGGTTATTGCTTGAAAGCTACTCTATTATGAATAAGTTGGAATTTTTTCCCAGATAATCATTTTTGTTATGATTATTACTTTTACCGTATAAATCATTCGAAATTTAAGGAGTTAAGATATTCTATACTTAGGTAAGGGTCACTTAAAAAGATTCGCTCCCGGACTACTACTTTTGTACATATTCTCTAAAATTGCTGCCAACGCTAATTGAACTGGATGTTGGTCCTTTTCTCCATATCCTGAGTTATCAATGGTCTATCGAAGCAAAACCATCACATCTGTTGATTATAGTTAATATTTAATTAAATGTTAACAAACACTATCTTGCAAGAAATTCTCGGTAGAGTATAACAATATTTTTCTTTTAGAGATGATTATCTTAGGACTGCCTAACCAATTTACTCCAAGGTAATGATTAATAATCGAGAAACAAGCATGATCGAGATACAATGCACACGGATGGGGAGTGCATCAATAAGGAAAACTCAAATCCAGTGACATCTAGCGGGTTTGTGCAAGATTCTTATCTTCTGAAATGTTGGTTGGCAACCGCCATCAATGTATTATTAGTAGTCACACATAAACAATTATCGGTCTCCATAATATTACAAATGATTATAATACATACACAGCATTATAAAAAACTCAATAACATCTATCTTATCGGCCCAATGGGCTCTGGCAAAACTAGTGTGGGTAAATGGCTAGCTAATTTAATTGGAAATCGTTTTTATGATTCAGATATCGAAATTGAAAAGCGTACTGGTTTAAATATCCCATGGATTTTCGAACATGAAGGAGAAAAAATATTTCGTAGACGAGAAACCAAGATAATTTCTTCATTGTGTAAACTCAATAATATTATTTTATCCACAGGAGGTGGGGCTGTATTAATTGAAGCTAACCGCCACCATTTGTCTAAAAATGGCATCGTCGTTTATTTAATGGTCTCCGCAGAGACACAATTAAAACGTATCACCTGTACAGATAAATCTCGCCCTCTCTTTATCAAGCATAATTCAAAAGAAAAACTTCAGAAACTCAATAAAGAACGTGAAATTCTGTATCAAACTATTGCAGATTTCACTCATTCGACGGATAGTTTAAAACCTCATCATCTAGCTATTCGAATTTTGATGGATATTAAAAAATTTATAAAGTGTGCTTATGAATACCACTTGCCTTTTTGTTAACATCAAAGAATCTCGCTATCCAATTTATATTGGTACAGATCTTTTAAAAGATAAAACACTTCTTTATCAATATGTTAAAGGTCATCAAATAATGATTGTAACTAACAAAACAATTGCGCCATTCTATCTTGAATCACTAAAAATTATTTTTTATGACTTTCAGTGTGATCAATTTCTCTTACCCGATGGAGAGCAATTCAAAGATATCAGACATTGGCAAAAAATTCTAAACAAGCTAATTACAAGTAATCATCATAGAGATACTACTTTAATTGCTTTAGGAGGTGGTATTGTAGGTGATTTAACGGGCTTTGTTGCAGCATGTTACCAACGAGGCGTGGATTTTATCCAATTACCAACAACTCTCCTTGCTCAAGTTGATGCCTCTATTGGTGGTAAAACTGCTGTAAATCATCCGTATGGTAAAAATCTCATTGGAGCATTTTATCAACCTAAAGTAGTAATTTCTGATCTGAATACACTCAATACCCTGCCTCAACGTGAATTTAACGCGGGAATTTCTGAAATTATTAAAGTCGCCCTCATTTACGATAAGGAATTTTTTATTGATCTTGAAAAAAATATTACTTCTTTATTAAAAAGAGATTTAAATTATCTTCAAACTACTATTAAACGAGCCTGTGAAATCAAGCGCGATATTGTTAATGCTGATGAGAAAGAGAAGACCGGTCAACGCGCTCTCTTGAATTTAGGTCACACTTTTGGTCATGCTATTGAACAACTATTAGGTTATGGGTATTGGCTCCATGGCGAAGCTGTAGCAGTAGGATTGGTATTGGCAGCTGAATTATCTTGTTACTTAGGGCTTATCAGTTCTTATGAAGTAAATCGTATTCGAGAGCTACTTCAAAAAGTTCCTTTACCTACTCAATTACCTAAAGAGATTGATCAAGATTCCCTATTGATTGCTATGTATAGGGATAAAAAAGTAATAAATAAGCACCTGCATCTTGTGTTATTAGAACGGATTGGCCGTGCCATCATCTCGGATTAAATTAATGACGATGCCTTATTACAGCCTCTAAGATGACACAGTTTTCTTCAAATCAGCTGAAGAAAATTTCTAACAAAACATAATAACATTAAAATTTTATTAGTTCTCATCAATTAGCTATCTGGGGTATACATTCCATCCAAACAACGATACTTTCTGATGTAAGACATTAGATTCGGTTTAACTCACATCAGTGCTAATATTAAAACAATAAAAACAATTCTAAGCATTATCAAACTATAAAAAGCCTATCAATGCTATTTTCACTATGTTTCTAATATCATATATTCATTATATATTCATTAAGTGATATTGATTGAGTTGGCATAAAGAAAGTCAACTGAAATAACCACTTCGCGGACTAGTGCAATTACTGCAAGCAAATAAATACCAAAGTCTATTTTTAAATAGCATCATAAGAAAATAAATCAAATAGGTAGATGATATGTTGCTTAAAAAGCAGAACATCAAAATTCATACCATCGTAACTTAATGATCGCTTGAAAAAAATAGCACACCTGCTATTAACAAACACTGTAATGATATTATACGAAGACCTTTTATTCAAGAAGGGACAGCTCTTATAGCATAATCCCATTTCCTATTTTTCGCCCTTTTTAAGTTAGTTGACAACTGGTGATCAAGTAGTTCATTTTTAAAGAGATATCAGGCTTTCCACTGTTAAAAGGATGCGCTTCAAGTCTGATTGTAATAGTAGGAATCTACCAGTAATATCCGCTGGTATTATTGGTAGAATAGCCGCAAGGGAGTTTAACTTTAATAATAATCACAAAATTGTGTGGGTTATCTGTCTTACTTATTTTAGCATCTACTGTATGTCTAAATCCGGCTGGCATCTCACATAAATATTATGTTGATGGTTGTACAAAACTACTTACAACAAGAATGGTACAAACAGGAAGATAAAAATTAATGATAGTCTAATTTATTACTGACCGCTGATCTTAATTTAATTTGCATACTAAAAAATGCGCACCTTATTAATCTCAAATTTTAGGCTCTAAGAAATCTTCCACCATGTATAATCTAACATTAAAGTCTTATTAGTTTTAAGGAATATCACAACTGTATGCGTTATTTTAGTAAACACGTAGAAATACTTATGCTCCACACAACCCAAGACTTAAAAACTATTTAAGACGGCGACTACCTATCTAGGCATCCTCCATCTCAAAGGTCGTATATATGAACATCATAAATTTTTTTAGGAAAAATAAAAATGGACAAATATGCAATTATTGGCAATCCTATTGATCATAGTTTGTCACCTATTATTTTTCAGATTTTTGGAGAGCAAACCCAACAAGTATTTCATTATCTAAAAATAAAAACATCTTTTAACAATTTTTCTAAGGTATTAAAAGAATTTCAAAAAGAAGGAGGAAAAGGAGTCAATATCACTTTACCTTTCAAACGTGCAGCCTATAAGCTATTGAATAAACAGAGTTGGGAAGCAAAAGAAGCGCAGGCTGTGAGTGCTTTGCAATTTCTTAACGACGGCACCATTTATGGTGTTAATTATGATGGTTTAGGGTTAATACGAGATTTAACGCATAACCACAATATTACTCTCGCTCAAAAATCAATCCTAATTCTAGGGGCAGGTGGGGTCACGCAAGGAATTTTAGGACCATTAATAAGTACTTCGCCAGAAAAAATTGTCATAGTAAATCGCACAGTCTCTAAAGCATGCGCATTAGCTTCACATTTCTATTCACGCAGTGAGCTTCGAGGCATCGGTTATGATGATTTAAAGCCAATGCCTTATGATATTGTCATTCATGCTACTAGTTTGGGTCACCAAGGTAAGTATCCACAGTTTCCAGCTGCTATTATTGGGCCTCAGACCTACTGTTATGATCTTTCTTATGGAAAAATTGCTATGCCATTTTTAAAATGGGCCAAGCTGCAAGGTGCTAATAAATGTTTTGATGGCCTAGGCATGCTAATAGAACATAATGCTGCTCTTTTTTATTTATGGTTCGGGGTTTATCCAGATACGTCATATGTTCTCAAAAAGCTGAGTACATATTATAAGATATCTCTTAAATAAACACTAAGTTAATTTCATAATTTGCTAGATTTTCAAAAACCCCTAATTAAATATAAAACAAACATAAATATGTACTTAATAATACATATTTTCGGTCTTGGTAAGAGAAAATTATTTGATTTATGAGTTAATCCTGTCGCTATTTTTGATTCTAAAGAAATTACACGTTAAATTAATTGCATGATTAATAGACTAACTTGAACTACTTTTGGAAAGCGAGACTATGCAATAGTTTTAGGAAGGTTTATCTTAAAAAAACGAGAAAGGCTTGAGGATAGAACTTTTTATCAGGTATTAGCTCAACTGAAAGGTTAAGTAATCACTCTATAAATACTGCTGTAGTCAATTAGTCTACTGATGAAATAAATAAAGATGTAAAAGCTATTGAAAAGATGATTGAGGCAAGGCTCAAGAAGTTGATATACTATTTTATGTTACCCCAGATTTCAATTTTAAATATATTTGGATGTTCTCCTGTTCAACTGCTGCGGTGTCACAAAGAGAAAGTACATAATTTTATGAAATTGCCTCTTTATTTTTGCAATATGCTTATCGTGCGAGATTGGAAACAAACCTCGAGCTTGCAACAAGATATTATTCAATTTGAAACTAAGAATGATAAATTAAAACATGAGTTTCATTATCATTTCTCCAAAATTTTGTTTCCGCCACCGCCTATTCCTTTTAATGATTTGCTAGTCATCTTTCTAGAAAATCAGATTAAAATAGCCAACACTATAAAGAATGTTTCAGTAATTATAGTCGAATGTCGAATAGAAGTTCTGTCATTTCAAGCACAAGAAGTTATCAATTTCATTGATAACTTCTTAGCTTTATGTTTTCAAAGAAAACAAGAAAACGATGTGGATAAAATAATTCAAAAACTTAATGATATTAAATATCAGACCAACCAACTACAAATTCAAGTACAACAACCTTTGCAAATCAAAAATACTTTATTGTCCATAAATGTAATTTTTTTATATAAAATAATAAAAAATCAGCTTCTTAAAAGACCGGTAATTATTTGCAATTATCAAGGCAGGTTAAATAATGACACTTGCTTCTTATGAAGCTTTAAAAGAAATTCGATATCATGCTCCTGATTTTCGGCCTCGACTAGCTATTGTTCTAGGTTCAGGTTTGGGTGAACTAACCAATCAAATTGAAGAACCCATCATTATTTCTTACCATCAGTTACCGGGTTTCCATAAGCCAAAAATCGAAGGCCATGCTGGTAATCTCTATTTAGGAAAAATCAAAGGCATTCCGGTAGCTTGCTTACGAGGACGTACTCACTACTATGAAGGTGTTGATAATAATCCTATAAAAACTATGGTCCGCACTTTTAAATTGATGGGATGTGAAGCTTGGTTAGCTACTAATGCTTCTGGTTCCTTACGAGAAGATATTAAACCAGGCAGTTTAGTTTTAATAAAAGACCACATAAATTTTCAATTTAATAACGCTCTGGTAGGTCCTAATGAAGATGATTTTGGACCTCGCTTTGTTGGTATGGAAGATACTTACGATCCAATTTTGCGTATTAAATTTTCCAAAATCGCAGCCCAGTTATCTATCAACTTGCCGGAAGGGGTTTATATTGGTGTCTTAGGCCCGGCTTTCGAAACACCCGCCGAGATTAAAGCCTACCGCATTCTAGGTGCGGACGTAGTGGGTATGTCTACTATTCCAGAGGTAATTATCGCTCGACATTGCGGAATGCGTGTTGCAGTAATTTCAGTCGTCAGCAATTTTGCCTCCGGAATGATGGAAGAAAAAACTACTCATGAACAAACATTGCGTGGAGTGAAATTAGCTACAAAAAATTTGACTAGATTAGTGTTAACCTTTATCAAGCAATATCTCTCTCTAGTGTGAAAACTGCAAATACTAACAAAATCTAATTTCTTTACTTAGATTTAATTGGTTTAATAACAAGGATATTATACAAGCTATTGAGAAACTATACTATAAAAGCGAAAACTCTCTATGGTTTCTTATATTATCTGTAAATCTGATGAAGTTGGTTTACGTTCTGTCTATTTCGTTAAAATTATTATCGAAATAGATTCTGATTGATCATAAACTATTTTAGAACTATCAATTTTTTCCTATTTAGAAAGGGAGAATTTTATCAAGACCCTGAAAAAAATAGCTACAAGGCTGTTCTGGAAATTGCTAAAAACCAAAACTATCTCATTCTTCTTTGACAAGAACAAATGTGCTCTTTAAATACTTCTGTACGATCTAATTATGTCTTTTATAAATTTTATGACTTCTTCCACTTATCAAACCATATTAAAGGTTTTATGAAGAAACACATAAATCTTTTTTCATTATGAATCTAAGATCAATCTTTTTCCAGGCACAGTAAAATTAATTCTACATTATATAGCTTTCCTTAGTATTAATGATTATTTAAAAAATTCTAAAACTACATGACAAGGAACAATTTTATTAGGATATCGATTAAGTTTATCGGATTTTTACAAATTTGATTTTCACTCGGTTCTATAACTTCAAAAACCTTTATTCAGTAAGTTATTTATCTGAAAATACTAAGAAATCTATTATGAATTTTATGAAATCATTTCTATATTACTCAACTCAAAAAAAGTAGAGTTCCCACTGAATGATTGTCTCATCCCAATTCCTAGATAAGCAAATTTTAGAGCAATTTTCTTCAAATTCATCAACAGTAGCCTAATAAAAACAGAATAATCCTGATAGATTATTAATTGCTATTCTATTTAGTAAAATTTATAGATATTTATAAATAGAAATTAAAACTGTATTTTTAATACAAACGAAAACCACTTTAAGATGTTTAAAAATATAGAAATATAACTCTGATTTGATTCTATAAGCTTTTAATGAAAGATAATTCCGAAATATGAAACTTCAAAGCTTATTAAGACTAGTTTTGAAAATAAAACTCAAGACTAACACCTAAATTGGGTTATTCTCTTCATCTTTATTAAAAATAATTTTTAATAAAGAAAAAATTTAACCCAAAATTATCAAGAAAAATTAATATTTGAGTAAAAAAATGATTAGTGCCTTCTATGCTAGAAAAATAAAATTATTAGAGTATTCTTGATGGAAGATAGGTAGAAGTATATAAGAATTTTCTTTTAATATTTAATACCATAAAAAATAATCTTTCTAGCTAATACACCTTAAATACTTTATAGCAATTAGAAAAAAAATAAAAATATTTTGATTAGCAAGAACTGTATAACCAAAAAAGCCTAGCGAAAGCAACTTTACTCATACAAAAAGATCATTATAAATACACATTTTCAGAAGATAACAGCTGAAACCCGCCGACGACCCTAAGAAATGGCCGACTTATTAAGCTCGCTTATTGATTCTTCATTTAAATCTTTATCAGCTCTCTCTGTCTACAGAGATGTTAAGAAAATGCTATTCTTTCTTAATCTTTTCTGTTTCTGATACTTTTATTTTCTCCTCGTTTTGAATACGCTGATAAATTTCTTCCCGATGAACTGGGATATGTTTCGGTGCCTCGATACCAATTCGTACCTGATTACCCCGAATTTCCAAAACTGTTATGACAATCTTTTCGTTGGATAAATCGCTCTGGAGGGTAATTGCATGTGCTAAGGTTTCAGTTGTTTCAGTTTTTATTTTTTCATCTTTTCCAATGATCAGACGTTGACCGAGCGTTCTTGTTAGGACTAACATGATAAACTTCCTTTATCTTAGGCCACCTCTTACAGAAACCGGTGGCAGTTTTACGTGGAAATTCCTTTTTATAATCTCCTTTTAGAAATCTCACTAGATTTTAACCAGAGAGCATCCGTAAAATAAGATTTAGATCGAGCCATTTTATACCCAGGATAGTGAGAAGTGCAAGAGTTCAATTTTTTATATAAAAATTCATGAGTTATCCTTCATGCGCTCTTCTGTAAAATTTAACACCAGAAGAAGTTCCAACAATTAAAGTATCTGCAGGACGGTAAGCAAACAGTCCATTACTGACAATGCCAGGGATATCATTCAAAGTGCTTTCTAGATCTATTGGATCAAGAATATTTAAATTATAAACATCTAAAATAACATTACCGTTATCTGTAATAAACCCTTGACGATAAACAGGATCACCTTTTAATTTCACAATTTCACGCGCAACAAAACTTCTGGCCATAGAAATAACTTCGAGAGGTAAAGGAAATTTACCTAAAATATCAATTTGTTTGCTTTCATCAACCAAACAAATGAAATGCTTTGAAGCAGCAGCGATAATTTTTTCACGTGTTAGTGCGCCTCCTCCACCTTTGATAAGATAAAAATGTTTATTAAATTCATCTGCCCCATCTACATACACTTTCAAATTTGAAACAGAATTGAGATCAATTAATGGAATGCCTTTTTCTTTTAAGCGTTTTTCTGTGGTAACAGAACTAGCTATTGCTCCATCAATTTGTTGTTTCATCTCAGAAAGTGCATCGATAAAATAGTTCACAGTGGATCCAGTTCCAATGCCAATGATATCAATATTTTTAATATATCGAATGGCCTTAAGCGCTGCCATCTTCTTAAGATTGTCTTTTGACATTCTTCCTCGCTTCCAATTAGTTGTAAACTTCTGACTTTTTCTCACTGCTTCAGCGTTATAAATATGAATAATGGCTCCATTAAATCCACGTGCGATCTTTAAGCATCATCAATAATACTCTATAACTACAATTCGCTTATATTCTCTAAAGAGATTTTTCATTTTTACAACTGCTTAAATAACTGATAGCTATTACCTAAAACAGCTACTACCCGAAATTAAACGTATATATACTTTAATTATTCTGAATTGGAAAAGGTGAATAAATTGCCTCATAAGCACAGAAAATTTACTGAAACGAAATAAGTTATCGCCTTAAGAACGTCCCAGCCTTATAGAATCGGAAAATGAAAAATAACCTTCGCCGAACTTACTCATACTTTTCCTGTTTAATCAAATCTATATATTTAAGCACGCTGTAATACAAATAATTCAAGTAAATATTGTATATAACGACTCACTTTAAGCATAATGTTTATTTAAACAATGAAATGCTGTCTATTAAAATCATTTCTACTTTTATTATGAAGGAGAATAAAAACCATCAACAAATATAATATCACATCTATCAATCTATGGATTGAATAAGTTAAGAGAGATTGGAGATGTGAAGATCAAATAAAATGGTCAGTTAATACCAGTGGTTTAGATAAAGAATAGTAACTTACTGTTTTAGAGTTTGTGCGAATGATACTCTATATCTATGAAGCAAGACCATACTTTGTCATAATATGCTGATATAAACTTCTCGATCCTACGAGGAATTTGGTAGGAAGCACAAGCTATTCATATTTATTGACCACAATATAACATCCCCCAGATGTGTTCTTGTATAGAAATATCTGAGTTTTTTAATTGGAATTGAAATATTATACAAAATAAGACAAGGGAATAATTCGTCCGGAATTGTGTTGCTGAATTTAATTAGTACTATCTAGATTTTCGCGATCGAAGCAATAAAAACTTTCTTATGAAAGACAGAACTAGTATTCTTTCCTGAATCCACAAATTTCGCCTATTAATATGCTTTTTTAAAGTTAAGCAATGTTAATTAATTTAATTAGATAATCAAAAAAATAACCTGCTAAAATGTTTTTTCAAGATTTCTTTTTTGGACAAAGCCAACCTTTAATAGTATGTTGACGCTTGCGAGCCAGGGTCAATTGATGTGGTAGAACGTCTTGAGTGATGGTAGAACCAGCTCCAATGGTTGCTTCTTCTCCTACAGTTAATGGAGCAACAAGGGCAGTGTTTGAGCCTATGAAAGCACCATCTTCAATTTTCGTTTCCCATTTATTAAACCCATCGTAATTACAAGTGATCGTTCCTGCGCCAATATTGACGTTTTTTCCAATTGAGGCATTACCGAGGTAGGTTAAATGATTAACTTTACTATTAAATCCTAAAATTGTTTTTTTAATTTCCACGAAATTTCCTACTTTAACTCCCTTTTTCAAAACGCTGTTAGGTCGAATTCGAGCAAATGGACCGACATTACAATAGGCTGCAATGCGTGCGCCTTCAATAATGCTATGTGAATAAATTTTTGCATCATTACCGACTGTAACGTTCTTTAAAATAACATTAGAGCCAATTCTAACATTAGCTCCTAGTTGAATTTTTCCCTCTAAAACCACATTAACGTCAATAAAAACATCTTGGCTAACCTGAATATTTTCTCCTCGAATATCAACTCGGTTTGGATCGGCAACTGTCGCCCCAGCCAAAACTAATTTTTTTACCATTAATCGTTGATAATAACGTTCTAGGCGAATCAATTCCCAACGGTCGTTGATACCCTGTACTTCTTCATAAAAGGAAGGCTTAATACTTTTTATAGCACAGCCCATAGTCGCCGCTAAAGCTACCATATCCGTGAGATAGTATTCTTTTTGACAATTATTGTTGGTTATATGAGATAACCAGTTTTTTAAATTCTCTGTTGAAGCAGTCAGAATACCCGTATTGATTTCGCATATTTTTCGTTGTTGATCGTTCGCATCTTTATGCTCAATAATTCTGATGATATTTCCGTATTCATCACGAACAATTCGTCCAAAACTATGAGGATTGGGTGATTCAGTAACGACCAATCCTAATCCATCAGTAGGTGTGCTTTGTAATAAATATGTAAGTGTTTGAGAAGAAATGAGTGGAACATCTGCGTATAAAACGAGAATTCGATCTTTATCCCAACAAAGAGGGATAGCTTGTAACAAGGCATGACCTGTGCCTAATTGTTTTTCTTGTTCGACCCAATTAACAGACAAGTAACCTAATTTTTCTCGGATCTGACGTCCATCATCAGCACTATAAACCACATGAATTTTATCAGCATTTAAAGTTTGTGCCGTCTTCACTACGCGCTCTAGAAGAGGAATCCCACCTAATGGGTGCAAGACCTTTGGAATACTTGACACCATTCGCTTTCCCCCACCCGCTGCTAAAATAACGACGATTAATCTCATTCGACATCTACCATTATGGATATTTAACCTTTTGCGCGTTTACGAATCATCTGAATAGCTCGCAACTTGGCAGTAGCCTCTGCTAGCTCTGTCATTGCGCGTAAATATTCGATTCCTACTCTTTGATTACTCAATTTTTGCTCTGCTTCTTTTTTAGCAGCAATCGCAGCAACCTCATCCAAATGAGCAACTCGTAAAGCTGTATCTGCTAAAACGGTCACAACTTCCGGCTGAACTTCTAACATTCCTCCAGATATATAAAACACTTCTTCTTTACCGTTTTCTAAAATTGTACTAATTTGTCCTGGCTTCAAAGAAGTTAAGAGCTGCCGATGGCCTGGATAGATTCCCAGCTCCCCCATTGTACCACCTGTGACAATAATTTTTTTAACTCTGCCACTAAATATGGCCGCTTCAGCTGAAACTATTTCTAATTGCATTGTTTTAGTCATAATTTTCTACGAGTCAAATCATTTCCAGCTTTCCTTCTCGAATATCTGAACTTAGGAATTTTTCCTTATTACAAAGGCGCTTCGCCTTTTCAGTTACTTTTTTCGATCGTTCCAGTCATATAAAAAGCTTGTTCAGGAAGATCATCATATTCTCCATTAATAATGGCCTTAAACCCACGAATGGTATCGCGCAGCGCAACATATTTACCCGGAATTCCCGTGAATACTTCAGCAACAAAGAAAGGTTGAGAAAAAAAGCGTTGAATTTTACGAGCTCGACGGACAGAAAGCTTATCATTTTCGGAAAGTTCATCCATTCCTAAAATAGCTATAATGTCTTTCAATTCTTCATATCTTTGGAGCGTTTCTTGAACACCTCGTGCAACTTGATAATGCTCCTCACCAATGAGCAACGGATCAAGTTGCCGACTAGTGGAATCAAGGGGATCAATTGCTGGGTAAATACCCTGTTCGGCTATTTGACGGGAAAGTACTATCGTGGCATCTAAGTGAGCAAAAGTAGTTGCTGGTGAAGGATCTGTTAAATCATCAGCAGGTACATATACCGCTTGAATAGAAGTAATGGAGCCTGTTTTAGTAGAGGTAATTCGCTCTTGGAGCACACCCATTTCTTCAGCCAATGTTGGTTGGTAACCGACTGCGGACGGCATACGACCAAGAAGTGCAGAAACCTCTACACCTGCTAATGTATAACGGAAAATGTTATCAATAAATAATAATACATCACAACCTTCATCTCGGAAGGCTTCCGCTAAGGTAAGTCCGGTTAAACCAACACGTAATCGGTTACCTGGAGGTTCATTCATTTGTCCATATACTAAAGCTACTTTATCTAGCACTTTAGATTCTTTCATTTCATGATAGAAATCACTCCCTTCTCGAGTCCGTTCTCCTACACCAGCAAAAACTGAATAGCCACTGTGTTCGATAGCAATATTACGAATTAATTCCATCATATTAACAGTCTTACCTACACCTGCGCTGCCAAAAAGACCAACTTTTCCCCCTTTTGCAAAAGGACACAGTAGATCAATCACTTTAATTCCGGTTTCTAATAATTCCGTAGTACTCGATTGTTCGATAAAAGAGGGAGCAGAACGATGGATAGGAAATCGATCTTTTGCATTGATAGGGCCAGCGTCATCAATCGGATCTCCTAAGACATTCATAATACGCCCTAAGGTTTTTTCTCCCACTGGAACTTCAATCGGTCTTCCGGTATTTACTACAGTGATACCTCGTCTTAATCCTTCGGTAGTTCCCATAGCAATAGTACGGACTACACCATCCCCCAGCTGCTGTTGAACTTCCAATATTAACTGATTATCAATAACCTGAAGAGCATCGTAGATCTTAGGAACAGCCTTGCGCGAAAATTCTACGTCAACCACAGCGCCGATAATTGCGGTGATAGTACCGGTCATTGTCATTTGCTTTACCTCATTTTTCTCAATTTATTTCACTGCTGTAGCACCTGAAACAATTTCTGCGATTTCTTGCGTTATTCCAGACTGACGTGCTTTGTTATACATTAGCTGTAGCTCATCGATTAATTGTTCAGCGTTTTCTGTCGCATTTTTCATAGCCACCCCGCGTGCACTTTGTTCACAAGCGATGTTCTCAATGATGGCCTGATACACTTGCGATTCAATATATCGAACTAATAACACTTCTAATAAATCTTTAGAGGCATCGTCAGGTTCATAAATATAATCCCAATAACCTTCCTTAAACTCTTTCTTATCAATCATCAAGGGAAGCAGTTGGTGAATAATCGGTTTTTGGATCATTGTATTTACAAATTTATTGGTAGCAATGTAAATGGCATCGATTTTTTTTTCATTAAACCGATCTAATATCACTTTTACTAACCCGATTATATTTTGCACTTCGGGTTTATCGCCTAAATAATCCGATATAGCTATAACATTTCCTCCATGATGCTGAAAAAAAGTCTTACCTTTATGGCCAATAATACATAAATCAACTTCAATATTCCGTTCCTTCCATTTTTTCATTTCTGCTATAGTGGTGCGAAATAAATTAATATTTAATCCTCCACATAAACCTCGATCGCTACTTGCTATGATGTAACCTACGCGCTGATTTATTTCACGCTGTTCCAAATAAGAATGAATATATTCAGAATGACTTATGGCTACATGACTAATGACTTTGCGAATTTTGTTGGCATAAGGACGAGACATTTCCATGCGATCCTGTGCTTTTCGCATTTTACTTGCTGCCACAAGCTCCATTGCTCGCGTAATTTTTTTTGTATTTTTAATACTAGCAATCTTGCTACGTATTTCTCGTGTTTTAGACATAATCGTAACATTAATTCATGATCTGACATTAATAATAAATTTGTGTTTCCTTAAATTCCTCTATAACAGTTTTAATTTTTCCAATTACTTGTTCAGAATAATTTGGATTTTTGTTAATTTCGTCTAATAAATCTCGATTCTGATGATCATGTAAAAAACTCAGTAAAGATTTTTCAAAATCTACTACTTTTTTCAACTCCACATCATCTAAATAATTATTATTCACGACGTACCATAAAATAGCCATTTCTGCAACGCTTAGAGGCTGATATTGAGGTTGTTTTAGTACTTCCATGACTCGTTGGCCGTGCTGTAATTGCTTACGAGTAGTTTCATCTAAATCAGAAGCAAACTGAGCAAAAGCTTCTAATTCTCGGTACTGTGCCAAAGCAATCCGCAATCCACCAATTAATTTTTTAATAATTTTATTTTGTGCGGCACCACCCACTCGCGAGACAGATAAACCAGCATTAATAGCAGGACGAACACCAGCATTAAATAAATTAACATCTAAGTAGATTTGGCCATCTGTAATGGATATCACATTTGTCGGAATGAACGCCGAAACATCACCTGCTTGGGTTTCAATAATAGGTAATGCAGTAAGCGAACCGGTTTTATTTTTTACTTTTCCCTTTGTAAATTGCTCTACATATTGCTCATTAACATGAGCCGCTCTTTCTAATAATTGGGAATGCAAATAGAAGATATCACCAGGATAGGCTTCACGTCCTGGCGGACGACGTAATAAAAGGGATATTTGACGATATGCCCAGGCTTGCTTAGTTAAATCATCGTAAATAATCAACGCATCTTGCCCGAGATCTCTAAAATATTCTCCCATTGAACACCCCGCATAGGGTGCTAAATATTGTAAAGCAGCTGCCTCTGAAGCACTGGCATTCACGACAATAGTATATCCCATCACTCCATGTTCTTCTAATTTGCGAACAACAGCTGCAACAGAAGATTGCTTTTGCCCAATAGCAACGTAAATACATCTTACCCCGGTATTTTTTTGATTAATGATCGTATCAATAGCAATGGCAGTTTTTCCAGTTTGACGGTCACCAATGATCAATTCTCGCTGACCACGACCAATGGGAACCATCGCATCGATTGATTTAATCCCAGTTTGCAAAGGTGTATCTATGGATTTTCGAGTAATTACGCCGGGCGCGACTTTTTGAATCGAGGAACTGAGAATAGTGTTAATAGGACCCTTTCCATCAATAGGTTCACCAAGAGCATTTACTACTCGTCCTAATAAAGCTTCACCCACTGGAACTTCTAAAATCTTCCCAGTACAACGGACTGTCATCCCCTCCTCTAAATGTTTATACGGACCCATTACAACCGCACTGACAGAATCACACTCGAGGTTAAACACCAAACCAAAGGTATTTTTCGGAAATCTGACCGTCTCTCCAAACATGACATCACGTAGCCCATAAATTTGAACAATTCCATCCTTGAGGCTAACGATAGTACCTTCTGTGCGTTCTTCAGCTTTAATACTGAATCTTTCAATACGCGATTTAATAATGTTGCTAATTTCAGCTGCTCGTAATTGCCTTGTCATAAACGCTACCTACCTCTTTAAATTTTCCATCAATCGGGCCAGCTTTCCTTTGATAGAACCATCTATAACCCAATTATCGACACGAACAATAGCGCCTCCCACTAAAGATTTGTCAGTTGTGATTTTTAATTTAACTTTGGCATTAAATCGTTTTTCCAGTTTCTTTTTAATTTGTTTCCGTTGGTTATTACTTAAAAGGAAAGCTGATATAACCTCGGCTTCTGTTATCCCTTTATAATCATTTAAAATCTTACTATAAAACAAAGCAATATCGGGTAAAGCAATTAATCTTTTTCCATCTATCAGTAATTGAAGAAAATTTCTCAATTTCTCTTTTACAATATGAATAGTCTTTGGTTCAATTTCGTGAAGCAATTTAAGAAATACATCTTTTATTTCTTCATCTGAAACGTTAGGATTATCAATCACTGAACCTATTGATCTATTTTCAATAATTTTTGCAAGGACATTTAATATTACCAACCAAGAAGTTAATTGATCATTCTCTTTGGCTTCCATAAAGAGTGCCTTGGCATAAGGCCTTGCAAGTTTTAAATGCGAAACCATCCTTAAATCTCACTAACTAATTCATCGACTAAATGATCATTATTAGCTTTATTCACTTCGCGTTGCAAAATCTTTTGAGCACCTGCTATAGCAATGTCAGATACTTGCTGAATCAATTCAATCTTTGCCGTGTTGTATTCTTGTTTAATGTTACTTTTAGCTAACTTTAGAAATTGCATTCCTTCTTCGTGCGCTTTATTTTTAGCAGATTCAATTATATGATTTGCGCGTTGATTTGCTTTTTCAATTATCTGAGCCGCTTGTGCTTTTGCTTCTATCAGCTCTTCTTTTGCCTTAATTTTTGCAAGCTTAAGTTCCTTATAGCCTTTTTTCGCAGCAAATAATCCATTCTCAATATTTTTACGGCGCATTTCAAGAGCTTTTATTATTGGTGGCCATAAAAACTTCATTGTCAGTCCAATAAATACTATGAAAACAAACAATTGTACAATCAACGATGCATTAATATCCATTCTTAACTTACCCTTATTTACTTTTATTTACACACCAAAAATTGAGCTCAGTTATTGACCAATAGTAGTTTTTCCTACAGCTTCCATTAAAACATTCAAAAATGGATTTCGAGCAAAAATCAAAATCAACCCCATTACCAATGAGATAGCAGCAAATGCATCTACTAATCCTGCCATTAAAAACATGCGAATCATCAACATAGTCGACAATTCAGGTTGTCGGGCCACCCCTTCCAAGAACTTCCCACCGAGTATACCAAATCCGATAGCTGTTCCCATTGCTGCAAGCCCAATAAATAAGCCTGCTGCAATCGCTGAAAACCCCTGCACATTTGAGATTAACTGAGCGATATTCATTAATTTCTCCTCTTTAATATTTATTAAATTTAATGTGATTCTGCTGCAAGGCTGATATACACAACCGTCAGCATCATAAAAATAAATGCCTGAACTGTGATCACCAACAAATGGAATATCGTCCAAACTATGCCTAATGTAAACTGACTCCACCAGGGTAATAATGCAATTAATATAAAAATTAATTCTCCTGCAAAAAGATTTCCGAAAAGTCGTAATCCTAAGGAAATCGGTTTAACCCCTTCATCAATCAAACGAAAAATCATATTAATAGGGATAAGATACCAGCCAAATGGTTGGCTTAAAATTTCCTTCCCTAAACCAATAGCGCCTTTTATTTTAAAATTATAAAAAATAACTAAAATAAAAACGGTAATCGACATAGCAAAGGTTAAAGTATAATCTGCTGTAGGGACCGCTTTGAAATGGTTTATACCAATAAAATGAAATAAGTGGGGTATTAAATCAACAGGCATAAGATCCATAAAATTCATTAAAAACACCCAAATGAAAATAGTCAGTGCTAGAGGTGCTACTAAGCTTCGATCACCATGAAAAGAACCTTTAACTGTTTTATCGACTGTTTCCACAACCATTTCCACAAAATTTTGCCATTTTCCTGGGATGTTTACTGTTGCATTCCGTGCAATCATATAAAAGAGAGTAAGAAATAAGAGGCCGAGTACTACAGAAACAATAAGAGTATCAAGATTAAGTGTCCAAAAACCTCCATTCGTGAATGTAAGATTATGCAGGTTCAGTGTCCAATGGACCATATGATTTTGAACATATTCCGCTGATGTCAAATTAATCTGTGTATTCATTAGATTCTATCTAAACTTAAATAACTAATGGCGCAAGCCAAAATCCAAACTGAGCCCCTACAAATCCGATGATAAAAGATACAATAGAGACTGGGACATATAGGACAATTATAATCACCAGTCCAGCACTTAGTATCAATTTGATTAATTCTCCTGTATAGAAATTAACCATGAGTTGCTTAACTGCTTGAAGGCTTGTGGTATCAAATAAACGACGAGCGAAATAAAGGCTGGGCAACAGGCAAGCCATACCTCCTAAAAGTACAGATAATCCTTCCCCTCGCCCCTTTTCGATCCACCACCAAAAGGCAACGACAGCAATAACTATTGTTTGCAGCCCAACTAACCGATAAGCAATTAAGCGGGTGGACTGTGCTGCTTTATCAGAAGGAGACTTTTGATGCACAAACACTTCCGTCACCGAAAAACGATTATGAACTTCCAAGTATATAGATTTTTAGAGGGAGTAGCAAGATTACTTCAGAAATATGATGCCTTAGTCTAATTCGATAAAGCAGGTTGATATATTAGCATCTCTAGAATTTTTCTTTCGTGTCTTTGGAATAAATGGAAACAAATATAGAATCATAAAAATTAATAAGAATATTAAAAATATTTAAAGAGATAGTTCTGCATATCTATGGGACACTACGCAATTGCTATTGCAACTAGAAAACATTACGATGATCATAATAAGAAGAAATATTAGTATCTAAATATATTGATTACTTTTATTATGTTTCAATAGACAATACTTTGCCCTTACAAAAGAAAAGAAAGTTATCTGATAATTTTATGGATGATGATGATATTAAATGATATTATTTTAAATGGTTCTCTTATCCTACTTTAAAATAAATTTCACGATTAAAAAATATAAAAAGAAATCTTATGCAATTCTATCTGAAACTGAAATTTATTCTCATAAATCCCGATATGAAAAGCAGAAACAGAGCGATAATAAAAAGATAACAACTCAAAAAGTGAAAGCGCAAAAGGGTAGTCCTATAAAAATTATCTTCTATAGTCTTCTCTGTCCTTTGCAATCAGCAATAACTTCAGAAGGTTAGACTTATAAAGAGTAATTCATATTCTGTGCCACTATAACAAAATCAGTTCCCTATTATGAAGTTCGCACCAATTTATTAGTAACTACTTTTGGTAAAATCATAAAAAATTAGCCCAATCTTATACAGTTCGATTGATAGTTGCTAGTTATTTTATTATTGCGGTAAGGCTAATCTTCCAGAAAAAATTCATCTATCAAAATTAATGCAATCGACAATTAGTCAATCTAAATGTTTAATAAAACTTTTATTAGCATCTTTAAAAATTATAATATTGATATAATTCAAATAATTTGAGATACCAATCTTTGGTATTGTTAATTAATCTTTTTTTCTTCCATAAAAATTAAATATAATGTCATTTATAAAATTAATCGTGATGACTATTTAATATAGTGTAGCTAAAAAATTTTTTAATTTCTGAAACGATTAACTAATTTCTCAGGAACTAATTTTTTATCTTTTTATTTGACCCCACTTAACATCGTGTTTACCGCAGTTACTTTATAAATCAAGTAAAAACGAAATCCTAAATAATTTACCTAACTGAGTATAATTACTGAGTATAATATATCGAAAGTTATTTAGAATTGAGTATTCACATTTTCTAATATAAGTTACTTCGCGCTTTGCATAATCTTCAATTTAATCCATACGAAATGGAGAATAAAGAAGAACACGAATTCCTTCTAGCAAGTAGAGTGCCCTAAAAATCAAAATCATAAAAAATGCATTTAAAAGTAGTGAGAATAGTAGGAAGAATATAATGGCGACGGTTTTTCAAGCATTAATCTTTTTGCACTGAATCGTTAGTTAGCAAACGCTTTTGATTCACCAAATTTCCTTATTTCTATTAAGATTTTAATCATTATGTTTCTCTCATTAATAACGTTAATTAATTGAACAAACCTAAATTCTCGATACAGTTAAATAATTTAGCTTTTCTAAGCCGCAAACTTACTAAATCAAAATTTAACTAGGCTTCGAGAGTAAAAAAAATCAGTCTGTGTCATTAGTTCCTTAATTTAATTAAAAATTAATTAGTAACAGCAACGAGCTCAAATTAAATTTGAATTTACAGTTTTGTCTTAGAAGTAAATCATCCTTATTATCGTATTCGTTCTCAAATCCTCACCGATTCACTGATATTATTACTTAAATAACATATACATTTTGAATTATACTGAGCTGCAAATCTATAAAGCACCAAGCTTATTCAGATAAATCCTTTTGCAAGCAAGCCAACTATCATCAGGATCTGTCGAGATTCAAAGTATCTTACTTTTTACTCTCTACAAATTAATGAATTAATTTTTCTGTTTCATATATAAAGACCATTTTTTACAATCTCTTTATCTATGAAAATATCATTTGACGAAATTCTTATAACGCTTAAAACCTTGAAACGGACCAATATGACTTTGTTTGAATCCAATTGGGTGCGGACATCAGAATTCAATTCTAAAATTTTAATAAAAAAAGTGATGCTTTCATAAGAATTTATCTACAGTTTCAACAAAAATCGGGCAAAAAAAGATGGAAATTTGATTCAACTCAGCTACTAAGTCATAGTTGTCAACAGTATTCGCTGATAATTACTTTAAGACAAGATGTAAAGAGAATAAAACAACAGTCCATATGACGT
Organism: Coxiella endosymbiont of Dermacentor nuttalli; assembly: GCA_048494595.1. Lineage (GTDB taxonomy): Bacteria > Pseudomonadota > Gammaproteobacteria > Coxiellales > Coxiellaceae > Coxiella. Next base: position 453,555 of record JBGDBH010000001.1, on the reverse strand, counting down.
TTCCTATGAGTAAATTGACACTAGCTCCCTAAAGTTCCTTATTCGGTCAGTAATTTTTTAATTCACTGCCCTCAAAAATGATGTGTTTGTACAATTAATTTCAATCAATTTCATTTATTCTAACTCACTTAATCCATCTATATTCCAATCCCTATCCTGCTTTTATACTATACGTAATGTCTATATCTATGATAAGATACATTACCATTCCTTTCGTTAAGGTTAAATAAGCCCACAGGGGTCGAATTTAGTATGATTCAGTAAACAACTGTATCTGACTCCTTTGTTAAGAATAACCGTTCTGCTAAACTTTCTCCTCAAAATGAATAAACCACTTTTCAGAGACTTTTTAGACAATTATGATTCTAATATATTGTTCATAAAAATTCATCGATTTTTAATACAGGGTATCTGATTTTCAGATTCGCTCAATACTCCATAACAAACCTAATCAAATTTTCTAAAACATAATATCTGTATTGAAAAAGGATATAATTGTCAAAATAAAATCGTATAAAGAAAATTCTTTTCAACCAGATTTTCAACGGGAGACGACTCTTCAGCTGTGATAAGGATCACTATTTAGTAGGATGGTAGATCGCGTTTCAGTTAGAAAAATACAAAATACTCTATGCACAAGTTAGACTATCAAATGACTGCATTAATTGAAAAAAATAATTTACCTACCAACTTTCTCAAACCCATGCAGTGCTACAATCCGTAGATGCATATCAACTAACAAAATACAATGTTTTTTAATCCTATGGATGAGCTTACTCCCATCATGAATTCATGATTCATAACCTCGTGCAAGGTTTATAAATCGGACTCTATTTTTGAGGCGAATAAAAGAATTGGTATGATTTTCTGTAACTCTTCAAGATATTATTTAAAAACCCAAATGTTTTTCTTAATTTTTCTCTTCACAACTTTTAAACCAGGAAAAACATCGGTATAAAAAAGAGCGGAAAAAGCGGAATGCTTATAATATTCCTCTTTTTTTTAGATGAACAAGTAATAAGGAAACTGCTGCTGGAGTAACTCCGGGGATACGTCTAGCCTGCCCAATTGTGGTAGGTTTAATTTCTATTAATTTTTGGCGCACCTCATTAGATAAACAAGCAATTTCCTTATAATCTACTGATTCGGGAATTTTCATATCTTCATATTTTTTATGACGAGCAATTTCCTTGAGCTGATGAATTAAATAGCCTTCGTATTTTGCTTGAATCTCAATTTGCTCAGCTATTATTGCATCAGAAACTCCAGGCCCTAAATTCTCAATACTCATTAATTGAAAATAAGTGATTTCTGGCCGGCGCAAGAGATCTAACAAACGATGTTCTCGTTTTAATGTCCGTTGAAAATATGTTTCAATGGATTGTGCAATGGTCGTATTTGGTCTAACCAAATATTGTTTCAATCGTTTTTGTTCTTTTTTAATCATTTCCTTTTTGTGAATAAAAGATTCCCATCGGACATTGTCTACACATCCTAATTCTCGCCCCTTTGCGGTCAGTCGTAAATCAGCATTGTCTTGACGTAACAATAATCGATATTCCGAACGACTCGTAAACATGCGATAGGGCTCTGTCGTGCCCTGAGTAATAAGATCATCAATTAAAACTCCAATATATGCTTCGTCACGCCTTGGTGTCCAAGGTTTGCGCTCCCGAATTTGCAAAGCAGCATTAATTCCCGCAATAAGACCCTGTGCTGCTGCCTCTTCATAACCTGTGGTACCATTTATTTGTCCTGCAAAATAAAGCCCAGGAAGATACTTTGTTTCTAAAGAAGATCTTAGATCGCGAGGATCAAAATAATCATATTCTACGGCGTAACCAGGACGAGTGATGTGGCAGTTCTTTAATCCTTTTATGCTATGGATAAAATCTACTTGAATATCAAAATCTAAGCTGGTAGAAACTCCATTAGGATAAACTTCAGGAGTATTTAATCCTTCTGGTTCTAAAAAGATTTGATGTGAAAGACGATCTTGGAAGCGAACTACTTTATCTTCAATAGAAGGACAATAGCGTGGCCCCACACCTTGAATAACCCCTGAAAAAATCGGAGAGGTCTTTAATCCTGAGTAAATAATATCATGGGTTTTTTCATTAGTATAAGTAATAAAACACGACATTTGCTTCGGATGTTCACTAATCTTGCCACAATAGGACATGATTGGTGTAGGCTGATCACTAGGTTGCTCTTCCAGTTGAGAATAATCAATAGTTCGCCCATCGATCCTCGGAGGTGTTCCAGTTTTAAACCGTTTGACTCGAAAAGACATGTCTCGTAATCGTTCAGCGAGGGTAATGACTGTAGGGGAAGAGCCCATATAACCACCGCTGTAGTTTTTCATACCGATGTGAATTTTACCACTTAAAAAGGTTCCTACTGTCAATATGACTGCAGGAGCATAAAAGCAGAGACCTATCTGAGTGACAACACCCTTGACTCGATGATGTTCTTCAATTAAATCAATTACCGCTTGTTGAAATAACCAAAGGTTTGGCTGATTTTCTAATGTTCGGCGAATAGCTGCTTTATAGAGAATGCGATCAGCTTGAGCCCGGGTTGCTCGAACAGCTGGGCCTTTACGTAAATTAAGGGTATGAAAGTGGATTCCAGCTTGATCAGCCGCACAAGCCATAATCCCACCTAGAGCATCAATTTCTTTAACCAATTGAGTTTTGCCAATTCCTCCAATTGCGGGATTGCAAGACATGTGGCCAAGTGTTTCGATGTTATGAGTAAGTAATAAAGTTCGAGCACCCATACGTGCAGATGCTAAGGCTGCCTCAGTACCAGCATGCCCCCCCCCGACTACAATGACTTCGAATTGTTGAGCAACATTTTTCATCTAAACAAATTTTAGCAAGTTTACTATCTTATTTAAAATCTTATTAAGATAATTATTTCTTTACTTTCCGATACAAAATTCGGAAAATATTTTTTTAAGTAAATCATCAGACGTAAATTCACCTGTAATTTCTGTTAGAGCTTTCTGAGCTAGAAAAAGATCTGCTGCTGCAAGTTCACCTGCTTTTTGTCGAGTTAATTGTTTATAAGCATTCTGAAGAAACATTTTACTCCTTCTAATGGCATCACAATGACGACTCCTGGCGATAAAATTACTTTCATTTGTCATTTCAAATCCAACCATTTCTTTTAAGTGTGCTTTTAAAATTTCGATGCCTGCACCAGTTTTAACTGAAAGTTTAATTCGTGTGTAATCACTTCTTTCTTTGGAAGACTTTTCTTTTATCAAATCAATTTTATTCTCCACAATAGTAATTGGAATATAACTTTTATTTTCTGAAAAAAGCTCAGATAAGGTATTTTTGATTGTTCCTGATGAAGTTTGAGAAGCATCTACCATTAGTAAAATAAGATCAGCTTGTTCAACAGCTTTTTTAGTTCGCCTAACACCTTCTTTCTCTACAATATCTTCAGTAATTCGCAATCCTGCTGTATCTAATATGTGAACTAGCATCCCATCAATATGAATTGATTCTCGCAAAATATCCCGAGTAGTACCTGCAATATCTGTAACAATTGCTGTTTCTTGTCCACTTAATAAATTCAATAGACTGGATTTACCTACATTAGGTTCACCAACAATAACAACGGTAATACCATCCCGCAATAGTGCTCCTTGTTTTGCTGTTTTTTCAATTTCTTGAATATTTTTTAGTATTTTCTCTATCTTTTTTTGAAGAACACTATCAGTCAAAAAATCAATTTCTTCTGTAGGGAAATCGATAGCTGCTTCGATATACATGCGTAATTTAATCAATCTATTTACTAATACAGTAATTTTCTGAGAAAATTCTCCTTGAAGAGAGCGAACTGCTGAACGCATTGCTTGTTCCGAGGTAGCATTAATTAAATCAGAAACAGCTTCGGCTTGAACCAAATCAATTTTATTATTTAAAAAGGCTCTTTCAGAAAATTCTCCAGGCCGTGCTAATCGAGCGCCTGCTTCTATGGTGCTTTTTAAAAGCCGATCCATAACTGCTGGCCCACCATGCCCTTGTAACTCCAAGATATCTTCCCCCGTAAAAGAGTGAGGTTTAGGAAAATATAAAGCTATCCCTTCATCAATGAGAGATCCGTCAAAGTCTTTAAATACACTCAAAGTGGCATGTCTCGGTCTTGGAACGAACCCCACTATTTTTTTAGCAATAAAAGGTGTATTAGCACCAGAAATACGGACGATACCTATCCCTCCCCGACCTGCAGGAGTTGCCAATGCGGCAATAGTTTCATGAGAAATCTCAAACATAATTAAGAAAAATAGATTGTAACACAACTTTAAATTATCCTCATTTAAGGACACACAAGGTTTTGCTGAAGCTAGAATAAAAGACGGAATTAGGTAGCAGATGCAAGAGAGAAGATAAAATCTTTACTTTTTCTTTCTTTCACGTCGAATTTTTAACTTTACTTTATGATTCTCATAGGTTTTATTGAAATACCACTGCTGAAAAGTTTGCATTACGTTGTTAGTTAACCAATATAATACAAGTCCAGCAGGAAAATTGATAAAAAATACAGTAAAGACCATTGGTAAAATCCACATCATTTTTTGTTGAGTAAAGTCAGATGAGGTTGGTGATAACCATTGTTGAGCTAACATACTAAGTCCCATTAAAATGGGTAGAATATAATAGGGGTCTTTTACAGATAAATCGTGGATCCAAAGAATAAATGGTGCTTGGCGTAACTCTACACTTTCAATAATTACGTAGTAAAATGCGATAAAAACTGGAATCTGAATTAACATGGGCAAACAACCGCCTAATGGATTAATTTTTTCTTTACGATAAAGCTCTATGGTGGTTTGACTCAATGCTTGCCGATCATCACCATAACGCTCTTTTAAAGATTGTAAACGGGGTTGCATTTCACGCATGCGAGCTATCGATCGGAAATTTTTTGCGGAGAACCAATAAAAAACAATTTTGATAAGGATTGTTGTTAGAATAATAGTCCATCCCCAATTTTTAACTATGACATGAATAGCACTTATTATCCAAAATAACAGAGTAGAAATTGGCCATAACCAACTATAATCAATGGTTCGATCTAGACCTAATGCTAATTTTTTTAATTGTTTTGCTATCTCTGGACCGACATAAAATACTGTATGACCTATAACTGTTTTATCCGATTCCACTATCATTTTTGGACTCGTAAAGCCAATGATATAAAGATTAGCGCTACTACTGGTTTTAGAGCGAATTACATGACTGTAATAGTGATAAGTAAGATCTGGATTGCTTGGAATCCAAGCACTTAAAAAATAATGTTGTTGCATAGCAACCCAACCATTTTTTGAAGTACGATCAATATCTTTTTTATCCATCGCTGCATAGGTGATCTTTTCATAAAGCATTTTCTGACCAGAGATAGCTGCACCATTATAACTTCGCATGTAAAAATGGTGATGTTTAACTGAAGGCTCTCGTCGAGTAATTTGAGCATAGAGACTACCTTCCCAGAGTTTTTTTGTATTATTATGCACTTGATAAGTCATTTGAACCGCATAATTATTGCGATGGAAAGTATAGGTTCTTATAATGTGCAGGCCATTAGACGCTGTCTGACCTGTTAATTGAACAATGAGTTCATTTTGATTATCAGTCAGTTCATATTGACTTTTTTGTGTTATGTAGTGAATAGGCACCCCTCCATTTAAATTAGTAAAGCCGCTTTGAGCAATGTAAAGATGATCAGTATTATCATTTAAAATTTGGATTGGATTTTGATTTTCTTCTAATGAGACTGGGTATTTAAGCAATTTAGCTGAAACGATATTGCCTCCGTAAGTATCAATACTTAATTCTAAAACATCTGTTTTAATAATAACTAATTGTTTTTTAGAGATTTTCTCTTGATTCAAATCGGAATAGAGAGCTGCTTTATTTCTAATTTTTTCTTTTCTATCCAGTGGATTGAATGTTAATGGGATATAGTCTTTAGGTGTTTTTCCGTTCGATTTCGCACTCACTAATTTTGTAGAGTACTGCTTGAGAGCAGGTGGGTAATCGTGCATCCAGGTGTTTAAAATCGCAATAGCTAAAAAGGCAACGATGATGTATACAACTGCTTTTCTAATATCCATTACTATATAAACTACATTAACTTTTTATTGTTTTCAGGGACCAAATTTACTCCTCCTAGATGAAAAGGATGGCACTTTAAGAGCCGAAAAATGGTTAAATAAATCGCTTTCACTACATTGAATCGTTTGAAAGCGATTTTAGCATAACAAGAACAACTTGGATAAAAACGACAAGCGTTTCCTATATAAGGGCTTATCCTATATTGATAAATTTTAATCATTTTAAGAAGGACCTTTCGGACAGTACAATCAATTGATGGAGTAATTGGTTTATACATTCATGCAACTCTTTTTTGCTTGCTTTCCCTGATCGAAATTTTGCTATAAAAACAATATCTACTGAAGGTAAGCGATGCTTTTGCAAACGAAAATTTTCTTTCACTATTCGTCTGATACGATTTCGCATTACTGCTTTTTTTAAGTTTTTTCGACTAGCTACGACTCCTAAACGAGAGTAGCTGAAATTATTATTCCAATAGTAGAGAAAACAGTAATGTCCAGACAAAATTTGACATTCTGAATAAACGCGCTGAAATTCGGCTGTAGTACGAATTCGCCAATTCTTTGAGAAATTATAATTCATCAATCTACTAAGCGTTTTCTTCCTTTTGCTCTGCGCTGATTCAGTATTCGTCGACCACTCTTAGTAGCCATGCGTGCTCGAAACCCGTGCGTGCGATTTCGTTTTAATTTACTGGGTTGATAAGTTTGTTTCATAAATGTTTGCCTAACCAATACAACATATAGATTTAAAATATAAATCAGGGGTGTCAGTCTGTCAAACAGACAAATGTTTTTAAAAAGGCAGTAGTTTACTTTAAAATTTTTAACTACTATTAAAGAAAGATTATCCTTAAATAGTATTATAAATAAATCATATCTTCTGAAAATGATTTAGATTATGATTTGTAAAAGGATTTTTCTCACTTTATTGTTAAACTTAGTCAGCATCGACTTTCTCATTGAGAAAGCTAAAGAATTAATAGCGAAAAAAGAAACTGAATTATATTTGAGGAATAACGGAGTAATTTAATATTCGGTGACGCTTGATAACTCCAAAGGCAGGATAGAAAGTGTTGAGAAAAATTTGATCAAGACTATTTGCTATCCTATTGATTTAGCTAAGTTGTATTAATCGATATAGGCTATGACATTTTTTTGATCTTCGTCAATCGATACACCGTTTTTATCTATTATGATTAATTGTCTTTTCACAATTTAAAGTTAAGTGCGATAATGTAGGTTTTTTACTATTAGGCGAGCAGCAGAAGCCGCGCGTATATCAAAATAATCGCATTATTATCTAATTTTAAAAAGATAAATGGCCAAGTTGTTTGGCTATAATCTTGAACTAAATAATAATCTTTAATTAAATCTCAGTAATTGGTAAACTCGGTATGCTTTTTTTAAGATAAATGGTAGCAGGGAAGATTCAATTTTTTTATAGGAATGTCTTGTAGCAATTCAGATCATTATCTCAACTAATTTTGTTAAATTCACACAAAAGATTTTAAGGAAATATAATTAGAGAGATAATTATGAAATTTTAAAAGGCTCTTAAAAATCAGGAGAAAGTTATTTTTTGAATAAATCACTTAAAATGCGCGTATTTATCTTTAGAGTATTTTTTTGCGATACAAACCCATTACTTTCTGTTGATGAAATAAAATACAATTTATTAATTAAAAATTTGTTCAGGTATTTTATAGATTTTAGGTGGATTTAAAAGGCTCAGAAGTAATTACGAAGTGGAATTTCGAGACAGTTTAATTCATAAAGTCTAACCATCATAAAAACTAAACCCAAGTGGTGATATTCATGATAATAACGAAATGTCAGCAATTTTTGTAAGCAACTTTTGCAGAGAAATTAATAGTATTAATCGATTGTCACGTTTTTTTTTGTCGTCCACCATTACCATCACTTTATCAAAGAATGTATTAATAGGATCTTTTAATGATACTAACTCACTTAGCGCTCTCAGATAATCTGCTTCCTCACACAGACTGTTGACTGACTTAACATGGGTTTTCAGTTCTTCAGCCAGCTTATGCTCTGCATCGGAATCGAATAGAGAAGGATCGATCTGATTAACTTTTATTTTAATCGATTGTTTTTTTAAAATATTGCTTACTCGTTTATTGGCAGCTGTTAGAACGTTAGCTTCAGGTAAAGTTTGGAAATGTTGCACAGCTTTGATACGTCGATCAAAATCCAATGGTTCTGTAGGATGAGTAGCAAGAACTGCCATAAACACTGCTGAAGATACATTTTTTTCAAGATACCAAGCACGAAGTCGTTCAATAATAAAATTGAAGGATTGATTGACTACGTTCTTGTTAGGTAATTGATTAACATAATTTTTTTCTGTTTTTTTTAATAATATTATCAAATCGAGTGGAAGTTCTTTTTCAATTAAAAGACGTAAAATTCCAAGAGCTGCGCGACGCAAAGCAAAGGGATCTTTATTGGCCGTAGGAAATTTATTAATGCCAATAATGCCAATAAGTGTGTCTAAACGATCTGCAATAGCAATACAAGTACCTTCTAAATTTCTCGGAAGGCTATCTCTAGAAAATCGTGGTAGATAATGATCTTGAATGGCTTTGGCGACAGTTTTAGATTCCTTATCATGTAAAGCATAATAATAACCCATTGTCCCTTGTAAACTGGGAAATTCGCAGACTATTTTGCTAACTAAATCACATTTGGCTAATAGCGCGGCTCTTTCCGTTAAATTTTCATTACCTTGCATTTTCTTAGAAATAAAAGCAGAAATTTTAGATATGCGTGTAGCTTTATCCAATAAAGTCCCTAATTTTTTTTGGAAAATAATTCCTGCTAGTTTAGGTATTCGATCTTCGAGCAATACTTTAAGATCGTTACGATAAAAAAAGGAAGCGTCTGTTAATCTCGCATTTATCACTTTCTCATTTCCCTCAATAACACATTTAGGATTCTTACTTACAATATTGCTTATAAGAATAAAATGAGGTAACAAATCACCTTGCTTATTTTTTATAGGAAAACAACGTTGGTGAACTTGCATCGTGGTGACTAATAATTCACAGGGAAGCTTTAGAAATTCCAACTTAAAATGACCCAATAATGCTACAGGCCATTCGACCATTCCGGTTACTTCTTTTAATAGCTCTTCATCAATTATCGCTTCTCCTTTTGAGGATGCTGTTTTTTTTATTAGTTTGCGAATTTTTTCGCATCGCTTATTAAAATCAACAATAACCATTCCATGGTTTAGCAGTAATTTTTGATAGTCAGCAGGTTGAGTAATGGTAATAGCTTTTGGGTGATGGAAACGATGTCCAAACGTTTTGCGATTTGCAGTATGGCCTAGAATAGTTGCCGGTATAGTCTCTTTATCAAATAACATCGTCATCCAATGAACAGGGCGTACAAAAGATTCAGAATGATTTCCCCAACGCATGGCATTAGGAATAGGAAGATTTTTGATGACAGATTGAATAACTTGGGGTAGTAATTTACGGGTGGGTTGGCCCGGTTGTTCAATCTGACAATAAATAAATGTCCCTTTTTCTGTTTCTTTTATTTTAAGCTGATTTATTAAAACGCCACAAGAACGAGCAAATCCTAAACAGGCTATTGTAGGAGTGCCGTTTTTGGCAAAGGCTGCTTGCACGCTTGGGCCTTGACGTCTTAAAATACGAGACGGCTGTTCTGATATTAAATTTTTTATTAATACTGCTAACCGACGAGGAGTTGCATAACGATGCATGGACTCAAATGAGAGTTCGGCTTTTTCAAGTTCTCTTTTAATATTTTGAGATAAGATTTGTGATAATTCATCTAAGATACGTGGAGGTAATTCTTCGCAACCAATTTCCAATAGAAAATCTTGGGTAACCATTATACTATCTCTGTCTTTAACATCGGAAAACCAAGTTTTTCCCTTGCTGAGTAATACGCTTTTGCTACCATATGCGCTAATTTTCGAATACGTAAAATATAACGCTGACGTTCACTAACTGAAATAGCTTGCCGAGCATCTAAAAGATTAAATGTGTGGGAAGCTTTTAGTACCATTTCATAAGCCGCTATAGGAATTTTAACTTTAATTAATCGATCAACTTCTTTTTCGTAAAAATCAAAATTCTTAAAAAGTGAACTTACATTAGCGTGTTTAAAATTATAAGCTGACATTTCAAGTTCATTTTGATGAAAGATTTGACCATAAGTGATGGACCCATGAGGTCCATCTGTCCAAATCAAATCAAACATGTTGTCTACCCCTTGAAGAAACATAGCTAATCGTTCTAATCCATAAGTAATCTCTCCTGTGATGGGGTTACATGGAAAGCCACCCACTTTTTGAAAGTACGTGAATTGAGTAATTTCCATTCCATCTTGCCATACTTCCCACCCAACACCACAGCAACCTAACGTTGGTGCTTCCCAATTATCTTCTACAAAGCGAATATCATGGATTAAAGGATCGATGCCTAAAGCTTTTAACGAATTGAGGTAAAGTTCTTGGATATTATCTGGAGATGGTTTTAAGATAATCTGATATTGATAATAATGTTGGGTGCGTTGGGGATTATTTCCGTATCGACCATCAGTCGGTCTCCTAGAAGGTTGAACATAAGCAGCTCGCCAAGGTTCAGGACCTATGGCTCGTAAAAAAGTAGCAGGATGAAAGGTGCCCGCTCCTATTTCAATATCGAGAGGCTGAAGTAAAACACAGCCTTGCTGATCCCAATATTGGTGCAAGATGAGTATAGTTTTTTGAAAATTGATCCATTGCGATGATCTCATTTGAAAGCTTTTATCATGATCTGAAATGGAAAGCTAGTAAAAGCTCTAAAAGCCAATTAAGTAGAGGTTATTACACTTACTTTTTATTTATTATTTATATTGACTTTATAACTTGGTCAATTGCGTTTTGTATGTTTTTTTATGCAGTCGCTCCAAGAATAAAACGGTTTTATTTAATGTTTTATTGTAAAAAATAAGATTGGAATACCGATTAGTTATAAAACTGTGCTAATTAGAAATTATCTTCAGGTTGTTGCTGGATAGAAAGTTTTTCGTATCAATTTTCAATTGATTAACATATAGTATAGGCTAATTTTTTCTACCGTTTAAAGACAACCTTAATTAGTTGATACTTGCTTTAAATCAGAAAGTGCATCACGAGAAGTAAATATTTTTCTTATGTTATAGATGTCAAGAAAGATTTAGCAATAAGTCGTGATTAATCTTTAGAAACAAGAAGATTTTTGAAAAAAGACGGAGATTTTCATTTTTCTTTACTGAATTTTGAATTACTGAGCTTATTCCTTACAGTAATTGTAATTAGTAATCAAAAAATTTTACCAACGTACAGTTATTATTCGGACTATCTTTTGAATGAATTTAGATCATGAAAGAGTTTTTAAGCACTCTTCTTTTTGTTTTTATTCGAGTTTAAGAATTGTAGGTTTTATTTGAGCTGAAATAACAGAACAGCGTGAAGAAATGGGAGGTGAAATGGGCAGTGAATTTGAGGTAGTCGCTTAAAATTAAAAGATTAAGCAGTCATTGTCTCGCGAATCTTCTGCATAGCACCTTTTTCAAGTTGGCGAATACGCTCTGCTGAGACGCCGTATTTTTCCGCTAATTCATTTAAAGTTAACTTCTCTTCACTTAGCCAACGTTGGTGAAGAATATCTTGACTACGCTCATCCAAGATTTGCAGTGCTTTATGAAGTTGTTGCTCTTGGTCTTCTGACCAATCACTTCGCTCTAATTGTGTGGCAGGATTATAACGTTTATCTTCCAAATAATGAGCTGGAGCGCACCAGCTTATATTGCTACCATAGTTCTCGTCATTAATACCATCGAAAGCTTCATCTTGGTTGTTTAGCCTTTCTTCCATTTGCCGCACATCTTTGGCATTTACATTAAGCTCTTCAGCTAAAAAGGTTACTTCCTGGTCACTAAACCAGCCCTGTTTTTTTGTATGTTTTCGCAAATTAAAAAAGAGTTTTCGCTGTGCTTTGGTAGTAGCAATCTTAACGATACGCCAATTTTTAAGAATAAATTCATGAATTTCAGAGCGGATCCAATGAACAGCAAAAGAAACCAAACGAACGCCTATTTTAGGGTCAAATCGCTTCACTGCTTTCATCAAGCCAATATTGCCTTCTTGAATTAAGTCTGCTTGAGATAGGCCATAACCTGCGTACCCTCGCGCAATTCGAACAACAAATCGCAGATGGGAAAGAACAAGTTTTCTAGCTGCTTCTAGATCATTATTTTGTCGAAGTTGAGTAGATAATTCGTACTCTTCTTCAGTACTCAGCATGGGAATACGATTAACCCAGCTAATATAGCTACTCAAGCTCCCAATCGCCAGCGACTGCTCTTCTACTTGTGTTATAAATTGACTCATGACTATTTTATTCAATATCTGAATGAGTTGGTATTTAAAATGTTTATTCTAACATTGTTCTTGAAGGAGTGCTATAAGGAGTGTTATATGGATTTCTTAGTTTAAGAGTCCTAACTAGCCATAAGATTTTTCTAGCACACTACAAATTTCTCCAATTAACTATTTATCTTGCTAGCCTAAATCTCAAATGGTGTTAATTGGAGAAATTTGATGAGATCGATATTTTGCCTATTTTCAAATTCAAAAGAGAAATTTAGTTAAACGATAACACCCATTGTCATAAGATGATGAATTGCCTCAAGCCTGAGCATGAGTATGAGTATGACTTTAAAGTGATGTTATACAGGATACTTTCAGATACTCTTTGTAATAAGGCACTGAAATAAGTTAAATCATATGGACTGATTCTCACTATCACTAATAAAATTAATGGGTGTTAAATAAACATGAAGTCGTATTACAAAAGTCAGAATACATTAAGATATTATTATCTCTTTAGTTAGTTTCTGCTCTAATATAGTATTACTATGGAAAAAATGAATTTTTTTAGTAAAAAAGCAAGCTGTGAAATTTATTATAGAAGACAATAAATCTAAGTTGTAGTACAGGATGACCTGTAGAATCTTATTCAGATCATTATTGAAAAGTGTAGCAGTGGACAGAGGAAGAATATTGGCAAGGAAAAAGTGGAGGCAGAGCGCTAGCTTTAATAGAAGGAATTAAAGAATATGCAAATATTGGATTTAAAATATTATAAGTTTTTGTCCATGGCTCTGGTAGTGTCTTCAACAATGATGAAGAAGGTACCCTTTTTTCTGTGCACCACTGCATCAGTCAAAAAAGAACTTTAAAACGTGAATAAGAGTGTTAATTAGATAATCCGGTAATTTGGATTTAAAAAAAGATTTTTTGGTAGTGACTTTAAAATTTAATGGGATAACCTTACTAATATTAAAATTACTCCCATATAAAAAAGACAGTCAGAGTATTTAGTACTCTGTTTTTCAAGCATCATGAAATGGTGTAAGCAATTTACTCAGGTTAAGTTTAAATAAGGTAGTAGATTGGATTTTAGGATATCAATTATACTTTCGAGGATATAGATTTTTTAACTTTAATCAAGCTTGGTGGAAAATATGTTAAACATAGGAAAGATTATTTTTATTTTAATGTATTTATTTTAAATAAATTAAGATAATTACTTACTGCATTCAAGGTTTGTTTAGGCTAGAAGCTTTTTAGAAATAAAAAGCTTCAGAGTAAGGGGGCAGTAGGCATGTTAGATAGTACTATTCATAACAAGCCGTCATTAAACTGACGAAAGAGAAAACACTTGCATTAGCTTTAAGTACCTTATGTATAAAGGTGAATGGTGTGAATATATCCCATTCACAAAAGAGAGGATGCAATACTTTTTTTGATCGCGATAAGAGTTCATTTTACTCATCTGGATCTTCTTCCAATAAATAGCTTTTCTTACTAAGAATAATTCAATGTATTAGAGAGAGTAATGGGAGCTAAATTATGGGTAACAATAAGTAGTAGTAACATTTGAAGCATTAAAAAATTTTAATAGCTGCATAATTGCAAAAAGCAATTTTGGATCTAAGTTAAGTTGCTTGTAGTTTCGTCAAATAAACATTGTTGGTTTGTTAACATGATGCTACTGCTTGATAAAAATATAAGGTGCATACTGCAATACTAAACTTTATCTCAAGATGCATAATCTGCTAATTAATTTCCTGACGCCGACGTCGACAGCTTGAAATAATTAACGGAATAAGCATTATTAATTATTAAATAGAATATACTACTATCAAATGGTAATATTATTAAAAAAGTAAAATTATTTCCAAATATACGGTGTAAATAGTACTTATCTCTTCTTTATTTAGATAAAACAAGACAGTTGTTATTATGGGTTTTAATAATGTGTTTCCGGATCAGAATAAAGAATTAGAAAGAAGAGATACCTGCTTGTCCGACGTTCATTTAAATGGGTTTCTCAGTGACATTGACGAATACATTGAAAAAACAACTTACTGAATTAAAATAATGCGTTGGTAAATTCTTTAGCGTTAAATGGTCTTAAGTCATTGATTTTCTCTCCAATGCCAATAAAGCGAATAGGTAATCGCATTTTCTGAGCGATAGAGAAAATTATTCCTCCCCTTGCAGTTCCATCTAATTTAGTAAGAGCGATGCCTGTTAGTTCAATGTATTTATTAAATTGATTTGCTTGATGAAATCCATTTTGTCCAGTTCCTGCATCAATCACAAGCAAAGTTTCATGAGGTGCTTCAGAGCTGATCTTTTGCATAACACGCTTAATTTTTTTTAGCTCGTCCATAAGATGGAATTGAGTATGCAAGCGGCCGGCGGTATCTGCGATTAAAATATCATAATTTCTCGCGATCGTTTCTTCCAAAGCATTGTAGATAACGGAGGCGCTGTCTGCACTGGAGGTACGTTGAGTGATTACCGGCACATTATTACGTTCTCCCCATATTTGAAGTTGATCAATAGCAGCTGCTCTGAAAGTATCACCAGCTGCTAGCATAATTCGTTTTCCTTGCAGCTGGTAAAAATAGGCAAGCTTAGCGATAGTAGTAGTTTTTCCCACACCGTTAACTCCTACAGTTAAAATGACAAAAGGGGATTGGTTAATTTTCAGAGGTCTTTGACAAGGTTCAAGAATTGAAAATAATTCCTTTTTGAAAGCATTAATTAGTGCTGTTGAGTTAGCCAAGGACTTCTGGTCAAATCGTTGAGAAAGATTGTTAAGAATAGTTTTACTAGCTTCTATACCTACGTCCGCTGAAAGCAGAATCGTCTCTAATTCTTCCAGTAAATTTGCGTCGATTGTTTTTTTTTTAAGCAGTAAGCTTCTAAACCCATCAGTAAGTCGATGACGAGTACGTTTTAAACGCTCACCAAGCTGGTCGATCCATTTCTTCTTTAAAGGTAGATGGAATGGCTCATCGCAAGTTTCTTCTGTATGAAGCTTTGATTTCAAAAAGCGAAACATTTTTTTAGGTGGGGGCCCTTATCGAAAGTTAGTAATAATAAGAATTATATCATAATACTGAACCTTTTTGAACTTTATTGCAGGACATAACATAATAAGATGATGCGATTGGCTTATTAATTTATCTATAATTTACTCAATTAGTAGTACTAAACTAAAAGGATGCATTTGAATGATTTATTCATCTTAAAAATGGTTTATTGTATTAGGTATGAAAAGCACATGAAATAATATGATCGAGTATTTGTCTGGAAAATCGCGAATTATTGGTGGAAAATGGCGAGGAAGAAAAATTATTTTTTCTTCCTCGCCGGAATTGCGACCTACTGCAGATCGTATTCGAGAAACTCTATATAATTGGTTGTCTCCTTATATCAAGGATGCTTATTGTTTAGATCTATTTGCAGGTAGTGGAGCATTAGGATTTGAAGCTTTATCTCGAGGATGTGCTCACGTTACTTTTGTTGACATCTCAAGATTTGTTATTGAAAATCTGCAGAAGAACGCTAAAATTTTAAATGTCATAAACACTAAGTTTGTCTGTGGAGAATTCCAATCCGGTACTCAACAATTAAAAAATACTACTTTTAACATTGTTTTCCTTGACCCACCATTTTATCAAGGACTGATTAATAAAGCCATATTATGGTTAGAGGAGGCCAATATTCTTGCTTCTGAAGCCTATATTTATATTGAAGCTGAAAAAAATATATCATTAATTCTTCCAAAGAATTGGAAAAGTTATCGGGAAAAGAGAACAACTAAATTGTTTTATGGATTATTTTTTCGTTCCAGTCGTTCCAGGAAATAAAGTAAATAATAAGTGATTTAAAAAATAATTAAATTGGATATGGTTATTATCTGCTCTAAAACTTGTCAGTGTATTTCCTAGAATTTCAGTAAGACTTTTTGTTTTTTTATAGGTTTTTTATATAAAAGCTTTGTAGTCTAAATTAGACTAATTTTTTTTAATCATTTTCTACGAAATTACATACCGTAAAATGAGATATTTTGAGTTTTAATATAAGGAATATTTTTAAAAAAATTCCTTATCGTGCTACCAGATTGGCTTACAGAATCACGGAGCAATGAATAGTGTGAGGTAAGAAACGAGTCAATAATTTCATATTTAATGGTTACGCATTTTACTATATCTATCATTTTTATCTTAGCACTTTGGCTTTTTTATTTTTGTGTATCCTTTAGAGATCTTTAACTTTATATAGTTTATTCTATACCGTATAACAAATTTAATTTCAGAAACCAAAATCTGGGTTTAATCTTGGGTTTAATCTAATGAATAACTGGTTTTTTCGAAATCGGGTATTTTCCTAAAATAGAAGGTAATTTTTATTACCTGTTAATTTGAGTAGCCTAGTTCCTACTTTCTAAATAACAGGATTCTAATCCGCAATGATAACATCATATTATCTAATTAGAATAAGAAACATTAAGTTTTTCTAGTGATAAAAATGCTGTGAGAGTTATTTAAGTTTTAATAATAGTTTCTGTAAGAGTTCGAAATTTTTGTGAACTGGAAACACGATGATCCTTTCTCATCTAAAATAAATATATTTTCATACAAGATAGCATTATTAATTGGAATTATTCTTAAAGTATTAATCAGAGTTTTAATTTCTGAGTCTAATTTTGTTTATTGTGAGTAAGTAATTGTATATATTAATTTTTATGATTTAGATTATATGAATTTATTGATATGAACTGGTATCGTGGTAACTAATTTGTCTAGTTGAAGTTCAATGAAATTAGGAAGTTGTGATTTTATATGCTTTCTATTAATTTCTATTAATTAAGAAATATTCTGATGGGATTAGAATTTTTTTATATATTCTTATGAAAGTTGCTGATTAAACTAAAGTTTCATATGGATATTAAAAATGGTGGCATAATCTCTTTGATTTCAGCTAATAGCTAATTTTTTATCAGTGTTTTTCATCAAATGAGAATGAGCTTTCCTGTTTTAAATTTCCTTTAAGATTTTTTTTGGTTGCTATGTTTTGCAATCCTATATGACAAGGTCACTAGCTCTATAATGATCTTTAGGAAAGGAAAGTTGCTTCGAAGTCTGTATATTCAGTGTGACGGTTTTTCATTTAAACAGCGAGTTTTTATCTAGATTTAAGAAAGAACCTTTAGAAAATAGAAAAGCCAAGTCTTATAAAATGCTTTTTAATTCCTAGTTAAAGATCATAAAAGATGTAATGCATTATGTTTCTGAATTACGAAGATAGACTATTTCAATGAGAGACGATGCATCTTCAAGTTTAGCAGTTTTCGAAAAATCATATTTTTGAGGATATTTTTAAATTCAAAATAACTACCTATTGCTTAAGTACTAGTTTCTTTGCCGTTTTTTTGATAATTTTCTTAAGTAATTCCACGCAATTTCTTATGTTTTCTGACTTTTTTCAAAATTTCAACTGTATTCGTTTTTAAGCATTCTCTTAGAATAAACCATTTTTCTCCATTTTTAGCGAGCAATGTATAGTATAAATATATGATAAAAGCCTATTAAAACATATAAAGTTGACCTTCTTTTCGAGGAACAAAAATGTTTATTTCTTCACTTTAAGGATTTTTTTTGAATTCTTTCATGAGTTTCCGTATGGATATATTGTGCGGATGCAAATAAACAGAAATATTGATTAATCAAAAGATATAAATTTCTGCATGCAGATCCGCAGAGTGACAAACATTACTAATATTCAGAACCTAAAGCAGAACACCTCAATACACTTTCTCTGATTTAAATGTCTAAATGCTCAACAGCTAATGCATTTTGTTCAATAAAAACTCGTCGGGGTTCGACTTGATCGCCCATTAAGATAGTGAACATCTTATCTGCCATTACTGCGTCTTTGATATTAACAGATAAAAGACGACGAGTTTTAGGATCCATTGTGGTTTCCCATAACTGTTCAGGATTCATTTCACCTAAACCCTTATAACGTTGAATGGTTAATCCCTTTTTCCCTTCTTCAATAAGCCAGTTTAATACTTCTTTAAAAGAGCGAACTCCTATTTTTTTGTCATTGCGTTTTACATAGGCTCCGACCTCAATTAATCTAGATATTTCATTATAAAAATTAATAAGATGATGATAATCAGTGCAACAAAAAAAATCTTGATTAAAAAGGTATTTTCGAGTGATTCCATAGCTAGTAATTGAGATGAAAGGAAAATACAGTTCCTGTTCTTCATCCTTCTTCAAGGAAAGATAGTAGCGAGCACCTGTTTCCACTCTTTGCGATACAAGTTTGTCTTCTAATTCTTTCATCCAAGCACTTATTTTTGATTCATCACTAAAGTGCTCTGTCGTCAACGGAGTAATTTCCAGTAAATGTTCTAAGACAACAGCAGGATAACGTTTTCTTAAACGCTTGATACTTCTTGTGGTGGCTAAATAGTGGGAGGCTAATCTTTCCAATGCAGAACCCCTAATAGCAGGGGCATGAGGATTCACATGAAGTTCGGCACCTTCTAAAGCCAACCGAAGCAATAAAGAATCGAGTGCTTGATCATCTTTAATATATTGTTCTTGCTTATTTTTTTTTACTTTATATAGGGGAGGTTGAGCAATATAAATATGACCTCGTCTAATCAATTCTGGCATCTGTCGATAGAAAAAGGTAAGCAAAAGAGTGCGAATGTGTGAGCCATCAATATCCGCATCGGTCATCATAATAATATGATGATAACGTAATTTATCAGGATTATATTTTTCCCGGCCAATTCCGCAACCGAACGTGGTAATCAAGGTGCCGACTTCAGTAGAAGATAGCATTTTATCAAATCGAGATTTTTCTACATTAAGAATCTTACCCTTTAAGGGTAAAATAGCTTGATAGCGGCGATCACGAGCTTGTTTAGCTGAACCACCAGCTGAGTCTCCCTCAACCAAAAATAATTCACACAGAGCTGGATCTTTTTCTTGGCAATCGGCTAATTTTTCAGGTAGCCCGCTCAGATCAAGTGCACTTTTTAATCGTGTCATATCACGTGTTTTACGCGCTGCTTCTCTTACTCGAGCTGCATTGACGATTTTAAGGACAATAGTACGTGCTTGTTTTGGATTTTCTAATAGATAATCACGAAATTTTTCGGTCATCACGCTTTCAACTACAGACTTAACTTCAGAGGAAACTAACTTATCTTTTATTTGAGATGAAAATTTTGGATCAGGTACTTTGACAGAAAGAATGGCTGTTAAGCCTTCACGAGTGTCATCACCATTTATGGTAACCTTACTTTTTTTAAACATTCCTTCATTTTCAATATAATTATTAATCGTTCGTGTTAAGGCAGCTCGAAATCCAGCTAAATGAGTTCCGCCATCGTTTTGAGGGATGTTATTAGTGAAACAAAAGATAGTTTCTTGAAATCCATCATGCCATTGCATTGCTACTTCCACGACGATATCTTTCTCTTCGGTAGCAAAATGGAAAATATCTGAGTGAATGGAGTTTTTTTGCTTATTGAGATGCTTAACAAAAGTTTTGATACCCCCTTTGTATTCAAAAATATCTCCTCTTCCAGTTCGTTCATCGAGAAGCTCAATACGTATACCTGAATTTAAAAAAGAAAGTTCTCTGAGTCGTTTTGCTAGAATGTCATAACGAAACTCGGTATTGCTAAAAATAGCAGCACTAGGTTTAAACCGGATTTTCGTCCCGGTCTTATCACTTTTCTTTTTTACTGCTACCATTGTTAATGGAGCTTGAGGAACTCCTGTTTTATAGAGCTGATAGTAAACATTATCATTTTGATAGATAGTTATACAAAGCTCTTCTGAGAGAGCATTAACCACTGAAACGCCTACACCATGAAGTCCGCCAGATATTTTATAGGCATTTTTGTCAAATTTTCCACCTGCATGGAGCACTGTCATAATAACCTCTGCAGCTGAACGACCTTCTTCCGGAAGAATTTCTGTGGGAATTCCTCGCCCATTATCATAGACAGTAACAGACCCATCGATGTGAATAATTACATCAATATGATTACAAAAACCAGCAAGTACTTCATCGATAGAGTTATCGACAACTTCAAATACCATACGATGAAGCCCAGAGCCATCATCTGTATCGCCGATATACATGCCCGGACGCTTTCGGACTGCATCCAAGCCTTTAAGAATTTTAATTGTTGAAGAATCGTATTTTCGTTGGGCAACCACGTTTGCTCGCACTCCATATTAGGTTGGGATTAAATTTCTTCCTGCAAAATAAAGAGATCTAATTATACCACAAAAAGAAAGTAGCTGTTATGTTTATCGTTGAACAGAGTAGAGTTAAATATGAATTTGTTGATAAAGAAGCAGCATTCGCAATTTTGAGTTATAAAAATCTTAAACTTTAGCTTAATCAAAAACTCCTGGCTTTTGTCAAAAAAGACTAGGGTGAACAGTGCAATGTTTCACATGAAACGTTGCACTGTTAGTTGGAATCTTGATTTCTTGAGAACTGGTGCCTGTAATGAAAACTTGAGATTGCAGTTGAGCTAATAGACTGATGACTCGATAGCGTTTTTCGATGTCCAATTCAGCTGTCAGATCATCGATTAAGTAGATAGGTGAGGTTTGAATTTTATCTTTAAGAAAAAGTCCTTGCGCAAGATAAAGTGCATAAGTAACGAGCTTCTGTTGTCCTTGAGATAGAATATCTTGAGCTGGAAGTTTATGAACCAAAAGACGAAAATCAGCACGTTGGGGTCCAATTCGAGTGTAACCATATTGTAAATCTTGTCTGAGATTAGATTGAAGCTGTTCTAACAGGGATTTTTTTTCAGGCCAACCTCGATAATAATGAGTTAAAATTATTTGGTTAGGTAAAAAGTGTTGCAGCACTTGGCTAAAAATAATATTGAACTCAGAAATAATATTTTGGCGCAATGCATGAATATGCTCAGCGGCTTCAGATAACATTTGGTCCCAGTGAGTTATTTCATCGAGTGGGAGTTGTAATTTAAGGGCCGCATTACGTTGCTTTAATAAGCGTTGAATACGTTGCCAGGTAGGAAAAAAAGCAGGTTCCGCGTGGAATAATAACCAATCTAAAAATTGGCGACGAATTTTTGGACCGTCCAGCAAAAATCGGTGACTCATGGCGCTTAATAAACAAAGAGGCAACTGCTTTGCCAATGAAGTCCAATTAGATAATACTTCGCCGTCAAGTTTTAAACGCTGATCCCCTGATTGATATCGTTCAACTCCGATAGGAACAAAGTGTTCTTTTTCCTTAATAGTAATAAATATGGAGAAATGATTAGCTGTATGCTGGATAAGTTGTTGGCAAAGATGCGTGCGGAAGGACCGCCCCATTCCTAAAAAATAAATTGATTCCAATAAGCTGGTTTTCCCAGATCCATTCGAACCAAAGAAAAAATTAAACTTGGAAGCAGGTGAGATAGCTACTTCTTTTAAGTTTCTAAACTGATTGATTTTTAAAGATGCAATTTTTGGCATCCAATTACAGCCGTATAGGCATGACAACGAAGGCACTGCCTACTTGATTTTCCGCTTCAGTAACCAATACACTACTGTTTGAATCAGAAAAGTGTAGTATAATGTTTCCATGCTCAACGACATTTAGAATGTCAAGCAAGTAATCAACGTTAAATCCAATATCCAATTTTTCTTTCGTATAATCAATTTCAATCTTCTCTTCAGCTGATTCTTGCTCAGGATTATTTGATAAAATACGTAATAAACCGCGGCTCAGCTCGAAATGGATACCCTTAAATTTTTCATTACATAGAATGGCTGTCCGACTAAGAGCTTTCTTCAGTAGATCTCGATTAATCGTAATTTGTTTATCATGATTTTTTGGAATGACTCGTTCATAATCTGGGAAACGGCCTTCGATTAGTTTAGAAGTAAAAGTGAAGTCTGTAGCAGAAACACACACATGATTATTTCCGATCATCAATGTAATAGAGTCTTCGTTTTCTGTAAGAAGTCGCAATAATTCAAAAACCCCTTTTCGAGGAATAATAACTTGTAGCTTATGTTCGACAGCAGTCTCGATTTCTAAGGTATTGGTGGAAAGGCGATGACCATCAGTAGTCACGGCTCTTAATTTAGTAGGATACGCCTCAAGAAGTAAACCATTTAAATAGTAACGGACATCTTGATGGGCCATGGAAAAATAGGTTCGTTGTAATAAGCGATGAAGTTTATATTGGGGGAGCATCAATTTAAGGTGATATACCATCTTTTCTATAGTTGGAAAATCATTAACAGGTAAGGTGGATAACATAAAGCGACTTTGACCAGAACATAATACAATTTTTTCTTTATCCTGATGTAATTCAATGGATGCTTTCTCAGGCAAAGCGCGACATATATCCATCAATTTTCGCCCTGGTAGCGTTAAGCGAGCAACCTCTACACTTTCACTGTCAAATTTCGTTTGCCCTATTAGTTCAATTTCTAAGTCCGTACCTGTAATGGAGAGCTGATTGTTTTCTGTGGATAACAACACATTGGAAAGAATAGGTAACGTTTGTTTACGTTCCACGACTCCGATGACTTGTTGTAAAGGTTTCAAAAGCGTCTCACGCATTAAGTTCAGTTTCATAAGAGTGTGCCTTAAAAATATAAATTCAAATTAACACCTAAAATTCGCATCAGATTTTTACGATCTTCTAAAATATTGAGCAATATGGCAAGCAATTCTTTTATTTTACGAAAAGAATGCAACATTGTTTATAATCTTTACTACAAAATATATTACCAATTTCTGGAATGCTATGATTTGTAAAGTTCTTTAGAAAGAGCCATTGCCATTCAACGTGGCGAGCAATAGAGTCCGTCGTTTGGTTAATAAATTAGTCAATTTGATTTCATAGTACTCAGTCATAATCCTCTAATGTTTTCAACGGCAATCATACGAGCTGAAGCGTAATCAAATCTTTTCCTTTTTTAAGTGTATCTCTGTTAAATGCAATCGTACGATTTGCATCATGAGAACAAGGTTGCAAAGGTTGCACCAAACTCTTTTCAAAACATCTCGCAGCTCTCCGAACGTTGGACTGGATATTGCTTTGCTGTGAAAGAACTCCACTTCTTATGGGGAAGCATTTTCAATTATTTTATTTTTTTTATTAAATGGCTACTTGCGTTTCCAATTCTGATGATTTGATGGCAATTGTCAATCGCCTTCAGCTAAATTGAGTTAGAACAGAGATTGAGCACTCTCATTTTAGGATTTTTCTATAAAATGATATGCTAACAGCATGTATTAAATAAGTTTTTCCCAAATATATATCTTTATAAATAAAGGATGTATACCTTCCAAAATTTTGGCTGCTTTGATGAATAAGGCGGGAGCAGTTCGAGTAAGCTGATTTGATTTGTCTTCTATAACTATTTCAAAAAAGATAAATTAAAAAAAGTAAACTGATTAAAATGTTCAAAACTTTTATTTTTGGAAACTTTATTATTCTAAAAGAAAATCATGACAATAGAGAAAAATCTATGGATAAAATTCCTATCGTTAAAAACGATGGATAGCAAAAGATCGGTATATTCTGGTCGAAGCACAACAGGGTATAGTTAAAAATCTTCACATTATATATAAAGGTATATGTGCATTAGTTATTTGGATAGAAAAGAATACTCTTTGAGTATAAAGAAAAAAAATAAAGAACCAGCAATTAAATGATAGGATTTGATACAGGTATTTAATGCAAACAAGATCCTTTTAATAAAAGAATAATTAGATATTTTTGGTACTACACATCAATTGGCAACGGGTACTTGTTTATATATCAACTCTCCTTTTATGATTTTTATCTAAAATTATTCAAAAATTGATCGGAATGTGATGTGATGATACCTATAAAAATCAAATTAATTTTTCCTTTGATAAATCACATTTATTATTAAATATTCAAATTGGCATTTGAATATTTAATAGGAAAAATAGAACAAATAATGAAATTAATGTTCTGAAAAAAGGAAACCTCAAAGGTTTCTCTTGATATACTAAAATATGAATTGATTTACCCATATTTAAGACCAATTTTTAGGATAGTTAGGATTGCGGATATAAGGCATCACTAAGCTCGTTTATGTTTCTAGAGTCAAAAATTATAAAAACTAAGGCGTAAACTTTTCTAAATTAGAAAATAGGTTATCGCAGAATTAGTATTTTGGAAGCACAATTTCTTTCCTGGATAAATTGGGGATTCTGGAAATGCTTGAGAAATTAAAGATGTTGATTCTCAGATCACAAGTACAGACAACGCTCTTATACAAATTATTTATGACTAGAAACTCGGTTCTAAATCAACTTATGAATTTATTCAAGTAAAGAATGGATAAAAACAGATAATATAATCAAAATATATCAAAGTTGCGCCTCGTACAGTTTAAAAATCTTGTAGCGACCATGAGACTACCTCAAGGATTTTTAGGAAATTGTAGAGAAGGTCTTATCTAGTAGATGACACATTATTTTAGTATGTTAGATTTGGTCTTTTATGGTAAGAAATAGTAGTTCTAAAATTGCCATGCGAATAGCCACTCCGTTTTGTACTTGTTGTAGAATGACTGATTGCTCACTATCAGCAACTTCGGAAGTCATTTCAATTTCTCGATTTACAGGACCCGGATGCATAACAATTGTATTAGGTTTTGCTAGTGCTAATTTTTTGGCTGTCAAACCATATAACTGACGGAAAGTATTTGATTCTATGAGATTGCTGTGTCGTTCTTTTTGCAGACGAAGGGTAACAACAACATCACTATTAATTAAGCTTGCTTCCAATTTCTGAAATTTTTTAATTCGAGGACTCTTGAGTGTTTTTGGCAATAACTCCGAAGGACCAGTGAGTCGAATGTCAGGAACCCCCATTATTAACAATCCATCTATCAAGGAGTTTGCTACTCGAGAATGATAAATATCACCAATAATGACAACACATAATTTTGCCCAATCTGATTTATATTGCTGGATGGTCATTAAATCAATGAGCCCTTGCGTAGGATGTTGATGATTTCCATCTCCAGCGTTAATGACTGCACTATATTTTAATTGTTCTGCTAACATTCTTGGTTGATTATTTTCAGTATGACGAATAATAAAAAAGCGCACCCCCATAGCTTGTAAATTCTGAGCTGTATCTGAGATCGATTCGCCTTTATTTATAGCAGAGACTTTAAGATCAGGGCTTAAGACAATAGCCCCTAATCGTTTTTCTGCAATTTCAAAAGAATTACGCGTACGGGTACTAGTTTCAAAAAATAAATTAGCAATCACTTGTCCTTTAAGTGTATCAAAAATTTGATTTTTCTTGATTCTGATAAGAAAATAATTCGCTCGTTGCAAAATCAAATTAATTTGATTTTGAGTGAGGGATTGCATGCTTATTAGATGATAAGGAAAATTTTTTTTAAACATTATCGGATTTGATCTGCATTTTCTTGAAACCACTGCTCTAAGATGATCTTAGCGGCATAAGAATCAAATTGTTGAGGAAGCTTAACATTTTTTTGAAATTTCTGATCAAACCACCACAATCTTTTGGCTTCAACAGTTGTAAGACGTTCGTCTACTGTGTAGTACGGTAAGCCTGATTTTAATTTTAATTTGTTTGAAAATTTAAGCGCAGCATAAGTAATAGGTTGTTGCTTTGAACTGTTCATGTTGTAAGGAACTCCGATGACGAGAATATTGACTTTCCATATCTTGATAATTTTTTTTATTTTTTCCCAATCAGGAATGCCATTTTCGGCTTTTAAAATAGTAACGGGATTTGCCGATTGCGTTAATGTTTGTCCTATGGCTACACCAATACGCTTTAAACCGAAATCAAATCCTAACGCTATAAGATGAGAGGATTTAGCAAGATTCGCTTCTACCGATAGACGACTATTGTAGGTAAAACTATTTTTAAGCATGACCTACTTGGTCAGAAAGTTGATTAATATCGATTCCAATCAGCAATGCTGCTTTTTGCCACCGCTGTTTTAAAGGTGTTTCAAACAAGATGACACGATCATAAGGAACGATTAACCAATCGTTCCTTGAAATTTCTTTTTCTAATTGCCCTGCCTCCCATCCAGAGTAACCTAAGGCAACTAAAAAATTATTAGGACCTTTGTTATTGGCAATAGATTCTAGTGTTTCTTTAGAAGAAGATACAGAAAGTTGAACTCTTTTATTTTCGGATTGTTTTTCATAAATAATAAAACCATTTTCTTGACTGATTGGTCCTCCCATCAAGATAGGATGTTTCCCAACATCGAGAACGTTAAATTTAATATTTAAGTGTTCTAATACATTACCCAAAGTTACTCGAAGAGGCTTGTTAATAATTATTCCTAGCGCTCCTTTATTATCGTGCTCAGAAATATAAACAACAGATTGGGTAAAATTAAAATCATTTAATTGTGGCATAGCCACTAAAAGATAATTTGATAAAAAATTTGTTTTTAACATACCGATAAAAGTATGCAGGGATATTTCCTGAGCCGCAACTCTCTTATTCAATATACCAAATATTCACCACAATTATTCTATTCTAGCATGGCTGTGAAAAATATATGGATCAAATCGTGAACTATTTGCACAGATTTTCTGTTGATGCACTTACTACTAACCGCGGTTAAAAACGGAGAGTAAGAAATTGGTTCGATAAGCTTTGACTGTTAAAAAACAGGTAGCGGACAGAATGCTCTCCTTTTTTAAAGATTGATTTATCGTCGAAGATACTAAAACTATTGATCAAATCCAATAGAGAAATATTAATTAATTTATCGAATTAATACTATTTAACCGATGCAAGTGAATATGGATAAGAGTTATTTTCTTCCGTTATAAGTGATTATTGAAGATTACTAACTAGCCTAGTATAATTTATTTTCATATGATCTTTTATTTAGCTTAAATAGTGGTATACAGACTCAGAGTAGAATGAAAGTAATTGGTGATGTGCTGTCATAGTTAGTTAATTGCTCTTGTCACAACATCGTGTTTTTAGTAGATATCTCTGAATATAAGTGATAAAGATTTAGTTTGGCAATTCTTAAAGCAGCGTGAGTACTAGAGTATAAAATCTTAAATCCTTAACAGACGTAGAAGGATTTTAGAGCACAAGACATTAACGCATGCATATCAATAGAGAAATTTCGAAAAAACTTTATTAAATTTTTTTTAAGTAATAGACGCTATTCAAAAAGTAGTAGACCCGGTAATTAAATAATCTCCTAATGAAATCTACCATAAGAACATACCTAAATAAGCTATACTTAAATAAGTAAGCTATAAATTAAGCTATAAATACTAAAGTATATTGGTAGAAAATGGTAGAACAGAAAAAATATAGGCGAGAACCCAATTCCATTATTTTATTAGCTATTAGAAAATTATTAATATCTTGATAAATTTATAGTAATCACTTAATTAATAAGGTAAAGACTTTTGAGTTAATAATGTGAAAAGCTTTTAATATATAACTATTATAACTGCTTTTACAGAATTACCATTTGGAATAATTATGGTATTGAGTCAATTTAATGAAAAACTCATACTATTGTGACTCATTTTGATTCAGTTAAATAGTAGAGTAGCTGAACCGGTATGCATCTTGAAATTGTTTCTCCACTGAGCATTTATATTCAAATCAATATTGATAAGAAGAAAAGTAAGACGGGCTTAATCTGTTGATTTACTTAAATTCTTTACTAAAATAAATAAGTGCAAGTGATTATATTGCATAGTTTAATGATTGTTTCAGATTGTTAAAAAGACGAGTTTAATACAAAAAACGACCTTGAGAAATAGAATTGCTCAACAACAATAAATAAAGAAATATCTTTACTAGATACCTTATCGATGGGAACTCGTAATTTCCAGACAGTAATTATAGTAAAGAAACGATGAGCAGGACACGCATTGATACTAATTTTGGTTCTTAAAATGAAGATACTGATGTTTATTTATAAAGCAATTATGTAAGAGATTGACACATGAACAAAGCTAACCTTACTTTCATTGGTGGTGGTAACATGACACGCAGTATCGTGATTGGTCTACTGGCTGGTGGATATAACCCTGATCGTATTTGTGTGACAAACCGAACTTTAGATAATCTTGCTTTTTTTCAGGAAGAATGCAAAGTTCGTACGACGCAGAATAATCGTGAGGGCATAATTAACGCTGACATTATCATTTTGGCCGTGAAACCTAATCAGATTAAAGGAGTATGCGAAGAATTCATAGGCATCAGTTGTGACTTTCGTCCTCTTATTATTTCTGTAGCTGTTGGTGTTCCTATTAAGCTGCTACAACAATGGCTAAAAAGCAACTCAGCTATCATAAGGGCAATGCCGAATGCTCCAATTTCAGTGGGAGCAAGCGCAACTGCTTTATTTGCTAGTGAGCAAGTAACTAAGCAACAAAGAAATTTGGTGGAATCTATTCTTCAAGCCGTTGGGCTTGTAGTTTGGTTATCTTTAGAAAATCAGATTGATGCAGTGGCCGCTCTTTCCGGTTCTGGACCAGCTTATATTTCTTTTGTGATGGAGGCTTTTCAAGAAGCGGCAAAACCTTTGCAGTTATCGAAAGAAGTAGTGCAACTGCTGATGGCTCAAACGATGTTAGGTACTGCACGAATGTTTCTGGAAAAGGAACAAAATGTGATCCAATTACGTCGATTTGTAACCTCGCCAGGTGGCATAACCGAACAAGCAATGAAAATATTAGAGTTAGGTAATTTACCGAAATTATTTGACAATGCATTGAAGGCAGCTCTTCAGCATGCTAAGGAATTATCCGCTGCATTAGAGAAAGCAGTTTAATATCCCCTCATTGTACTCTAATCAACAAGGTAGAAAAGTCTATAATTTACTTTATAGAATAGTCTATAGAATAGATTTAAATTAATAACGAAAAAATGTAAACCTTAAACACTTCTATATCGTGAATACTGGTGGTTATGTTTATTTGTTATCAAAAGAGTGCGTGCTGAATATTAACTCACTCTTGAAGCACAAGAAATAGAAGACATACTGTCAAATCGAATACTTATTGTATTAATATCATGACTATGACTGCTTACATGAAAAGATTATTTAACAAGATTAGACTTTTGTAAAATACTATCCTTATTTATCTTTATTAGAAAGCTAAAAAAATTATAGTGGTTAAAATACAAGGTAATTGAGATTAAAATTTATACTCAGAAAGATATTCACATCCTTAATGGAGATATGATTATATCTAAGAACCTAGAATATTTCAATTACTGATGATAGTTTTCAAACTTATTCAGACCTTTCTTGTATTTAGGTTGTGTTTAATTAAGTAATACTCTCATCGAGTAAGCTTATGTAGATAGCAATTAGGCTTTGAACAGTAAATTTAAAAATTATGTTCCTACGCTATTCATTGCCCAAGTAACATACATTATTTACTTTTTGTTTAGTTTCCTTTTTAAAATAATTTTTTGATTATAAAGCCTCTATGCATTGCATTCGTATGTCAACTTATTCTAATCGTACTGGATTTGCTTTTATCTATTTTCTTGTTGATATTTCTGTAGTTAATTTCAATAATTATTGTTAATCCTATGATAGAAATAGAGAAAAAACATTATTTTAGGAAATAGTTGCTGAAGTATGCGGATTCGATTAGCATGTTAGAAATGGGGGGTAACTTAATGAGCAAATATGTACAATCCACTTCGGATAAGAATTTTAGCAAAGATGTTCTTAGAGAAGATAAGCCTGTGCTTGTCGATTTCTGGGCTGAATGGTGTCAACCCTGCAAGATGATTAGTCCGATTGTAGAAGAAATAGCTAAAGAATACTCTGATCGTATTAAAGTATTTAAGATGAATGTAGATGATAATACTGAAACGCCAGCTAAATATGGCGTAAGGGGAATACCTAGTCTTTTGATCTTTCGTGAAGGGGATGTCATTGCTACGAAGGTAGGGGCATTGAGTAAGTCACAGCTAGCTGCTTTTTTGGACGGGAACTTGCATTCTTCATAATTAAAATAAACTATTACTTAAAATCCTTTCCTATATCATGGTTAGCCTATCAGTTACGATCCTATCGATTTCAGGTGTATTCCAGATTAAGTACTAGTTTAGGATGTAGTTTGCAAAGACTGTGTCAAAATAAGCAGACAAGCTTTAATCGATTTATCTAGATAACGAAGAGGTTTTATCACAAGTTATGAACTTAACTGAGCTTAAACAAAAATCAGTTCCGGAGTTAATGGAAATTGCCCAAGAGATGAATTTAGAGTATGTGTCACGCTCTAGAAAGCAAGACATCATTTTTGCGGTTTTAAAATCGCATGCTAAGAAAGGAGAGGACATCTTTGGTGATGGTGTTTTGGAAATTCTTCAGGATGGTTTTGGATTTTTGCGCTCTGCTGATAGTTCTTATTTGGCTGGTCCTGATGATATTTATGTTTCTCCTAGCCAAATTCGAAGGTTTAATTTACGTACCGGAGATACTATTTCAGGGAAAATCCGCCCACCTAAAGAAGGTGAACGCTACTTTGCTTTATTACAAGTTAATGAAATTAATTTAGAAAAACCCGAAGCTTCTAAAGGCAAAATTCTTTTTGAAAACCTCACACCACTTTTTCCAAATGAACAAATTCAAATGGAAATGGGAAATGGCAGCACGGAAGATATTACTGCTCGAATTATTGATTTAGTAGCACCTATTGGAAAAGGTCAAAGAGGTTTAATCGTTTCACCACCCAAGGTAGGTAAAACGATGATGTTACAAAACATTGCCCATTCCATTACTAGTAATCATCCAGAATGTGTATTAATTGTATTGTTAATCGATGAACGGCCGGAAGAAGTAACGGAAATGGATCGCTCCGTAAAAGGAGAAGTAGTAGCTAGCACCTTTGATGAACCTGCTGCACGTCATGTTCAAGTAGCAGAAATGGTTATTGAAAAAGCGAAACGACTCGTAGAGCACAAGAAAGATGTTGTAATTTTGCTCGATTCTATAACCCGTTTGGCGCGTGCTTATAATACTGTAATTCCAGCTTCAGGCAAAGTTTTAACCGGCGGTGTGGATGCAAATGCACTTCAAAGGCCTAAACGCTTTTTTGGAGCTGCGCGTAATATTGAAGAAGGTGGAAGCTTGACAATTATTGCAACTGCTTTAATAGAGACTGGTTCTAAAATGGATGATGTAATTTATGAGGAATTTAAGGGTACAGGTAATATGGAAATTCATTTAGATCGTCGAATTGCTGAGAAACGAATATTTCCATCTATTAATATTAATCGCTCCGGTACGCGGAGAGAAGAACTAATGATGAAGCAGGATATTTTACAAAAAGTATGGATCCTTCGTAAAATTTTACAACCTATGGATGAAGTGGTAGCAAGCGAATTTTTAATTAATCGCTTAAAACTAACAAAAACAAATAATGATTTCTTTGATTCAATGAAAGGTTAAAGTCTTTTAATATATGCTTATGTGACTTTCTTTTGTTTAGAATATCAGATTTTTGAGATTGAAGTTGAGGTTGAGAAGGTAAATACATAAGTCTGTTAAGGAAGTACCATACAAAGAATGCTCATGACTTGAATCTTCCTAGTTAAGAGCTAAATTGTAAAATTTCCCGGTAATTGAGTAGGAAAAACTTTTTTTCAGGTTCAGGGAATCTGAGATAGGAGGTATTATTAGAAAGTCTGTAAAAAATAACTTAGTTTTCAAATTAATTTGTGTTATTTATTTGAAATTATGGAGATAAAGGATATGACTACTTTTAGTAGATTGCTAGCACATCCTTTGGCAAGTACATACAGAATTAGTAGTAGTGAAATGAAGGACTGCTTCGATAAATCTACATTTTCGAATATTTTTACATATTCTTTGATAAGCAGCATAAATAAGTAGACGCAAAATCAAATAAAGAAAAAGAAAAAGAACAATTAATGATTGATACATAGCCTGTGTCTTGAGTCATTGCTAATCCTGACTAAAACGATAATAAAAAAAGAAGTAATAAAATTAAAAATTCATTTTTTTATCAAAAAGTTGAGATATTAGCTATCGCTCGCAAGGGCTTTAAACTGGAGAAAGCAAGTTCAATATTAATCTTAATTAGCGCCTGAATTTCCTTGATAGCCTAAGCTGTTTCGATTTAATTAAAATTGTATTCATATAACCGCTGAATAGCAATTTTTAAACTTTTTTGATAGAGGAAAGAATTGCGATTGGGTAACACTCATTGTGCTTGAGCTAAATTTAGCTGTATGTTTTCTTCAAAATACAGTTCGTTGAGATTTTAATACCGGTGAAGTAGGATAGTCGACGTTGTTGTCGGACGATAAAGAGTTTTTTTAAGTCCCCAGATTATATTTAAGTCTTTTACACCAATTTCTTCTTTCTTGTTTAGATGTAATAATTCTTACTGATGTTATTATTTTTGACTAAATCTTTGAAGAAATTAGGTAAGGCTTTCTTGGTCGGCATTGATGGTTGCTTGCATTTTTGTACTCGTGATTGCTGAAAATCAGCTCTTAGCTTAGTTAACGTACGTTCACATCGATTATTTTGGGATCTACCGAAGATTTCTCATTAATAACAAAAACTGAAACCACCCTTTTTTATATTCAAAGTAGAAAACAATGGTTTTTATTCTATTTCTCAATAACATTTTCGGTTGTTTTTCTTGATCTTTAAGAACGAGTAATAACTATGATCTTATCTTTTCTTGACTTTTTCGAATAAAGATTCTACTTTCCATGCTGAATAAGCTGGTGTTTCATAAGGATGAATGTGTATTAATTCTTCTAATACAGCTTGCAAATGCTTATTTTCACACATGATCTCCACTAAATACTCTTTAACAGTTTCAATCTGACCTTGTGTGCCTATATAAGGCTTGCTGCCATGCAGAGGACGATACTGGCCTGTTCCTAATGTTTGCCATGAACAGCAATCGTAATCACCTATCCGACCTGCCCCCTTTGCAAATAAAGCAGTTTTAACTGAATCTAAATGCTTTTTAGGAACATAAAAAGCGATCTTGTACATGGTAAATTCCTTGTGAAACTGAGTATCTTAATTACATACTCTGGATATCTTAGATTATACACTGATGAATTATAACGAAATAGTGTCTTAGTAATCTAAAATTTCTTGGAGATTATTATAGAAATTTTCTATTGCTTGATAAGTAACTTGTGCTAATGCTGATTTTGTTTCCTTCAGAGAGGCGAAAGTTAAATATGCCCCCAATAGGGGCGACAACAATCGGGTTATTTTTCCTTGTTTGCCCATGCCCAACACAATCATATTTTCATTTTCTTTTTTATTGATTAGTAGTTGAAATAAAGTTTTAACATCAATTTTGCTATTTGCCATAACTGAAAATTTTAAAATATCTGGCTTAAAATACCGCATATGTGATGCGATAGTTTTAAGCTCTTTTAAATTTGGGGTTTTTTCGAAGTTGTGATAGGAGAGAATAAATTTGACTTTTTTGTTTTGAATAGTAATTTTATTTGCAATACAAAAATCAATATCAAGATAATGAAATCCGAGGTTATTTCCCATTTGTAAAATTTCATTTTGCTTTTCTAGAGTACCTTCGAAATGCCCCCCCTCCTTTTTAGAACGACAGCACAGGATAGATCTTTTATTAGTACGTTTTGCAATAACACTGAGCATTTCTAAATTTATATTTTTAATATAATCTACACGCAGCTCCACAAAATTAGCTAAGTTTTGGGATTTTTTGAGCTGTAATAAAAACGATCTGAGAGTTTTCCCAGTTACTGAAACGCAGATTTTCGAGTTATTCAACATTTTTTAATTACATTAATATTGAATTAGAAACTTGATTTTAAAGAATTGCTGAACATTTTGCAGCGATTATCTATTTTTCTTCAAGTTTACCATAACCGTACAATTATACATGTTTAAAGAACTGCCTGACTTTCTTAATCATGACAGAGTGAAAGATATTCTGTTAATTGTTCTATGTTCTGAAATTTTGCGAAAAATCCATGCCAGTTCATAATCAACACTCGTACGTAATCACTTATCGCACTTTTATCATCCAATAATTTTAATAAATCATGAAAAGCTAAATATCTTTCTATAGCATTTTACATTACTGATAGCTTCTTGCTAAATAGCAGGATATTTTCCATTTAGAAAGAATTAAATTTATAATTGGTTGAAATATCTTAGAAATCTTCATAAGGTCGCGAATTCATAATAATTGAATTCTGCTTTTTCATACAGTAACGGATCTTTAACAGAGTGAGGTAATATCGTTCTCTGTTTAGAAAAACGTTTTGCAAATCCTTAACGAAGAAATCTTTGCTGTTTCCTCTCTCGAATAACTTACTAGTTACTCGATTGTTTCCATAGCTTGATGGGTGATGGTGAAATAAATCAAGCGATAATTTTTTGAAGTTGGTATTTTATAATTACAGTTATTTTATTTCTATCCACCGTTAATCGATTGAGATACTTAGTTTATTTAACAATAAATCCTTGCGTTTCCAGATCGAATTTAGCCATTGCTGCAAATAACGACGGAAACTACGATCCTCATAGTAATCTCCAATAAGATTAGTAGTTATAGGCAATAATTCATAGCAAACTGTGACGGTAGAAAGATTACCACAAAAATATTTCCATAATGTGAGAGGCTGCGAATAATGAATGGTCACATTTACAATTCCACTTAACTCATGTCGTAATTCTTTTATAACAATAGCAATCCCACCGGATTTTGGCTTTAACAAATGCAAATAAGGAGAAGATTGGCGTTTTTGCTTAACTTTTGTAAAACGAGTACCCTCTACAAAATTCATTACCGTTGTCGGAAATTCTTTGAATTTTTCACATGCCTTTTTTGTAGTTTTAACGTCTTGTCCCTTCAATTCTGGTTGTTTTCGGATCTCATAGAGAGAATGACGACGAAGAAAAGGATAACCTAAAGACCAACAACTTAAACCAAGTATAGGTAAGCCCCATAGTAATTCCTGTTTCATAAAAAATTTTATTACAGGAATTTTACGATCAAACACATACCCAAGTACTAATATATCAAGCCAAGTTTGATGATTACTAATCAATAGATACCAGTGATGAGGAGAAAGATTATCTTTGCCTTCAATTTTCCATTTGTGATGGCGTAATTTTAGAAATCCGCCAGAAATAGTGGCCCAGAAGGTAGGAAAGAATAAAGCGATCTTCATTAATGCTCGATACCAAGATTTAATGGGCATGAGTCGGGCTAGGAAGCCGAAAATAAGCGCAAATACTCCTAAGATAAGTGAAGAGATAATATAAAGAACAATAAGAAAAGTTCCTAGCAAATAATTAAAGAGATGTTGCATTTACTAACTCCTTATTTCCAAAATCCCATTTTCTTGATTAATTTTTCTCCTTAATTGACTTGCTTATTGATAAGCATCATCAATCTTCGATTGAGCTTGAGATTTTGAAATAAATTGGTATTGATCAGATTTTTATAGTTGGTGTAAATTGTCCAAGCTTTTACTCTATTTACTGCCTATAAAGTGGCTACGAGTAAATTTTATTCTAAAGCAATAGAAAATGCCATCTTTTTAGAAGTACAAAGGCGAATGATGACTGATACTATAGCCACCTAGATTCCTAAAATTTTATTTATATAAAGATTGATCTATATAATTAGTGAGAGATTGCACAACTAAATCCCGTTTTCCATAAACCAAACTCATTTTTATAGGATTTCTTTTCTCTATTTATTTTATATTTAGAGATAACTAGAAGATGGTTTTATTAATAAGGATTCTAAGCTGTTTTGCAGCTATAAGCCAAAAATCCAGTGTCGTTAAACGACGGAAAACCAAAAATACAGAGAACAACAGACAAAAATTTCACAGAGAAATATTCAGTTTAATTTTCTATTTTTATATTATAAATCTATCTTTCTTAAAATTGAAGTAATAACTTCAAACAAGCAGTCCCTGGTTAAAAAGCATGAAGTTAATAATTTTTTTGGGGCAATTTAGGTGTTATATTCTAGAATTAGAATGGATTCTGTAAGATTACTATGAAAAAGAGATTATTAGAACCTTTATTTAGGTAGACGCTATTCTATTAAGGAAAAATGAAGAAATCTTGAAATTCCTACAGATTTTCTTTGTGTTCCTTCATAAAGACCTCTAAAATGTACTCTTGTTAGTTCTCTCCTTTGCAGTAAGAGAGTATTGCTTATTTAGTTAAATGAAAAACAGAGCTACAGTTGATCCTAACCTTTTCAAAAGTATGAGCTAAGTTTAGCTACTATATACCAAGATATAATTTTGCTCTGTAATTGATATTTAATAAATTAAAAACATCAAAAGCATAAAATTGATCTTCCATATAATATTCTTGATAGGTAATTATTCGGTACATGATTACTAAAGAGAGATACACGCTCCATTCGTAGAAATCACCCTAAAATAAAATCATCCCTTATATAGCACTATAAAATCGAATCTTTAGAAGACTAATTTAGATATAACAACTTTATTATAAGGTTACTAGTGTGACTTCATAATTTTAGAATTATGTATTACGATACTTGCTGCAGTCAATGATTTTTTTAAGATAAATTAACAGGAAAGTTATATTTCTGCTATTCCAGCGAACACCTGGTAAAAGAAAGCACCACATCCTTCGATTAAATTATGATTACAATGAGAGAGAAATACGGCATATTTTTATCTCTTACGTTTTTATTTCTTTCCATAATTGATGATTATGATAAAGAAGATAAAACTGGGTGGTATGTAAATCGGTTCAGAAGCTGAGCTTTCGTATTTTATCCAAATAGTAACTTACTTAAAATTGTTTCTACTAAATTAAGCATAAATCCTAATATTCTCTTATGTTCTAATCAATAATGAGGGATTTAAAAATAGGCACAATTATGCGATACGCAACATCCTTTCATTATTCATCTCACAATTTTATGGGATTGGCGCAATTAGCAAATCTCTACGCAAACTCGCAGATAGATATCAGATTTAGAATTGCGTTTTATCACATCAGTATTGCTTGATAATTTAAATACAATCGATCATTATATAAAAGTGACCTGGTTCAGTGTGCTTCTATACTAATTAAGTCATTGATTATATGATAATTTTTATAAGAGTGCTAGTCCAAACAAACTGGCATATTAATAGAATTATCTAAGACTAAAAAGAAATACCCCAAAGATATGATGATCACCTATGAATTCATTGACCAGCTTAGTTAAAACACTACTTCTTCTACATTCTTAGATATATATTTAATGATAAA
Source organism: Coxiella endosymbiont of Dermacentor nuttalli (assembly GCA_048494595.1). Classification (GTDB taxonomy): domain Bacteria; phylum Pseudomonadota; class Gammaproteobacteria; order Coxiellales; family Coxiellaceae; genus Coxiella. The sequence continues at coordinate 415,667 of JBGDBH010000001.1, read as the reverse complement.
AGAGCTGTATAGAATTAAATAGGTCAAAATAGCCTTCCTCTGGAGCAACACCGTTTACTTAGATTTCTAAGTGTTCAAATAGTGCATGAGTATAAATAAAAAAATGGTCATTTTAGTCGCAAATAATCAATTTTCGGCTGGTGACTTGTAATATTTCTTATGAACGTTTAAAAATTAACTGTACTTATGATAGGGAAATGAGATCAATTAACATGGACACTCAATGTTCACGAATTTTGCAGTCCTGGATATCTATTTTTCTAGATATATTTTTATAAATAATCCCCGTTTATTCTCACTTGATTTTAGTGAAGAATTGCTTTTATAGAAAGACCGGTCGTTGATTATTTCAACGATGAGTTCAGAAAGTATTTACAGTTACCATACTTTGTATGGACTTAGATTGTTTATTTTACTGACTGACTGTTATTTCCCTTCTTCGCATTGGTACAACTTAACATGTTTTATACGCTAAAGTATTTGCTTTAATGTATGCTTGCATATCGATGTGATCCGATGAGATTATCTGTTAGTAAATTATTTTTATACAAATGCTATATTTCTTTTGCCTTCAGATATATCGATTGATTGCGTAACAAAGAAAAAAAAGTAATCATTTTAGTTATAATAACCAGCGTTGTTTGTACCCTGGACTTTGCAGTTTCAACATTGATTTTGCAGGTAGATCTCACTGTTTTATTATCAAAGTTGACAAACTTTTGTGTAAGAATATTTGATTAGCTTTGTTCGGAGAAATGGTGTCACTAACTCTATTTACTTTTCTGATAGATACATTAGATTGGTGGATGACTCTATTTTCCAACGATTTTTTGGATTTTATTATACTCTTTCTAATTATTGTAGTATTGAAAGATTTTTTCTATACTTAAGGTAAGTTTTTTTAGAGTATCAAATGTATTATAAAATAAAATAGATATTGGTAATTTTATAATAATCTTATAAAAAGCAACCAAAATTGGTTGATGACTTTATGTTACTTTATTATTGAATTCACAGATTTTTTGTTATGCTCCATATGGAGAAGTCTTTATTCGACAAAAACTAAAAGACTGACGCAAGCCGACCCTTCACTTATAATATCAATTTTACCATTTATAGGCACCATTTATAGAATAAAGAACCAACAAACACCTTAATAACGAGGAGGCACACTGTTATATCAAATTAATTCTAATTTTACTATTATTGGTGCGTTTCCCATATTTATTATTACCAGATTATTAAATATTTTTGGAACTTAGATTTAATAATTATTAAAGATTGTATTAAAGATTGTTAGTTACTCTGTGATTACTGAAAGTTATATACCATTAAAAAATCGAAATGGAAGAGCTATATCTTCTTCCGTGTTAATTAGGTGGTTAAAAACCTCTGTTGTTCATCTAATCAAATAGTAATGCCACAGTAGTTAACACAGCTTTTTACTCAAAGTAATTTTCCGACTCACATTGGAGCGATTATACCTTTGAATTTTATGCTAGGATTAGTTATGACGTATTTATAGATGTATAACATTCTCTTATTCTTAAAAAATAAAGAAAAGAACAGATATAGAATGAAAGACTCTCTAATTAGTTTCAATTCATTTGAGTTACCGAAATCTGTCCAACACGTCAGTCTTTGGCAGTCTTGGTTGGTATGTTTATCAGCATCCCTTTTTTTCTTTTATGAATTTATTCAAATGAACATGTTTGACGCAATTAGTGTCCCACTAATGCGAGCTTTCCATATTCAAGCAACTCAATTAGGACAATTATCTTCTTTTTATTTTATATCTAATGTCATTTTTCTCTTTCCTGCAGGCATGTTGCTTGACCGATATTCTACCAGAAAGATTATTTTATCTTCTCTGAGTATTTGTATTTTTGGTATTACAGCTTTTGCGCTCACTACTTCATTATTTTGGGCTTGCATTTTCCGTTTTTTGATGGGTATTGGTAGCGCATTTTGTTTTTTGAGTGTTATACGTTTAGCTACGCGTTGGTTTCCATTATCACGATTAGCGTTGGTTACAGGCGTCATTGTTACCATGGCAATGCTGGGAGGAATAGCAGCTCAAACACCGCTTTCATTATTAGTAAAGATATTAAGTTGGCGAAAGGTTTTATTAATAGATGTTGCTTTTGGCTGTTTAATTTTTTTAATCATCACTCGTGTTGTGAGAGATTTTCCACATAATTATGATAAATACCATTGTTTGAAACACCAGAAAATTAATGATGCGGAATATTGGAAGAGTATTGGTTCAGCTTTTTTAAAATTACAAAATTGGCTAGGTGGAATTTATACTTGTTTAATGAATCTACCTTTATCTTTGTTAGGAGGCATTTGGGGTGTATTATATTTGACTGATGCGCACCACATTTCTAAGATTGAGGCTACATATATTACAAGCATGTTATTTATGGGCACTGTTGTCGGTGGACCGCTGGTAGGCTTTTTATCTGATAAAATCGGTTTGAGAAGATTACCGATGTTGGTAGGTGCTTTTTTATCGTTGAGTCTAGTTTTATCAGTTATAGAAATTCCAAATTTATCGTTCTTTTCTTTGCTGATGCTGTTTTTAGCGGTAGGTTTAACTACGAGTAGTCAAGTTATCGGATATACCATGGTAGCTGAAAACAGTTTACCAGCTATAACAGCTATGTCTGTCAGTGTTGTTAGTATTACCACCATGGGTGGACAGGCGATCTTCCAACCCTTGTTTGGTCGTCTTATGGATTTGCATGTAATTTATTTTCACCATTCAATAGGTATTTACCTCGCCTCAGATTTTCACTGGGCTATGCTAATTCTACCTATCGGATTTTTGATTGCTTTAGGAGTAGCTCTTTTTTTACGAGAAACCCATTATCATTCTCACTTTCAATAAAAAAATTAGAATGTCAACCAGTATATAGAATCATTTTAAGTCAATCCTATTTTATACATCACGCAGCGGAAAATTTTCCTGCTTTGTTCGCTACTAACATCTTTCTCGTCACAATATAATTAATATAGAATGGGAAATTTTAATTTCCCTGTATGCAAATAATATGTAAATTGGAATATTAATCGGTAAATTTGCAGTTTTATAAGCAATCACAGCCTAATCAAATCACTTAAGGTTTGTTTTTCCGAAAAGCATTGGACCTTTTTTTCTTTTTTTAGATAGAGAGCAAGCCCCAGTTTTTTAATTATGAGGAATAGAAACGTGTTATCTATAAATATAGGCGATTAGCATAAAAATAAAGCTAGTTCCTGGTGAACTATGTATTTTTTTTGTACTTCACCTGGATTTTTATTTACTTTTGTTAGTAATAATATTTATGATAATTAGTATTAGTCTTTTTTAGAAAAATATTAATTCATCGCGTTGTTATTGCTGAGCTAACTTTTAGTTAAAAACTTTATATATACATTCTCTATCTTTAGATGATAATAATTAACATAAATATGAGTTTAACCAATTAATTAATAGTCTCATCATAAAAAATGAATTTTTTTATGATGAGACTAAATTCAATGACATACAATTAAATTTTGAAGCTATTCCTTCATGGAATAAAGGAGTCAAATTAATTAATGTTCATCGAATGAATTAAGCTTAATAAAACACAGTTCAATCTATTTTAAGATATATAATCCCGATTTTTAAATGAGGAAATACAGTTCTTATAAATATTGTCGCAATTTTAATTCTATTCTCTTTGCCATATTTGATTTGAACTTTGATGATCATTTGCTAAGAATTCTAAAAAGCACACTTAAAATATTAAGTGATGTATTTCAAAATAAATAAGACGTTATCAAAATAAAAAAAACATGATCATTGATCAATGAGAAATCCCCCTTTCAAAAACTCCTGAGTGCTATAAATATTAACTGAGTCTTAGCTACACCAAAGAATATGCTGAGAAGTGAGATATATTAATCTCATACGATAAATATTTTTCTTTGCTGCATTGTCCTGAGATATAACAAATTAACTTCATTAAAACTACTCATTTCTAAAATTTATCTTTTACCTAAATACATCACTTCTCTTGTATTGATTGACCTATTTATAAAAGTATAACTGTTATTGATCACGGGAGAACATTTAAATTTCCTTAAAAACGACTTTCGCTGCGACGGGGTAGAGGGGAGAGGTAGGGGAGAAGGGGAAGCACGCGTATCCGCTACTATATTCGTTAAGACATAGAAAGGGTTTTATGAGGCTTAAAATCCTGTTGAACTGAATTGGTTGAATATTACGTAAATATTTGCGTACCCTATAATCTATATAATAATGTTTTAAATCCTGGTTAATTGGTTATTAATCTTATTGTGACTATTCATATTACTATTGACATACAGACAATTATATTGTCTCCATGAGCGCTCTTCTAATTAAAGAATACGGACTGTGTTACCAAATTTAGGATAATTTAACGTGCTGGCCTTATATAAGCAGTTTTACCTACTCGAGCTCTTTGCTCAGAGACAATAGGAGCTGATCGAGAGATTTTTGCTGTGAATCGAATGACGTCGATTAGTTCTCTTGGAATTTCACTCAAAAATCGTGAAGGCTGATTAAATTTCTCTAACCCGTGTAAATATCGACATTTAGCGTAAGTTAGAATTAATTTTTCCTTAGCACGCGTTATCCCTACATAACATAATCGTCGCTCCTCTTCTAATCCATTTTCAGTATCTACAGACATATGGTGAGGAAACAAGTTTTCTTCTAACCCGCTAATAATAACTAACGGAAATTCTAGCCCTTTAGCAGTATGCAAAGTCATTAAATTTACACAATCACTGTGTGGACTTTCTTGTTCTTCGTTAATTCCTAAGGCAACGTGGGAAAGGAAGGCATCTAATGGCGATAATAAAATAGTTTCACCATTCAGTTCTGGGGTAAATTGCGAAGTGGCACTAATTAATTCTTCTAAATTTTCAATTCGGGAAAGGCCTTTCTCACTTTTGTCTTTTTGGTAGAACATGAGTAATCCGCTTTTATCTAAAGTTTTTTCTGTTTGTCTAGTTAACGAAAGGTTTTTTATTTCTGTACTGAGTGATTCGATTAAATTTAAAAATTGTTGTAAAGCATTGAGTGCACGTACACTCAAACCTTGCTCATTAATCAAGTGTATTGCAGCTTGCCATAAAGAAATACTTTGATCACAGGCCACAGTACGTAATGCTGTCAGCGTGGAATTGCCAATACCACGCGTTGGGGTGTTGACGATACGTTCAAAAGCTGAGTCGTCGTGACGGTTAGCTAGTAAGCGTAAATAGGCGAGTGCATCTTTAATTTCTGCTCGTTCGAAGAATTTCAAACCGCCATAAATTCGGTAAGGAATTTGTTGATCGATCAATCGTTCTTCTAATAAACGGGATTGAGCATTTGAACGATAAAGAATTGCAATATCGCTGTGTTTCCGTCCTTGTCGTATCCAAGATTTAACACATGAAATGATGTAAAAAGCTTCGTCTCGCTCATCAAAGGCTGTATATAAAGTAATTTTATCTCCAGTATTACTTTTGGTCCATAATTTTTTTCCGAGGCGATTAATATTATTTTCAATAACGGCATTTGCAGCATCGAGAATAGTTTGTGTCGATCGGTAATTTTGTTCTAAACGAATTGTTTGAACATCAGTAAAATCTTGAGAAAAATGATGAATGTTTTCTATCTTTGCACCACGCCAACCATAAATAGATTGATCGTCATCTCCCATTATCATCATTCCTGTATTTTTACCTATTAAAGCGCATAACCAAGCATATTGGATAGTATTGGTATCTTGAAATTCATCTACTAATATGTAACGAAAACGTTCTTGATAGTGGTGTCGAATCGACGACGCATTGTGGAGCAATTCAAGCGAGCGTAATAATAATTCTGAGAAATCAACCAGCTTACTTCGACGACAAACGTCTTCATAAGCTTTGTACACTTTGACCAGCATTTCTATGAAATAGCTTTCATTTCTATTCATTACCTGATGAGGTCGTAGACCTTCTTCTTTTTGCTTATTAATAAAATATTGGGTTTGTTTAGGAGGCCATTGTATTTCTTCTAAGTTAAGACTTCTCTGAATTCGACGGATTAAACAATATTGATCATCGGAATCAAGAATCTGAAAATATTGAGATAAATCAGTCTCTTTCCAATGTGTACGAAGCAAACGATGAGCTAAACTATGGAAGGTACCTACCCACATTACTGTGATAGGGACACCTAACATGGCTTCAATGCGCCCACGCATTTCATATGCCGCTTTGTTGGTAAAAGTCACTGCTAAAATACTATCAGGAGATATGCCTTTCTGCTGTACAAGCCAAACTATGCGATAAGTTAATACCCGAGTTTTTCCACTACCTGCGCCAGCTAATACACGAACATAAGGATGTGATGAGATAACTGCTTCTTTTTGTGGTAGATTTAGTGATTTTAAAAGAGCTAAATTTTTCATACCGGCCATTGTACCTGAACTGTGCTACAGTTGACAGAAGACTTTCAGCTAGCGATGATGAATCTATGACTAAATTTATAAAGAAACCACGGTTACTTAGTGGCGATACACCCACGGGGCGTCTGCATCTTGGACATTGGGTAGGTTCTATCGAAAATCGAATTTCACTTCAGAACGAATATGAATGTTATTTTTTACTCGCCAATACTCACGCATTTACCACACATGCCGAAAAATCTGGGTTGATTCACCAAAACACATTAGATATCGCTCTTGATTATTTAGCAGCAGGGATTAATCCTGATAAAAGCACGATTTTTATCGAATCAGACATCCCAGCTATTTTTGAGTTAACGGCTTTCTTTAGTATGCTTATTCCATTTTCCCGATTAATGAGAAATCCAACTATTAAAGATGAAATTCGAGATAAAGAATTAAAAGGTAATTATCCGATGGGGTTTCTGTTATATCCAGTCATGCAAGTAGCTGATATTTTATCAATGCGTGCTGAAATTGTCCCTGTTGGTGAAGATCAAGTTCCCCATCTTGAATTAACTCGTGAGGTAGCTAGGCGTTTTAATCAATTGTATTGTGGAGTAGGTTCGCATGTTGATGATAAAGATCATATCAAAGCTGGTGGTTTATTTCCGATACCAGAAACCAAGGTTGGACGTGTACGACGATTAGTGGGAACCGGAGGGCCTGGCAAAAATGGTCAATTATTGAAAATGAGTAAATCACTAAATAATGGAATTTTTTTAAGTGATCCACCGAATGTAGTGCAAAAAAAAATTATGAATATGTATACTGATCCAAATCGTTTACGTGTGACAGACTCAGGAACTGTGGAAAATAATCCCTTATGGATTTTTCATAATATCTTTAACCTTGATAAAAAATGGTTAGAAGAAGCGAAGCGGCTTTATCGTGAAGGGAAAATCGGGGATGTAGAATGCAAAAAGCGCTTAGTAGAAGTATTGTTAGAATTTTTAGCACCTCTTCAGAGACGTCGTGCTGAATATGAAACGGATCATACACATGTGTGTAAAATTTTGCAGAAGGGTGCAGATCGAGTTAATGCTATTGCAGACAAAACATTACGCCTTGTAAAAGAAGTAACCAACCAGAATTATTTTTAACATTCACGCTAAAATTCTAATTATTAAACTTCTTTATATAAAGTATGAATTAACTCAATTAAAGCAAAAGACTCTTAATATTTTTTCAAGTAAAGTTAGTTTAGGTACGTAATATCACCTAAACGCTGGTTTAATCAGCATTTATAGATACTAGAAACAGATAAAGTGCTTAGAACAATTATTGAGTTTTTTTTAAATATAGTCTATAGATCCTTTCTTCCGGTAGTTTATAAATACTGATTAAAGATATGATATATAGCTCACGTCTAGTTTATGTTTTTTATATTGAAATTAAAAGTAATATGAAAAAACCGCGTCATCTTAATTAACAGTGAGAAATTTCAAAAAAAAGCAATTACATTAACAAACCAAATTCAATTGGTAGATTTATCAAGAAAAAACTCAGTTGTGCGTCAATCTAGAGTATTCTTCTATAAGAATTTTTTTATTCTGAATGAGACAATTCCTTTTTAATTAATACAATATTTCGTATGGTTCATTAGTCAATCTTTGTAATAGAATTAGAGCTTTGGTTTGTGCATGACTGAAGATCTACATACGAAACTATTATATTTTTCAAAATTGAATAACTGTTCCAATTCTCCTGAAGAAACAGTTTATATATCGATTACTATAAAGCACTAAATCAGTGTAATTTTTTGCTATTTTAATGTTTAAAAAGAAAAATATCGTCGTCAGATAGATATGATTAAACGAGCTAACATTAGCGATTTTTTATTGATTATAACGATGTTATATAAGCAGATGATTTTAAATGAAAAAAATTATCAAGCAAATATTCGATAATGTACTCTTACTTAATCTTATTCATTTAAATCAACTTTTTTTCTAGATAGCAAAAATCGTTTTGGCTTTGTTTAATGCAATGCGTAATTTAGAGTTGGTAGATGTCAATGTCACTAAAATTGATGAATCTAATTTTGGCACTTTCTATTATTAAAAGAAGATTTAAATGACTATTTCAATTAGCCAGTAAAATTCTTCAGATAGCCTTATATATAATAAACATAAGCTTATACTTGCGCATACTATACTAAATGCAACAGTATTATGAATTATAGAGTTGAATACGGATATTTATCATTATTGAAAACTTTTGTTCTTAGATGAAAATTTTGAAGTCCTTCAAAAAATTTGTTTGTCTCAAAGAGATTGAGTTGATATTTATGATATTAATTTCTTCAAATTCTGATTATTGCTAAAATTGAGGATTTTGTAACTTATACATTTCGATATATTCTTATCGAATGCTTATGAATTAATCTTAATTATGTGTTGAAAGTTAAACATGGTGTTTATTAGATTATCTAGAAATTATGTCTTAGTAGTTTTAGAGCATTAATGAGATTTTCTAAAATTTTTAGAATAAAAATATTTACCTTTATAAACGATTGAAAACTTACAAGGAAAGTAAAGTGATACTACAAAGATTATCGATATTAAGATGATTATCAAATTTTATAATGATTTAATTAATTACGAAATCTGGTCTTGAATTTTTATACTTTGAATAAAAGTAGAGCAATACACAAAAAATTATTACCAATTCAGAATTTTAAGAAAGTATTATAGATCAAAACAAACCAGGATGTCTTCTAGTTAAAAATTTGGAAAATAATAGTCTCCTTTATTCTTTATTGAAGATAAACCTTCATCTTTTTAAAGATATCAAAGATATTTTCTTATTAAAGAAATAGACACTTTATATGAAATGAGAACTTTCTCATAAATCAACAGTTAAAATTTTTATTATCGATGTATGGAAGCATGGGGCATCATATACTTAATCTAAACCTTATAACTTTAGCAAGAAGATCTAAAAAATAGCACCTTGATATAAATCTACCTGAATCACTCGTTATCGATAGTGTTAAAAATGAAGATATTAGTACGGTACTCAACTTTTAGATAGATTCATTAAATTAGCTTGTGAGTTATTGATAGAAGAGAAATTTTTTAGTGAGGTAAAGAGGAATTTTCATTATCTAAGCATGGTTTTGTAAGGTATTCGAAGACTTTTTGGATAATTACAATTAATAGAACTAGAGTAGAAAAGAAGTATGCCAGTAAGAATAAGAGCATTATACAAGAGTGTGATGCTCTTTTGGAAGGTTCCAAAAATTAGAAGAGGAGATGGATAAAAAATCATTGAGTTGCAAAAGTTCTCCACTTAACAAAGATATTTTTTAATAGGAAGAAATTACCAAGTAAATGCGATTGTACAAGAATAGATTTCTCAGCATTTGGATTTTTCCGCAAAGAGTTTCATCCGTCTTTGAAAAGAAAAATTATACAAAACTTTGACTCAAGTAATTTTTACATTTGCGGATTGTGCTAGAAATTGCTATTCGAATTAGGATATTTCAATTAGTATTTATTTTATTATGTAGGGCTTTATTAAACGAGGAGTTTGTTGACCGTCAATTACATCTTAAATACAGCAAGCTTTCATTAGTGAAATTAAAAAATTTCTTTTGCGCGATTTTTTCGATTGCAATGCTAATATTCTTTAGAGAGATTATCAATTCACCAACTTTTGAAAATAATTGTTTTAATTATGATACTGATACCGATAAGGTTACTGTGTAATTAATAATATTAATAGTAATTAATAATATTAATAACGATAATGATCTGATTTAAATGGTCCTTTGTGATCTACACCAATATAGGCAGCTTGTTTTTCTGTCAATTTTGTTAATGTGGCACCTACTTTTTGTAAATGGAGACGTGCTACTTCTTCATCTAAGTGTTTAGGTAATACATATAAGCCGATCGGATATTTTTCTGGATGTTGCCATAATTCCATCTGAGCCAATACCTGATTGGTGAAAGAGGTTGACATAACAAAGCTAGAATGACCCATAGCACAGCCTAAATTAACTAAACGACCCCTTGCTAAGACTGTCAGATGTTTTCCATTAGGGAAAATAACTTGATCAACTTGAGGCTTAACAGTAATCCATTTGTACTCTTTTAGAGAGTCTATATCAATTTCCTTATTAAAATGGCCAATATTGCAGACAATAGCCTGGTTTTTCATTTGAATCATGTGATTATGTGTAATAACATCTGTATTACCAGTCGCAGTAATAAAAATATCAGCAATTGAAGCGATTTCTTCTATGGTTACAATCTGATATCCCTCCATAGAGGCTTGCAAAGCGCAAATAGGATCGATTTCAGTAATATATACAGTAGCACCATATGCGCGCAGGGACTGTGCACAACCTTTACCTACATCTCCATATCCGCAGACGACGACACGTTTTCCTGCAATCATGATATTAGTTGCTCGTTTAATGGAGTCGATAAGTGATTCGCGACAACCATAGAGATTATCAAATTTTGATTTAGTTACAGAGTCGTTCACGTTGATCGCAGGAAATTTCAAAATTCCCTCCTTGAGCATTTTATAAAGTCGACGAACTCCTGTGGTTGTTTCTTCAGACACGCCGCGAATACGTTGGCATAATTCTGGACGCTGTTCCAGAACATAAGTAGTTAAGTCTCCACCATCGTCTAATAGCATATTAGGCTGCCATTCGTTAATCCCTTTTAATGTGGAAGCAATACATTCCCAATATTCTTCGTCAGTTTCTCCTTTCCAAGCAAAAACAGGGATACCTTTTTCTGCAATGGCTGCAGCTGCATGATCCTGAGTCGAAAAAATATTGCACGAAGACCATCGAACTTCAGCGCCAAGCTCAATTAAAGTTTCAATCAAAACAGCTGTTTGAATAGTCATATGAATACACCCAGCAATACGGGCACCTTTTAATGGCTGACTCTTTTTATGTTGTTGACGCAGAGCCATCAATCCAGGCATTTCTGTTTCGGCAATTTCGATTTCCTTTCGACCCCAATCTGCCATTGTACTGTCAGCAATTCGAAAATCTTGCATCATTTTCATTCTTAAATACTCGCTATTTTTAAAATGGGTTATGTGGTTGTTTAAAAGTAAGCCCGCAAGCCTTCTCGAAGTGCTTCAGCTTTATCAGTCTGCTCCCAAGTAAATTCTGGCTCTTCTCGACCAAAATGACCATATGTAGCAGTGGATTTGTAAATAGGTCGTAGTAATTTGAGTTCTTCGATAATTCGTCCAGGGCGAAGATCAAAAAATTCTATAATTAATTGTTGAATACGCATTTCGTCAATCTTTGCGGTTCCAAAAGTTTCAATACTAATTGAAGTAGGTTCAGCAATACCTATTGCGTAAGAAACTTGAACTTCACAACGATCTGCTAGTCCCGCAGCTACTATGTTTTTAGCAACATAACGAGCTGCATAAGCAGCCGAACGATCTACTTTCGAAGGATCTTTCCCTGAAAAACAACCTCCTCCATGACGAGCTATTCCTCCATAAGTATCAACAATGATTTTTCGCCCTGTTAATCCACAATCACTAACAGGTCCACCAATCACAAAACGTCCGGCGGGGTTTACTAAAAATCGGGTTTTCTTGCTAATCCAGGCTCTAGGAATAACAGGCTTAATAATTTCCTCAATGACAGCTTCCCGTAAATCTTTTTGTGGAATATCCGAGCTATGTTGTGTAGAAAGCACGACGCAATCCACTGCTACAGGGATTCCGTCTTCATAACGGAAAGTAACTTGTGATTTAGCATCTGGACGCAACCAGGAAAGAGCACCTTCTTTGCGTAACTCTGCTTGTCGATGAACTAGGCGGTGAGCATAGGTAATTGGGGCTGGCATAAGTACATCAGTTTCTATCGAAGCATACCCAAACATTAAACCCTGATCTCCCGCCCCTAATTCTCGATCTTCACGTCCATCAACCCCCATCAAGATATCGGGCGATTGTTTTCCAATAGCTGAAAGTACTGCACAAGTTTCTCCATCAAAACCAATATGAGGATCATTATAGCCGATCTGTAAAACTGTATTACGAGTGATTTGTTCTATGTCAGCCCAAGCACTAGTAGTGATTTCTCCTGCGATGAAAACCATGCCAGATTTTACAATAGCTTCACAAGCCACACGAGAATGGGGATCTTGACCAATGAGGGCATCTAAAACAGCATCAGAAATTTGGTCAGCTATTTTGTCGGGATGACCTTCTGAAACAGATTCTGAGGTGAACAAAGTTGTACGCATCACACTAAAAGCCCTGAGTTTATTTTAAAACGCGATTAATTATGATAATAAAATTTTAAGAAAATTGCACTGATTTTATATGAGGCATTTCTGGTTAACAATGACAAATACTAAGATAGGAAAACGAGTGCCTTAATGGAGCAGTAAAAAATGACTATTCAAGAAATCCTGAGATTGGGGAGGGGCTGATTAAGCTTCTCACAGTCACTTACATTTCAAAAAGCTTCAGGAAGGCCATGATATCTCACTGCTCTTAAATTTATATTTGCTACCAGATAAAATCTGCCCCTAAAATACTCGTTGACTCAATTAAACTGAGTGGCTTTTGATTCTGAGGGGGAGTTGATAAATTTACTCTTTAAGTGTAGTGAATTCAGTGAATCGATTTTTAAATATGAAGCTTGTGCAGGTTTGACGATTGCTGTACTTGATTCGTATTAATTATTAGAGAATATGAATATCGGTTGAATTGATGATAATGAGGTCAGTAGATCGATAGAGCAAAATCATATCCACAAGACATGCAAATCATAGAAAACTTACGCATGCTTCTAAACAATTATTATAGTAATGATTTGTCTTTAACTCATTATTCTAATGTTCGATTATTATAGCTTGCTGAATTATTCTCTACCTTTTTAATGTGAATGATATAAAATATGAATCTAAATTGAAAAAATAAAATTGAGTTTTTATGTTGTTTAACACGTATCTCTGATTGTTCATACGGAAAAGAGCAAAAAACATAAAATTGATCATAGTTGTCTTTAAAATACGTTTTGCTGATCAGGACATTTACTTGGAGATAGTTTTAACAGTCGAAATATCTACAGACATTGTGAAGCTTGCCTGCTTAGAAGATGTGTATATTAATAATTCCCTATTTCAAGGTAAATTGCTGATAATTTAGATTCAAGTTCTTTACTTCCTTTTTATTTTAAGAGGGGAAAGGAAAAATCGAACATTAGAATAAAAGGAAAAGCTGGATCTTTTAATGAAGACAAAAAGGATTTATAATAAGCTGACGCAATAGATTGTAATAAACATAGGAGGAAAAATGCGACGATTAATCATTGCTTTGGGGATTTCTTTCTGCTTGTCTGTCCTAGGGTTAGGTATAATTTATGCAGCAACTCCGCAGCAACAATCTTTTGGAAACCTAAAAGATAGAAATTTCATTGATCTCTACCAATCACCTGGATTGAAATCAACTGTGTTACAGAAAGTTATATCTCCTGAGTCGTTAATACCTATTTATCACAAAAATGGTTGGATTAAAGTAGGTAATCTTCATAATGGGCAAGTAGGATGGGTAAATCGTGAACAATATCATAAAGCAATCGAAACCTATTACCAACCTGATATTCAGAAAGTGTTTATTTATATCAAGCATAATGGAAAAGAAGAAAATCCAGTTATAAACGTGGTAGCCTACAAAAATGGAAAAAGATTATCAGATAAAGAAGCTGGACAATTGTATCAAAATATCGAAAAACAACAAGCACAGGCATCTCGTTACATGAAACAGGCTTTTTGGCGTATGAATCACCTAATGGCAGATCTGATGGTGGAGCAAATGCATGAAATGAATCAGTTGATGGAATCTTTTTAAGTAAGGAGAATTTAGATTAAAACCTTAATAGTCGTATGCCTTTGATTATCGTGGATCCTTTACAAGCTTTGAGGAGTGATAAAAAGTGAAGGTGAGATGCAACCTGGATTTCTTTTTTTGCTAATCCAGATTATTAATTTCTGAGCATAGTTTCTGAAGATCTTCATTGACATTCTTTAAAGGTCCTTTGTTTCTAATGGATGAATAACCGAATAAAGCTACCGATTTTAGATTGGAGGAAATCTTCACACAAGTCACAATAACGAGTTTACATAAGATCATACTTTTTACCTCTAATCATAAAAGTTTTTAGAAGTTCTAAAATTATTATTAAATACTAAAAACCAATCACTTTCTCTTAGATATTGTATTGTTTGAACGTTCGTAAATACAGCTTCTAAGATCTGACTGCGTGCAGATCTTCTTGATGAATTCAGCGCTAAACACCATTAAACAAATTGTTTTTATCATTTAAATGCGTCATATATTTTGATACAGTTATCGAAATAATAGCCGTGAGAAAAAATTGTTACTAACCGTCCTTACCATTAAATTAATGTTATTTCTTCACTACTTTTTAAAATTGATCCGAGATTATATGGGGATAAGGCTCTTTTTGATAATACCTGAATATGGTCTTTGATAAACTCCCACCGAAATTAAAAATTTTCACTTGTATAAATTTCGAAAAAGAGGATTTCACTAATATAATATACTAAAATCGAACGAGTGAACAATAGAAGCTGATGTCTTGAAGTTATAGTTTCTATGATTATAGAAAGGGAGCATATCCTATATTAGTCGTTCTTAATGAATAATCGTAAATAAATTTACGGTATTAGTATTATATACATTTAAGTTATCTTAATTGGATCATTATGCTGTGCACTTATTAAGATTTTAATAGGATGATATAATACCAGAATAAATAAGAAATCTTTAATAAAGAAGAAATCTTTTATGTTTGATCTAAAAAACCTTAGTGATATCGTTAGTCATTTCTTAGAATCAATACCGCCTGGCATTAAAAACTTGCCTAAAGATTTAGGAAAAAATTTTAAAAGCCTTTTGCATCAATCAGTTAGTAAACTTAATTTAGTGACTCGAGAAGAATTCGATATTCAAATTAAAGTATTAGCTCGAACCAGAGCAAAATTACAGGCACTTGAGGAAAAACTGAACGATCTTGAAAGACATCAAAGATAGCAGTTCATGTTTCTTTTCATTTTTTAACATACGGTGTCCTTACAGTAACTGTTCGAAGTCCGCTTATCTAAATTAGAACAGTCCCCAATTAGTATGCGTCGAATTACTGAAACAACTTTTTTTTAAAATTTGTCAATTTACATAAGTTACATTTAAAGAAAGTCAACTTCATTACATTATTTCTTAGTATCTCAATGAAAAGATCCTTACTCCAACTCTTTCTCTCTCTTCGGGAAAAATAAAAGCCTCTTTCCATGGTTTCTCAAAAAAAGGGATTGAATGACTCCCACTGATGGTACTAAAATTATTAGTAATTTTACTACCATCATCTAATAAATTGATTTTTCATGAGGAAACTATTAAAAATATACTTACTTTGGTAAAAGAAGACATAAATAACACATAGATTTTAAGGAAAAAAGTGGAAAGTATGTCTGGAGAACAGTTAATCCACTACAACCTTAGAAATTAACAACTTATGTCTGGAATAGTAAATGTTAACAAATTGCTTAGGGTATTTAACTGATTATGAGTAGGCAGAAGCCGAGGCTGAGAATAGTCCATTGCCAATAGGAAGCCGAAGTTTGGGTAATAAAGAAGCTTATGAAAGCGTTTAGGATAAACGCGAATCCTGCTCCGAAAAGAAAACTGTGCTTTTGTTTTTTGTGAAGTGATGATAGTTCTTTATGTTCTAAACGTTGGCGGAAATTAATTTCATCCAAGATATTGTAAAACAGAAGTGGAAGTTTTGCTAAGGCTTCAGTACTGCCTGGGAGTTCTTTAACAATCGTTTCAATTAGATGCGTTGGCCCTTTTTGCTTGCGTATCCATCCTTCAATGAAGGGTTTTGCTGTTTGCCAAAGGTCTAAGTCAGGATAAAGCTGACGGCCGAGACTTTCAACGCTAAAGAGGGTTTTTTGTAAGAGAAGTAATTGAGGTTGAATTTCCATATTAAATTGATCAGCAGTTTGAAACAAACGTAGTAATAACCTACCAAAGGAAATATCTTTCAAAGGTCTCTCAAAAATGGGCTCACAAACTGTACGTATGGCCGATTCAAATTGATCAACTCGTGAGTCAGCGGAAATCCAACCAGATTTAATGTGTAAAGCAGCTACTTTTCGATAATCTCGCTTGAAAAAAGCTAGTAGATTTTCAGCAATATAATACTGATCTTGAAGAGCAAGAGAGCCCATAATTCCAAAATCCACGCTGAGATATTTAGGATTTTCAGGATCACTAACATCAATAAATAGATTGCCGGGATGCATATCTGCATGAAAAAAACTATCGCGTAATACTTGAGTGAAAAAGATTTCCACACCGTATTCCGCCAATTTTTTAAAATTAGTGTTTACCGCTTTTAATTTAGCAACATTAGAAATATGAATTCCACGGATTCGTTCCATTACCATTACATTATGATGGACATAATCCCAATAAATTTTAGGAACATACATTTTTTCGGAATTTAAAAAATTTCGACGTAATTGAGATGCATTAGCTGCTTCATGAATTAGATCCAATTCGTGATAAATGGTTTGCTCAAATTCAGTGACGATTTCTACTAATTTTAATCGCTTGCCGTACTTCCATAATTTACGAACCATTTTGGCTCCGAGATACATTAATGCGATATCGCGTCGAATGATTTGTGTAATATTTGGTCGGAGTACTTTAACAATAACTTCGTTTCCATCACGTAGTGTGGCGGCATGTACTTGAGCAATTGAAGCAGAAGCTAAGGGATTTTCATCAAAACTAGTAAATATATTATTAATTGACTTACCGCAAACAGCTTCTATTAACGATTTTGCTATTTTTCCCGGAAAAGGTGGGACTCTGTCTTGTAATTTTTCTAATTCATTAGTAATATCATCAGGTAAAAGGTCTTGCCTAGTAGAGAGAAGCTGACCGAATTTAACAAAGATAGGACCGAGTTCTTCCAGTATAATACGCAAAGACTCTCCTCGGGGCTTTTCTTTTTTAGAAAAGCTCCAAGGGTTAAGATAGCTTAAGGTTCGAAGCCAAGGAGAAAATTCTCCAATAACAGGGCGGGTAAGACCATAACGGATGAGGATAAAATTAATTTGAATAAATCGAACTAATTGAAGCAGCCTTTTCATGCTGTTGATTCCTTTTCCTTTTGGTCAACAAGCTCAGAGCTTGTGATTCTGCGCGATCGACGCTGTATTGCAAATCAGTAATAGATCGGGTGAGTGATTCGGCTTCTTCCGAAGACGGTATAACTTGAGATTCATTTTGAAGATAGTCTTGTATATTCGTTCTGAGAGTTTTAAGGATGAACTTTCCAAAATTCGTAATACGTCTAATATGAATTCCAGCTTGATGAGCTAGAATATCGCCGGTAATTTTAGATAAATGTTCTTCCCAATCGATTTCAACGTTAATCAAAATTTTCAGAATTTGTTCACCAACACGGGTATCTCCGCTAATTTCCACTCGATTTTTAAATAACGTGACACTTGAATCCTTTGCAAAGCAGATTTTAAAGAGATTCAGTAAAGTCCCATAAATAATAATGTCAGCCTCTTTGTTACTAGAGGCTGTTAATTGTAATCCTTTTTTAGTAAGCAAAATAAAAAATTCTGTATTCCAATCGATGATTCGAATTTTAATGATTTTGTTTTTTAAATGGGATAGTTGTTGAACACTATCGGAATCTAATTTCAAATAAGCATTTATCATTTTTTCTAATCTAGCAAGTACTAACGTGAACATTAAAATTTATAGCCTCTATGAACAGCGACAATACCACCACTTAAATTATGGTAATTACAGTCTTCCCAACCTGCTTCAGTCATCATTTTAATAAGTGTTTTTTGATCGGGGTGTACACGAATTGATTCCACTAAGTAGCGGTAGCTTGCTTCATCATGAGCAACTTTTTTTCCTAACCAAGGCAATAATTTGAAAGAATAGAAATCATAAAGGCTTTGTAAAGGGTAATGAGGCTTTGAAAATTCTAAGATAGTCACTAGACCACCTGGCTTTAGAACTTGATACATAGAACGCAGTGCTGCAATTTTATCCGTAATATTACGCAAGCCAAATCCAATGACTATCCGATCAAAAAAATTATCTGGAAATGGAAGTGCTTCTGCATTGACTTGAATAAATTGAATGTTGCAGAAAATGCCTTGATTCAAAAGTCGGTTTTTTGCTATTTTCATCATAGTGTTATTAATATCTGCCAGAACTACGATTCCGTTGTCTTCAATTAGAGAACTGATTCGTTGAGTTAGATCACCAGTTCCTCCTGCAAGATCAAGAACCTGATGACCAGGACGTAATTGACAGAGCTTAATTGCAAAATCTTTCCAAAATCGGTGAATACCAAATGACATAAGGTCATTCATTAGATCGTACTTGCTTGCAACCGATGTAAAGATATTTTTAACTTTGCTTGTCTTTTGATCTATGGGGATAGTCTGATAACCAAAATGTGTGGTTTTTTCAATTTTACTCATGAACTAATCATAGCTTGCTCGTGGAAGTACGACAAGCTCACTTAAGTAAGTCAGATATTTAAGGCTAATCTAACTTATTTTCCGTAAGATAAGTAGAGTGACATCAGTAATGATATAAACTTACCACAATAAATTAATAAATGTTATTATCGCATTTTTCAATATATTTTCCAAAAAGGTTTAGGTATGACATACTTGAAATTGATTATTAGCTGAAGAAAATACGGTGAAAAATGCGAACTTCTTTCTACGCTATTAAAAAATAAAGTTTCAGTTATATTGACTTTATTAGTAGTTATAGCAATTCCATTAGGAAATAACCCTAATAAAGTATAGAAATTTTAGATATCTTAAGAAAATTGTTTGAGATGGGTTTAACTAATTTCTTTCGACACAGGCAGTGACCCAAAATTAATAGGATTGCAGTTGCAGTCAAGAAGTAATGCTGCTCTGAAGAAAATGGGGAATTTGATTAACGGGTTTCTTGTACATTAGTAAAAATTTAGAATAACTATGCATATCAATTAAATACCATTTGATTTAATAAGTAAATGTCTTGAAACTCTCTCTCAAAATTGCTCTATTTTTATTTTTGATATACTCAAGTCAAATAACTGAGCGTTTTGGTTCGGCTTTATTTTTAATCAGATTCTTAGCTTCGTTGTAAAAACAAAGAGATTTTTTACTCTGAATAGTCATCTTATCCTATTTTTTCCACAAAAAAATTCTTAAAAATTTAGTTAGAAGAACTGAAATATTTAAGAGGCACCTTTTTTAAAGAATATAACGACTTAAATCTTCGTCTTCCGCTAACTTCTCTAGTTGCTTATCAACATAATTGGTATCGATAGTAATTGATTCACCTTGTTTGTCTGTTGCTTCAAAAGAAATTTCTTCTAATAATCGTTCCATAACGGTATGTAATCGGCGGGCTCCAATATTTTCAGAACGATTATTCACTTGATACGCGATTTCGGCGAGGCGTTTGATTCCATCCCGAGTAAAAGATAGTCCAAAGTTCTCAGTTTTCATCAATTCAATATATTGTTCAGTCAGCGAAGCTTTGGGCTCTATTAAGATACGAATAAAATCGTCAGTCGTCAGTGCTTTTAATTCAACTCGAATGGGAAAACGGCCTTGTAATTCAGGAATTAAGTCAGAAGGCTTTGTAATATGAAAAGCACCGGAGGCAATAAATAAAATATGATCGGTTTTTACCATTCCGTATTTAGTAAAAACAGTGCTGCCTTCTACAAGTGGTAATAAATCACGCTGTACACCTTCACGTGAGACATCAGCACCTAAAGCAGTACCCTCGCGTTTTACAATTTTGTCAATTTCATCCAAGAAGACAATACCATTTTGTTCTACGCTTGAAACAGCATTTGATTTAATTTCATCTTCATTGATTAGTTTTGTTGCTTCTTCTTCAATTAAAATACGTTTAGCATCTCTTACTTTTAAACGTCTAGACTTAGTACGTCGACTAGATATACTCGACATAATCCCTTTTAGTTGGCTAATCATTTCTTCCATGCCAGGAGGCCCCATAATTTCAAAAGAAGGATGAACACTGACTTCAATTTCAATTTCTTTATCGTCCAATTTCCCTTCACGTAATTTTTTACGAAATAAATTTCTTGTCGCAGATTCTTTTTTTTCGGTCGGTTTTGTTTCTTTCAGTCGTGCTGCTTCTTCAATCGTAGATTCATCTTGAAAAGCACTCCTACTAATAGGTGGGATTAAAGCATCTAATATGCGCTCTTCGGCAGCTTCTTCTGTCAAACTTTTTACTTGTCTGATAGCTTTTTCACGAATCATTTTAACAGCGGCTTCCACTAAGTCGCGGATAATTGATTCAACGTCCCGACCTACATAACCTACTTCAGTAAATTTAGTAGCTTCAACCTTGATAAAGGGTGCCCCAGCTAAATTAGATAAGCGACGAGCAATTTCCGTTTTGCCCACACCAGTTGGGCCAATCATTAAGATATTTTTTGGAGAAATTTCCTGTCGTAATACTTCTGGTAATTGCATCCGACGCCAACGATTACGCAAAGCAATAGCGACAGCTCGTTTTGCATCGTCTTGTCCGATAATAAATTTATCCAGTTCCGCAACAATTTCTCGTGGAGTCATAGTCATTTGAAGTTCAGGATTATGCAGAGTTAACGAAGAAGAGGTGATATCCGTCATAGTCTTATCCACTTAAATAAAAGTTAGGTTTCGCTATCGAGTTCTTTGATTGTGAAATGAAGATTTGTATAAACACAAATCTCGGCAGCAATAGCAAGTGCTTTTTCAACAATTTCCCGAGCGCTTAAGTCTGTATTATCCAATAAAGATTTTGCTGCAGCTTGAGCATAAAGTCCACCTGATCCAATAGCCATTAAGCTTTTTTCAGGCTCGATAACATCTCCAAGACCTGTAATAATGAGCGACTTCTTTGCATCAGCTACAGTCAATAATGCTTCTAAGCGGCGCAGTATTCGATCTGTCCGCCAGTCTTTAGCTAATTCAACGGCAGCACGGGTTAAGTTGCCTGAATAATGTTCCAGCTTTTCTTCAAATCGTTCAAATAGAGTAAAAGCATCTGCTGTACCTCCAGCAAATCCAGAAATTACCTTATCTTTATAAAGGTGTCTGACCTTGCGCGCATTGGCTTTCAAAATAGTTCCGTTCATTGACACTTGACCATCACCTCCTATGACGACTTTACCATTTCTTCTTACAGAAACTATTGTGGTACCACAGAATTGTTTCACTATCTTTCTCCACTAATTAAATTCTCACAATAGGAGAAGTAATACCACATAGATATTGGGTTATAAAAGCTAGTTTTCAAGCGTCTGAGGAATTGCTTTTAGAAAATAAACATTTTTAATTGATTGTCTCTGAAGATTAATTTGAGCTCATGTTCAGTTTCTTGGAACGATTATGTACTATAAATGATTCTTCCTTTTATTATAATCGATTTCATATTTGGAATTATTATCTCTTTATTACAGTCACTATGAATGAAGGCAGAAAACTTTGCTGAGATATAATTGAACTTATTCAAGTTGGTGATTTTTTTTAAATGAGACATTTAGAAAATGAAATAAGCAATAGAAAGGATGCTCGTGCCAAAGCTACAAAAGATGTTTGAGACACAGTATAATGGTATTGTCACTTCCATTTTAGGAAGAAGAGTATAAAACTTAAATTGAGATTCCGATTTAACAGATATCATTGGTGGTGGTTTTACGGGAGCGATTGTAATGGTGCTTATTGTCGTCTTCCCAGCGATCTTTTTTTCATGTTTTTCATGACAGCAGAAAACAGAAAAGAGCAAAGCAATTATAACAGCAATCACGCTAATGGAAAAAAGTGTAGCCATTATGATTTTGAATCCCGAACAACGCTGGGAATTAGTTAATTTTTTGGCATAATCTCGACTCATTTTTGCGATAACACAGAGAAAGCAGGCATTTCATTGATTAATAACTGACTTCATTATAAATTAGTTTGAAATTAACATTGAGATAATCTAAAATCAATTTTTTTGGTTGATCAATTTGGTGAATTCATTGGTCTTTTTTGTTTCTTAATCTAGCATCAAATGTCAAATCTTGATCTCCAATTTTCACTTTTGCTTTTGATAAAGAAAGTGAGTTATGCTTTTAGCTATGTTAGGAGCGTTCTTATTTTTATTGAGCTTGTTTCATTTACCATCCTGTTAAGGTAAGTCCATTATCTTATCTAGTACTAAAAAGTTAATTTATTTAAAGAAAAAAACACAACGTCTTAGTTGCACACAGGATATGAGAATAAATTGACATGAGAACTTATGATCCACTAAAGCTACTTACAAGTAGTAATACTCATTTGAATAAGTTACAATTTAATATTGTAAAATAAGTTAATATTTTACTAGTGTAATATTAAAAAGATTATTTTGTCTTTTCTAAGCACAAGTGATAATGATGAGGTTGTTCGAGTACTGATTATTGTTTTCTGGATTTGCAAGATTGCATATCATCTGCATAAGTTGCTCAAGATTGAGATAACAAGTGAGTTTATTAGCGTTCTGAAAAACTGTCCCAGATACCCCCCCCTAGTTCCCGTCCCCTATATTTAAGAGTCTTTTTTGTATGCGTTGTATTAATTTACTAAAGATTATTTGACCCTGCAGTTTAAATTCTGAAAGTTAATTTATTATTGCTCGTATAGTAAAATTAATTTAATCAGCATGAAGAGGTCTTCCCGCTATCATTTTTAAAATAGATCAATATAGGGAGATAAAAAATTAAATTTGGGTTCCTTGAAAAATATATTTCCTTTCTATTTCTTCGTTATTAAGTATTTGTATTCGGGCTATAAGTTTTCAGTGATGCATTATTCTTTTAGCAAGTAGGCCCAAAGTTACTTTGAATAAGTATATCGCAAGTAAACAATCGTGCTCAAATTTAATACTCTCAAAACTGGTATAATTTGCGCATGGTATTTGTCCACCCTAAATAAGCTTAAAAATTTGAAAATTGTTTATTCTCTAAAAAGCCTATGACTAAGAAGTTATAAAAGTAGAAATAGTAACAACAAACGTTGGAATAAAAACATTAATTGATTGCTTTAGTTATTTTACGCATCTTTTCTTTTACATTTTCTCGGGTGCGGATACACCTAACAAAGTTAAACCATTGACAATGAGTTGACGTACAGCAGCGATTATATTTAATCGCGCATTGCGTAATTTATCATCATGTTTAATGAGCAATTGTTCTACATTATAATAAGCATGAAATTGGTTGGCGAGGTTTTGCAGATAATGAGCAAGTAGATGAGGAGCCTGTTGGATAGCAGCAGTATTTATAATTTCGTTATAACGCGATAAAGTGCTTAATAACTTTTTTTCATAAGGACTCGATAATAAGGCTAAATTAGCCATTCCTTCTATAGAGTTCCATTTTTTTTGGTCTGCATTTAATTGACGGAAAACACTGCAAATTCTTGCATGAGCGTATTGAATATAATAAACAGGATTTTTATTCGATTGGGATTTTGCTAGCTCGAGATCAAATTCCAAATGTTGATCAGGCTTACGCATAATATAAAAAAACCGTACCACATCATTGCCAATTTCATTTCGGAGTTCTCGTAGAGTGACAAAAGTACCGCTGCGAGTTGACATAGATATTTTTTTATCGCCTCGATAGAGAATAGCAAATTGCACTAATAAAGCTCGTAATTTAGAAGGAGATTTTCCTAAAGCACGTAAAAAGGCGCGTAGACGAGGAATGTATCCATGATGATCAGCTCCAAAGATATCAATGATGAAATCATATTCTTGATTGAACTTATAGAGATGATAAGCAATATCAGCCGCAAAATAAGTCGGTATACCATTATTGCGAATTAACACTCGATCTTTTTCGTCACCTAAAGCAGTAGCTTGGAACCATTGTGCACCATCTTTTTTGTACACATAACCTTTTTGACTTAAAAGCTCTAGTATTTCTTTAATTAAATCTTTTTTTATGAGTTGACTTTCGAGAAACCATTCATCATAAACAACACCAAATTCTTCTAAATCACTTTTAATATCCCCTAAAATATTATTGAGCGCTGCATCAAAGATAATAGTGAAGTCTTCTCCAAGTAAGTCCTTTTGGATCTTCACCCATGCATCCAAGTGATTTTCAGAATCAATTTTAGTATTAATGATAGGCAGTTCACGAATCTGCTCTTGTGAATAAAGAAAGCGATCACCGTATTTATCCTTCAGCTCACAGGCAATATTCACGATATACTGGCCTTGATAGGCGTTTTTAGGCAGAATAAAGGTCTTTTCATATTGCTGTAAATATCGAATCCAAACACTTAAAGCCAGGATTTCCATTTGTCTACCAGCATCATTAATATAATATTCTCGGTGTACTTTATAACCGACTTTTTTTAGTAAGTTGGCTACACAGGCACCATAAGCAGCACTTCGACCGTGTCCGACATGTAGAGGGCCTGTTGGATTAGCAGAAACATATTCTATATGAACTGACTTTCCTTGGCCAACCTGGCTTTCTCCATAGCGAAACCCCGATTTTAAAATAGCGGGAATAATTTGCTGATAACTAATTTCCTCGACATAGAAATTAATAAAACCCGGATCAGCAATTTCTACTTTGACGATGTTCGAAAAA
The DNA here is from genome assembly GCA_048494595.1 of Coxiella endosymbiont of Dermacentor nuttalli. Lineage (GTDB taxonomy): Bacteria > Pseudomonadota > Gammaproteobacteria > Coxiellales > Coxiellaceae > Coxiella. Next base: position 390,440 of record JBGDBH010000001.1, on the reverse strand, counting down.
GATGGTAGAGCGCTGACAATCTTTTTAGCAAGAATACTTGGGTTAATTCCTGTAGTTTTTGCCATCACTAAGGCTAAATTGGTTGTAAAATCACCATGTTCCGGATTTTGACTATACATAACCTTGAGTATAGGAGAGACATTGGGTTCTAACATCCCTTCCGCTTTTAACTTTGCGATAGCTTGATTCAATGATGTTTCAAGATTTTTTTTCATAAGTTTATAAGTTTATCATGTTGGGTATGGAATAAAATCAAAATAACAAATCACGATAATAAATTACATGAGTTCTTTAGAAGGCTTATAATCTCGAGCCTTTCAATGTTGTTAAATTAGGCAGATACAATTTTACATGGCGCTATCTAACTTAAATTATTTAAATAAATAATATTATCTGGGCAATATTCTTTTTCATAAAAGACTTGTATACTTTTACATAATACACGACGAGCGAGCTGATTTAAGATACAATGATTCAAAATAATTAATTTAAAATAATTTAATAACTAATTTAATTAATTTATCGGAAAAGCTTAATTTAAATTATAATTTCGAGATATTCTCTTTAAGAAAAAATGAAACTTTTCATAAACGATTCAGTGTATTTGCGTTTGAATTTTGTTAATCGGAATTATATAGTTGAATATTAACGCCATATCGTTGCATATTTCCTTTTAAGGCAGATTTCATATATTTTCTCTTGAGATCATAATTTTTTTGTTTTAATTTCGACTTGTGGTCTGTTGACCACTTCACCCAGTCCCATTGAAAAATTTAGACGAGAGGTGATAGAGCGTTTCAGTATAGAGTACTTACGTGGATGTAATCTTTAAATTGCACTCAAATACTTAAGGAATCAGTACCGATCTTCATAATTTTAGAATGTTAGTCATTTGCATAAAATTACACACAAAGTTTACACAATACCGTTTCTGAAAAAGCATTGGCTAGTGCATTTAGATTTGATTTCCTTAATACAATCTTTGATAGAGTTATGAATATTTGTATTTGAGATGATGGTTGAGAAATTTCAGAAAAAAATTAGAGCAAGTATTTGAACTATTTTGCCGGGGTGGCATTCCCTACTTACTGTTCACGGGACATTGAAGAAAATGGAGAAAAGTTTGTCTGCTTATGCGTGTTGATGGTTACTTGTAAAATTAATTAGTAAAACCCCTATCATAAGGATAGAGTATTTAATTAAGATCCCTCTTATACAAGGCTATTGAGGGCTGTATGCGACAATAGAGTGAGTTGCTCCTTATTAATAATCAATACCGCTATCTTATCTAGTAGCTTCAGGCTACATTGGCGTTTGCATAAGAAATAAATAACTAAAGAAATTAATTACCAACTGGTAAAACCCACTTAATTCTATAGCGGGCAAATTTCTTAGATTGTTTGAGCATTCTTAATTGAGACGAACGTTCCTTTGTTACCATAATGAAGAAGATCAACCGGCTCTCAAGATTTCGCCGGTGATGGCATTACGGATTTCAGTAGGTTGTTTAGAAGATTCAAAGGCACTACCTTTAAGAATGATATCAATTTTGTTGCCGAAAATCATCCTCAGGATTTTTATGTCCTTTATGGGAGGTTGTCCTTCTAAGTTGGCGCTAGTTGAAATAATAGGCCCTCCAAAATGACGACAGAGCAAGCGAGCTAACGGATGATTGGTAACACGAATAGCAATAGTAGTGTGATCTCCCCGCACCCAATAAGGTACTTTGGCTGTAGCAGGAAAAAGCCACGTAACAGGTTTTTCAAGCCATGTGGTGAAAACTCGAGATAGTGTTTTAAGATCTAGTGGTTTAATGAGAGTTTCTACTTGCTTCCATTCCGAAGCGATCAGAATAAAACCTTTTTTAATCGAACGATTTTTGAGAGAGAGTATTTGAATAACAGAATATGGATTAAAGGGGTCACATCCAAGACCATAAACAGTCTCAGTAGGATAAGCAATCACTCTTCCATGTCTTAAAAATTTAATAGCCTCGTTAATAGATCGTGTGTAATTATCTATATTCGAAAAAAATGGCCTGAAATTTTTCATCTGCTTTTTTAAGTTTGTTTGATCTTTAATTCTATTTTCTCTTAATTTTTCGTAATAGTTAGATTTCCAATTATAATAGCTTACGCACTAGGAGAATAACATTTTTGTTCCCAGATTTGTTAATAACAGCGCAAGCCATAAGGAAAATACTGTCGAGCATTTGCATAAGTCGAGAGCAGAATGTCTAATCTAACTAGATCAACTTTTTTGGTAGTGAATATGCCAATAACAAGATTGTTTATATATGGTAGGAGACCTACAAGGTGAGCAGCGAGCAGAGCTAATAAATATATATAACATTCCCTCAACTTTATATTAATAAAGTCCTTAATTGCTTCTAGAGTGCAGTAAGCAGAAAGAATATGCATTTAAAAGGGAATATCCAATTTTTTGTTTAGTAAAAGTCGTTCCATCATCACTGCTGTCAAACCAATCCCCTAAAAAATAATAATAAAAAATTTATTCATAAATTTTGTTTTATCTTTTTGATAAAGATTCTATAAATTTACAACTCTTTTGTGGACATACTTTTTTTGTTCCTTGAGTTTTCATTTTTTTTATAGACAAAATGGGCCAGTGACATTTAGGGCATTCCTGATTGATAGGCATATTCCAGATAGCATAATCGCAACCTGGATATCTTGCACACGAGTAGAAGATTTTTCCTCTACGCGATTTACGTTGCAAAATAGTTCCTTTATTACATTTAGGACAAGTAACTTTGGTATCTTTAGGTTTTTTTAGTGGTTCCATATAATGACAATTTGGATAACCACAGCAACCAATGAACTTGCCATAGTATCCACTTTTAATCACAAGTTTGGATTGACATTCGGGACATTGTCGACCTTCGATGAGTTTTTGTGAAGAATCTGCAGTTAAATCTATTAAGTTACGAGTATAGTCACAGTCAGGATACACGGTACATCCAATGAAACATCCCCATTTTCCAAAGCGGATAGATAATTGAGCTCCACATTTAGGACATTTTTCATCAATTTTTTCTTGTGTCACATCGCTGCGTTTAACAGTCTTTTTAGTAAGATCAACAAGGTTTTTAAAGGGGGGCCAAAAAGTCTCTAATACCGGGATCCAAGCCTTTTTCCCTTGAGCGATCTCATCTAGTTCATTTTCCAATGCTGCTGTGAATCCATAGTCCACGTATTTAGTAAAATAATGAGTTAAAAATCGATTAACAATGCGGCCAACGTCTGTAACGATGAAACGTTTATTATCTATCTTGACATATTTACGATTTTTTAAGGTGGCAATAATGTTTGCATAAGTAGAAGGACGGCCAATGTCGTATTCTTCCAGAGCTTTAATTAAACTTGCCTCAGTATACCGAGGTGGAGGTTCGGTGAAATGTTGTTCGCTTTTGATATCGTTAACAGTGATAATTTGTCCTTTCTTTAGAGGACATAACATTCCATCTTTTCCTTCGTCATCTTTTTGCTTTTTGTCGCTGTTTTCTTGGTAAACAGTAATAAAACCTAGTTTAGCTACGGTGAAACTATTAACACGAAAAAGAGCATTAGATGCTGCCAGATCAATGACAATCGTATGCCAAATGGCTGCAGCCATTTGGCAAGCAATCGTTCGTTTCCAAATTAAAGTATACAATTTCAATTGATCGCTTGTTAAATGTTTTTTTAAATTTTCAGGGAGTTGAAAGACAGAAGTAGGTCGGATGGCTTCATGTGCTTCTTGAGCGTTTTTAGATTGAGTTTTATAGATATATTTTTCTTTTGGCACATTTTCTTGTCCATATTTTTGATTAATTAATTCTCGGATTTCTTCTATAATTTCTGGTGCTAACGTGACAGAATCTGTTCTCATATAGGTAATGAGACCCATTGCACACCCATCTCTAATATCAATACCTTCATACAATTGCTGAGCGATTTGCATGGTTTTAGAAGCAGAAAATCCTAATTTGCACGCTGCTTCTTGTTGCATTGTCGAAGTGATAAAAGGTGGGACGGGATTGCGTTTGCGTTCTCGTTTAATGACTTTGGTAACCATAAGCTTTCCATCAATAGATTTGATGATATTTCTACAAGTATTCTGGGCTTCTTTTTCTGTAATTATAGAAAATTGCTTAATTTTTTTGTTCCGAAATTCAATTAATCGTGCACTAAAGTTTTGTTTCTGAAACTGGCAATTCGCATGAATAGTCCAATATTGTTGGCTTTTAAAATTTTCAATTTCAATTTCCCTTTCTGCAATCATGCGTAAAGCGGGACTTTGAACCCGACCTGCAGAGAGTCCGGGACGGACTTTTAGCCATAATAAGGGAGATAAAGTAAAACCAACTAAGTAGTCTAATGCACGTCTTGCCTGCTGCGCATTCACTAAGTCCTCCGAAATATCACGTGGATATTTCATGGCATTTTGCACTGCTTTTTTTGTGATCTGATAAAAAACAATGCGGGAAAAATTTTTATTTTTTAAGCTGTTATTAGTTTCTAATATTTGTTTTACATGCCAAGCAATGGCTTCACCTTCACGATCAGGGTCTGTAGCTAAAAATAAATTTTCACAATTCTTAAGAGCTTTTATGATAGCTTCCATGTGACGGTTGTTGTGTTCTATTATTTGATAATGCATTCTAAAATTATCAGCCGGATCCACAGCACCTTCTTTAGGAATTAGATCGAGTACGTGGCCATAAGAGGCTATTACTTTAAAATCTTTACCTAAATATTTTGCTATTGTTTTAGCTTTAATAGGTGATTCAACCACCACTAAAGATTTCATCATAATTAATGAATACTACCCGACTTGTTATCAAGCACAAGAAGCCTCATGCTAGCAAGAGTTTTCTTTTCATTAGGTTGATTAAAAAGAACCATTAAGGTTACCCATTTTAACAGATGAACATCGATATTTTCTGAATTTAATTCAATGAGTTGATTAATAACGAGCTCTCGTGTATGAGGATTTAAAATTGATTGTTGTTCTAAGGTGATCAAAAAACGACGGCAATCACTATCTAGTAATTCACATTCGTAGCTACTAAATACTCTAAAGGAATTTTTGTTAGGTAATTGCATAAATTCATGAACATCTTGTGAGAGATTATTTAACCAACGAAATGCTTGATCAATAACGATACGACGAAACCCGAACTCCTCCAGTCTGAGGAGTAATTTTTTTTCCCCCGCGTCAAGAGTGTAATTTTCTTGCATGTAATGTTTAAATAAATACATCAATACTATTAACATACTTTCATCTTTCATTATTTCACCTGTATAAACCACCTCTTTTGAGTAAAGCAAGCACATCTAAATATATCCTGATTGGGCATCTTCACCAACGGATAGATCTATTTCTCAAATCTGAAATAATATACTCTATAGAATCAATCAGTTTTATACTCTTTTTAAGTAGATATTTTAACTAACGAGGAGATTTAAAACAAATCCAGGGTGGTAAAATTTCTTAATTCTGCTTGGCTATTAAATTAGATGATTATCAAATTAAAGTGCAATGGCAATTGCCATCACCACAGCGCCGGACTGAGACTTCTGATAAGGTGATGTGAGTGAGGAAATTAGATAGTAGCGTCAATTCCTAATGCAAGGTCATTTATTGTATGAAAGCTTGTTTAGCTTAATTGTCCTTTGTGTTCAAGATGATTTTTTGTCACTATTATAAATAGTGAGTGAAGTTGTTCTATCTAAAAAATATTCAATTTTGATACGCTTAAGATATCAGGATTGTCGATAATGTAAGGAAAGAGAAGAAAATTAGGTATTTCTTTAATTTTAATTAAGGTAGAAAAATTGGGTTAATTGAGTGTTGAGATATAATATTTTAATCTTCAATTCTAAATTTTTCCAATGCATGCATACTTCTATCGTATAGTAACGCGATGATTCTGATATATTTCTTCGTCAAAAGAAGTAGTTATAAAAAAGATGATCTCATTATATAAATCTTATAACACCAAAGTAATATTAGGTACTAAGATTTCATATGACAGGACTAATCTCCATGCCTTTTAATGTAATTTTTGCTGGGACATCTCTATTTGCCGTGCCGACGCTTCAGGCGTTAATTAAATCTAAGCATCAGGTAGTGGCCGTGTATACGCAGCCTGATCGACCAGCGGGGCGCGGACAAAAAATGGTAGAAAGCCCCATAAAAGCTCTAGCTAAATCTCAAAAAATAACTGTTCATCAGCCTTTATCATTACTACGATGGGAAGAAAAACAAAAAATAATGGCCTTAAAGGCTGATATCATGATAGTTGTAGCTTATAGTTTGTTGTTACCGCGAAATATCATAACTGCTTATCGATTTGGGTGTATTAATGTCCATGCTTCTCTCTTACCTCGATGGCGAGGAGCAGCGCCTATGCAGTATGCGATTCTATCAGGAGATCAGGAATCAGGCATAACTATTATACAAATGGACGAAGGGTTAGATACCGGCGATATTTTAATTCAGAAATCCTGCCCAATTAAGGAAAGAGATACAACCGGTGATCTCCATGAACGACTTTCAGCTCTGGGTTCTGATTTACTGATTGAGACCTTAGATAAAATTGAATCAGGGGCTATTCAGGCAATAAAACAGGATGTGAGCTATGTTACTTATGCTCCTAAAATTCAGAAAAAAGATGCTGAGCTTAACTGGCATAAATCTGCTATTGATTTAGCACGACAAGTGCGTGCGTTTAATCCAGCTCCAATCGCTTTTACTTATTTTAAGTGTCAACCTCTTCGAATTTGGCAGGCAGAAGTTCTGTCAGAAAAAACTCAATTAAGAATAGGAAGTGTAATCCGACTAGATAAAAAGGGATTGGATATAGCTACTAAGCATGGTATTTTACGTCTTCATCAATTACAGTTGCCTGGGAAACGAATTCAGTTAGCTTGGGATTTTATAAACGCTTATCGAAAAGAATTAAATCCAGGTCAAACTATTTTAGGTGAAAAATGTATAAAATGAAAAATACAAACAAGATTATTTTATTTAGATCGCGATAGTATTGTTAATTCATTATATTGAAATTCTGGATAAACAGATTCCTATTCCCGGAGGTCTTATTGTCGTTTTTTGTCTTAACAGATTAGACTATTCAATGTCGTGGAAAGTCGTGGAAATTAATTATACATTATTCACAGTTATTATATCCTGGAAATTAGAGGTAATTCATCAAAATTTGAGAAGCGTTGGTGAAAATTTGGCCAAATAAAACGAATTTATTGCTACTTTTTTATATGCTGAGCTAATTGTATCTGTCAAAACTACACTCGGATTATTGTATGTCATTACCTAAAACTTTCCAAAATCTTTTCTAGATGTTAAATCAATAAGAGATAACAATAAGAGATAAGATTTACAACGTTTGGACTGCTAAAATGTTGAATGTCGAGCTGTGTTGATGAAAGTAGGAAATAGTAACAAAACCATTCTATTAACAAAGTTGGAGTACAGTTTTTTCAATTTCTTTCATTGAGAAGATTTTTTATCTAGTGTCAGTGAGTTTTAGTTTCCTTTTTTTGACGTTTGTGTATTATCGTGAAAAATATCTTATATCTTGCCGGATATAGGGGGGGGTTTATACGGGCATATGTTTTTTTTCTTTTGTGGTTCTCCTTTTCTCTTATTACATACAATGTTGATGAGTTTTGAATATCAAATCACTTTGTTGAAAAGGGGAGACTGGCTCATCATCGCATTTTATAGATGCAATTAAAATTAAATTAGTATAGTTTAAAGACGTTTTTTCTTGAAATTAGGAGAAGATTTTTATAGAACAAGCTTGATTTACTGTAGGGCACTAATTAGTGATTTGTTATATCTTAGTACATACACATTGTATATAAGAGTAATTATTTGGTGCTTACTTAATTAAATCCGGTATTTATTTTTACAATCTTTTTTATAATTCTAATATTTATCTAGTTATTAATTCAGATTACGATCGAAACAATTTTGGTAAAAAAAGCTAAAGAGCTTAGGTCGATCAGAACATAGATATGACATATGATTTGCTGTATACGCGAAAGGAATGGTACTTTATATATGAAGATAATTTCAATAGATATCAAACACGTTGGACATTCCTCTGTGCAAGCATGAAGCAAATAAAATGATTGCGACATAAGGAATGTTAATGTTGCAGTTGTGTGTATTCTTTAAGTGATATCAAACATTGAGGCTTAAAAGCAAGCAGTAGAAAATTGAGTTAATGTAAAATACTATGAAATAGGTAGATATAATTCCGATGGTTATTACACTCGTCGCTGCTATGGATAAAAATAATCACGTTATTGGTCAGAATAATCGTTTACCATGGCATTTGCCTGCTGATTTAACGCACTTTAAATCAATTACCCTAGGCAAACCCATTGTTATGGGAAGAAAAACTTTTGAAAGTATTGGTAAGTCATTGCCTCATCGACGTAATATTGTAATTACTCAGAAAAAGAATTTAATAATTGAGGATTGTGAAATTTTTCATTCACTTGACGAAGTTTTAGATTCTTTAATAGATGAATCTGAAATTATGATTATTGGAGGTGGGCAACTTTTTAAAGAAGCTTTACCACAAGCAGGTAAAATGATTTTAACGATTATTGAGCATTCATTTGATGGGGATGTTTATTTTCCTTTTTGGGATGATAAAAAATGGCACATTGTCTCTAAAATAGATTATAAGCCAGATAAAAATAATCCTTATCGCTTTAGTTTTTTAGAATTAAGTCGCATTAATTGATTTTAATGAAATCTGAGTGAAATAATGGCTAGTGATTAATGAATTATCTAAAATTTCATCAATTAATCGATGATTTTGATTTAGATTTCTTGATCAAGACCTTTTTATGTAGTAAGAACTTAGTTTGCGCGCTGTGTATTACTTCCGAAGGAAAGAACGACAAGGAACAGTGACTCGTTGTTTTGTTTCAAGTTTTAACGCAGTAAGTCGATTACCCCATGCACAGCCGGTGTCTAATGCGTAGCAATGGAGAGCATCACATTGACCGTCGAGTGCAGACCAATGACCAAAAAATATATCAACCTTTTCTCTTTCAGATCGACGCCAATCAAACCAGGGTTTGAAGTTTGCTTTATTTGTGATTGCCTTCCCGTTCGCTTTTAAGTCAATCGCTCCATCTTCGTCACAAAAACGAATACGTGTGAATGCGTTTACAATGTATTGAAGGCGCTTTTGTCCTTTAAGATCAACGTTCCATTGAGAGGTCCTATCCCCAAATAAATTTTTAAGAAAATCCTTGAAATATAGCCCTTGTAAAGCAGCCGATACTTCCTTTGCGTGCTGCAGATTTTCCTCGATAGACCATTGAGGAGGAAATCCAGCATGTACTAAAAGAGCATGATTATTTTCTTCGTAATGAACCAAAGGGTAATATCGTAACCATTCTAAGAGTTCCATTTTGTCTGGAGCTTGTAAAATATCGTTTAAAGTATGTTTATAAACATCTTCAGAAATAAGATCATAACCTAACATTAATAGAAATAAATCATGATTTCCAAGCACTATTAATGGTGAAGAAAGAGATTTGATAAAACGTAATACTTTAAGAGAATTAGGACCACGATTAACAAGGTCGCCTACAAATCCTAATCGATCTTGAAAAGGATTAAACTGAACTAGAGCTAATAATTTTCTCAATTCATAGTAGCATCCTTGAACATCACCAATAATGTACGTGCTCATTTTTTTCACTCTAATAGATTTGTTCACGGATTGGAGAAATTTCGTTAGTTAAATGAAAAAAAAGTTGTGTAACTGTATTATGAAGTAACGCTTGGAAGAAAGGAATTTTTTCGGTGTAATCACGATAACGTTCCACCCTAAATTCTTGATCAAGCACAGTCCACAAATTTGCTGTACCGTCGACAATTCCAAGTTGCGTTGCCTCTTTTCCTGTCCAAAAATCACCTGAAAATAATTTCTCACGATTGCCTCGTAATCGGTTTCCTCGATCGGCAATGACGGTATTAATAAAATTCTGATGAACTTGTTCTAACACTATTTTAATTTTGGCAATATTCTGAGGATCTAAAGGTTCAAAGGGATCTAAGCGGTTTTTATGAGCACCTGCTGTAAATAGGCGTCTAGTCATTCCTACTTTCCTTAAGGTGTCTACAAATCCAAAACCACCCATCATTACACCAATTGATCCAGTGAGAGTATCATTACTAACATAAATTTTATCGGCAGCCGTGGATATAAGATAAGCACCTGAAGCAAGCTCATCTTCTCCCACAACCACAACTTTTTTACAGTATTCTTTTTTTAATCTAAGAATTTTGTCATGAATAATGGAAGCTTGAACAGAGCTGCCTCCTGGTGAATTAATTACTAGGACAACTCCTTTAGAGTTTTTATCAGCGAAGGCTTTCACTAGATTAGGAAGGATTCGATAGGCCGAAAAATTGGTATTCGACATAATCGGCCCATTTAAGCGCATTAAAGAAACATAGGGGGCATTGCTTTTTCCTGAGTTTAATTCTGAAGTTGATGGAGTAAAAATTAATATAATTAGAAGTAATAAAATAGACATCCAACCTACAAAACGAATGTTTCGCCATCGTCGATCAGAATAACGATCTTTAAGAATAGCTTTAATCAACGTGTTTTCAAGTGACTTATCATTCATGAAATTAGCTCATAAAATCTATTTATTTATGTAGGGTACGGGAAAGGAACTTCCAACACAATAAAAAACCTTCATATATTAAAAAAGTCTTTAAAATCGATAATAGGAATAATATATAATCAATCTAATATTGAAATCTGTGCTCCAGCATTAGACCAATTCATAAATACATGGTTAATGTAAATACCGAAACAGCAGAAGAGCATTTAACGTGCCATCGAAGAGCGAATCGTGCACAAATAATAGCTTTTAACGTATTAGTAAACGCATAAAATCCAGAGGAAGCTTAATTGGATCTGCATTTTACAAGAAAATTATATGCATAAATTACATACATGGGAAGATACGAAGAGTTATGACGAAAATTATACACAATGTATACCTTTAAAATAAACTGTTGTATTAAGGAAAAGAATTATAATTAACTTAAGAGATAAAATTTAGCTAAATTTCATAACTCCAGATGAATCTATGTAAAAACGGCAGCCAATTAGAGTATAAAAAAATACTAAAAATCATTATAATTATTATATCATCTCCTTAGCAACTACAGTTGATCCCATTTATTTAGTAATCTCTCACATAGATGCTCATACTGACACTTCAAATCGGCAATATTGCATGTTATAGATTCTGTCAAAATTCACACTTCATTAAGCATCATAAAAATCCTGAACATATTATTCATGTGTTTAGGATTGTAGTTATATATATCTTCTCATTCGATTAGCAACCTAATATCAATAATAGTAAGTAGAACATTTACAAAAAATAGAGTCACTCGGAGCTGTACATTCACTTTAGTTTGAATGCACTAAGTTTTCATTACCCGTTTGAAAAAGCTAGCAAAAACTATCCTGAATGATGATAGAATACTGAGGAAAAAGCAATAATGATTAATAGGATTAATTTTCATTTTCAAGATGCTTTTGGAGTGAAAATGAAATGGAATGAAATAAGGGGAAAACGAGAGCAAGATAATTGAAGTGACAATTCTATTCTCATAACACCGTTCTCTAGCACCCATACCATAATGGTACATGAAAATGAAATATTTAAGATAAATCATCTGCGATTCAGACTTCTATTATAAACTGTCAGAGGAAATTTAAATTTTCTTCTTTAAAAATAGCAAGAAAGTTACATTAAGTTATCGATACTGTGATATGTAAGCAGTCCTACAATAATTAGGATTAGTATGTAATTCTTATCAATTATAATACGTCTAGAATACTAAAAGGTATCTTTTCCTTTCCAATATGGGTTCTGCTTTCTTAAAAAACTTTACTACAGCTTTATTAAGCTTAGGCTTTAATTAATTGTTTGATTCAATATTAATTTCTTGCTATCAGGATCAATGGTGGGTTAACTGTATTGCTTAATTTATAGGATTCCTTATCATCCGGTATTATCTAATTGCCCTTTAGCAAGCGAATTACTGATTTTTACAAAATCCTCTATCAACAATTCTTGAGGACGTGATTGAGAATTAACGTTTATCTTATCCCATTTTTCAATGGGTATTAATTTTGCAAGCGCATTGGCGATTGTTTTCCGCCGATGAGTGAATGCCTCTTTAACAATGACACTGAATTGATTCAAATTCTTTACAGTTTTAGTTCTATTTTTTTTTGGAATTAAGCGTACAAAAGCCGATTTTACTCCCGGGAGAGGAGTAAAAACGTTAGGAGGCACTTCAAATAAAAAGGTATTATCACAAAAAAACTGAGTCATGATGCTTAAACGGCCATAATTTGCGCTGCCTGCTGGAGCAGTCAACCGTAACACAACCTCTTTTTGAAGCATAAAATGCATATCCTCAATAAGCTCAACCTGAGAAAATAAATGAAAAAGTAAGGGAGTTGAAATATTGTATGGTAAATTACCTATAATACGCAGTGGCTTATTTGCGATCTTTAAGGCCGAAAAATCAAATTGTAATGCATCTGATTGATAAATAATCAATTTTTCTGAAGAAGGGTATCTTTTTTTTAAAAAGGCTACAAGATCTCGATCAATTTCTATCAGAATTAATTTAGCATATTCCCATTTGTTGATTAAAAAATCAGTTAATGCGCCTTGACCAGGCCCAATTTCTATTATCGTATCCATTTTTTGAGGGCAAATGGCGTTAATAATTTTATCCAAGATAACGGAATCTTTAAGAAAATATTGACCAAAACGTTTGCGTGGTAGATGAAATCCATTCATGCGATATTTTCTGCTAATTTTATTGCTTTAATTAAGCTTTTTTCATCAGCTAATCCGGTTCCTGCAAGATCAAACGCTGTTCCGTGGTCTACAGAAGTTCGTATATAAGGCAAGCCTAGTGTCATGTTTACCACGCGCCCGAATTTTAAAGCTTTAATTGGTGCTAACCCTTGATCATGATACATTGCTAAAATAGCATCGCAATTCTTAATTACTCTAGGTGTGAATGCAGTGTCTGCTGGGAATGGACCCACAAGGGAAAAACCCTCTTGATTAAGAGTTTTAATCACAGGAATAATTGTTGATAGTTCTTCTTTTCCTAAATATCCCGCTTCACCTGCATGAGGATTTAATCCGCATAAGGCAATAGTTGGTGTTTTAATTGAAAAATATTTTTTAAGACCTGCATGCAAAAGCCGAACGCATTTTTTTAAAGACGATTTTTTAATTAAAGTGTGGACTTGAGATAAAGGAGCATGTGTCGTATACAAAGCTACTTTTAAATCATCTGCTATAAAGAGCATTACGGTTTGTCTCACATTTGCATGTGCCGCTAGCCATTCAGTATGGCCAGTAAAAGGAATGCCGGCGCTATTTATGATTGTTTTGCTTACAGGACCTGTCACTAGAGCTTTAAAATTTCCATCTAAACAACCATCCGCAGCAATCTGGAGTGTTTTTAAAATATATTCCGCATTAGCAGGGGTTGGTTTCCCAATTACGGAACGTATTTTTAATGGAACATGATATATTGTCAAATTATCAGGCACTTCGAGTCCAAGTGCTTTTGCTCTTTCCATTAACAAGGTGCGATCAGCAATGACGATAAAAGAAATTGGAAGCTTGTATTGTAATAACTTTATTACAATATCTGGCCCAATTCCTGCAGGCTCTCCCAATGTAATAACGATAGGTGTCATCAAGAATTAATGTAAATTCGAATATAAGAATAACGGCGTAATTGCCACAGCCATCGTCGCAATGCCTTTTCAAATTTTTTTTGATACACAGCCTGTTGAATTTGCTGACCATGACTATTAGGCATATCTTGAATCTCTTTACCGAGTAATTTAATGAGATGGAATCCATTGGAAGCTTGTATCGGGCCTATGACCTCATTAAGTTTTATTTTTCTGATGGAGCTTGCAAAGATCTGAGGAAGATCACTGATTAATCGCCATCCGAGATCACTACTGCCAGGATAGGTAGACATGACATATTTAAAATCTAGCCCTTTATGAAGTTGTTTTAAAATTAAGAAGGCTTTGCATTTTGCATGATTAATTTGAGCTTGAGTAGCGCATTCAGTTACTGGAATTAATATTGTGGCTATATGATAACGAGTAGAAGCAATTTGCATTTGATGTTGTTTTCGAAAAGCAACAATATCCGATTTGCTAACAGTGATGTTGTTAGCGATTACTTGCTGTTGTAATTTAGAAATAAGCAATTGTTTTTGTATTTGGTTACGAAATTCCATGTAAGAGATACCCTGCTGCATGAGCTTTTCTTTCAGAGATGATTGAGACAGTTGATTTTGAGCCGCTATTCCAGCAATAGTCATGTTTATTTCTTCATTGCTGGCTTTGAGTTTGTTTCGTTTAGCTAACTGTAATTGCAATTTTTGATAGATCAATTGATTTATTACCTGTTTTCGAAAAACCTTTTTATTGGATATAGAAATATGATTCTGAGTAAATTGTTGTTTAGCAATCGCTAGGGAGCGATTAAATGCGCTTTGAGTAACAATTTCGTTATTGACTATCAGAGCAATTTGATCGAGAAGTTTCTCCTTTGTAGTGTTAGGTTTGAGCAGAGGAGATTGAGCCATGCTATCGATGCTTATAGTAAGAAGAGATATTATGATTAAATAGATTATTGTTTTTAACATTCTTTGCCTTACACCATTAAGAAAATTGTATATCGTGTTTAGTTAAACAAGGATTGTGTTGCAATAGGAGGGTTTCCAAAATTGCCCAATCCTTTTAAATCGAGTTGAATAACACAGGTCGTGTCATAGCCATTTTTATAGCTACCAACTGCATCAACGGTTAATCCTGTATAAGTGTGGCGTGTAATAAAACTCAATGTCCAGCAACACGTGTTGTATTGTACACCAAAAGCAGTGATGTCGGTACGATGATGAGTAATATCATGGTTCCAACAGCCTGTGATAGACCACCGAGCAGAAAGAGGCCACGATACAGAAAGGTGGGCGAAATTCGTGTTGGTGTTATAGCAATTGCCTGTTTGGCTAATGATACCAGTAGGGTTCATAATAGATTGACCATGCCTATGTAAAAAAATATAGCTCATGATGACTTTTTGTCCTCCATTAATGTAGCTTATTTCAGTAGAAGCATTATCGTTTTGTCGAAGATTAGGATCCCATGCAATACTGCTAGTTATAGACCAGTGAGAGAAAGGATAAAAAATGAGTTCGCCAACAATAGGTGAGAAGTGAAAATTAAAAGGTGTACAGCCTGCAGGAAGACAAACGTGTTTTTTTTCAATTGAATAAATAAAACCAAGATTAGTAGTTAATAAAGGGGATCCAGTGATGCTATTAAAGATACGAGAGATAAGACCAAAACTTGTTTGATTAGCGTTTTGGAGGCGGTCGTCACCTATGTATTGATTTAACGTAAATAATTGCTCGAAAGTAAAAGGTAACAAGACAGTATCAAAATTAGGCAATTTATCTTGGTTTTGATAAGGAACATATAGATAAAAGAAATGAGGCTCAAGTGTTTGAGTGAGATTATATCCCCAGAAATAAAGATCTCGATCGAAATAAAGGCACAAATCGATATTAAAAATTGGCAATAAGCGGCTAGCAGTTTGTACCCGATGTGGTTGAAAATGTTCGATATTATAGGTCGTTGTATCTATCCATATCTGGGGAATGAGATAACCTGACGCAAAGTAAAATGGAAAACTTAAACCAGATCGTATATGGAAACGCTGTCCAGTGGGTTTTTCTGAAGCGAAATCACTTTGATAATTAAAATTGGTTGCTTCTGCATTAAGATTAAAATCCATATGAAGTGCAATATCTGGATAATAACCATCAATGTTGAAATCGGGTAATCGGGCATATTGATCAAATGCGGGTTCGAAAATTTGCGAAATTAGATGAAGAGTCTGATAGGCTCGAAGTGTACTGTTAAACTGCCAATGCAATCCACTATACTGTAAATCAACTTGACTTAAAAGTTGATTAGAGAGTGCATTTAAATTCATTTGAGCGCCTAAATCCCTTAAAAAATAAGGATCTGTAACGTAATTTAACATAACATTGAGAGACCATTTAGAATTAAAAATAGTATGTTCATTGATTGAAAAAAAGCTACGCTGATTTTTCATATTTTTTAATTGATTAAGATAGGAAGTATATAAGGGATTATTAGTATAAACAGGATTAGAAAATTTACTTAAGGTTTCTTCGCGAAACTGCTGAAAAACAGTATCGTTTGGAAGATAGCTTAGGTACATGTTGTCACTACTCCTAATGCTTAAGAAACGAAAAAGTGCGTTTATATTGAAACCACGTTTGATCATAAATTCTGGAGCTAATGTAAGGTCATAATTGGGTGCCATATTCCAATAAAAAGGGAAGGAGAAAAGGCCATTTGAACTATCATTAAGGCCAAGACGTGGAGTTAAAAATCCAGTCTTTCGATAATGATCGATAGGAAAGTTATAGTAAGGAAAATAAAAAACAGGAAAATCGTAAAACCACAAAATTGTATTGTATGCTTCTCCCCTATGTTTCTGTTTATTTAACACTAGTGTTGTAGCACTAAGCCGCCATATAGGATTAGTAGGATCACAAGTGCTATAAGTGGCATGCCGTAAAGTAATGACTTGCGATATATCTCGAATTGCATATTGTGCTGTTCCCCAAGCATTGACAGGATCATGAAATCGCGGAATGTCAGATTTATTGTTATAGATCAGATAGGCTACATTTTTAAAAGTTGCTGTCTTAGGATAACGCGTTAATTTCCCTCTATCTGCCACAATTAATTTACCAGATTCATGTAAATGAACACGCCCAACGAGAATAATTCTTTTAACCCGATCAGTCTTGTTATCCCAATAAATATAAGCTTTGTCAGCATTGATTATATGGTTGAGTCGAGTAACAACCAAAGGCTTTTTAAAATAACCGTGACAGAAAAGGCAACTTTCTTCAATAGGGATCCATCCGAGAATATTGGCGATATGTTTGTGGAAAAGGTAATGAGACCAGCCCTTCGGTAAAATTTCAGAAACGAAATGTCGTTTTGATAAGGAAGTTTTAATAGCTTTACTCGTTGTTAAAGCAACGCACAGTAGCTGAAAAAAAAGTAGGGTTAAGATAACAAAAATAAAAATAAATAAATTTTTTAACTTCACTGCAAGAATTTTTTTTAGTTATAAAGTTGTTGAAGAATAGTAACCTCTTAATTACTATTTAGCTATGATTAATGAGTAAATTAATTGTGATTAGGTAGCATATCTCCGTGATCAGTGACTATTTAAGAATTGCATACATAATGTAAATAAGATCATATAGAAATTATTTCAGTGTATTTTCTTCTGCAAAACGACTTTATATCTAAGAGATGCTTGATGCTTTGTTACTTATTCAATTTTTCATAAAATGAAAAGCTTTTCTTCATGCCCACTTAATCTACTAACTATAATATCTAGTCTCTAATGTCGTGAAATAAGTTTGTTTTCTGATTGATATTTAGAAGAATATTTGGAAATGTTTTATCCTTATCTAGGGATAAAACATTGCTTGGACGATCATCTCTATTTACGTCTTGAGAAAGTTGAATGATCGGTATTGCACTTTCAACGGTCACCTGTTTGAGAAGGGTCGATTGGGATTCAGAACAATTTGAGCTAATTAAGTTGCATTAGTTTATGTATATATATAGCACACTGGTTTTTTGATCGATTGAATAAATGAAATACCAATTATTTTCAATATATTCCAAAGAGTTATAAGTTATTCGGACAGCATATGCGAGCACTTTCTAAATTGAAAGAGATAAAATCGTCGTTTTCAGAATAGTGATTAGCTCCGAGACGCGAGATACTCAGAGATTGATGAAAAAATACTAGCGATTCTCAACTTTAGCCAAAAGATCATAGAATATTGAGTAATAATAATTAACATTATGAGTATGATTTTTTAGGTTTATGAACCAATTATTACCACAAAACGTCAATATTTGGTGTATCTTGTATTTTATTAAGATCAAAACTTCCTAGCATCTCGGTGGAGAGTCTACTCTACTGAATCCCCCCCCTTACACGAATATACGAACATTAAGCAAGCTTTCATTAAAATTGTTTGCTCTAACTATCTAAGAGTAACCCCCTTTTTTTTATCTCAATTTATCTCACTGGAGGCTGTTTTTCGATAAGCTGTCGGCGGAGAAGTTCTATCGTGAGAAATAGTTTAACGTACGTAATGAAAAATTAAAGCGATTAAGAAAAGCTATTAGTTAACCAGTTGCTAATTGCTTTAATTTCTTCATAACATATTTGGTGTCCTGTTGCATAATCGTGCCATTCTATAAGATAACCCAGTTGACTTAAAATCTGGAAAGTTTTCCTTCCTAGAGTTAAAGATAGAATGGGATCCAAGTTACCATGAGCCATAAAAATGGAAATCTTTTGATTAACTACACTCATTTCTACAGCTAATTGATTTGCACAAGGAAGATAAGTTGACAAAGCGATAATTCCTGCGAGTGGTTTTAAATATCGAAGGCCAGTATAAAGAGCCATCGCACCACCTTGAGAAAAACCCGCGAGAATAATACGATGACTTGGAACACCATGTGAGATTTCTTCTTCAATTAATTGATTAATAGATCGTTGAGCTTGAACGATACCTTTTTCATCTTCCTGTGCAAAATCAGCGAGGCTGTAAATATCGTACCAAGCACGCATCCGCATACCGGCATTTATCGTAATCGATCTCATTGGTGCGTGGGGAAATATGAAGCGAAGATGAAGATATTTTGGTAAGGCTAACTGGGATATAATATCAGTAAAATCACGACCACTAGCACCCAGACCATGCAGCCAAATCACACTGCCTGTAGCCGCTTTAGTTGACGGTATCGTAGTTCTTTCCAAAGAATTGTTCATATCTATATTCTAATATATATTATTTTAGTTATGAAAAACATCTTTCCTATTTATGCTTTTTTAATCCTCTGTACTTCTTTAATCCTCGTTGGCTGCGGAGCCCAAGGACCTTTATATTTAGCACAAAAAATGAATTCGCAACAGTTCGATGATAGAAGATCTGAACTGACTTTGGGATTTATAAATTTTTCTGTTGCTTGTGCTATTTAGGTCTATCTCTATAACTTGCTCGTTCTTAACACTAGAAACTTTACAATCGACTAAACTCTATCCTTAAATAGTAGAACGCTAATATAATGAAAATTAATTTCACAAAGATGCATGGATTAGGCAATGATTTTGTTGTGATTGATGCTACGAAACAACCATTTCAAATGACCATTCCTCAAATTCAAAAAATGGCACATCGTCGCTTAGGAATCGGGTTTGATCAATTGTTAGTGATTGAACTTCCTAAAAGTGGTTATACTGTTGATTTCCATTTTCGTATCTTTAATGCCGACGGAAGTGAGGTAAGTCAATGTGGAAACGGTGCTTGCTGTATTGCACATTATATTTACGCTAATCAGCTCACAGAGCGAAATGCATTGCAAGTTTCTACCTTAAAGGATATTTTAGAGCTTAAAATCCAATCTGACGACACAGTCTCTGTTAAAATGGGGGTCCCACGATTCGATCCAGCTGACGTTCCTTTTATTGTATCTAAAACTGCCAACTTTTATGATCTGGAAATTGATAATCAAAAAATAAAATTCGGTGTAGTTAATATCGGAAATCCACATGCGATAATTCCAGTAGATACTATTGATGCGCTGCTGATATCTAAACTCAGCCCTCGATTAAGTACCCACAAGTGTTTTCCAGAAGGAATAAACGTGGGCTTCATGCAAGTCATTAATTCACAAAACATTCGCTTGCGCGTATATGAGAGAGGCGCTGGAGAAACTCTATCGTGTGGCAGCGGTGCTTGCGCAGCAATGGCAGTAGGTCGGCGTTCAGGATTACTTCAGAAACGCGTTGTTGTTGAACAGCTTGGTGGAAGTCTTGTCATTGATTGGAAAGGTTTTTTAGCCCCGGTTATCATGACTGGCTCAGCAGCTACCATTTTTCGTGGTGAGTGGTTAGGTTAACTCTATCTATGAAAAAATCCTTAAATAAAAAATAAAAATTAAGATCTTTTGTTTGATATCATGTTTTGAATAAAATTTAGCTTGAGTGTTTTGTGGTTTAGTATAAAATGTGTGAACTTTTTACGGGACTCCTGGAGGAAGTGATAATGGTGGTGTTAAAATCAACTACTATGAAAACCAAGATAACTGCTGTAGGTTTTTCGCCTTATAAAATAAAAAAAGGTGAAGATTATATGAATGAAAAGCAGAAGGATCATTTCCGTAAAATTCTGCTTCAATGGAAAAAACAACTTATGGAAGAGGTTGATTCTACAGTCGATCATTTGAAAGAAGAAGCGAATATCTACGCGGATCCATTAGATCGTGCTAGCCAGGAAGAAGGATTTAATTTAGAACTGCGAACTCGTGACCGCGAACGCAAGCTTATTAGAAAAATTGAACAATCCCTGGATTCGATTGGAGAAAGTGAATATGGGTATTGTGAAGATTGCAGCGCAGAAATTGGTATCCGTCGTTTAGAGGCACGTCCTACGGCAAGTAAATGCATTGATTGTAAGACTTTTGAAGAGATCCGAGAAAAGCAGTCCGGTGGATAAACTTTTTATTAGTAATCTCAAGATATCTGCCCAGTTAGGTATTTTGCCGCACGAAAAAATGTCATCGCAGACAATTGCTCTTGATGTTGTCTTAGGTATTGATAGCAAATCGGCTTGTATTTTAGATGATCTTAGTTACACCATTGATTATGCAGCGGTACGAAGCAGTTTGATTAAATTTTTTAGAATTCAACGATTTAATTTAGTCGAAACATTAGCGAATCAATGCGTTGATTTTCTTTTTTCTCAATTCGCTGTACATTGGATTCAGTTAAGTGTTACAAAATTGTCTGTGTTTGATGATGCTGATGGCGCTGGAATAATAATTGAGCGTACACGAGAACTTCCTCTTATAGATTAAGCCATTCCTTATTTAAGGGACACTTGCTTTAAAATCTAGGAATATGAGGGTGTTCTTTTGTTTCATAGTATTTTTAGTTAAGTGTGGGCACTTTGCTTGTGCGAAATTTCTTCTAAAAAGTGAAGCGTTAATCATTGGTTAGTTTTCTCAGATTTAAAAAAAGTTAATATTCATGTTAATTTGATACCTGGTTTGGCTTTATTCAGTTTATTTATGCATAAGTTGTCAGCATGTAATCATGTTATTGACTATTTTAATTAGCATTACTGCGGTCGCTAGTGGTTTGAATTCTATTGCTTTAAGAAGGTTTTAGATGTTTAGTCAGATGAAACAAACTTGTGGAATAGCTTGTTAGCAAGGAAAAGAATTCTAGATTAGAAATTAAAGTGGTTATTTTTCGTCGTTTGCAAGTAAGTATAACATTTTAATTAGGTGAAAATTGGTCCCAATTCGCTTTTCTTAACTTATAAATGATATCCCTCCTGTTTTTTTAAAAAACAGGAGGGATATCGGTGCTACTTACCTAGCAAGTTCTTTTTGGTCAGAAAAGATAACAGAAAAGATTTTCGATAACAAAACATTAATTTTTAAGTAAACCCAAGCTGTACTCAAATATCAAGCCAGAAAAAATATAAAAAAGCTAAGAGATAGCATATCTTTAAAATAACCTTGACAATTTTCAAGCATTAATTATCCAAAATCGGAAAAACTTCTTGTAGTGACGCATGAATCAGAAGCCATGATAAGCAATATGAGTCTAGATAATTTTGTGTGATTAAGAAACGGAAAAGCGCTTTCTATTGAAATGGATGCAAAAATCTGAGATAGTGGTCACTTCCTGCGCGCAATTTAAAAATAAAATAACTCCATCAGTTGATAGTAAAATTGTATCAAGTTACTTCTGGAAGAACATTATGAGATTGTTATTACCTGAAAAAAAATTGTTTGATATTTAAATTTTGTGATGAAAACTTCTCTCGTTGAAAAACTAAAACATCTAAGTTTTCGCTATAGTGAGATCGGTGGATTGCTAGGTGATCTCAGCGTGATGGGCGATCAGAATCGCTATAGAGAATTGGGAAAAGAATACGCGCAATTAGAACCAATCGTAAAATGTTTTCAAGTTTATGAAAAAAACAATGAAGCTATTAAGTCAGCTCAAGAAATTATTTTAGAAAAAGACTCAGAATTAAAAAAACTGGCTGAAGAAGAATTAAAGCAGTTAACCATTAAAAAAGATCAATTAGAGAATCAATTAAAAGTTCTTTTAATTCCAAAAGACTTAAATAATGAGAAAAATATTTTTCTTGAAGTTCGTGCAGGTACAGGTGGCAATGAAGCAGCAATTTTTGCAGGTGATTTATTTCGAATGTATGCGCGTTATGTAGAAAAGAAAGGATGGCATATAACTATTATATCCGCTCATGAAAGCGAGCATGGTGGATTTAACGAGATAATTGCTCGAATTGTCGGAAAAGGAATTTATTCCCAATTACAGTTCGAATCGGGGGCTCATCGAGTTCAACGAGTACCCATGACAGAATCGCAGGGGCGAATACACACCTCTGCTTGTACAGTAGCAGTGATGCCTGAGGCAGAAGAAATCGACGCAATCAGAATTAATTCGGCCGAATTGCGTGTTGACACTTTTCGAGCTTCTGGCGCTGGTGGACAGCATGTAAATCGAACGGATTCAGCAATTCGAATTACACATATTCCTACAGGAATGGTAGTCGAATGTCAGAATGAGCGATCACAACATAAAAATAGAGCTCACGCAATGTCTCTATTGCAATCAAAATTATTATCTTCAGAACGATCAAAACAAGAACAAGAACAAGCCACCAAACGAAAATTGCTTGTTGGTAGTGGCGATCGTTCTGAAAGAATTCGTACTTATAATTTTCCGCAAGGTCGAGTCACCGATCATCGAATTAATTTAACGCTATATCAACTCGACGAAATTATGGGAGGGAATTTAGACCCTGTTATTAATCCTTTAATTCGCGAATTTCAAGCAGAGCAATTGTCTAAGTTAAGCAAAAGTAATAAGAAATAAGAAAATGGAGTGATTAAATGATTTCAATTAAGGAAATGATAAATAAAATAACTCAACAATTAACAGGTTGCTCAGAAACTCCTAAGTTAGATGCTGAAATACTTACAGGTGAAGTGCTGAAAAAAACGCGCGCTAAATTATTTTCTTACCCGGAAGTAGTATTAACTAAAAAACAACAGAAACAAATAATGCATTATGTGGCACGCCGTCTGATTGGTGAGCCTATTGCCTATATTATAGGAAAAAAAGAATTTTGGTCCTTAAGTTTGACTGTAACGCCTGACGTATTTATTCCACGCCCTGAAACGGACATGCTTGTGGAGTATGCATTAAAATTACTCCCAAAAGATGAGAATATTCGGCTTGCTGATTTAGGAACAGGCTCTGGTGCAATCGCTTTAGCTCTTGCTTGGGAACGCCCACATTGGCAAATTGATGCTACTGATAATTCATCAAAAGCATTAAAAGTAGCAAAAATTAATACCGAACATTATAAAATAAAAAACATTAATTTTTATCTTGGAGAATGGTGTAAAGCTTTGCCTCAGTACGATTACTACGCTATTGTAGGAAACCCTCCTTATATTGCTGATGAAGATAAGCATCTTCAGCAATTAAAATATGAACCACGAGAAGCTTTAGTCGGTGGCCCAGATGGCTTATCGGCGATTAAAGTGATTATTGAAGAAGCACAAACATACTTAAGACTTGGTGGGTGGCTGTTGCTAGAACATGGATTTGATCAGTCCGAAAAAGTTATTGTTCTTATGAAACATTTTGGTTACCAAGAGATTAAAGATTACAAAGATCTAGTAGGATTGCCAAGAATGATTGTTGGGAAAAAATAATTTTGGATTAATAAATTTAAATGTTAAAAATAAGCATCTTGCTAATTCTATTGATATACCAAGCATTCGCATTACAAATTAAATAAATAGTGATATTACTTTTGTTTTCACGATTTTTTCATTAGCAACAGAGTTTACTGTAATTTTTGTTGTGCTTAATGTTTTTAGTATCGCTATGCTTGCTAGTTAATTATTGGTACTGGTAGGTTGTTACGCATTTGTTTTCCAATTATTATATTAGGCCAAGCGCTATGGATACTAACTTAAAAATATTACTCATTATTTGATAGAATTAGAGTAGCAGAAAAGAGATTTAAGAAACTGGTTATTATTTTATCTCTCTTTTTAAAATTAAAAGACTGTTTTTGAAACTTAGAAAAAATTAGTATTCGGGTAAAATATTCAAGGAATTGTAGTCAATTCTTCTGCGATTCTTTTATTAAATGCTCGTCCTCAATTAAGTAAATGCAGTTAACTATATGATTAGAGATCAGATAATTTCTGATAGAGTTG
The DNA here is from genome assembly GCA_048494595.1 of Coxiella endosymbiont of Dermacentor nuttalli. Lineage (GTDB taxonomy): Bacteria > Pseudomonadota > Gammaproteobacteria > Coxiellales > Coxiellaceae > Coxiella. The sequence continues at coordinate 365,872 of JBGDBH010000001.1, read as the reverse complement.
AAATAAGTGTCTATTATCTAAGAAAAGAATAACTTCGTTAGCAACTACAGACCCTCTGATAATCACGTTAAGCTCACTAACTTATGACAATAAAGTTCATTCGTAAAGTAGATTTATAGTTAGAGTGAAAAAATTATCTTCTAATCATAAGAACATACTGTAGAATACGAAAAAATTATTTTCAGTGATATCCACAAAAAAGTTGCTTGAGCCTGTGTGAAAAGATGTGTAAAATTAAGTACATCATTAAAGTGATGAAGACTGCCTGTTTGGAGTTGAGTTATTTTATCAAAGTTGTAAATATGTTTAAGATTGTTTTAGCAAGTCAAAATGAAGGAAAATTAATAGAGATACAAAATTTATTAAAAAGTCTTGCAATACAATTGATTCCTCAGAAAAAACTTGATATTTCTTCAGTTGAAGAGACTGGAACAACCTTTGTAGAAAATGCCATTATTAAGGCACGTCACGCAGCAAAGTATTCAGGTCTCCCTGCTTTAGCTGATGATTCAGGTTTAACCATTAATGCTTTAGATGCAGCACCTGGAATTTTATCATCGCGATATGCAGGCAATAATGCAACCGATTCTGATCGAATACAAAAAATTTTAAAAGAATTGGAGAACATAAATAGTTCTGATCGTAGCGCAAGTTTTCATTGTATTTTAGTTTTAATGAAAAGTGAAATGGATCCAGTCCCTCTCATCCTCCATGGAGTGTGGAAAGGGGAGATTACCAACGAACCAAAAGGGAGCAATGGATTTGGTTATGATCCTATTTTTTATATTCCTTCTCATCGTTGCACCGCTGCTGAACTGGATCTTAAAGAAAAAAATTTAATTAGTCATCGAGGCCAGGCTCTCCAAAACTTAACGACTTTAATAGATACTTTTTTGGCATAACCGCCTGTCCTGTGTAGACAGCCTCATATGTGATCTAACGGAAATCCTACAAAAGAACCGTATCTCAGTATTTTTCAGATCCATAGAATAAGATTTATATATATTCTGCATTTATATAGATGTTTAGCGCTTGAGAAAAAGATACATAATTAATCGTTAAGTTAGGTTCATACTAAAGATTAATAATTAAATAGTTTAAACTAAGCTCTCAAGGCTTTTCTCCAAACGATGAATGATATCATTATTCCCATTTCTTAATTTTCTAAAAACTCTTTTAAATTTAAATAATGAGCAAAATGTCCAATTTTCTTTAGATTAGTTGAGTTAGTTTGGTAATTCGCTCTGCTTTACTTGTAGAAAATACTTGCCGAGTGATATTTAACGGTAAGATACTATTGGATTTTATGGTATTAGAGAAGTATTATGTTCCTGTTCCTCCTTATTTTAGGAAAAGAGAAAATGATTTTTTTGAAAGATTTTAATTTTAGTTGTGGATTTTTAGATTCAGATAATGTTTTCATGCCTAAGAGTTTTCATACCTAAGATTATAATAACACTATAATAGAATATTGTTGATGGCGTTCTTTTTGTATTTCTTTTTATTCTAAATTTGAATGTATAACTGTAAAATCTGAAGGTTCATGATCAAAATTGCTCTTCAAGCACAAGTAAAATGATTCATTCCTTAATCAAACTAATGCCCCTTTAATCTAAGTTTAAGTTCTTGCAGTAATGAACTTTTAATTTAAGAACTCTTTTTTGATGTAGATCAAGACATAATTGCTATTCAGGAATGCTCAAATGATTTTTTAAAGAAAGAGTAAACTTGTATTCTATCTAAATATTCTATGAAACGAAGAGATTCCTTTCAACCTAATGTACGTTTTATTCTTAGGGAAATGTTCTTCGTAGTTTTAATGTGGTGATCTTTCCGCATGACAATCATGGTTGATTCACCTCTTTCTGAAAGGATTCAAAATTCTTCAAGTAAGTATTTTAGATATCAGAATCAAGATTACTGTAAATGGAGACTACTAGTATAAAGTGAAGATGCAGTCTAATGAATCCATTATTTCTTCGACTTATAAAAAGTAGAGAATAAAATAAAACTAATTAATTATTTTATCCACTAAGAGACACTGTCCAGTACCTAATAATATGATAATAGACATATAAATATTCAATCTCTCATCTAACTAAAGATGCATATGAAATAAATATTATCTACAAGAAGATTAAAAGCTAACAAACTTTGTTTGCATACTACTCGTAAGTTAAGTAAATAAATGATTGGTTCAACATCGTATTTTAGCACTAACTAACCCTTAGATAACATTAAAGATGTAGGTTAAATGAATTTGCACTAGTTTTATTTATAACATAGTATTTAATAAGTTAGTTCTCGTCTATGAATTATAAATAAAAAATTTTTTGATCTGAAAATAACACATGACAACTGTTTATTGTAATCGGGAAATATTTTGTTTGCGAAAAATTTAATACTGTACATTTTGGATTTCCATTCCCTTATCTGTCAAATGATAAATCTACACTTTCTTGATATCAACAAAATGAAATTCTAAAAACGCTACGATTAAACTTATCTAAGAGGTTATACTCTATAATACAACACTTATTTGCCAGCCTGCCTTATTTTGGAATCCATAAGCATCGGATGTCCTCATAATGTGCTTGTTGAAACGCCTTAAGAACAATAAGAAAATCATCACTTTGAAAATATTTTTTCAAACTTCCAAGTTCATGCAGTTGATTAGTAGTATAGTAATGACTCTGAGTGAATGCCGATGTTAATCATAGAAGCAGAAAGAGGATAATTGAAAATATTGATTAGTACTATTTGTATGATGTATTATCTTCCGATTTAGGTCTTTTTTATAGTGGTTTTAGATTATATAAACCACTATAAAATTGTATTTTTATCAGCGATGCAGTTTGTCTGTCACTAACGAAAAGATCATGATTTGAGCTTGAATTTCGTTATTTTATTTCGGTGGAAGTCCTGTCTGCTTGTAAATAATATATTTTTTAACTTTATTTTCCTACATGTTAACTTATAATGGTTAATTTACGCCCACGTTTGTTTCATTATTTTCGCTTAATGCGTTTTGATAAGCCTATTGGAATTTTTTTATTACTTTGGCCCACATTGTGGGCTTTATGGATTGCTACTCAAGGACACCCTCCTTTAAAACTAGTGATTATTTTTATTTTAGGTGTCATTATTATGCGTGCTGCAGGATGTGTAATTAATGACTTTGCTGATCGAAACATTGATAATCAGCTCCATCGTACTCAAAATCGGCCATTGACTACTGGCATTATCAGTCTTCCTGAAGCAATAGGTTTATTTATTTTTTTATGTTTTATTGCGCTAGTTTTGATATTACTATTAAATCGTTTGGTGTTTGAATTAGCGATTCTAGGAATGTTATTTACTATTATCTATCCTTTTTTGAAGCGATTTACTCATTTTCCCCAATTGTGTTTAGGTATTTTATTTTCATGGAGTATCCCGATAGTTTTCGCTGCTCAACAAGAGAATATACCCGCGACTGCTTGGTTATTATTCTTTCCAGCTGCGATATGGCCTATTACATACGATACGCAATATGCGATGGCAGATCGGGAAGATGATCTTAAAGTAGGTATAAAATCAACTGCCATTTTATTTGGACGTTATGATCGGATTGTTATTGCGCTCTTACAAATAAGTATGTTGATTATGCTTAGTATTTTGGGTGAGTATTTAAGTCTTAATTATTTATTTTATTTAGGATTGATAGTAGCTTTTGGATTAATGAGCTACCAACATATTTTAATCCGACAACGAGAGCCAAAACAATGTCTTAAGGCTTTTCGTAATAATAATTGGGTAGGGTTTTTCATTTTTCTGAGTATTTTTTTTTCTTATATGCGATAATCGATCGAGTCATTATTATTACAGTAATTTTTACTAATCTGACAGGCTTAATTAGGATAATAAACCAGAGAGGATAATGACGATCATTATGAGGATGGTATCTGTAAGAACTATGAGACAATCTTAAAAACTATTTGACAATAATTATGAAAAGAAAACTTCTTGCGTTCACTGCGATTCTTCTTTCTGTAATTACATCATCTCTTTATGCAGATAACCTTATTCAAGTTTATTATCAAGCAGTAAAGAATGATCCTGCTTTTTTGAAAGCTCGAGCGGATTGGTTATCAGCACAGCAAGATTTACCTATTGCAATGTCAGGAGCAGACGTGCCTGATTCTAGTTTGTTTCCTTATTTGACGATCAGTGGGTCACTTACACGAACTCATCAGAGGATTAAAATGGGTCTTGATAGTACAAGTAGTTATTTTAATCAAAATAGTTATTTAGTAACTTTAACTCAGCCGATATTTAATTATGCTACTTGGAAATCAATCAGTAGTGCTCATTTTGCGGTAAAAGCAGCAATGGCTAATTATATAGCCGCTGCTCAAAATTTAATGTTTCGGATAGCGCAAGCTTACTTTTATGTCTTGAATAGTTATGACCAATTACAATTTACACTTGCACAAAAAGAATTTTTCCTTCATCAGTTAATAACTGTGAAAGAAAAATTTAAAGTGGGTTTAATTGCTGTTACAGGAGTTTACGATGCACAAGCTGGTTACGACCAAGCAGTAGCTCAAGAAATTCAGGATCGCAACAATTTAGCTAATCAACTTGAAAATCTACGTGCTATTACAGCAAAAGAGTATAAGTCACTGACTGGGTTAAGAAAAATAATCCCTCTGATAATTCCACACCCTCATGATATTAATGCGTGGACGCGAATCGCGGAACGACAAAGTTATTCTATTCAATCAGCATCATATACTATGCTCACACAGCGAGAGACGGTTAAAAAAGCTGCTGCTGGATGGTACCCAAAATTAATTGGTGTTATCGTTCATGGAACCATTAACCGAAAAGGATTTCCTCCTACAACAACTACAAGCGGTGGACTCAATTTGAATTTCCCTATTTTACAAGGAGGATATGTAATCCATTCCACTCATCAGGAAGAATATAACTATCTTTCTGCTAGTCAACAACTGAATCTTACGCATCGGCAGGTAGTTCAAAAAACACGCCAGGCCTATCTCGGAGTAGACGCTGGTATTATTAAAATTAAAGCAGACCAACAGGCTATTGTTTCTGCACAAAACAAATTAGAAGCTACTCAATCTGGCTATGTAGTGGGAACAAGCACAATGGTAGATGTATTGAATTCTGTAACAGATTTATATAAAGCTCAGAAACAATGGGCTAGTGATCGTTATACTTATATCATCAATATTATCACTTTAAAACAGCAGGCTGGGACTTTATGTCCAGAGGACTTATTTCAGATTAATTCTTGGCTGGGAAAATCCGTAAAATTTGACGTGAACAAGTCTGTCCTTGTAAGCAAATATGCCATCACACTACCAAGGACGTTCGTGAGGTAGAAAATCTATAGAATGAGATTAACAATTTTTTTATGCATATACTACGTAAGTCGCTTCAATGATTCTCTAAAGAGAAAAAAATTTCATTTTATAATTTTCGCTTCTTGCAAAGAAGCTAACATAAAGATCTTTTTGAAAAGCACCCCTCTCAAGCCTTATTTCAGATAATCTATCTAAGTAAGGCAGATAAAAAAACCATGTATGATGTTCTATTGAACAAAAACGGGGGCAGATAGTTACCCCCGTTTTATCATCCCTCTTAGTTTATAAAGAGAAAATCTTAGGCAGACTAATATTTTTGTCTACTGCACAGTTAATTATTGAAACTCATTACCTGAAATTAAAGCGAACAGTATTGTATGAACGGATCTATTTTCTTTAGAGATATAATAACAAAGAGTTAATGAATTGGAACTTCTGTTTGGGCAAGAAAGTTTCTTTTCATGTATCTCTTAGTTAACTGTGTATTAATCCATTGCATATGTTTATTAAGGGCGCCCGTGTTAGCCATACTGACTTGATAAGCTCGTTCTCCAAGATTTTTTCTTTCTTGCGGGTTATTAAGTAACCATGTTACGTTCATGAAAAGACTGTTACTATCAGAAACAATAATCAGCGCACGAGCAGTTTTTAATAAATTACTTATTGTCACGAAATTTTGCAAATTAGGTCCACTGATAATTGGAAGATGAATCGCAGCAGGCTCGATTAAGTTATGCCCTCCGACAGGAACCAGACTACCTCCTACAAAAGCTATATCACTTGCCGCATAGAGTAAGCGTAATTCTCCCATTATATCACCTAATAAAATGTTATCTTGTGGGCGAGGGACTTTATGTACACTGCGTTTAGCAATAGAAAAACCAGTAGATTTGCAAAGGCGAGCTACCTTGTCAGATCGGTCTGGGTGACGAGGAACTAAAATTAAAAGAGCATCTTGAAATTGATGACGCAACTGACGAAATGCTTCCAGTACGATAATTTCTTCACCTTCGTGAGTACTAGCAGCGATTAAAGTTGGCTGAAAGCCCCAATTTTTTCTTAAGTTTTTTCCTTCCTCAATTAAAGAAGCAGGTAAATGTAAATCAAATTTTATATTGCCTGTAACAAGTAAACGATCAGAGGCTAGATTAAGCTGAAGAAATCGTTTTCCGTCGAGATTACTTTGAGCTGCAACGCATGTGATCTGCGAAAGCATTTTTCGGGTAATCTGAATAACATACTGATAATTACGCATAGAATATTTTGATAAGCGAGCATTTGCTAGGAGGATAGGAATACTTTTTCGATTTAAATAATACAGTGTATTAGGCCAAAGTTCAGTTTCCATGATAATAGCTAGTTGTGGATGAACGCGTTTCAAAAATCGATTGATTGGACCAGGGAGATCGTATGGAAAATACACGTGATGAATTCGATCGCCAAAATTTTTATGAATTTGTTCAGAACCAGTAGGAGTGGTTGTAGTAACTACTAGTGTATATTGAGGATATCCCTGCAATAAAGCTTTAATAAGTGGAATAGCGGAAATAACTTCTCCTACAGAAATAGCATGAAGCCAGAGAGATTTTTTATTAGGATCGAGGGCATCAATGTATCCAAAACGCTCCAAAAGACGATGGTGATAACCTTTTACTTTGCGAGATCGCCACAACATTTGGAGCAGGACAAAAGGTAAAGCTACATAAAACAACAAGGTGTACAGATAACGCATAAGCTTAGTATAATTTACTTGATTATTTGTTCACTGGTTCAAAAACAGCAGATATTAAGAAACTAAGCAGGATAACCTGGATCATATTGTAGTGCAACATAAAATAATCTCAGATAATTATCTGAGATTATAGGTAAAACAAAGATAATGGAAAAATTTGAAGAAAAAACAGGTAAAAAGAGTATACAGCAGAGGTATTGAAGTTTTAAGTGGTTTGGAACCAGTAACGACGTCCTGATATGTACACCGATATCTTATGCCCTAATCATCTCTTTCTCATGAGGCTATTGATAATAGTATAGATGAAGTAATTGCCAGATTTGCAAGTCATATAGAAGTAATTCTCTACAAAGATAATTCGCTTGAAACTATTGATGATAGTTGTGGTATGCCAATTGATATGCATTCCAAACATAAGGTTTCAGGAATCGAATTAATCCTTACTCATCTTCACTCAGGTGCTAAATTTTCTAATAAAATTTATGAATATTTGGATGGATTGCATGGGGTGGGTATTTCGATTGTAAATGCGTTATCGAAAAAATTAATTGTGCAAGTGAAAAAGGAAGGGAAAATTTATCAAATGGATTTTCACATGGCGAGAAAACATCAAAATTAAGAATTGTTAGCTTATATGGTAGGCAGAAAAAACAGGAGTCAGTATTCGATTCTAGTCAAATGCCTATTATTTCGATAGCACTAAATTCAGCGTACCTGCTGTAAGGCAGGTTCTGCGCACAAAGGCAGTTCTATGTCCTGGATTAAAAGTTCAGTTTACTGATGAGAAAACTGGACAATATCTAAAATGGTATTATGTAGAAGGATTAAAAACCTATTTATTGGATAATGTCTGTGACTGTGAATGTCTGCCGGAGAGACCTTGGGTGGGAAGTTTTTCTGAAGCTTGTGAGAAATGGTGGATTGGGGACAGTTATCTGGCTTCCTGAAGGGGAATAAGGCATTACGAAAGTTATGTGAACTTAATTCCAACCTTACAAGGAGGGATGCATGTCAATGGATTGCGCACCGGTTTATTGGAAGCGATGCGTGAGTTTTGCAAATGCATAAATAACTTATTGCCTCGCAATTGAAAATTAGTAGGGGAAGATGTTTGGGAGCAGTGTCGCTATGTATTATCAATCAAAATACAAGAACCTCAATTTTTGGGTCAGATTAAAGAACGATTAATATCTTGTCAATCTGCGTATTCGTTGCCAGAGTGATAAGGGATACCTTTAACTTATGGCTTGATCATAATATTAAATAGGAAGAGCATTAGCAGATCTGATTATTACTAATGACTAATGCTCAAAAGCGATTGTGCATTAGCACAAAGTAGAGCACAAGAAATCATTATTGGTCTATCTCTGCCTGGAAAATTAGCGGATTGTATCTTATCGGATGCTATGCAATACGAGTTATTTTTGGTAGAGGGCGATTCCGCTGGAGGTTCTGCAAAAAAAGCCTGTGATAAAAAAATTTCAAGCTGTCATATCTTTACGTGGAAAAATATTAAACACGTGGGAAGTAGGTGTCGAACAAATATTAGCTTCTCAACTAATACATGATGATATTGCTATTGCGCGGTTGGTGTTAATCCGGATTCTTCTAATTTAGAAGGTCTGCGTTATGGAAAAATCTGTATCTTAGCAGATGCAGACTCAGACGGTTATCATATCGCAACTTTACTTTGTGCACTTTTTATGAAGCATTTTTATCCTTTAATAGAGAAAAAGGACATGTGTTCATAGCAATATCTCCTTTTTACCGTATTGATGTAGGGAAATAAATTTTTACGCATTGAATGAAAATGAAAGTGAAAGAGAAATTGTTTTAGACTGTATCAAAGCTGAAAAATTAAAAGACACTATCAATATCAATCGATTTAAAGGATTGGGAGAAATGAACCCCGGTCAACTCCGAGAGGCTACCATGAATCCAGATACTCGCCGTTTAGTTCAATTAACAGTAAAAGCTAAAGACAAAACAGAGTAGCTTTTTAGATATACTATTAACTAAAAAGCGAGTGCAGATCGTCGCAGGTGGCTAGAGAAAAAGGAAATCTTGCTGAGATTAAAGTTAAGGTAATATTTATGCAAAACAACAGGTCTCCTCGGTGCTTTGGTGGTATGAGCTTGCCAATAAAGTAAAAATTAAAGAAACGGATATTTATCTGTTTTAAAGAAATAATCGATAAATAATGAGGATTTTGATTTTATCAATGTTCTCAAGGGAAATAACAGGATAATAGTTATTATTATGATGATGGTTTCGTTTTGCTCTTATTAGTACAAATAGTTTCAAAATTTTAGGAGTGGTGGTTACGATTATCATGGTTTTAGATATTATAAGCGTGTTTTTTTCGTTTTTGGAAGTTATATGGATATGCTGGTTTTAGGAATTATTAGCTCTATATGGACGACGGACGTTCCTGGTCATTCTTCATTTTCATTTATTGGATTTCTGTTTCAGAAAAGATTTTAGGTATCTTGGCTTTTTAATTAAGATGTACAATTATTCGCATGCAATTTGTATCATTCTATTTTTAGGGGATGCAAGATTTAGAGACGACAAAAATTGTGTAGAAAGCCATCTTTTAGTATTCACCTATCAATACTTTGGCAGAATAAATCGGTGTCAACATTATAATTTCCTTTATTTTGAACAAAGGAAATCAATTACTTATTTTTCCTATTACAGAAAAAGAGAATGATGGAAAATTTTAAACTATGGTCTCTTAAAATTGATAAATTGTTTTTTCTGTTATGACTAAATTTAATGGAATATCCCATTTCCCAACGGGAATCTTATCAATTTTTTGAAATTCATAAGCAATACCTACCAGTAATGGATTTTTTGAGTTATTACCTTTTAAAGGCGCTAAAGTTCGATCATAGTATCCGGCTCCATAGCCTAATCGATTACCTTTTTCATCAAAGGCAACTAAAGGTAAAAAAATTAAATCAAGATCTGCTAGAGAAGTAGGGTTTTCTCTAGATATATTAGGTTCTTCAATGTTGAAACGGTTTTGAATTAAAGGATTTTCTAAAAAGTAGGAATAAAAATTTAAACGCTGCTGATGAGAATGTAAGACAGGTAAATAACAATTTTTTCCCATTTTCTGAGATTTTATAAGTATATTATCAATGCTCACTTCACCATCGTATGCTCTGTAGAACGCGAGATTTTGACTAGCTTTAAAAGAATGAAGTGTTATCGTGTTATTGTAAACTGCTTGAGCCGCATAAGTTTGTTCTTGAAGAGAAAGAATATTACGGTGATGACGCATAAGAACACGCAGCTCTTTTTTATGAAGTGGCGAATTCATTAAAGCCTCTATGAAATCGTTACACCAAAATTTGGTTGGAAAAGATCAATACTGCCTTAGAGACAACGCTTGTTCATATTGGTTCAAATGTGAATTTTTAAAAAAAGTCATAGAAAACAATGTGATTGTATAGCATTCTTTATTAGCTTTCTAGGAATTTTTTAATTCGCCTTGAAAATCTTGAATACATTGGTTCATCACATTAATATAATTATTTTTTATGAAATTGTCGTAGTTCATGACAGATGTTTGGAAACGTATTACCACGGTGTTTGTATGTTTGATGAAGTCACAATTATCGCACTGCATATCTACTCATCGATATTTCTTAATTTCTCAGAGTGTTTTCTTAAGAACGCTTATACTTATCTGGAACATTTGATTTTATAACGTGGTCGGGAATTTTTACAAAAATAATATCCTACTCAACATTGCTTATCATTTTTCTAATTTTTGATGTAGGTTATTTTCTATTTTTAAACGTTTTAAAGAACATAATTAAGTGATCAATTTGATATTCGGGTTTACTGAGTTTCATTAACATATGTTGATTGTATTTCTGAAATGGTGTCCCCCTGGTGTGTTTATTTAAAAATACTATTGTACTAGATTAGGTGTTGATCTTAAAAATTAAGAACATGCTTTCTCCTAAATTATGAGCAATCTTGCGAGACTTTCTTAGAGCAGCGTTGTTTCTTGACGCAGCCAATCATTTAGTTCGTTATTCGGCAATAAATCTTTTAATGTGATGTAAATTTTCCGATGGTAATCATTAATTTGCCGAATTTCTTGTGTAGTAAGATCTTGCAGATTAATCAGTTTACGATGATACGGGACTAATGTAAGATCCTCAAAACCATAGAATGGACCATGACTTGTCATGCTGTCATTTATTTTAAATTTTTCAGTAACTAAACAGAGATTTTCAATTCGAATTCCGTATTGATTGGTCATGTAAAGACCCGGTTCATTGCTTATAATCATGCCGGGTTGCAGTTGAATCTTTGTGTGGTGGGCTGTAATGGCCTGAGGTCCTTCATGTACGCACAAATAACTACCAACACCATGTCCAGTTCCGTGACTATAATCTAGTGCTTCACGCCATAAAAATTGATGAGCAAATGCATTGAGGTGCTCCCCACAGGTCTCTTTAGGAAAGATAGCATGACGGATCGCAAGATGCCCTTTAAGGACTAAGGTATAAAGATGCATTTGTTCTTTTGTAGGATTTCCTAAATGAATGGTACGGGTAATATCCGTTGTTCCAGAAAGATATTGCCCACCTGAATCGATCAAATAAAGTGTAGAATCATCTATAGTAACATCAGTTTCTGGCGTGGCTGTATAATGAACAACGGCACTATGAGTGCCAAAACCACTAATGCTGGGGAAGCTTAAATCTAAACATCGTGAGTCTGCTCGACGAAAGGCTTCTAGTTTTTGAGCAGCTGTTATCTCGCTCACGCCCTCTCGCCAGTGGTTTCTTAACCAATGTAAAAAGCGCACCATAGCAATAGCATCAATGATATGCGCCTCACGCGCGCCTTTTTGCTCTATGGGATTTTTAAGTGCTTTGGCTAGTGTGATAGGACAAGTTTTATAAACAAAATTTTTAGCGTTTTTCAAATGCCTTCGAATCCACCAATTGGTTGTCTTGGGATCAATCCAAACAGAGTCTGATAAGTTGTTAAGTGCTTCGTCGAACGCATGATAAGGTTTTATCTGAACATGAATCTTTTTGAAGTAAGTTCTGTTCTCTTCGGTAAGCTTTTGAGGGTTTGTAAATAGAAAGGCTTCATTATAGGTGACTATAGCGTAGCTTAAAGTAAGTGGGTTATAATCAATATCATTTCCTCGAATGTTAAACAGCCAGGCAATATTATCAAGAATATTGATTATGAGAGTATCTGCTTCTGCCAACTTCAAAGTTTTACGGAGGGTGGTGAGTTTTTTTTCAGCACTTATCCCAGCATATTGTTCTGGATGTATCTGAATAAGGCTGTTTAGAATTGCTGGGCGATCTTTCCATAGTTGGTCCACAAGATTATTATCTAGCGGTAAGAGTGTTCCCCCCTCTGGGAGCAAGGCCTGTTTAATTTTTTCTGCTCGTCGAACACTGATAACTTGAGGATCTGTAGCAAAGAGAATTGGCCGTTTTTGCTTACGTAACCATTGATCGATAGTGGGTATTTCACATTGGCCTATTTTCATTAATTTAAAAAGCGCTTTGTCAAGTTGCTGTTCTGCTTGTAAGAAATACCTAGAGTCAGTCCACAGAAAAGCATTATTCATTCCCACAATGACATCTCCTGCGGATCCTGTAAATCCACTAATCCAAGCTCGTCTTTTCCAATAGGTTGGAGGATATTCGTTTTTATGCGGATCAGTAGATGGAATATAGTAATAGTCAACATTAATTTCTCTCATTAATTGTCGCAATTTAAGTAGCCGATTTTTAATGGAGTTTTTAGTCATGATGATTTCTCTGTACCCATAACGTCTTTGTTATACTCAATTTTTTACACTTTTGTGGTTGATTGGTGGATTTAAAAATATCTTATGTATGTTTGTAGTATGATAGAATACTAGCAGCTATGCCAGTTTTAAAAAATAAATTAGATCTCATTATCATTGGAGCAGGCCTTATTGGGACAAGTTTAGCAGTTTCTATGCAAAATCACGGATTAAGAATCAAAATATTAGAACATAATTTGCCTAATATAAATTTACCTTTACAGAAAGATATGAGGCCTATTACGCTTTCATATGCTAGTTATCAAATATTACGAACGTTAGGTATATGGAAGAGCTTGGATTCCGAATCATGCCCTATTTTTACCGTACACGTTTCTGATCAAGGTGCATTGGGAACTTTATGTTTTCGATCTAGTGAATTAGGAATTTCTGCCCTAGGTTATGTAGTTCCTTTTTATAAATTACAGAAAACACTTTATCAAAAAGCAGCTTCTCAAAATAATGTAGAAATTATCCCTATTACTGAAATTCTGGCTATTCATTGTAATGATGATATGTCTTCGGTTAATTACATGACTGTTGAAGGAGAAAAAGACATACAAGCAAGTTTGCTAGTTGCTGCCGATGGAACCCAATCTACAGCTAGACGATTATTAAACATTCCTATTGAAGAAAAAAATGCAAATGAAGTTGCGTTAGTTGCCTCAATGGAATTAATAAAGCCGCATAATCAAGTTGCCTATGAACGATTTACGCCACAAGGAACACTGGCTGTTTTACCTCTCTTTGAGCAGAATCAATGCCGTTTAGTTTGGTCTTTGTCGAAGCAATTGGCTGATAAAGTTAGCCAATATTCCGATACAGAATTCCAAGATAAGATTCAGAAAATTTTTAAAAATCGTTTAGGAGACATTAAATCGCTTAAAAGAAGTAAACAATTCCCTTTGCAGCTGCTTATTGCTAAAGAACAAATTCGTCCAAGTTTTGTTCTATTAGGAAACGCAGCTCATACTCTTTACCCAATTGCTGCTCAGGGTTTTAATTTAGGATTACGAGATGCAGCAGCACTCAGTGAATTGATAGTATCTACTTATCAGCGGCATGATCCTTCAATAAAAATTGATATTTTGCAAGAATATATTAAATGGCGTAAAAAAGATCAGGATCGAATAATTAGGGTAACTCGAAATATTTCTCAATGGTTTGATTTACGATTACCATTAGTAAATCGAGTGCGGGGTTTAGGATTACTAATAACGGAATTATTGCCGCCAATTAAAAAGCAATTAGCTAAACGCTTCCTTGGTTTATCGGGACGTTTACCTAAATCGATACGATACACTTAAATGAATGTGAATAAACTATCTAAAGTGATGCCAGTTACCATTATCGGTGGTGGTATGGTAGGATTATTATTGGCAGCACTATTAGCAAATGCAAAAATAAGGGTTGCTATTGTCGAAGAAAAGAGTCCATTGTTGTGTTGGAATAAAAGCAGTTTAGACCCTCGGGTAAGTGCCATTAATGCAGTTTCCGGACGTTTATTGAAAAAACTCGGTTTTTGGCAGGATATTCGAAAGTCAGCTTATTCTCCTTTGATTAAATTGAATGTATGGGATAGTATTGGCGGTGGAGAGATAATTTTTGATAGCGTAGAGGTTTGTGCCTCCGCTTTGGGTGCCATTGTTGAAAATCGAGAAATTACTCGAGTTCTTTGGCAAAAGTTAAAAGAAAATCCTCTGGTCGAATTTATTTGTCCAGAACATCCTTGTAGTGTCTCACATTCTGAAGAATTTATTGATCTTGAGTTCAGTAGTCAAAAAAAAGTTCAAACTTCACTTCTTGTAGGAGCTGATGGTTCTCATTCATGGCTTCGTAATCAAATGAATATTGATATACAAGAAAGTTCTTATGAACAAAGTGCTGTTGTTTCTGTAGTTAAAACCGAAAATCCCCATGAGCAAACTGGTTGGGAAACATTTTTACCAGATGCTGTTTTGGCTTTATTACCTTTAGCTAATCCCCATAATTGCGCTATTGTTTGGTCGGTTTCTCCGGAAAAAGCAACACAATTAATGGCTATCGATGAAAAATCATTTAATACTGAAATAAGTCATACCTCTAATTTACGGTTGGGTAAAATTCATCGGCTTACCCAGCCCAAAGTTGTTCCCTTAATAATGCGTTATGCAAAAAAATATTTAGATTCTCGTATGGTGTTAATCGGTGATGCAGCACATACAATTCATCCTTTAGCAGGACAAGGGGTTAATTTGGGTTTTATGGATGCCGCTTGCTTGGCGCAATGTATAATTGACGCTCGCTACAAAAAACTTGATGTAGGTAGTGTTCGAGTTTTACGTCGCTACGAGCGCTGGCGAAAAGGAGACAATCTTATGATGTTAGCTGCCATGAGATTTTTTAAAGAATTTTTTGGTACTCAGTTGTCTTTAATCGTTCAGATGCGTACGATGGGATTGATGATGACCAATCGACTTAATTTCGTCAAAAATTGTTTTATAAAGATTGCGATGGGTGAAGTATTTGATTTACCTGATTTAATTATTCGATAAATTCATTAAATTCATTAGAATAAAATTAAATTTTTTTGATTGTTAACCTTACAAATTAATGTGATAGGGTCAAGTTTTTCAATTTTAATCAGGATCATTCGATTTTTGAGAACTTTTTATTAAATTGGATGGAATGAAACAATTCCTATCGGGAATTACTTCTTGTTTATTTTTAATTAAGAATTTTAGATTTAATATTTTTTGGGCAGAAAGTGGAGTGAGCCAGAGTTCTTCTGGTGAAAATGAATATTTTCATCACAGGACTGTTATATTTTATGAGATCTTATTTTTCCTGTTTTACATTATATACGGGTTTTTAGCTTTCAGATCTACTTATCTTATCGGACGCATAATCTATACAATCTCGTCCATTGTTTTTATCTTAAAGAGTTCTAAATCCACCAATATTATAAAAATATGGGAAATTAGGTGGAACTGCTTTCTTCAGGAAGATTACAAACGATAAAAATAAATGCTAATACGCATCAAACTAATAATTATTATTTAGTGAAGAATCGATATTCTGTCATCTGGTATCCCTGATTTAATTCTTAGAGAATATGAGGTTACTTAATATTATTTATGCTATTATCATTCATCATTTCAATTGTGCTTAGTTGAAACGGATGAGGATGAAATTTAAGTAGTTAGTGACATAGTAGAAGTAGTTAATTCTAAATAGGCTGAGAAACATATATACTCCTATTTTGATAATATTTACAGCTTCTTGGGCCTGTTGTGTTCCTTTGATCTCTACTTCTTGCTTTTTCTGTGAAGATTAATATTTTCTAATCTTCTTATCTTCTTAAATAACACCTTATTCAAGATAATTCTCTCCTTTCTCAAGAGAGGAATAATTATGTTACACTTTTCTTCTCATGAAGATTAGCCAATTTTTTCTGGCCACTGTTAAAGAAATTCCTTCGGATGCGAAACTGACGAGTCATCGTTTGATGATTCGTTCTGGTATGTTGCGTAAATTGGCAAGTGGATTATATACATGGTTACCGTTGGGATTGCGAGTGCTAAAAAAGGTAGAAAATATTGTACGAGAAGAAATGAATCGGAATGGTGCACTAGAACTATTAATGCCCATCGTGCAGCCTGCAAGCTTATGGCAAGAATCGAACCGTTGGGAAGCGTATGGAGCAGAATTATTAAAAATTGTTGATCGGCATAAAAATACATTTTGTTTTGGTCCCACTCACGAAGAAGTAATGATGGATATCGCTCGGCAGGAATTAAATAGTTATAAACAATTACCTATTAGCTTTTATCAGATTCAAACAAAATTTCGCGATGAAATGCGCCCACGATTTGGCATGATACGTTCGCGTGAATTTTTAATGAAAGATGCGTATTCTTTTGACATTGATAAAAAAGGTATGCAAGCAACTTATAATAAAATGTACAACACTTATACACGTATATTTACGCGTTTAGGATTAAATTTTCGTGTAGTATTAGCAGATACAGGAACTATTGGCGGTGACTATTCCCACGAATTTCAAGTGCTGACCGATGTAGGTGAAAATATTGTAGTCTACAGTGATGAAAGTGATTATGCGGCTAATATTGAAAAAGCGAGTGCTCAAGCGCCTCAAGGTGAGCTAGCTAACCCTACGAATTATATGACTAAAATAGCTACTCCTGGTATTCGCACAATTAAACAATTAGCTGAATTAATAAATATTTCTCCTAAAAATGGGATCAAGACGCTCATTGTGAAAGGAAAGGATATCCCTTTTGTAGCATTAATTTTAAGAGGAGATCATGAGTTAAACCATATAAAGGCTCAAAATATATCTAGGGTTGCTTCTCCTTTAGTTTTTGCTATCGAAAAAGAAATTAGAGAAATTATTGGTGCTGGGCCTGGATCTTTAGGGCCTGTAAATTTGGCGTTTCCCTATATCGTGGATCGAGACGCTGCACATTTGGCTAATTTTTGTTGCGGAGCCAACGAAGATGATTTCCATTTTATAAACGTTAATTGGGGGCGTGATATTCCTTTAAGAGAAGTTGCTGATCTTCGGAATGTAGTTGAAGGTGATCATAGTCCTGATGGCAAAGGTCGCTTGCGATTTACCAAGGGAATAGAGGTAGGACAAATATTTCAACTTGGCGAAAAATATAGTCGAAAAATGCATGCTACTGTAATCGATGAAATGGGACAAAGTCGTTATATTCAAATGGGTTGTTATGGAATAGGTATTTCACGAACAGTAGCAGCAGCCATTGAGCAGAATCATGATGAAGCAGGAATTATTTGGCCTGAAGTGATGGCTCCTTTTTCAATAGCTTTAATTGGCCTCAATAGACATAAGTCTTATCGAGTACAATCAGCTTGTGAACAAATCTATCACGAATTGATCGAAGCGGGTTTTGAAATCCTTTGGAATGATCGAAAAGAATACCCAGGTACTATGTTTGCAGATATGGATTTAATAGGTATCCCTCATCGATTGGTTGTTAGTGAGCGTAGCTTAGATAAAAATGTAGTGGAATATAAGTTCCGTCGAAATCTTGTAACAGAAGACGTGCCTCTTAAACACATAGTAGCTTTTTTAAAAGAAAAAAGCTAAGTGAATTTTATGCTGTTGGTTATAAATAAAAAAGTTCTCGTATTCAGTTCATAGTCTATAAATAATATCTGCCGCTTACTCATGATACTCCTTATATTTAATAATAGAAGATCTAGTGATTAGCTATTAAACAGTCATGTCTGAATCATCAACTACATCCTAACATACTGCAATCTTTTTAGTAGAATAGTCCTCTTGATCAACACATTTCTAAGTTTCTTAATCAGTCTAATTACTGCGCAGATTTTGCTGGATTGTTATAAGAGGTTATATATAATTGGGGTGAATATTTATTTTCTTGTTTAGTGCCTAACTATTGTATTCTTTTTTAGTTGTTTAGTTTTGTACAGTGTAACTAATTATCTTTAAATGGTTGCTTATAAAGTACAAGATAGATTGTTATAAATGTCAAAGAATTATAAAAATGTTTTTAATATTTAATATTGCCAATATTTAATGTGATCAAGTTTAGGAGGGCTAATTAAGGTGTTGAAAATATCACCTCCTTACTGTTTGTCATTCGGTATTTCTATTTTCTTTCATATAATTCTATTAATTGTGTTCACTATCAATTTATCTTCTTCGAATACTTATCGGATAAATAATCTATCGTCTTCTGTAACTTTTATTAAAAATATTAAAGCAGAAACTGTAAGCCAAACAGTTATTGACAATGAAATTAATGCTATGAAGATAGCAGAAAAACAGAAACACGAAGCTGAAAAAGCACGTGTTCGAGGATTGAAAGAAAAAATTCAACCGTTAGAAAAACAAAAAACTGCCAAACAAAAGCGGCTTACGGATTTGCATATGAAACAACTGTACATAAAAAAAAAGAAAAAACAAGAAACAGTAGTAAGAAAAAAGGAATTAGATTTAAGAAAGCAGCAGCAGAAAATTAAATATCATCGAATAATATCTAAACAAAAAAAATTACAACAGCAACTACTACAAAAAGAAATACAGCGAGAGCAAACTCAAGTGGCTAAAATGTGTCAGAAAGAGCAAAATCAAAGAGTTTTAGATCGATACAAAACACAAATCATACAAGTTATCCAACAACAGTGGATTATACCTGTAAATGCTAATAAAAATCTTTCTTGTATTTTACTTATTCGCTTAGCGCCTGGTGGAACTGTTTTATCGGTAACAACACTTCAGAGCAGTGGCGATCCTGTGTTAGACCGTTCAGCTCGAGTGGCGGTCTTTAAGGCTTCTCCTTTACCAGTACCAAAAGATAGTGCTCTCTTTTCTCAATTTCATGAATTGCGCTTGACAGCTCGACCCTTGCACGTTCAAGCCAATATTTAGTCCTCGTTGAATAAGAGTTAGTAATAACACTATAATCTATCAGAAATATTTCAATGCGGTCAAAGCCATGCAAAAACAATGTCGGATAGTTCTTTATATCCTCGCTTCATTATTTTTTATTCCAATCTATGCTGCACTAGATTTAGAATTAACGAAAGGTATGATTTCTACAATTCCTATTGCTATTACGCCTTTTGCAGGACAATCTGTTTCTATTTCCGGTGACGAAACAATCCTGCAAGTAATCAAAAACGATTTACAACAAAGTGGGCAATTTCGAGTAATAGAGCCTAATCATTTAGTGCAAACTCCAAAATCTTTGCAACAGATAAATTATCATTATTGGCAAAAACAAAAAGTCAACGCAGTAATTATTGGTGCTATTCGACCATCAGGAATGAATCGTCATCAAGTGACATTCACATTAGTGAATGTCTTTGATTCGCACAATGTATTATTAAGCGATTCCTTTAACGTGAAGACCCAAAATTTACGAAGTCTTGCTCACCATATCAGTGATCTCATTTATCAAAAAATGACGGGAGTACGAGGAATCTTTTCTACACGTATTGCGTATGTTTTTGTTCAACATTTTCCAGATAAATCCTCTACATATACTTTAGAAGTAGCTGATGCGGACGGTTTTAATCCTCAACCTCTTTTAGTTTCTCATATGCCAATCATGTCTCTCACCTGGTCTCCTGATGGGGAAAAAATTGCTTATGTTTCTTTCGAAAAACAACATGCAATTATTTATGTGCAAAATTTAATTACTGGACAACGCCAAAGCATTAGTCATTCTCCGGGTATTAATGGAGCACCTGCTTTTTCACCGGACGGAACCCATTTAGCGTTAGTACTTACAAAAACAGGTAATCCTAACATCTATGTTTTAAATTTAGTGACGAAACAATTAATTGAAATTACCAATGACTGGGCTATTGATACAGAACCAGCTTGGTCACCTGATGGAAAAACACTACTCTTTACTTCTAATCGGGGCGGTACACCTCAGATTTATAAATATTCTTTTAGTAACAATGCGGTTACTCGATTAACTTACCGAGGTGATTACAATGCGCGAGCATCTTTTTTGCCCAATGGGAAATCGATTATCATGATGCATCAAGAAAATGGTTTATTTGGTATTGCATATGAAGATTTAACAACGTGGCAACTACGAATTTTAACCCAAAGTGGGACAGATGAATCCCCGAGTTTGGCACCGAACGGTAAAATGATTATTTATGCAACTCAATACAGAAGTCAAGGGGTACTTGCGCAAGTTTCTATTGATGGACAAATAAAATTACGATTACCATCAAGAAATGGAATTGTCCAGGAACCAGCATGGTCACCTTTTTTGAATTAATGTTCATCATTACAAAGCAAGGAAATAGCAGTAGTAATGACAAAGTTAGAAAATATTAGATATTAGAAGGAGATAGATATGAAAAAAAGATTCCAATGGATTATTTTAAGTGCGGTTGTATTTGAATTGACGGCTTGTAACAGCCATCTTCCAACTTCGATAGGTGCAGGAAGTACAGTAACTGGCATTAGAGATGGTGTGAAAACCTATACGTTGCCAGGGCAATTTGGCTACTCTCATGGTCAGGTGATGCGAAATTCACAAGGTCTTATTATTAATTCCTTAGTTGCTCCTGCTAATCAAACTTATTACTTCGATTTTGATAGTACAATAGTACGACCTGTCGATCTCCAAGCAATTCATATCCAAGCTAATTATTTGGTTACCTATCCAAAAGCAAAAGTCCGCTTGGAAGGTAATACGGATAATCGAGGTAGTCGGGAATATAATATCGGATTAGGTTGGCGTCGTGATCAGGCTGTTGCTCATATTTTGGAACAAGAAGGTGTTGCTCCATCACAAATTAATATGGTGAGCTATGGGAAAGAACATCCAGTTGTGCTTGGTGAGAATAGAAGTAGTAACAATAATTATGCGTGGCGACTGAATCGACGAGTTAATTTAATTTATGAGGCTTATTAAGTATGAAAATAAAAGTTTTATACGTTTTAAAGTATTTGATAATCATCTTATTAATATGGGATACAGCACTGGGAGCTGCCCCGGTCTTTGATATTACACAACAAGCTAGCAGTCAAGAGATTCAAACAGAAATACCTAAATTAATATCCAATGAGTTGTTTATCGGAACCAATACTCCTAGTTCTTCTGTTTCTTTACCTGTACAGTCACTAACCAATAGTCAGCGGTTAACTCATCTGGAACAGCAAATTCATAATCTTACTAATATGAATTTACCTCAGCAGATTACAGATCTTCAACAGCAGCTAGCTCAAATGCGAGGTCAACTACAAGAACAACAGCGTGATTTACAATTAGTGAATAACCAATTACGTAGTTTTTACAATGATCTTAACCAACGAATCACACAACTTAAAAATTTAAATAGTGATGTCTTAAATAACAATACTTCTTTACAAAAAACTAATAGGGATTTACTTTCTGATAATGGAAATATTCAATTAAAAGATTCTATAACTTATCAAAAAGCACTTAATTTTTTAACTAAGAAGCGATATGATAGGGCTGAAGCTTTTTTTCAAAATTATTTAAATGATTATCCTAATGGAAATTATGTCGCGAATGCTCATTATTGGCTGGGAGAAATTTACCTGGAACAAAAAAATAGAAAAAAAGCAGTACTGGAATTTCAAATGATTAAAGATGAATTTCCTAATTTTGAAAAAATGCCTAACGCCCAATTGAAGTTAGCCATTATTCATGCGGAAAATGGTCAATTTATTCAAGCCAAACAGGAATTAGTAAAAATAGAAAAACAGTATTCTAGATCAACGATAGCACAATTAGCAAGTATTTATCTACAACAGTTGAAAGGAATAAACTTCCATCGGTAAGTTCTTCGTCATAAATAAGATTCAGATTACTAAAATTTTTATTCTTAAATCAAGGAGGAATAAAGATTGGAATAGAGAGAGAGGCAGTAATCTCTTTATTCAAACAACGAGTGTAAGATTTCCATTTTGTTGTTTCTGTTTCTACTGTGGATACTACTGACATCTCTTACTATCATCTTTAAAGAAGGAAAATTATTTTCTTATCAACTTGTCAGATTAATCGTTTTATATTTTATAATTAATAAAATAAGGGCGCTACGTGATTTAAATGAGTGAAACGTTAGGTAAGGTATTTGTTATAGTTGTAAAAGTATTTATTATATAAATATAATTTTTCACATTTAATTTTCTTCTATTTTAAAAACATCAATCCGTGCTGGCGGAAAATTAAGCCAAATATTTTTAGATTTGACTTTTTTGAATCGAATTTTCGATTCAAAAACACTGGAAAAAAATCCGTGAGTATATTGAATGTAATAATTTCCTGGATTTAATAATTCTTCAATTTCAGAAATTACTTTGTTTTTTGTTTTCTCTGGAAGAATTAATAAAGGTAAACTTGAAACTATTGTATCAATATTTTTCGATAAATCTCCCAGTAGTTCAGATAAATTTTTAGCATCACCTTGGAAAATTTTAATTAAAGGGAATTTACTTTTAAGTTCATTCACAAATATTTCGGAGCTTTCAACGATAATGAGTCGGTGACGCGGAATTCCTCGCTGTAATAAAGCTTTAGTAATAGCACCAGTTCCAGCCCCAATCTCAAGGATATAGCCTTTGGAGAGTGAAACCATTGAAGCTACTCCGCGAGCAAGCCATGGAGAGCTTGGTGTTACTGAACCTATTGCTCTTGGATTTTTTAATAAAGCTTTATAAAAAGATCGCATCACTTAATTAGTTCTACATTATTTATTAATTTGCACGATAGATAAAATTTATTACTAATGCTTGAGAGATTATCGCATATCACCCGGATTTAAGAAATAACAACCACTCTTAAACCCCTCTCTACAATCCTATGCTAATGAGAGCCCGATTTCGACAAAATAGCTTTTTAGAAAAAGCCTAGCATAGCATATTGTCAATAAGTAACAAGATGATTAAAAAATAAATGACTTTTTTAGCATATAGAGGTCGCTTATTGCGGAGATGAAAATTTGAGAGCGTCTACATGCAATATCAAAATTTAGTTAGACAACTTGTATATTTATATCCAGTATTTAATATAAAGCAATAATCGTCCTATCAATCGTTGACTGCGAGGGCGTAATGTCTGCCAACTGTCTAACGAGACTTCGTGAGAATTTTTAAGGTCTTCTAAAAATTGTCGTTCCAATATTTTTTTAGCTTCCTTAGAATTAATATGAATATCCGCTTCTAAGTCGTGAATTAGACTACGATGATTAAGATTGCTTGAACCAATAATCATCCAGTCATCGATAATCAGTGATTTTGCATGTAGCATTGAAGGTAAATACTCAAAAATTCTCACCCCTGCTTTAAGTAAACTGTAATAAAAAGTAGAGGAAGCCCAAGGCATCATAACCACATCAGATTTCTGAGGTAATAAAATACGTACGTCAATTCCAGAATGAGCAGCTTCTTTCAATTTTTTTAATAGAAAATTGTCAGGAACAAAATAAGCATTAGTGATCCAAATACGGTGTGTGCAATTAGCCATTTTACGAAGTAAATTTTTATACAGAATGCGCCGGCGTTGACGAGTGTAATTGAGACGAATAAGGGGATCTTTTCGAATTTGGTTAAAAATTTCTCGTAAACGTTCTTTAATCGTACAATGATACCAAGCTACATCAAATGCCTTAATTAATTCTTTTAAATCGATGCCAGTAAGGCGTACCGAAGTATCGCGCCATCCATCTCCTCCCTCCTTTAAAGATAAATGATATTTACTGATATTAAGACTACCGATATAGGCAATTTCTTTATCGATAATGCAAACTTTCCGATGATTTCGAAAATTAATTTTTAGAATTAAATAAATCCATTTTATAAGAGAGGGTAATTTAACGATGGAACGGCTCCAATCCCACAATTGCCAAGGAAATGGATGGAAAACTTTAGTTTTTACTCCCGCTTCTTCTAAGAAGCGGGCAAAATTCGTGCTCCAAAATGGGCTTCCGGCACCATCAACCATTACCCGGACTTTCACTCCACGCTTTGCGGCTTCTGTTAGCTTAAATGCAACCCATTTTCCAAGAGTATCATTATGAAATAGATAAGTTTCTAAATCAATGGAATGTTTTGCTTTTGCAATATCAGATAATAGAGAATCAAAATGTTTCTGGCCATCTATAAAAATAGTTTCTTCGGATTTTTGAGTTATTGGGTGACCACCTTGCATGACACATCCCCTCCTGGCTATTTAATCGGAATCTTCCTTGCAAATTCGTAAGTTGTTAGCTTTAGCAAATTTTATTATAGATTTGTAAAGCTCAGGATTAGATTGTTTCAGATGAGGATCGATGACAACACATTTATAGTCATCTTTCAAAGAGGGTTGTAGCAGAGGAGAGTAATGAATACGGTGTTTATGGAAGGTTAAAAGTGTACCACTCATACGTTCAGCCCAATCGCTTGGTCGAAAAAGTTCACCTGATTTTGTCACTCCTTCGATGATAATTCTTGGCTTCTTATTTTTCATCGCATAGTCTATATGAGTGGCGTATCATAATGTGTAATATACTTAAATAGTATATATTATAGCATTTTATCAAATTTTCCAGGGGGGGGAGTTTTTGACTGAAACTAAACAACTTCGAGTTCGTGGTATTTATCTTTTACCAAACCTTTTCACTGTAGGCGCTATGTTTTCAGGGTTTTATGCTATAGTAGCTGCCATGAAAGGCCGTTATGAAGCGGCTGCTATAGCTATTTTTGTTACCTTCATAATGGACGGCTTAGATGGCCGAATTGCTCGGCTATTGCACGCCCAAAGTGAATTTGGGGCACATCTTGATAGTCTAGCTGACATGGTTGGTTTCGGTATCTCTCCTGCTCTAGTGGTTTATAACTGGTCTCTTGCAATTATGGGAAAGCCTGGTTGGTTAGCTGCATTCATTTATACAGCCTGTACAGCTTTGCGTTTGGCGCGATTTAACGTTCAGGTCAAAAAAGTTGATAAAAACTACTTTCGAGGGCTACCAACGCCGCCTGTGGCGGCGTTGGTAGCTAGTATCGTATGGGTATGCAGCACTTATGATGTAGCAGGTGAAAGTATCGCTTTTCCAATGACAATCGTGGTTATTTTACTAGGGCTTTTGAAAGTAAGCACGATTCGTTATCGTAGTTTTAAAGATATCAATTTGCGTAATCGTGTTCCTTTCGTAATGATATTGGGTGCAGTGTTGATCTTGGCGTTAATTGCCTTTGATCCACCAGATATTCTACTCATCCTTTCTTTTTTGTATGTGATTTTTGGTCCTATTGAAACATTATGGTCCCTGCACAAACGTCACCAAAAAAAAAGAAACTCAAAGTTTTGAAATATCTTAGCAAATGAATCGAAAGGCTATCAAAAAATCTGTCCAAGCAAGTCTTGAGGAGGATATTAGAACAGGAGATATCACTGCTCAATTAATTTCACCTCATAAGTTTGTAAGGGCGACTATTATTTCTCGAGAAAAAGCCATTTTCTGTGGTACTCCTTGGTTTGATATGGTTTATCAACAGATAGATCCTGAAGTAAGAATACACTGGAATGTAAATGAAGGAGATTTTATCTCAGGTGGTCATTTGCTTGTGGAATTGGCAGGGAAGGCCCGCTCAATTGTAACGGGTGAACGGACAGCACTTAATTGGTTACAAACATTATCTGGAACAGCCACTCTTACTTTTTATTATGTAGAAAAATTAAAAAATACTAAGATTCAACTACTTGATACTCGAAAGACAATACCTGGTTTGCGTTATGCCCAAAAATATGCTGTTCAATGTGGTGGGGGTAAAAATCATCGTATGGGGCTATATGATGCTTATCTCATTAAGGAAAATCATATTATGAGCTGTGGTTCAATTACTAAGGCTATTCAAAAAGCACGGAATCACTATCCTAAAAAATCGGTAGAAGTAGAGATTAAAAATCTGAAAGAATTACGAGAAGCTCTTGAGGCAAAAGCGGATATTATTATGTTAGATAACTTTGACAGTGATGACATAAAAAGAGCTATCATTATTAATAATGGAAAAGCAAAACTCGAGGTTTCTGGGAACATAAATTTACAAAATATTCATAAGATTGCTGAGAAGGGCATTGATTTTATTTCTGTCGGTGCTATAACAAAACACCTCTGTGCAATCGATCTTTCAATGCAAATCTTTCTGTAATTTAATTTTTAAAAATTTATCTCCTATATAAATTCCAGTAGAAAATTTATATTAAATCAAAATTTCTCGTTATATTAAGAAAATGATAATATGTTTATAACATTATATAATTTTTTATCAATCAGCGAATTATTATTTACTAAGCTATAAATAAAATACACTCAAATAAGTAGGATAGGTAAAGATATTTAGAACTCCTTCTTCAGGTGAAGAGGAATTATCAAGTGCTGAATTTATTCAATCTTATGGTGTTTTTGGTGCGTTTTTTGTAGATTTAGACACTTATTTTCAAGATATATGGAATAGTAATAAGAAAAAAGAGTAAATTCATTGGAACTACATTTATTATGCGAGAATATCAGTTATGTACTCTAAATAAGCTCTTTAAAGACCTAGTATTATAATTTCAGATTTGTCTTAACATGTCCCTAACTAAATGAGGCATCTCAATTTTTTGTAGGGAGTTTAGTTATTTTTTTGACTTATTATCACTAGTATTATTTTATTTAGAATAGATTAGAGTTAATGTTAGCAAGAGATATATTTACTTAAGAAAGTCATTCCATATGCTATCACTATCAACACGATTGGTAATATATGGGGCTCTGTATAATCAACTGATGTTAATTGGGTTTTTAAATGAAGTGAAATACAGTCAATGAAAGAGACCTACATTAGGTTTCTATTCTATTTGATTTCTCAATTATTATCCAATAATTAATTCATTAGTAAAATAGTATCCACCGAGAAATATAGAATTATAGTGGCGTCCCCAAGGGGATTCGAACCCCTGTTACCGCCGTGAAAGAGCGGTGTCCTAGGCCTCTAGACGATGGGGACCTGTGGCCGTTGCGGGAACCCCTCTAGACCACTAAAGGCAAAGCGGACAAGGGGTTTTATCTTTTTTTTCACTAAAAATTTTATTCTGCATAGTATTTTAGCTTAAGCGCTTTAACTCAATTATACTCGTTTCTTCCGATAGAGCCTACAAGATTGATCCCAGAAACTTATTCTGAAAAATTTGGAGGCAAAACAGAATAATGGAGCTAAGCGGGATCGAACCGCTGACCTCTTGCATGCCATGCAAGTACTCTCCCATCTGAGCTATAGCCCCATGAGAAACTTAGGCATTCTACGGAGTCTTCTATAACTCTGTCAATATCTGTTTCAGGATCGAAATATTTTTAGACACTTGAATGGAAGTTAAAAAGTTGATGAGGCTGCTCTGGCTAATTATACAAAAGCTATAGCACATTGACTCAGGGATTTATATTTCCCTATTATAAGTATAGAATCAAGTCCTTACTAATTACTATCAGGGGGGCTTCCATGAAATTATTTTGTGTCCGCCATGGTCGTGCTGAACAGCTGCCGGGTTGTACAGGTGAACGATCCCTTACTCAAGAAGGGATTAATGAAGTTAGTAAGTTGGCTGCTTACTTAAAACATCGAGGAGTACATATTACGCATCTCATGCATAGTGGAAAGTTGCGAGCGCGACAAAGTGCAGAAATTTTGGCTGTATTAGAACATCAGACTGTAGAAGTTTGCACACTATTAAGGTCCGATCACTCTATAAAGCTTTTAATCGACCTTATTCAAGAATGGAATGATGATACTATGCTAGTGGGACATATGCCTTTCATGTCTCAGCTAGTAAGTACTCTTATTTTAGGGAAATACAGCTACGATATCCTTTGTTTTTTACCTGGAACAGTAGTCTGTTTAGAGCGGATAGAAAACCATCGGTGGATACTTAACTGGATGATACGTCCAGATTTAGTACCAGATTGAGGAAATTAATTTTTTGTTCTAGCTATAGTTTTTCTTCGCTGTTTTATAATTTTTTTAGTCAGTTATTCGGATGGAGCTTTTTTTCTCAACTAACTATTTTTAGTTATTTAGTTAGGTATCTGCTTTTGTTTTTACTCAGTTGTATTTCTTCATTCGATCTCTACGACGACTATTTATTAGTAAATTATCTTTGACAAGTCAGGAAAAATATGTGTAATAGAATTAACATGTGAAAGTATCGCAATGTGGTGTTTTGTTTTCTTTAATTTCAGTACTCGTGATACACCATGATAGGAAAAATATACAGTATTTACTATTTCTTCTTTGATTAGTTCTCGCACAATCTTCTTTGCTTGTTTATTCAGCAAGAAGGGACGAATGTAATACAGTGTTTTTGGTGCAAGGATCAGTTTGTGGGTAATCTTTATTGTAATGCGACCCACGACTCTCTGTACGCAAGAGAGCACTTTGAACTATCAAGTTGGCAACGGTTATAATATTTCGTAATTTGATAAATGAGCTGATGGGTGATGGGGGGAATGTGTTGATTTGTTGTGTAATTTCCTGTAATTGCTTCTTTGCATAGTGAAGTCCTTTATTGGTGCGAATTATGCCTACATGATCCCACATGATTTTTCTGACACGTTGGATGAGCAAATCCAAGTATAGACGTTTATTTTCTGCCGTTACTACAGAAGCACAGATAAAAATCAGAGGATTATTTTCTCTAGCTTCTGATGTTATCTCATCACATGAATAATTGGATGAATGAAGAGCCTTGAGAATAGCTCGTGCGCTATTAGCCGCAAATACGAGACATTCTAATAAGGAATTGCTAGCCATACGGTTAGCACCATGTAACCCTGTACAGGAGACTTCACCGATGGCATAAAGGTTGAGGATATCTGTTTGCCCATTTAAATTTGTTATAACTCCTCCACAAGTATAATGAGCGGCTGGCACTACTGGTAAAGGTTCTTTTGTCATATCTAAGTCATATTGAAGGCACATAGAATAAATAGTTGGGAAGGTTTTTTTAATAAAATTGGCAGGGCTGTGGCTAATGTCTAAATAGATATAATCTAATTGGTTCTTTTGTAACTCTGTGTAGATAGCTCGAGCAACAATATCACGAGGAGCCATTTCTGCTCGTTTATCATAACTGGGCATGAAACGTTTTCCATTGGGAAGTAATAAATAACCCCCTTCTCCACGAACAACTTCAGAAATTAAATAATAATTGGCTAAAGGATGATAAAGACAGGTTGGATGGAATTGATTAAATTCTAGATTTGCTACACGACATCCTGCTCGCCAGGCCATCGCTATTCCGTCACCACTAGCACAATGAGAGTTACTAGTATGCAGATAGACAAAACTAGCTCCACCAGTAGCAAGTACCGTGTGGCAGGCAATGAAAATTAAGCATGAATGTTTCTCGGTATCATAAACAAAGGCTCCCCTACAGCTTTTATTTTCAATAAGCAAATCTACTGCCACATGACTTGTGAAACAATCAATGTTAGGATGATTAGTTACCTGTTCAGCTAAAGTTTTTATAATCACTGCTCCAGTCTTGTCTAAAGCATGTAAAATGCGACGCCGGCTGTGACCACCTTCTTGAGTTAAGTGGTATCTTTTTTTAGCATCCATGGTAAATCGAACCCCTTGTTGGATTAGCCATTCAACTGCTATCTTAGCTTGAGATAAGGTAGTTCGAACAATATCGGGATCACATAAACCACATCCTGTGTTTAGCGTATCTTGAACGTGTAATTCCACACTATCATCAGTAAATCCCATAACTGCAGCGATTCCCCCTTGAGCTTGAGAGGAGGAAGATCCAGCTGTGAGGCCTTCTTTACTAAGGATAGCTACTTGAGCTTCATTAGCAAGACTCAGTGCAAGTCCCAGCCCTGCAGCACCGCTGCCAATAATCAGTACATCATATTTTGAGCATAATACCGAATTCATATTACAGAATCTTAAATTGAGAGATAAGAAGCATGAATCGTGCGCACCTGTCAATTTATATTATTAGTTTTAACATTACTAAAAAGCGTTACGGATTTGCTACAACTTTGTTTGCATTAATAATAGCTGTTTATACTGATTAACTTTAGAATACGGCCTTAAAATATGTTCCTAAAATCTCCTACTACTTTATTCAGAATTATAATTTTCGTGATGAGCCGCTACAATCAAAGCTACACAAGCTGTTAATTTTTTCCCTGTAGGAATGTCCAAAAATTCATTGGGTCCATGCGCATTTGATTTAGGTCCCAGAAGTCCGGTAATCATAAATTGAGCATTCGGAAACATCTTACCTAACATCCCTATAAAAGGGATGGTGCCGCCTTCGCCAAAATAGGCGGCTGGATTACCAAAGAATTGGTAAGAAGCGGTTTGATTAGCAGTAGCAAGCCAATTACTCAATGAAGGAGCCAACCAGCCGCTAGAAGCAGCTTCAGGAGAAAAAGATATCTTTGCGTGGTAAGTAGGATCTTTTTCTAAAACATCTTTTAATACGATCGACGCTTTTTTAGCATCAATTGTTGGAGGCAGGCGCATAGATAATATTATTCTTAGAGAAGGTATAGATACATTACCAGCATTTGCTACTGGAGGCAAACCATCAAGCCCGGTCACACTGAGCTGGGGACGCCAAGTTCCATTTAATAATAATTCAGTAACATTAGAGGTCACTGGTTTAACGCCAGGTAAAAACGGTAGAGTATCTTGAATAGCTCTTATTTTAAACGCCTGGGCTGCTTTTTCTACCTGCTCTTTGTACCTATTAGGTACAGGGGCTTTTAATGCTTCTAAAATCACAGTTCCTGTAGTACTTTCTTCAATTCGATCTAAAAGATGACGCAGGATAGAGAAAGGTGAAGGAACAATGCCGCTTCCAGTTCCTGAATGAATACCATTTTTTAGTACTTCGATTTTTAGTTCTCCCCAAACAAGCCCTCGTAGGGAAGTAGTGCACCACAACTGATCATAATTGATACAGCCACTATCCAAGCAAATAACAAGGGTTGGAGTCCCAATACGACTATTTAAATGCTTAAGGTAAGCAGGCAGGTCAACACTACCACTTTCTTCTGATCCTTCAATGATTATGATGCATCGTGCATGTGATATTTGATAACGTTGTAAGGTAGCAATAACAGTGAGTGAGGCAAATACGGCATATCCATCATCTGCTCCTCCTCGGCCATATAATCTATTTTCTTTCAACACAGGTTTCCAAGGTCCAAGATCTTCATCCCATCCAGTCATTTCAGGTTGCTTGTCCATGTGGCCATAAAACAATATAGTTTTGTCAATAGTTCCTGGAATTTCAATAAATAATAGAGGAGTTCGTTTAGGCAATTGCACTACTTCTAATTGCATCCCATGAATGGGTTGTTTTTGACACCAATTCACTATGAGAGTCATGGCCTTTTCCATATAGCCGTTTTCTTTCCAATTATCATCGTAATATATTGATTTATTAGGAATTTTAATATATTCCATTAATTTTGGGATGATGCTGTGATCCCAAGTATTGGAAATAGCTTGATAAATTTCACTAGTATAAGTTGTAAAACGATTATTAGTCATCTGAATTCCCAGCTAAGAGTATGATATAATAGAGGAAAAAAGACAATCAGTGCAAGATTAAGATAGAGGTTCTTTATAGCCCTAATAGAAAAATTGACTACATTATTTGAGATATGTAAGTCACACAAAGCTTGCTCTTAAAAAAAATAATAAACAAAAATTGAAAAATTCATAGGATCGATAGTCGAAGTAACAATGCAATCTATCACATATCCACAGAAATAATTCAATCAATTTAGAGGCAAATATAGTTTTTTGGTTGTTGATTGTATCTATTTTGGAATAGTAGTGGAACAAATTTTTCAGTGCTAATTATTTAAAACTCCTTTGTTTGTCAAAATAAACAAACTACCTGAGCTTGTTAAATTTTCTTTACTTCATATAATCAAATTTCATAATTAATAGTAATGTGATTCAATACGTTCGTTGTTAGAACATATAAAGTATTTAATTCACCGCGTTAATTTATTGAAACACCCAAAAAATGTTCCGTTTAGAAGGTGAAAAAAAATCTTATTTCATTTTCAGAAAAAGAATTAAGGTTGATATTATGCTAGAAATATAGAAGGATTTTTCAATATTAATTTGTTAGGCGATTGGATGGTAATAAAAATATAGTATTCCTGTCGCAACTTATTAAAAAGAGAAGAGCTGAAAAAAGGGGTATTTTCATTAAAATTAACTAGGTTAATCTAAAATACGTGTTTCCAGACCATTTGACATTCTACGAACCTAAAATAGAAAGTACTATTTTTAACGAAATGACTTCAGCGCCGATCTAGAAACGATTTAATTCATTCCTAGACCTATTCAAAGAAATTGATCGTGAACAAGAAATTATCAATAATTTTAATTAATTGTGCGAAATGAAGATTATTAAAGCTATTATTTAATAAGTAGCTGATTAGTAAGAAGTAAGCTAGAATTGTGGGAGAGAGCAATATTTTATCCTTACTTAAGCGATTGAAAACTGAAGTCGCGGAAAATTCTTCAATTTATTAGTCAAAACTTGTACACATAATTATGGAAAGCATTTATTTTCAAGTACTGTGGTACAAATCAACTGACATACTGTCGAATTTCTAATGATCGATTAGTTTATTCACTATTCGATTTATAAGTAAATATCTTTCAAACTGATTTGGAATTTTTATGAGCAATTTTATATAGGAAATTCTACAAGGATAATGTCAATTTCCATTTAAAGAAATACTTCCATATAGAATCTTATTTTTAAAGAATAAAAGTTTATTAAGTTAAGATCTTGGTTATTTTAGTACGGATAACTGGCACTATTTTGAATGATATTTTGTAAAATCTTAAGATGATAATTATTATTTTTTATTGATTAAATAATGATACAGTCATTTTTTACTCGAATAACCGAGTTATTTTCGAAGATCTAAGTAATGCACCAATCTAACTCGTTGATTTTATTTGAGAAGTTAAATTAATTCACTTAAAATTTAAAGCCTCATTAATAACAATGTCTTTAAATATTGTTATTAATCTGAATAATTACGTTTTATCGAATTTAGATACGATCTGATTATTGTGTTCATTTAAGATAAGTTTTGTTCATCGAGTTATCTTTAAGACGACGCTAAAGTAATATTTCTTCATTCTTAATTACGATTTCGATATAATATGTTAGGTAGCCAGCTAAACAGTCGCCCAGCACAACTGGGAGGAAAGTCCGGGCTCCATAGGGCAGAGTGCCAGGTAATCCCTGGGAGACGCAAGTTTACGGAAAGTACAACAGAAAGTATACCGCTGTCAAGAATTCGACAGTAAGGGTGAAATGGTGCGGTAAAAGCGCACCGTATTGCTGGTAACAGCAATAGCGATGGTAAACCCCACTCGGAGCAAGGCCAAATAAAAATCCTTATCATGCGCCCGCATGTGGATTTGGGTAGGTCGCTTGAGATGCATGGTGACATGTATCCTAGATAGATGACTGTTCACGACAGAACCCGGCTTATCGGCTGGCTTTTTTATTTACTAACGAATTTATCAATCTTTCTACTATAAGCTAGGCTTTAAGTAAAAGCATGATTTTATTTTTGATGAATAAGACAGGTATTTTTTAAGTATCTGAAAAATATATGTGGATCCTGTAGATCCTTAAGCTAAGACAGGTTCTGAGCTCTTATCCCAGTTTTAGGTTAAAATAGCCCCTTTCCTTGGCAACCTTCCTCTTGCCCAAAACTTGATGTCTAAAATAAATAATTATTCGAAAGTATGTGCTAGATACAAGAGATGCTGTGAATATTTAGATTAGTTGCATACTGATTAGGGGTTTAGTTGGGTGGCTATCCACTTTGAATTACTTCAACATTATTGACAGCATTTTTTTAGAGTTTCATAAGTGGAAATGCATGTGGAGAAAACCAGAATATTGTTGAGTTACGAATCGACCGATATTTTCATAGGAAACTTTAAGGAAGGATTGAATAATTATATAAGTTATTTTTAACTATATTTATTTTCTGATCCATGTCTTCATACTAATATTACTTTATTAAAAGTTCTCGAATTATTAAAGAGAAAAAAGCACTTGCACTGTATCAACTATTATCTAGATTATTTTAAGATAACAGCCAATGCTTCCATTATAGCATGAAGAAATTAGGCTCTCAGTTGTTGATTTTAGATGATTTCCCTTTATTCTCACTAGTAACGCTGGGAATATGCAATTGGCGATAAAAATAGCTGACTAATCAAGTGTTAATACGCTTATTTTTTAAAAAATCAGGAACTATTTTTAAAATTATGAAAACTTTTTCTAAATTAGAAGCAAAATCTGGAATGTGATTATTAGAAACCTAATGTAATACAATGTCATAATTAAGTTTAAAAACACTGCATCGTCGCGTATTTATAAATAGAAATTGGTTAAGAAAAGAGGGTAAGGAGGTGTTTCCTTATTTTTCTAAAGTGATTTATGAACTTAAAAACGCATTTTAGAAAAAATAGTATACTTTTATTAACTATAATGAACATTCTAATGTTTTAAATCTTAAATGTTATTGCCGTTGATTAGTAAAGAGTAATGTATACAACCAACTTAACTATCTGATTTACTTGAAAACGAAGCTGATGGAATTTTAGTAATCACTTTGATAAATAGAACATTGTCTTTGACCTTATTTCTTATCATTAAGACCTCAGTTGGGAAAATTGAAACAATGAAGAATCTATCAAGATACCATTTAGTAATCAGACATATTCGACGATTTATTGATTAACTATATAAATGAAGCAAGTTAGTACTGGACCACAATGAATAGATTCTAGTGCCATAAAATTTCCGAAAATATGTAAGATACGATAAATTGTGATACTGTTACAAGTAAGTAGAAAATTTAAATTATAATTTAAATTTTTAAAGTGAAGCGTAATGGGTAGTATAATTAATTAGCAGAAAGAATTTTCATCGAAGAAAAGAAAACTGCTTCCAAAATCAAGAACAATTTCTTTTTAAAATGAAGCACCAGCCGGTTTTATTTAACGAAGTAATGCAAGGATTAACTGTTCGCCAAAATGGAATTTATGTCGATGCAACATTTGGAAGAGGAGGGCACAGTCTCGGTTTATTAAACCGATTAGGGCCTAGAGGCCGTTTGTTAGCAATAGATAAAGATCCTGAAGCTATTTTAATTGGTTCTGAAGGTTACTTTCGCGAAGATCATAGATTCTCTATCGTTCACGAAACTTTTTCAAATTTAAAGAAAGTGGTACAAAATCGCGCATGGTATGGAAAAATAGATGGAATCGTGCTTGATTTAGGTGTTTCATCACCACAATTGGATAAGCCAGAGCGAGGTTTTAGTTTTATGAAGGATGGGCCATTGGATATGCGAATGAACCCAGAACAAGGTATAGATGCAGCAACTTGGCTTAATCAAGCTAGAAAAGACGATATTCGATGTGTACTCTGGAATTATGGTGAAGAACGTTATGCCAAAAGTATTGCAGAAGCAATTGTAGAAGCGCGAGAAAAAAAACCTATTATTCATACGTTGCAATTAAGAAAAATTATAGAAAAGGCATCATCCCATCGTGAAATTAAAAAACAGCCAGCAACACGTACATTCCAAGCGATTCGAATTTTTATTAATCGTGAGTTGGATGAATTACGTGAATGCCTCCCTCAATGTTTAGAAATATTGACGATAACGGGACGATTATGTGTGATTAGTTTTCATTCGTTAGAAGATCGCATTGTTAAACGCTTTATTCAAAAAGAATCATGTGATTTCTTGCCACGCGAGTTACCTATTTTGGCAAATGAGATAAAACACCGTTTGAAAAAAATAGGGACTTTAACTAAGCCTACTGAGATGGAAATTAGAGAAAACCCGCGAGCACGAAGTGCTCGCCTACGAATTGTAGAGAAATTAGCATGAATACTGCTGCAATTAATACGAAAACTGCCGCAACTCGTATCATTTTTACCAAAAATCTGAAGAGACAAGATCATGCGTTTCAAGTAACAAAGCAAAGAATTTTAGTTGTTTCCCTGATAATAGTTTTATTATGTTCAGCCTTTGGCGTTATTTACATTAAAGATCTTAATCGACGATTATTTATTCAATATCAAATTTTACAAAGTCAAAAATTCGAAAAACTCATTCAATATGGAAAATTGTTATTAGAGCAAAACACCTGGTCCACACAATCGCGTGTCCAACGAATAGCACAACAACAGCTGGGAATGCAAATTCCTACCGGAAAAAAAGTTGTATTAGTCAATGAATATGATACGAATTTTACCCTCAGGTAGTGTGCGTGCACGAGCGTGGCGATTTTACGTGTTATGGTTTTTATTGTTTATTACAGTAGTCGGATTATTATGGCGCCTAATTGATTTAAATATCTTGGATAGATCGTTTTTACTAAAACAAAGTAAGGCAAGAATCCTTCGTATTGTCAATATTCCGGCTTACCGTGGTATGATTACTGATCGATTAGGAGTACCGTTAGCTATAAGTACTCCAGTTGATTCCGTCTGGATTAATCCACGGCTATTTCAAGCAACACCTTCTCAGTTTGTCGCGCTCTCATATTTCTTGCATCTGCCTATTACTTTTATTAAAAAACGAATTCAAAAAGGGGCAAATCACCAATTTGTTTATTTAAAACGAGGTAATCCTCCCTATATTGCAGAGGAAATTCGCCAATTAAATATTCCAAATATTTTTTTTCAACATGAATATCGGCGTTATTATCCTGAAGGAGAGATAACAGCTCATGTGGTTGGGTTCACCAATATCGATGATCAAGGACAAGAAGGTTTAGAATTAGCTTATAACCAATGGTTGTCAGGAAAGTCTGGAAAAATGGAAGTGATTAAAGATCGCTTGGGCCACATAGTGGCGAATATTGATTTAGTGAAAAAACCTATTCAAGGGCATGATTTAACTTTAAGTCTCGATCATCGTATTCAATATTTAGCCTATCAAGCTTTAAAAGAAACAGTTTCGACCTATCATGCAAAAGCCGGCTCTGCAGTAGTATTGGATGTAAAAAGCGGAGAAATTTTAGCGATGGTTAATCAACCTAGCTACAATCCAAACAAAAGGCCAGTAAGATACGATGGTCGTTATCGCAATCGGGCAATGACTGATATATTTGAACCAGGATCTGTAATTAAAGCATTTACTATCGCTTTGGCATTAGAAAGCGGAAAATATACACCAAGCACTAAAATTGATACTAATCCGGGATGGATGAAAATTGGCAGTTATCGAATTAGTGATGATGGTTTAAATTTCGGTGTTATTTCACTAACACAGTTATTGCAGCATTCGAGTAATATCGCTGCAGCAAAAATTTTGTTATCATTCAAACCAAAACATTACTATTCTCTATTATATGCATTAGGATTTGGGCAACGCACCAATAGCAGTTTCCCGGGTGAATCTTCTGGAACATTGGTTTCTCACAATACGTGGGTACCTTCTAGGGTTGCGACTTTAGGCTATGGTTATGGCATGGCAGTTACCACTATCCAATTAGCTCAAGCCTATGCTATTTTGGGATCAGGAGGAATTAAAAGACCAATAACTTTTTTAAAATCAGAGAGTTCACCAAACAGTATACGGATTTTACCAGAAAAAGTAGCAAAAAAAATTGTAAGAATGTTAGAAACGGTGGTCCAAAAAGGTGGTACGGGAATCCAGGCAGCTGTGTATAGATATTGTGTAGCTGGTAAAACCGGCACTGCTTACATTTCTGGGCCAAAAGGCTACGATAAAAAGCATTATATGTCTTCTTTTGTTGGAATGGCGCCGGCCAAAAATCCCCAATTGGTAGTGGCTGTCGTTATCCGTGAGCCTAAAAATGAACATCTTGGGGGGCTAGTAGCAGCCCCCTTATTTTCCAAAATTATGAGTGGAGCTTTACGATTATTAGATATTTTGCCGACCCCATCAACTTGACTTTTACCCTCTTCTTAATATTTTGCGATTATAGCTTCATCTAAAATTATCTATTTGGATTATAATTCTTAGATGAATGGTGTCTTTCTCAATCGATTGTTAAAAGGGTTTAGCAATGAGTTGCCATTTGATATATTAATTCGAGGGCTTCAAACTGATAGTCGAAAGGTTCAGGAGGGCGATCTTTTTATTGCCCATCCTGGAGTACATAAAGACGGGCGTCATTATATTAAAGAAGCGATCGATAAGCGGGCAGCAGCTGTATTTTTTGATGCTCATAATTATGAGCTTTTTATTAAAAGCTCAATTCCTCTAATTCCTATTATAGAACTACAAAATAGAATAGGTCAGATTGCGGCTCGTTTTTATAGCCATCCAACAAAGGACTTAAAAATTATTGGCGTCACAGGAACTAATGGAAAAACTTCGTGTACGCATTTTATTGCTCAATTATTACAATCCCAATGCATTTCGTGCGCTGTACTAGGTACTCTTGGTTATGGTTTTTTAAGGAATTTAAAAAAAACAAATCACACTACTCCAGCTCCTCTCCAATTACAACAAATTTTTGCACAGATGCGAAAAGAAGGAGCAACATCTGTCGCAATGGAAGTTTCTTCGCATGCATTAGATCAGCGACGAGTGAGCGGAGTGCATTTTGATATCGCTCTTTTCACTCAGTTATCCTATGATCATCTGGATTATCATAAAAATATGGAAAATTATGCTCGAGCAAAAGAATTATTATTTCAGCAAATTGGTTTGAGTTATGGAGTGATTAATTGCGATGATGAGTTTGGCAGGTATCTTATTGCGAAGTATCATAAAAAACTAATGTTAATTGGTTATTCTATGGGAAAGATAAGGGACAATCGGGTTCCATTAATAATGGTTACAACTATAAAAACATTAAAACAGGGATTTTCAATAACTGTTCAAACGCCGTGGGGGAATGGTACATTTATTACCTCACTCTTTGGGCGATTTAATATTATTAATCTCTTAGCTACTCTTGGAGTACTCGGATTATTTGGTATTCCTTTAGAAAAAGCACTTTCGGAATTATCAAAATTAAAAAATGTGCCAGGGCGAATGCAGTTGGTCAAATGTACTGGAGGTCCACAGGTAGTAGTAGATTATGCACATACTCCTGATGCATTAGAAAATGCGTTGATATCATTGCGAGAACATTGCTGCGGCCGATTAATTTGTATTTTTGGCTGTGGTGGTGATCGTGATAGAGACAAACGGCCAAAAATGGGAGCGATTGCAGAATACTACGCAGATCAGGTTATTGTAACTACTGATAATCCGCGCAGCGAATCACCTTGGGCAATTATTCAAGATATTCAAGCGGGATTTAAAAATCCGAAATCGGTGGTAGTTGAAACTAATCGCGCTATCGCGATTCATAATGTGATACAAAAAACCACAGTCAATGATATTGTTTTAATTGCAGGTAAAGGACATGAAACTACCCAAATTATTGGCAACAGGGTTTTACCTTTTAATGATGTACAGGAGGTTAGGAAGGCGTTAAACTTATGAAGCTTTCACAAATCGCTCGTATTCTCGACGCAAAATTAAAAGG
This sequence comes from Coxiella endosymbiont of Dermacentor nuttalli, assembly GCA_048494595.1. GTDB lineage: Bacteria > Pseudomonadota > Gammaproteobacteria > Coxiellales > Coxiellaceae > Coxiella. The sequence goes on along the minus strand of JBGDBH010000001.1, from coordinate 325,808 downwards.
AAAAGATAGGGATTTTAAATCTTTTAGTATCGATACTCGTACTATCCAACCCAGGAGCATTTTCATTGCTTTGCAAGGCCCACGTTTTGATGCCCATGATTTCGTAGAAGTAGCAGTAGAAAAAGGAGCTGTAGGAGCAATTGTTAGTCGCCCAATGAAAAAAACCTCCTTTCCAAAAATTTACGTCAATAATACTCATGCCGTTCTTATTCAACTGGGAAATCATCAACGTAATCAAATGAAAGAAGTAATAGTTGTGACAGTGACGGGTAGTTGTGGTAAAACAACCACTCGGGCATTACTTACCAGTGTTTTTTGCCAACAAGGTAATGTGTTAGCTAGCGAAAGGAGTTTTAATAACAATATTGGATTACCGTTAACTCTCTTAAGATTGAATGCCAAGCATGATTATGCCGTAGTAGAGCTTGGAGCGAACCATCCTGGAGAAATTTTCGAGCTAACACAAATAGCAAAGCCTAACATTGCTATCATTACTAATGCAGGCCCTGCGCACTTAGAGGGGTTTGGAAGTATTGGAGGCGTAGCAAAATCGAAGGGGGAAATTTATCAAGGATTATCGCCTAATGGAATTGCTATTGTTAACAATGACGACTATTTTTCAGATTTCTGGAAAGAAATAATAGGCGGTCGGCGAACGATTACTTTTGCGTGTAATAATCCAGCCGATGTCACTGCAAAAAATATTTTAGTAAATTCTGAAGGACAACCACACTTTCGATTAATTTTACCAAACGGAGAGATTGATGTACAACTGTCTCTCCTAGGCAAACATAATGTAATGAATGCCTTAGCAACAGCAGCTGCTGCCTACTCTCAGCATTTGCCAATTGCAGCGATAAAATCCGGTTTAGAAAACGCTTGCGCAGTTGATGGACGATTAGTATCTCGGAAAGGATACAAAGGCGCTACTATTATCGATGATAGTTATAATGCAAATCCATTGTCAGTATCTGCTGCTATCGACGTTTTAGTCAATTGTTTCGGCAGTCGACTGATTTTGGTATTAGGAGATATGCTGGAATTAACTGATAGTATGGGTCAGTTACATCGTAAGGTAGGTGAGCAGGCATTGCAGTCTGGTATTCATGAATTATTTTGTTGCGGATCTTTAGCTTATTATACCGCTGAGGCCTTTGGAAGTAATGGATACCATTTTAGTAATAAAGAAAAATTACTGACGGCGTTAAAAAATAATTTAGATGAAAATACTGTCGTATTGATAAAAGGTTCTTTTTCCATGAATATGGGAAAAATTGTGAATGGACTAATCGAGAAATAAGTATGTTGCTCTGGCTCACTAATTTTTTAAGTCACCATTTTCATAGTTTTTGCGTTTTTAATTGTTTTAATTTAACATTTCGTTCAATTGTAAGCGCTTTAACTGCATTAGCTATTATTTTCACTTTTTGCCCATTTTTAATAACAAAACTTAAAAAATTACAAATTGGTCAAATAGTAAGAGATAACGGACCGCAGTCCCATTTTAATAAATCTGGAACTCCTACTATGGGTGGTATTCTTATCATTTTTTCTATTACGATCAGCACTTTATTATGGGGAGATCTTACCAATCGATTTATATGGATTATCTTGTTAGTTGCAGTACCTTTTGGGCTTATAGGTTGGATTGACGATTGTCATAAGGCAATTAAAAAAAATAGCAAGGGATTATCTGCGTGTTCGAAATACTTGTTTCAATCTCTAATCGGTCTTATAGCGGCAATTTATCTCTATTTGACAGCTACAAATCTGGCCGAAACCCAATTAGTCATCCCATTTTTAAGAAAGATAGCACCCAATTTGGGTCTTCTTTATATTTTTCTTGCTTATTTTGTCATAGTAGGTAGCAGTAATGCGGTAAATTTAACCGATGGGTTAGATGGTTTAGCGCTTATGCTTATTGTAATAATTAGTAGTGCCTTAGGAATTTTCGCTTACTGTAGTGGAAATCGTCTTTTTGCAGAATATTTAACGATCCCATATATTCCAGGAGTTAGTGAAATTGTTATTTTTTGCAGTGCTTTAGTAGGTGGTGGATTAGGTTTTTTGTGGTACAACGCTTATCCTGCTCAAGTTTTTATGGGAGATGTAGGTTCATTAGGATTAGGCGCTGCTTTAGGAATAATTGCAGTGATAGTGCGCCAAGAGATAGTTTATTTCTTTATGGCAGGAACTTTTGTTCTTGAAACCCTCTCTGTTATTATTCAAGTCGGTTATTTTAAGCTATCTGGTGGTAAGCGGGTTTTTCTTATGACGCCACTACATCATCATTTTGAATTAAAAGGTTGTCCTGAGCCAAAAGTTGTTATTCGTTTTTGGATTATTACTTGTATTCTAGTGCTTTTTGGCTTATCTACTTTAAAATTAAAGTAATATGCAAGACAAACAATTAATCGTTATTGTAGGATTAGGTAAAACAGGATTATCTTGCTCCAAATTTTTAGTAGAGAAAAATCGATATTTCGCAGTCACCGATAATCGACAAAAACCCCCAAAATTAAAAGAATTCGTCAAAGCTTATGCTAATGTAGAATTAGCGTTAGGTGACTTTTCTGAAAATTTATTAAATAAAGCACAAGAAATTATATTAAGTCCTGGAGTACCTCTTTATGAACCTGCTATTGCCAAGCAGGCGGCGATGGGTAAATCCATTATTAGTGATATTGAATTATTCGCTTGTGTAGCCAAAAAACCTGTTGTTGCAATTACTGGTTCTAATGGTAAGTCGACAGTGACGACAGTTGTAGGATTAATGATGAAGACTGCAGGAATGAATGCCATTGTTTGTGGTAACATCGGACAACCTGTATTACAGCAACTCCACTCTGATCCTGAATATTACATTCTAGAATTATCGAGTTTTCAACTAGAAACAACTTTTTCCCTACAACCTCATGTTGCGACAATACTAAATATTAGTGAAGACCACATGGATCGATATACTAGTCTGAAAGAGTACATTCAAGCTAAGCAAAGAATCTACAATTCCTGTCGAACGCCTGTTGTCAATGCAGATGAACCGGAGATCTGGAAAAATCTTTCATTCAAAGAAAAACCTCTATCCTTTGGATTAAAGAATCAAGCTGATTTTTCATTAACAGAACGTGATAATAAAACCTTTATCACATATCGGGGTAGAAGGCTTATGTCTATTGAAGAATTAAAACTAAATACCCATCACCACATCCAAAATGTATTAGCCGCTTTAGCTTTAGGAAAAGCAGCGTACGTGCCTATGGGAGCTATGCTTAAAGTTTTGTCTGACTTTAGGGGAATCCGTCACCGTTGTCAGTGGGTACGAAAATATAAAGATGTAGATTATTACAACGATTCGAAGGGAACTAATGTTGGTGCAACTCAAGCAGCTATTATTAGTTTGGGAGAAGCTAGAAAAGGAAGATTAATTTTAATTGCAGGTGGACAAAGCAAGGGAGCTAATTTTTCTGCTTTGAGAAATGTAGTCAAACGTTACGTAAAGCACATTGTTTTAATTGGTGAAGATGCATCAAGATTAGAAAAAGCTCTGGGAGGCTGTACAAAAATTTCAAGGTTTTCTTCTATGAAAGAAGCTGTAAAACAATCTACGGATATTGCGCAACCAGGTGATGTGGTTTTGTTATCCCCGGCCTGTGCCAGTTATGATATGTTTAAACACTATGAACATCGAGGTGATGTGTTTATTGAAATGGTGGAAAAACTTTAATGTATCAAAAATCAACATTCTCAAGTTCTTATGACCGTTGGGTTGTTATTTCTACTTTATCCTTGCTAGTATTTGGTTTACTTATGGTGGCTTCAGCCTCTATGGTTATTTCAGATCAGCGATTTAATTACCCTTTTCATTATGTTATTCACCAATTAGTTTATTTAATTTTAGGCTTATTACTTGCCGTTATAGCTTCTCGTGTGCCAATTAAAATTTGGCAGAAATATAGTGGCTATTTATTTTTATCAGGTTTTTTATTACTAATAATGGTTTTATTACCAGGAGTTGGCAAAATGGTTAACGGGAGTCGCCGTTGGATCCGGTTGGGATTTTTTTCGCTGCAAGTTTCAGAAGTTGCGAAATTAGCCGCAATTTTATATTTAGCGAGTTATGTGCAACGCTACCAAAATGAAGTGCGTGAAAAGCTCAAAGGGTTTTTAAAACCTATGATCCTTGTAATATTTTTGTCTGGTTTACTATTGTTAGAGCCTGATTTTGGAACAGCTGTTGTTATTACTATGACTTATATGGCTATTTTATTTATCAGTGGTGTGCGCTTATGGCCTTTTTATGTATTGTTAATTTTAGTAATAATTTCTTTAACTTTATTGGCAATTTTTTCCCCTTACCGATTGCGACGACTATTGGTTTTTCTAAACCCTTGGCATAATGCTTTCAGTTCAGGTTACCAATTAACTCAATCATTAATTGCGTTTGGGCGTGGAGGTTTGTTCGGTGTTGGTTTAGGTAATAGCGTACAGAAGCTGTTTTATTTACCGGAAGCACATACGGATTTTTTATTTGCAGTACTTTCTGAAGAGTTGGGTCTTATTGGTGAGCTTTTAGTATTTACTTTGTTTATTATTTTAATTATTCGCATTTTTATAATTGCTCATCATGCTGAAACAAATGATCAATTATTTTCAGCCTATGTTGCTTATGGTTTTGCTTTATGGTTCTGGTTACAGGCACTTATTAATATTGGAGTTAATATAGGTGTTTTGCCCACTAAGGGTTTAACTTTACCTTTTATCAGCTATGGAGGGAGTAGTATGTTAATTAATTGTTTAGTTATCGGGATCTTATTGCGAATTGCCTATGAAGTTCAGCAGAGTAATAGCATTAAACAATCTCGATTGACAAATTATTAATGTTTATTGACCAGCTTGAACGATGAATAGAAAAAACTCAGATAAAAAAAGGGAGAGGGTGAGTTGGTTCTGTTGGAACTTTCAAAATAAATGAAGCGAATATTAATTATAGCTGGAGGAACGGGAGGTCATATATTCCCTGCTCTCGCAGTGGCGCGTGCCCTAAGACAGCAAGATATAGAGATTCACTGGTTAGGAACTGCGAGTGGTTTAGAAAAGAAATTAGTTTCTCCTGAGTTTCCATTGCGCTTTATTCAAATGAAAGCACTTCGAGGTAAAGGATTGGTGCAGAAATTTTTTATACCTTTTCGCTTGATGCGAGCGATTTTTCAGTCTTATCGGGTAATTCAACGAGTGAAGCCGAAAGTGATTTTAGGGATGGGAGGGTATGTAGCAGGGCCTGTCGGGTTTGCTGCATGGCTAACTCGAACGCCCATAGTGATCCATGAGCAAAATGCAGTAGCTGGATTGACTAATCGAATATTAGCAAAAATGGCTCGATCTATTTTGCAAGCCTTCCCGAATGCTTTTATTGATAAGAAAAATGTAAAGACTATTGGTAATCCTATTCGGATTGAATTAGTTAATACACCTTTACCACGAGCTCGCTTGATCAATCGGAAAGGACCTCTGCGAGTTTTAGTTTTGGGGGGTAGCCAAGGTGCTCGCCCGATTAATCAGAAAATGGTGACAACCTTAAGAAATTACCCTTATTCCCAAGAGCTTATAATTTGGCATCAAACAGGCCAATCTGACTTTAAGTGGCTTAAGGAGGTCTATAAAACCCTGCCTCTTGAGACTCGAGTCGATGCATTTATTGATGATATAGCTGAGGCCTATACATGGACTGATTTGATTGTTTGTCGTTCAGGTGCTTTAACAGTAAGTGAAATTGCAGCAGTAGGTATAGCTAGTATTTTGATTCCCTATCCTTATGCTGCAGATGATCATCAATTTCATAACGGTCGCTTTTTGGAAAAAGCAGGAGCTGCCATTATCATTCCAGAAAAATCATTAACGGAAAAAGGTTTGATCCATTATTTTGAACAATTTGCTCGCGACAGACAACGTCTGCTAACAATGGCAGAATGCGCACGAAGTTTATCAGAGCTCACAGCCGTGCAGAGTGTCATGAATGAATGCAAGAAAATACTATTATGATACTAGATGGAAAAACGATTAAACATATTCATTTCTTAGGGATTGGTGGGATTGGTGTTAGTGCCCTTGCTGAGATTCTTTTGAAAAAAGGGTACCGCATTAGTGGTTCTGATATTTCTCCAAATAAAAACACTGAAAGACTTTATCGTTTAGGAGCTGAAATTATATTTAATCATAACGGGAAAATCATCACAAAAGCTGACTGTGCTGTTTATTCAAGCGCAATTACGCTGACCAATCCTGAATTTATTGCTGCTCAACAAGTAAAAATCCCTCTCTTAAAGAGAGGTCAAATGCTAGCTAAAATCATGATGGATTATCAGTCAATTGCAGTAACTGGTACTCATGGTAAAACCACTACCAGTGCTCTTCTAGCTAATGCTTTTGTTATAGCTGGTTTAGATCCAACGTTTATAGTTGGTGGTATATTAAATGACAGTCAAACGTCTGTACGGTTGGGGAGTGGACCTTATTTTATTGCCGAAGCTGATGAAAGCGATGCGTCTTTCTTATATATGCATCCTAATATTGGTATAATAACAAATATAGATGCAGATCATCTAAGTATTACCTATGGTGGTGATTTTGACCGTTTAAAAGAGGCCTACATGCAATTTCTTCATCAAATTCCCGATGAGGGGGTGGCTGTTTTGTGTATAGATGATCTTGTGTTAAATGAATTAATTCCGAATTTGTCTCAGAAGATAATTACTTACGGTTTTTCCTCGAAAGCTAATTACCGAGCGAATAATTATTCACAAAAAGGTCTGCAAAGCTATTTTCAAGTTCATCGATTTTTACAAGATAAATCACCTCTACCTATAAAGGTTAATCTTGCGGGTAGGCATAATGCTCTTAATGCTTTAGTGGTTATAGCTGTTGGTGAATTAATTGGCATTGATGCAAAGAAACTGTCGCAATCCTTGGAACAATTTTCTGGCGTAGATCGTCGTTTTACTATTAAGGGCAATATGATCCTTTCAAATGGACAAGCGCTTGTGATTGAAGATTATGGACATCACCCTAACGAAATTAAAGCAACCTTATCAGCAGCAAGAACCGCGTGGCCTGAAAGACGGCTTATTCTTGTTTTTCAACCTTATCGTTACAGTCGCACACAAGAGTTAATGCACAACTTTGCTTCGGTTTTAACAGAATCTGATTTATTAGTACTACTTGAAGTCTATAGTGCTAATGAAACTCCTATCCCGGAAGCTGATGGAAAGACATTATTAAAGGCTATTAAGCAACAGACTGCTAAAAAAACTGTCTTTGTTCCAGCATTACAAGATTTGCCAAAAATATTACGAAAGTTGGTACAGCCCAATGATGTCATTATTCTTCAGGGTGCTGGTAGCGTGGGAGCTTCTGTAACAACTTTAATCAGAAATCCGTAGTGAATTTTTTATTAATTAATGGGCGGCGGCAAGTTTTCGGCGTCTCAGATACGAGAAAAAAATTAATAATTTATGCGGGGATTTAATTTATAATCACAATTTAGCACATTATACTTCTTTGCGAGTTGGTGGTAATGCTGAACGATTTTATTGGCCTGCTAATGTAGCAGATTTACAAAATTTTCTCGCTCAATTGCCACCTGATGAGCCATTAACCTGTTTAGGTTTGGGTAGTAACGTTTTAATTCGTGGTGGTGGAATTAGAGGAACGGTAATTTTAACTGTAAATCGATTAAAGGAAATTTCGTTTTTTAAAGAAGAAAATAAGCAATTAGTGATTCGTGCTGAATCGGGTGTAACTTGTTCTAAGTTAGCGAAATTTTGTGTAAGTCAAGGACTAAAAGAGGGTGCTTTTTTTGCAGGAATTCCTGGAACTGTAGGTGGAGCTTTGGCCATGAATGCTGGTGCTTTCGGCAGAGAAACATGGTGTCATGTTATTCATGTGGAAACAGTCGATCATTCGGGTATTCTCTATAAAAGACAGCCGGATGAATTTAAAATTAACTATCGTGAAATTCATGGCCTTAATAATCAATTCTTTGTTGCTGGTTATTTTTGTTTTGATCAGAAAGATATTAATAAAGCCAGGAAAGCCATAAATGTATTATTAAAAAAACGTGTTAATTTACAACCCATTGGGACTTTTAATTGTGGTTCCGTCTTTCGAAATCCACCTGGTGATTATGCAGCTCGGCTCATTGAGTCTGCAGGATTAAAAGGAACAAGAATCGGTAATACTAAAGTTTCAGAAAAGCACGCTAATTTTGTTATAAATATGGGAGAGGCAAATGCTTCCGATATCGAATGTTTAATTCAATTCATTGCGCAACGAGTTTATCAAATTCATGGCATCCAATTAATAAAAGAGGTGCATATCCTGGGTGATCCTAGCGTCACATAAAAAATAAAATTAAATACTTTTGAGTAATCCAGCTGCGAAAATCAATTACCTTTCTTTTAAAACTAATCATTTTTTCTACTTTTTTAATAGGAATATTATTAATATTGCATAATCCTAAAATTTTACCTTTTCGTCAGATTAAAATAGATATACCTGATGCTTACCTTCAAATACCGGAATTAAAAGATGTTATAATTCAAAATATTAGTGGAGGGTTTTTTTCTCTTAATACGCATAAATTAAAATCAGCTTTAATAGTATTGCCGTGGGTATCTCATGTTTCTATTCGACGAACATGGCCGGATAAATTAGAAATTACTATTGTAGAACAACAGCCATTAGCACGATGGAACGGAACTCAATTAATATCAAAATTAGGTATATTGTTTACCCCGCCAACCGCGACAATCCCTAAAGATCTACCTCAGCTTCAAGGACTGAATAATAGTGAAAAATTTGTTCTCGCTCGATTTGAGCAATTTAATCAATTATTGAAACCATTGCGTATAAAAATAACCGCTTTAAGAGTAAGTGATCATGAGGCTTGGTTTCTTATATTAAACAATCATATCCGAGTTTATTTGGGACACCAAGACATCAATCAACGATTTAAAAAACTGGTTCAGTTTTATCAAAAAATTATCGGAAATCGGAGTGATCAAGTGGACCATATTGATCTTCGCTATCCTAACGGATTAGCCATTCAGTGGAGAGCAATTATTAAGTAATTAAATCTTAAATTGTCTTAAAGTAGTCCTTTCTGAGAATTCGATAAGCACCTACAGAGGTAGTATATCTTGCAAGCTTTCATCGACTGTTAATCTTAAACAATTAGATTTATATTCGCTGAAAACCTCGTTAAAATTATTCAAAAAAGAAAACAAGTTAAGAAGTATATAAAAGTTTTTAAAGATCATTAATTCTATAAAAAATTTTCTCATAAAAATTATTTTTTTTGTACAATCAATTTTTTTCCAAAAACTTATTAGAAAAATTCACTCCTTTAAAATGAGCGGGTGTCAACCAAAAAATAAGAAACATCTGTTGAATTTCCAAAATAGTAATTTTTCTTTTTAGCACTTAATTTTGAAGAGATCTTAAATCAAAGAACTTAAAAACCCTAACGCCCTACTTGTCATCTGTGAACTAATTGTTTATACCGTTTATTTATAAAATCATAAAAAAATTCCTTCTCTTAGAAAGTTACATTGATAGACATCTTAAATTCTAAAACTTTTTTTCACTCAATTGTATATTGCAATCATTTGTATATTGCAATCATTTTTTTAAATCCGTGTTATTCAAAACGCATCGGATACCTTTAAACTGACTATAGCCTAAAATAATGAAATTTTTTACCTATAAGATGACAAATTTCAAACCTCAATTCTATAATTGAGACCATGATAGCCTTTATAACTTCATACTGTATGAAGTTATATTCATTAAAATTGCATACTTAGAGAGCACCCTCACCTCGTAAGATCATCTGCATCAGAGGGAATTAAAATAAGATTGATGTGAAAACCACACAACAAACTGCTATTTGATTTCACGATGTCAGCCACGCTACAGTAAGCCTATCCCTCGTATGAAAAATTACTTAAAATGACATCTTTCTTTGCAAGAAAAACATTTTTGAATAATTTTGATAAAGAATTTCCCTGTTCTATTTGATTGAGGTATTGGAAAAGTGTCTTTAAAAATTTGCTTAAGAAATATTTTCCTAAATCCTATTTTAAATAATAATCAATAATCAGTCAAAAATTAAAAATATAATCCTGTGTATATAGAAGACTATGAGAGGTAGCGTTAATTACCCCATAGCCTTTAAATTTGGATAAGGATGAACTCTATCTTAGATGATAGAGCTGTATATAGTTATAAATAAGAAAATGTAAAGTAGCCACTGAGTATGATAGATTTGAGGTGTTGTTGCTTTAGGTTCTATCAACTAAAATTAAAGTTGTCCAATTTTTGAATTATTTTTACCTAAAATTAAATTGATTTAATTTTAATCATCTCACTTAGTTTTAGTAACTTATTTTAATAGGCATAAAGATAACATTATAATATTTTAATGAATTAAAAACATACATAAGAGTAATAAAAAAGTGATAAATTTTAAAAAAGAGTGCTAGAATTAAGATTAATTTTTAATAGTGCTTTCAAGGTATGTCACTTATACTAATAATTTAATAGCTAATGTAGGTCCGTGCACATAGAGAGACTTTGGCAACTATGCCGAAAAATCTGGAAAGAAATCTTATTTTTGCGTTAGATATTGGTACTAGCAAAATTGCCGCGCTTGTTGGAGAGGTGAGCCAAGATAACCAAATTGGAGTTATTGGTTTCGGAACCCATCCGTCGCGTGGATTAAAACGCGGAATGGTAATTGATATTGAATCAACAGTAAAATCCATTCAACGTGCTGTTGAAGAAGCAGAATTAATAGCCGGTTGTGAGATTCGTTCCGCTTACACAGGAATTGCTGGTAGTCATATTCGCAGTTTGAATTCTCATGGGATTGTGGCAATTCGTGATCATGAAGTCAACCAATCTGATGTAGATCGAGTAATCGATGCAGCAAAGGCAGTGGCTATTTCCGCTGATCAAAAAATACTCCATATTTTGCCACAAGAGTTCATCATTGATAATCAAAAAGGTGTTCGCGAACCTATAGGAATGTCGGGCGTTCGCTTAGAAGCAAAAGTACACATCGTTACTGGCGCTGTCAGTGCTGCTCAGAATATAACTAAATGTATTCGTCGTTGTGGATTACAAGTAGGTGATATTGTTTTAGAGCAACTTGCTTCAAGCCACTCGGTATTGACTGATGATGAAAAAGAATTAGGTGTTTGTATGATTGATATTGGTGGAGGTACTACCGATATCGCTATCTTTATAGAGGGTGCTATTTGTCATACTCATGTTATTCCGATCGCGGGTGATCATGTAACTAACGATGTGGCTGTAGCCTTACATACCTCTATGCAATGTGCTGAACAAATTAAAATAAGGTATGCATCCACATTACCTGAAACAGTTGATCCTGAAGAAACTATACAAGTACCGAGTGTTGCTAAGCGATTATTGAAACAAGTTCAAAAAAGAGTATTGGCTCAAGTAGTTGCTGCACGCTATGAAGAATTATTCGAATTAGTATTAACTGAATTGCAACGCAGCGGCTTTGAAGATTTAATTTCTGCTGGTATCGTTTTGACAGGCGGTGCTTCTCGAATTTTAGGATGTATTGAATTGGGCGAAAGAATTTTCCACATGCCTGTAAGAATAGGGCTGCCTCAATATGTTACTGGATTAACAGATATTCGAGATAATCCCATTTATGCGACGGCAGTTGGTTTATTGATCCACAGTCATCAAAATCAAATCAATAACCGACCTATGCTTGATTTAGATCGTGGTTTAAGCTTATGGCAACGTATGAGAAATTGGTTTCAAGGGAATTTTTAGGAGAAAAGAGCATGTTTGAGCTTGGTGAAAATTTACCTCAAAATGCCCATATAAAAGTGATTGGTATCGGTGGAGGTGGCGGAAATTCAATAGAGCATATGATTACTGAGGGTATTGATGGTATCGAGTTTATTTGTGCGAATACCGATTCTCAGGCATTAGGTCGCTCTAACGCCCGAGTTGTACTTCAACTAGGTGAAGAAATAACAAGAAAATTAGGTGCAGGTGCGGATCCTAATATTGGCCGTCAGGCAGCTGAGGAAGCAAGCGAACAGATTCGAGAAATTCTTGAAGGGGCCGATATGGTTTTTTTAACGGCTGGTATGGGAGGTGGTACTGGAACAGGTGCAGCACCTGTATTTGCAGAAGTAGCTAAAGGATTAGGGATATTAACAGTCGCCGTTGTGACTAAGCCATTTGTTTTCGAAGGTAAAAAGAGAATGGAAGTAGCTGAAGAAGGAATTAAGTCATTGACTAAGTACGTCGATTCTTTAATCACTATTCCTAACAATAAATTGTTGAATGTACTTGGTAAAAATACGACTTTATTAAATGCATTTAAAGCTGTAAATAATGTATTGTTAGGGGCAGTACAAGGTATTTCAGATTTAATTACTCGTCCAGGATTAATTAATGTGGACTTTGCCGATGTGCGAACAGTGATGTCTGAAATGGGAATGGCTATGATGGGAACTGGAGTCAGTAGCGGTGAGAATCGTGCGCGCGAAGCAGCTGAAGCAGCTATTGCTAGTCCATTATTGGAAGATGTAGATTTTACAGGCGCTCGAGGAGTGTTAATAAATATCACTGCTGGAATGGATCTTTCTGTTGGAGAATTTGAGCAAGTAGGTGAAGCTATTAAATCGTTTGCGTCGGAAAATGCAACAGTAGTTGTCGGTACGGTAATTGATCCTGAAATGAGTGATGAATTGCGAGTGACTGTTGTAGTCACTGGACTTGGTGTACAAAACAGTGGAAGTGCCAGTAGCATATCTTCTCTTAAACCTGTGGTAAAAAACACTAAAAGCGATGGGATGCTAAATTACCACCAATTAGATCGTCCAACATATATACGAAACCAAGAACCTCATAAACGAACAGTAGAAATAGAGAAAAAACAACGAGATCGCGATTTTGAATATTTAGACATTCCTACTTTTTTACGCCGCCAGAAAGAAGACTGACGTTTGGGAATAAATGTGTTTCTCTTTTTTTAAGAAAGGATTAAAATAGTGATTAAGCAGAGAACTCTAAAAAACATTGTCACTGCGACTGGTGTCGGTGTTCACACTGGTAAAAGGGTTCATTTAACTTTACGTCCTGCCCCAGTCAATACGGGTATTATTTTTTGCCGAACGGATTTAAATCCTGTAGTCGAAATTCCAGCTACAGTTAATCATATTAGTGATACACGTTTATCAACTTGCTTAGCAAAAGGTGATGTTCAAGTAGCCACTGTCGAACACTTATTATCGGCTTTAGCCGGTGTAGGTATTGATAATTTATATATTAACCTTACTTCACCAGAGCTTCCTATTATGGATGGGAGTGCAAGCCCTTTTTTATTTTTGATTCAGTCAGCTGGTGTTGAAGAACAAAATGCTATTAAAGAATTTATTTGTATTAAAAAAAAGCTAAAGGCAGAAAACGGTGATAAAAGTGTAATGGTAGAGCCTTATCATGGATTTAAAATCAATTTTAGCATTGACTTCGACCATCCCTTGTTTAATGAACATAATAAAAATGCTACTCTCGATTTTTCGAGTACTGCTTATATGAAAGAAGTTTCTCGTGCGCGCACTTTTGGTTTTTTATCAGATTATGAATTTATCCGCAAAAATAATTTGGCACTGGGTGCTAGCTTGGATAATGCTGTTGTTTTAGATGAATATAAAATTTTAAATCAAGATGGTCTGCGTTACCCTGATGAATTTGTAAAACATAAAATTCTTGATGTGATTGGTGATCTTTATTTACTAGGTCGTGGTTTCATTGGAGCATTTCGCGGAGTTAAATCCGGTCATACCCTGAATATTTCCTTGTTAAGGAAATTATTAGCTCAGAAAGAAGCTTGGGAAATTATCACTTTCAAAAACTCTTTGGAGTTACCATTTGATTTCACCTCAGTTTTTGTTGTGGCTGCTTAGCCTAATCAAATAAACAACTATTGCTAAATTTTATAAACAAATTATCTTTTTATAGTTTAAAAATCTTTTCATTTATAGTTATTTTTAAAGACACCATTGTTTAAGAATTTTTTTAATAATTCTTAATATTCATAAAGCAAATCGAAAAAATAGAATGAGATTTTGAGAAAATTAAAGATATTTTTTGCTGTCTCTTTGTTCTTGAAAGATTTAATGAAACCAAAAAATAAATTAAAAAGAATTTAAAAAAGTTTTTGATGATCTGGAAAAAAAATTAGATATGTAATAAAACTACCACTAGAATCGATATTTTTAGAATTAACGTTTTCAAAAATATGGTAATTAGAAAATTGGATCATTAGAAATGTTGTAAAAAACAATGTTTTACAGATTTTCCAGTTCTGTATATTTAAAATAGAAATAAATCACTTAAAATTTGGAAGTATGAAATTTAATTAGCAGAAGTAATTGACGCTACTAATATCTCATTTGAAAAATTAATAGCTACTAGTAAACTGATAATAAAAATGGTTAGTAAAATAGGAGGTTGCTTTATCTTTATTGTGGGAACATACCTCGTTTAAATAATGATAATAACTTTCAGACCTGATGAAAGAAAACCCTTATCTTTCAAACTAATTATATAAACTAGGCCGGACCCGGCATTGAATCCTATAGATTCTAAGATCCTCTTGAGCAAACTGTCTTAGCAAACAAGGCACCAAGTAGCGCACTCGTGTGGCCCAAGCTGCATTCTCTAACTGGAGAATTAAAGTCTCTTGGGAAAGATTCATAATGCGATAATGGGGAGTAATCTCCGGGGGTAGAATTTGATTCAGGAATCTTTCTACAGAAAGGATTCTCTTTGCCTTTCGTATAATTAGTCTAAGTGAGCTAGCTTGGAGACATTGTTTAATCGGTTTTGGATCGCTGGGTTGCATTTACTTCATACTATGAAAATTCCCCTTTACCTATCAATAGTATACAATACTATTTATGCTTGGCAAGCTTATTAAGAAAGTAGTTGGTACTCGCAATAAGCGATTACTCAGAAGTTATTCCAAAACAGTAGTTAAAATTAATGCCTTGGAATCCGAAATTAAAGTCTTGTCTGATCAGGCCTTACACGCTAAAACAAGTGAATTTCAAAAACGACTTAAACAAGGTGAAAGCCCGGATATTTTATTGCCGGAAGCATTTGCCGTAGTTCGCGAGACAAGCATTCGGACCTTAGGACTTCGTCACTTTGATGTCCAGTTAATAGGAGGCATTGCTCTTCATAATGGAAAAGTTGCGGAAATGCGTACAGGGGAAGGAAAAACGCTAGCAGCTACGATGCCTGCTTATTTCAATGCCCTTACTGGAAAGGGTGTTCATCTTGTTACTGTAAACGATTATTTAGCAAAACGTGATGCAGAATGGATGGAGCCTATTTACAAATTTTTGGGTTTAACTGTGGGAATTAATATATCTGGAATGGGGCCAGCAGAAAAAAAAGCTGCTTATGCAGCGGACATTACTTACGGCACCAATAATGAATTTGGTTTTGACTATTTACGAGATAATATGATTTTTAGCCTAAATCAACGTGTTCAGCGACCATTGTATTATGCCATCATCGATGAAGTCGATTCGATTTTGATCGACGAAGCACGCACACCTTTAATTATTTCAGGGCAAGCAGAAGAATCTTCGGATCTTTATATCAAAGTAAACAAACTCATCCCATTTCTGATACCACAAAAAACGAAAGAAGAACAAAAGAAAATAGAAGCTCTTAAAGCTCTTAAAGAAGACTCTGGCGATTACACCATAGATGAAAAGAATCGACAAGTCTATTTGACTGAACAAGGTCACCGGACTATTGAAGCTTTACTTGTAAAAGAAGGTCTTATGAAAACCGGAGAAAGTTTATATGATGTGAAAAACATATCATTAATGCATTATGTATATGCTGCTTTGCGCGCTCATACATTGTTCCACCGTGATGTTCATTATATTATAAAAAATAATGAGGCAATTATTGTTGATGAACACACGGGCCGATTAATGCCAGGACGTCGTTGGTCTGATGGCTTACATCAAGCAGTTGAATCGAAAGAAGGTATTCCTATTCAATTAGAAAATCAAACCTTAGCGATGATTACTTTTCAAAATTATTTTCGCCTTTATGAAAAATTGTCCGGTATGACAGGTACTGCAGATACCGAAGCGTTTGAATTACAAAAAATTTACGGTTTAGAGGTCGTTGTTATCCCTACTAATAAACCGATGATTCGTCGAGATGAGTCAGATCAAGTGTACTTAACCACCAAAGCAAAACTCCAGGCGATTGTTGAAGAAGTAAAAAAACGTCATGCAAAAGGTCAACCGTTGTTAATCGGTACTGCTTCGATTGAAGCGTCCGAAGTTGTATCAAACCTTTTAAAAAAGTCTGCTATTAAGCATGAAGTCTTAAATGCTAAAAATCATGAACATGAGGCAAAAATTATTGCTGAAGCAGGACGTCCCAAAGCAGTAACTATTGCCACTAATATAGCTGGACGTGGAACTGATATTGTTTTAGGTGGTAATTTGAAAGTTGAATTGGATAATCTGCCAAAGGCAGCAATTAAGAAGCACAAAGTCGAATGGAAAAAACGTCATGATATAGTTATTGCAGCAGGAGGATTGCATGTGCTGGGGACTGAACGTCACGAATCTCGTCGTATCGATAATCAATTGCGTGGTCGTTCAGGACGACAAGGTGATCCAGGATCTTCTCAATTCTATCTTTCAATGGAAGATGATTTACTGCGTATTTTCGCCGCTGAGCGAATGTCTATTATGATGCGTCGTTTGGGCGTCAAAGAAGAAGACGTCATTGAACATAAATGGATCAGCCATGCTATTGAAAAAGCTCAGAAACGCGTAGAAGGAATGAATTTTGATATTCGGAAGCAGTTATTAGAATATGATGATGTAACTAATGACCAACGCAAAGTAATTTATCAGCAACGATTTGAATTATTACAAGCTGATGATATCGCTGATACTATTGAAGTAATTCGAAAAGAAGCAATGAGCGATATGATCAGTCTATTTATTCCTCATCAAAGTTTAGAGGAGGAATGGGATATCTCTGGCTTAGAAAAGCAGATCTGGGAAGATTTTGGTATGATTTTCCCCATCAAAAAATGGCTCAAAGAAGATACGGCCCTTGACGAAGAAAAATTATATCAAAGGATAATTAATAAAATTACTAATGCTTATAAAGAAAAAGAAGCAAGAATAGGCGCAAGCGTTATGCGTGATGTAGAAAAAACAATTATGCTACAATTATTGGATCATCATTGGAAGGAACACTTGGCAGCAATGGATCATCTGCGACAAGGTATCTGTTTACGTGGTTATGCTCAAAAAAGTCCTGCACAAGAGTACAAACGCGAATCTTTCGAGTTATTCAAGCAAATGTTATCACGTATTAAATACGAGGTTATTGCTACTTTATCAAAATTAGAAATCATGTTGCAAGAACAAGTAGCTAAAAAGCAGAAACGGCTATTTTATCAATCGACTACTGAATTGCAGTATCAACTTGAAATGACCGCCTTACAAGATAAAATGGATTTTTCTGTTACTTCCGAAGAGGCTACGCAGCCTTTCTTACGCTCTCGACCAAAAATCGGACGAAATGAAGCTTGTCCCTGTAGTAGTGGTCAGAAATATAAACATTGTCACGGAAAATTAGTCTAATCTTATTTTAATGAATAAATGTATTCTTTACGTTGTTTACTAGTTTTATTAATTTAAAGAATGAAATTCTTATACCATTGCGATGAAGTAAGCATATAGTTCAAAGCGGACTTTAGAAATTTTCTGAAGGAAGATTAAAATCAGATGAGATTAGTTATGAAACCTTGTGTAAAGAATTAAAAAAGAAATACTGTATGACAAGAGTGGTTATAGGATTCTGAATAAATCCTTTTCATAGGTAAAGTTAATTGAATGAGTTGGTACGACAGTAAATTAATGTTAAGTGTTTTCTGAACCTTCTCAAGCGCCAATACATTGAAAAGAATTATTGTCGTGAGTGATTTGTAAAATAGTGTTAATACTTACGAGTAAGTATTTAGATCTACTAGACCAAGTTTCGCAAGTCAGTAACAGGATTTTCGCTGTTTTCCTGTTGATATAGTTGTTGACGTTCTTGACCGCCCACAAGCGATCTTACTTCTAAATTTAGAGTGGCTGGGTTAAGCTTCAAACGAATTCGACACTATTGAGCGCTTTCCTAGGAAACAGCTTCTTTAATTTTCATTTCTGATTCATTCAGTTATGTTGTTTGTCATAACATAAAATTTTAATTAGAAAATAAACGATAGTGTAATAATAAATGTCTTAGTTAAAGATTCCATTCTCTCCTCAACAAATTGAAGAAGATTAGAGTGAAGGGATATAAGGGCTTTCTTTTATTTTTTTTCAGCCAACTGTAGGTATGTGGAGTGTAGTTGGAACACTATCTCTTTTAGTGTTGAAAGTGTTTTATCGTTCACAATCACATCGTCTGCTATAGCTAATCGTTCTTCACGGCTGCTTTGTGATTTAAGAATTAATTTAATCTGTTTATCAGAAAGCTGGTCGCGTATTTTTGCACGTTGGATTTGCAAAGATACAGGAATGTCAACTAATAGAGTACGGTCAAGAAAATTGATTGAGTAATGGAACTCTACTAGTAAAGGAACCACTAAAATACAGTAAGTTGCATTTATTTCTTCAATCTTTTCTTGCATTTTGGAAATAATAAGAGGATGCAATAAGTTTTCCAGCCATTGTCTTTTTTTCGGATATCTAAAGATTAATCTTTTTAATTGAGAACGATTTAAGGAGTTTTTTCCATTCAAAATTCCTTTTCCAAAATATGCTACGATTCTTTTAAATCCTACCTGTCCCAAAGTTGTAATTTCACGAGTAATTACATCGACATCAACGATTGGAACTCCTAATTCAGAAAAATAATTTGCAGTAGTGCTTTTACCACTGCCAATACCGCCTGTTAAACCAACCCGCAACATTTTCTATCCTAGAAATAAAGAAAAAACACGATTATGGTATCATTTAACTCCATGAAATGGGTAGCCCCTAACCTTCTAATTAGTCATTAAGGGACTACATGGAATAGATTTTTTCAAAGTATTTTTATGAAGAAGTATTTTTGAAAAGAGGTTCAGGCATATAGCCTGCCAATAAGAGTATATTTAACATAACATCAGTTTAAAATTAGTTATTAATCATAATAATTATCTATTCACAAAGTTTTCATCGATTAAAAAACAAAAGTAAGATATTTTTAATTCGGTTAACAAGAAAAGGTATTTTCAATAAAACCAAAATACATAATTAGAGGTTTCAAAGAAATATTTTTTACAAAGCGAGTGCCGAAAAAGATTGTGATAAAAGCTATTGTGTATATTGTCGTATATATTTCATGAAGCATAAAACACAAAATAAGCAAACAAAGATGATCAGGTGCCGAATTTAGCTAAGAATATTTTGACACTAGAAAATTATAAATTTTAAGATATTAACAGCATATAAAATTGCATGCAGAGTACTTTAAGCGGAGTATTCTAATTTTTTCTTCAGTTTGAAATAACGAGGAATATACCTTTGTAGTTCCTGACAGATCTTACATCTAGCTATTTTCAATTTTTTCTTTAATGTTCAATAATTAATTAACGGGGATGCAGTGCAAAACAGTATCTCAATGGCAATAAATACTCATTCCTTAAATGAGGGAATAGATATTAATTTATGTAATATGGGATTTTAAGTGACTTGACCTCAATGTCAACTTACGTGATTATTAAACATTATCCTTTGAGAATCGGTATTTATGCTGCCGGTGTAGCTCAGGCGGTAGAGCAACTGATTCGTAATCAGTAGGTCCGCAGTTCAAATCTGCGCACCGGCAATTTATTCAATCACAAGTTAGCTAGTCTTCCATGGATTTATAGAAAGCGCTATAAAATGAAAATTTGTAAAGAATTCTCTAAATCAGAAATAATCAAGGAAATTAATAAATACCTAAACCTTTATTGACAAGTTATTAGCTTCGAGAATGACAATAAAACAGAATTTGTTGATCCTGAACAACCGGTGTGAAGTAAAGTTTAGCTTGCTACTAATTCTTATGATACGTTCTTCAGGTGTTTGATGGCTGGTTGCATTTTGGTGGTTTTCTTACTTCTATTATAGATAGAAGAGAGGATGTGTTTGTTTGGAATAATTATTGGTAAATTATCTGCTCTTTGTATCTTCTCTTTCATGAATTTTGCTTTTTCTATACAGAGAATCAAAACAATGTATTATTTCAAAGACGCTTCTCGGACTAGATTATTTAAACTCTTCTGATAAGATGCAATTAAACTTTATTGAAATAAAGGATAAATGTTTTGTTAGTTCTCTGAACGGACAAACTCATGAAGATTTAGTTAGCTTTGTTTTTATAATCTTAAATACAATATAATTTTCCAGATCTTCCCCTTTAATTAAGAATTTTTAATGAGAAAATTATAAGTTATTTTTTTGAAACTTTATGTTAAATGCTTAAAATGATATTAAGTCATTGCAAGTTTTATTGCCAATTCAATCGACCAAAAACACACTACAGATTTTTTAATTAGTTTTTTCTAAATCACATCAGCTTCAATTTTTAATTAGTACAGACAATATCACCGTAATAATTTAAGTAAATTAAGATAAACAGAAATCAAAAATTTGTTAATTTTATTTTTGATATTTTAAACCTCTTTAGCGGCGTTGGCGGTGTGAAGAGCTCTAGTTATTATAACTCATGGAGAGGGAAAACCTAACTTAACAACTAATAAAGCGCAGAAATAACACCAAGCAAGATAAGGTATATATTATTAACGATATTTGCTAAGTAATAAAATCTATCTCATTATTCCAACTAACAAACTTTACAATTTTATTAATTCTTTATTAATTCTATATACAGTTGTATTAGGCTTTTTATTTAATATTTCGCCCACGATGAGGAGAAGCGTTAATGGCGGTTCTACCAAATGTTCACTAAATGGAACCTATTGCGTAAAAGACTCGCCCGTATTTTGGAAAAACACCTAAAGACTAATTGTAGATATTATAGGCGATCAGTAATAAGACCACAAAGATTATTTTATAATGAATAATAATAGACTTAAGACCGGTTCTGAGAATTAAGTTAAAAAAGAAAAGAATTGATCAGCTTATCTTGCTTTAAAAATTATTTGATGATTTTTACATAAGCTCTTAATTGAAATATGTTAAGATGAAATCGGTGTTTCTCATTTGGAATTTGAATTTGTAAAGTAAAGCGATGTAGTTGACAAGTTCTAATTAGTTCCGCTTTCGTGAATCGTTATCTCTTCTATCTCTACACGAGTTATAGAAACCTGCGCTTTTAGCACAAAATTAGGTAAAAAAATACCTTACAGCACGAGCAGTAGTATAGGTAATTTATAGGCAACTTTATGTAATCCTGATAAAGAATAACCTTGTGGATTTCTTTGCTGGAAAATTTTTTATCAACATGACCATTGTTAATGCAGAAGAAGTACTGTACTGACTTTTAGGATTTTGAACATTATTATGAACCACATCTCAACTTAATTTTATAATGCTATTTTGATTTCATAAGGATAAGCAAGCTTTTAAAGACATGTTTACTTGCACGAAAGTACTTTATTTTTCAAAAAATTACATTGTTCAAATCTTCAAATTTTTTGTCTTTTTTAATAAGTTAATATAAGAATAAATAAAAAATTTAAATAATTTTTTAGACCCAATAAATCAAATATCTTCAAAGACAGTTATTTTTCAGCTTCACATGATCACTTACCCATCTATTTGTGATAATCGTCTATACCATGAAAATATGTTTTTTTTAAAATTCTAAACCTAGAACAGATCGTCAGTGGTAATCCTAAGAAATCAAGATTAGCGATTTCCTAAATATTTACTATCATCGGTTTTCTTTAATCTACCTTTAACAATAAATTGTAAAAGGTATAGCGAGTAGAGGCAGTTTAATCTCTCAGTGCTATATTCTGAAAGTAAAATCAGATATTGCTGTAATTATTAGCGCTTTAAATTACATTAGAATCTTCAATTTATGAAGACAAAGTATATTATCAATGGATTATGGTGTTTGTTTAGTATGATTATCAGTAGTGTGGATAGATTTTGGTTTAAAATATTTGATTTTTTACGTAGATTTTAATGTCGCGGCTAAAATTAATCGGCTAATCGCCACATTAATTTCTTTTAGTATATCCTGATAGAACAAGAGGCGAAATGAACAGAAAATTGCTTTGCTTTAATTAATGCTTTAAGAGTCAGCTCACTGTAACTCACTATCGATTGAAAAAAATTGAATTAGACAGACAAGTATACCATCAGTCGTTTGTATTCAAACTTAATAGCTGGCGCAGAAACTAGAGGTCTGATAAAAAATTTTAGGACGCACTTTCGGTACTTATGTTTGGTTTTTAAGCTTGGTATTGTTAACAGCTAATTGAATATCTTGACGCAGATGTAGCTCTGCTAACAATTTTTTTGCTGTGCGTAAAAAGGATTTTTCATATTTTTGAGGAATACTTCGATCTAAGGTTGTCTTCATGGCTAACCAATTTTGGGGTTTGCCATTAATATAGAATCCAAAGTGGAGGTGTGGTCCTGTGGCCCAACCAGATTCGCCTACATAGCCAATTACTTGACCTGTGTGTACCCATTCATGGAGGTGAAGCTTCGCAAACCTTAACATATGGCCATATAGGGCAAGATAGTGATGATTATAACGTATCTTAATTGTTCTGCCATAACCGCCCTTACGTCCCATAAAGATAATTTGTCCTTCACCAATGGATTTAATAGGAGCCCCAAGTGGGGCAGCAAAATCAACGCCTAAGTGAGGTTGGATCTTATGTAACACAGGATCATAACGATGATAGCTAAAGTAACTGCTGATTCGTTTGTAGTGCTGCAGCGGAGCACTCAGAAAACGTGCTGTTAAGCTACGGCCATTGGAATTATAATAGGCAATATGATGAATGGGATACATATAACGAATAGCTTGCTCTATTTTACTACGATGAATGAATTCAGCAGCGATGATATTACCATTACAATATTTTCTTCCATTAATACAGTTTTCTTGATGTAAGAAATCGAAGCGATCACCTCGACGAAGATCACGCATAAAATTAATCTTACTACCAAAAATAGTTTGTAATTCACCTAACATTTGAGAGGTAAGGCCTAATTTCTTCGCATCTTGGATTAGCGAGTGTTGGATCACGACTGATGTGTAAGCTAATGTAGTTGTAACAGGTCGAGTTATTGTTTTTTTTATGAAGTTATTTCCTTGACGAACAAAAACTAACGTCTTAACTATCGATAATGGATATTGAAAGGCCATGAGTTGATGAGAAGAATTAAATTGAAAAGAGAGTTTTTCACGGAGATGCAGCACAGTAAGAAATTTATTTTGTTTAAGTAGCTGCGCTAATGCTCTCTGGTCAATTTTAAAATGACTAAAAATAGTGATCAAAGTATTGCTACGTGTCACAAAGATGCTTTGCCATTGCAAGTCTGATTTATTCTTCTTTTTTACAATATTAAGAGGGGTAGAAATATTAAGAGTAAGTTGCTTAACTAGTGTGGGTGTGTGAATAAAAAATAATCTTATTAGTATAATTAGTATCAGAACTACAGCGAATAAAATGATTAATACAGTCGATGTCCATTCTATCTTTTTTAGATGCATTCGATTTCCTTTTGAGTTTCGATTAGTTAAAATTTTGAATCATATCACGTAACATAAAGATCTAGAATAATTGAGAGGATTAGATGCTTTCATCGCAGGAAACGCTGGAAGAAATTAAACGAGGTGTTGTTGAAATTATTCTCGAAGAAGAATTACTTGTATGTTTAAATGAAAAAAAATCACTGCGAATAAAATTAGGATTTGATCCTACAGCGCCTGATATCCATTTTGGTCACACTGTTGTATTAAATAAACTACGCCAATTTCAAGTTTTAGGTCATGATGTAATTTTTTTAATTGGTGATTTTACAGGAATGATTGGTGATCCTACTGGCAAAAATATAACACGTAGGCCGTTGACACGTGAAGAAGTTGTAGAAAATACTAAAACTTATGAAGCGCAAGCTTTTCGTATTTTAGATCCTGGAAAAACCCAAGTTATTTTTAATTCAACTTGGATGAATAATTTAAAGGCTGATAATCTCATTCGTCTAGCCTCAACTTATACGGTTGCACGAATGCTAAAGCGGGATGATTTCAATAAGCGTTATGCTGCACAACAACCTATTTCTATTCATGAATTTTTATATCCATTATTACAAGGTTATGATTCCGTAGTGCTTCATGCTAATGTTGAGTTAGGCGGTACTGATCAAAAATTCAACCTATTAGTAGGCCGTGAATTACAGAAACATTTTGGTCAAAGACCTCAATGTATTCTAACTATGCCTTTACTAGAAGGATTAGATGGTGTCCAGAAGATGTCAAAGTCATTAAATAATTATATTGGAATCATGGAATCACCATCAGAAATGTTCGGTAAAATTATGTCAATATCCGATGATTTAATGTGGCGTTATTATGAATTGTTGAGCTTTCAGCCAATAAAAGAAATTAATCGTTGGCGCAGAGAGATAGCTAAAGGAAAAAATCCAAGAGATATAAAAATTTTATTGGGTGAAGAATTAGTGGCTCGGTTTCATGGTAAAAAAGCGGCCAAAGCGGCACACAAATATTTTATCGACTATTTTAAAAATCATGAGTTACCTACAGATCTTAAGGAAATTGAAGTACTAGCCGAAAATGGTCATTTAGGAATCGGTTATATTCTACAACGTGTTGGCTTAGTTAGCACGATTTCTGAAGCCCGCCGAATGATAATACAAGGTGCTGTTCGTATAGACGGTGAGCGTATTGAAGACATTCGATTAACCATCCCTGTTGGTGAAAGTCATTTGTATCAAGTGGGGAGACGTCGTTTTGCTAAAGTAAAAACTGTTTGATTCCTCTTCAATATATCAACTCTATAGATAAAGCTTTGTTGTAATGTTTAGTGAGGAGGAGATAGATAACTTTTTTAGCCGAGGAATGAATCTTCAAAAAATAGAACATTGGTTATAGATTAAATAATATTGAGAATGTCTTTCGAATGCAACATAGTAGCTTAATATCAATGCTCTTGAGTGAGAATGATAGATTTTCTACCGAAACTTTGTTGAAATTATTTTCCGTTAGTGTTTCCACCACCTATTTGACAGATTAGGATTTTGATGATTAAGAATCTTCATTATGATGATAATCCAGCGGAAAAGGAAATAGATTACGTGGTTCTTATTGACAGTACTCAACAAGGTGTGTAGAATCGTTTATCCATGTTTGATGGAATTGCTCTTTAACAATTAGTAACAAACGGAAGCAGTTTGTGTGGGTATTGTACGGTAGTCGAATCACTTTAAAGAAATATTCGACGCACAAGACCGCTCAACTGCAGTATTTTGTGTCGAGCCTTATCTTGATTTGTTGCCCTTTTTAAGGGCAACTTATGTTTAATTGAAGAGTTTGATTCTGGCTCAGATTGAACGCTAGCGGCATGCCTAACACATGCAAGTCGAACGGCAGCGCGGGAAGCTTGCTTCCTGGCGGCGAGTGGCGGACGGGTGAGTAACACGTAGGAATCTACCTTGTAGTGGGGGATAACCCGAGGAAACTCGGGCTAATACCGCATAATTTCTTCGGAACAAAACGGGGGATCTTCGGACCTCGTGCTACAAGATGAGCTTGCGTCGGATTAGCTAGTTGGTAGAGGTAATGGCCTACCAAGGCGACGATCCGTAGCTGGTCTGAGAGGACGATCAGCCACACTGGGACTGAGACACGGCCCAGACTCCTACGGGAGGCAGCAGTGGGGAATATTGGACAATGGGGGAAACCCTGATCCAGCAATGCCGCGTGTGTGAAGAAGGCCTTCGGGTTGTAAAGCACTTTCAGTGGGGAAGAAAGTCTCAAGGCTAATACCCTTGGGCGTTGACGTTACCCACAGAAGAAGCACTGGCTAACTCTGTGCCAGCAGCCGCGGTAATACAGAGAGTGCAAGCGTTAATCGGAATCACTGGGCGTAAAGTGCGCGTAGGTGGATGTTTAAGTCGGATGTGAAAGCCCTGGGCTTAACCTAGGAACTGCATCCGATACTGGATGTCTCGAGTATGGTAGAGGGAAGTGGAATTTCCGGTGTAGCGGTGAAATGCATAGATATCGGAAAGAACACCAGTGGCGAAGGCGGCTTCCTGGACTAATACTGACACTAAGGCGCGAAAGCGTGGGGAGCAAACAGGATTAGAGACCCTGGTAGTCCACGCCGTCAACGATGAGAACTAGCTGTTGGGGAGTTTACTTTCTAGTAGCGAAGCTAACGCGTTAAGTTCTCCGCCTGGGGAGTACGGCCGCAAGGTTAAAACTCAAAGAAATTGACGGGGGCCCGCACAAGCGGTGGAGCATGTGGTTTAATTCGATGCAACACGAAAAACCTTACCTACCCTTGACATCCTCGGAATTTGTCAGAAATGACTTGGTGCCTTCGGGAACCGAGTGACAGGTGCTGCATGGCTGTCGTCAGCTCGTGTCGTGAGATGTTGGGTTAAGTCCCGTAACGAGCGCAACCCTTGTCCTTAGTTGCCAGCGGGGTCTGCCGGGAACTTTAAGGAGACTGCCGGTAATAAACCGGAGGAAGGCGGGGATGACGTCAAGTCATCATGGCCCTTACGGGTAGGGCTACACACGTGCTACAATGGGCAGTACAAAGGGTTGCCAAGCCGCGAGGTGGAGCTAATCCCAAAAAGCTGCTCTCAGTCCGGATTGGAGTCTGCAACTCGACTCCATGAAGCTGGAATCGCTAGTAATCGCGAATCAGAATGTCGCGGTGAATACGTTCTCGGGCCTTGTACACACCGCCCGTCACACCATGGGAGTGAATTGTACCAGAAGCGGGTAGGCTAACCTTCGGGAGGCCGCTCACCACGGTGTGATTCATGACTGGGGTGAAGTCGTAACAAGGTAGCCGTAGGGGAACCTGCGGCTGGATCACCTCCTTAAATTTATTATAGAGTGGTAGGATTATCGTACTTGTGCCCACACAAACTGCTTTCTGCATGATCATTGGAATTTTTAGGATCCAGGATCTGAGTTTATTTCAGATCGATAAACTCGGGTCTGTAGCTCAGTTGGTTAGAGCGCACCCCTGATAAGGGTGAGGTCGGAAGTTCAAATCTTCCCAGACCCACCAATTTCGGGGCCATAGCTCAGTTGGGAGAGCATCTGCCTTGCAAGCAGAGGGTCGGCGGTTCGACTCCGCCTGGCTCCATAGAGCTTTACTTTAAGCTAGCGTGCTTGGCTTTTTCCTTTTTTAGATCGAGTTTTTTATTTAGGTTATACTATAGATGTGGATTATTTTTTTAAATTACTTTTAAAAAAATAAAGTTAGATTAAAATATTAATTTCCGTTTGTTTTTTGCCACATATCTTGCTTTTTATATTTTATAGATGTAAGGTGTGAATGGTTGAAACCCTGTCAAAGCTTAAGCGAAGCAGGGAGCTCTTTAAAAATTTGATGAAAAAAGTAAAGGCGCCAATTTAGGTATTCTTATAGTTGTTATTATTATAGCTTAGTAATTCTGAAATCATTCAGGGTTACATAGTCAAGTGAATTTAAGTGCATACGGTGGATGCCTTGGCAGTAAGAGGCGATGAAGGGCGTAGTAACCTGCGATAAGCTTCGGGGAGCTGGTAAACAAGCAATGATCCGGAGATTTCCGAATGGGGAAACCCATCCCGCACCCAAATTGGTTTTAGGATTTGGGTAGTTCAGATTTTAAGACTGATTTGGGTGCGGGATATTGTGTGCTGAATTCATAGGCATGCAAGGTGAACCTGGAGAACTGAAACATCTAAGTATCCAGAGGAAAAGAAATCAACCGAGATTCCGCTAGTAGTGGCGAGCGAAAGCGGAACAGCCCAGTTACTAAATCATTATTAGCTTTAGCAAAATGTTCTGGAAAGTTCAGTCATAGTAGGTGATAGCCCTGTATGCAAAAGAGCTAATAACGTGGGTAACGAAGAGTAGGTCGGGACACGTGATATCTTGACTGAATATGGGGGGACCATCCTCCAAGGCTAAATACTCCTTACTGACCGATAGTGAACTTAGTACCGTGAGGGAAAGGTGAAAAGAACCCCGGCGAGGGGAGTGAAATAGAATCTGAAACCGTATGTATACAAGCAGTCAGAGCCTCGCACCTAAATCACTTTGGAATTTGAAATAGAGAGTGGTCAATCTTTAAGTGATTTAGGTGCGAGGTGATGGCGTACCTTTTGTATAATGGGTCAGCGACTTACTTGTTGTAGCGAGCTTAACCGTATAGGGGAGGCGTAGGGAAACCGAGTCTGAAACTGGCGTTTAGTTGCAATAAGTAGACCCGAAACCGGGCGATCTATCCATGGCCAGGGTGAAGGTCAGGTAACACTGACTGGAGGCCCGAACCCACTACTGTTGAAAAAGTAGGGGATGAGTTGTGGATAGGAGTGAAAGGCTAATCAAGCTCGGAGATAGCTGGTTCTCCTCGAAAGCTATTTAGGTAGCGTCTCGTATATGACTCTTGGGGGTAGAGCTACTGTTTCGGATAGGGGGCCTTACCGGCCTACCAAACCGAGGCAAACTCCGAATACCAAGAAGTTTTAGTATCGGGAGACACACTGCGGGTGATAAGGTCCGTGGTGAAAAGGGAAACAGCCCAGACCGCCAGCTAAGGTCCCAAAATCACAGTTAAGTGGAAAACGATGTGGGAAGTCTTAGACAACCAGGAGGTTGGCTTAGAAGCAGCCATCCTTTAAAGAAAGCGTAATAGCTCACTGGTCGAGTCGTCCTGCGCGGAAGATTTAACGGGGCTTAAACTGTGTACCGAAGCTGCGGAGCTCTTCAAATTAGAGCTGGTAGAGGAGCGTTCTGTAAGCCTGCGAAGATGAATCGAAAGGTTTGTTGGAGGTATCAGAAGTGCGAATGCTGACATGAGTAACGATAATGTGGGTGAAAAACCTACACGCCGAAAGTCCAAGGTTTCCTGCGCAACGCTAATCGGCGCAGGGTGAGTCGGCCCCTAAGGTGAGGCAGAAATGCGTAGTCGATGGGAAACAGGTTAATATTCCTGTACTTTACAATGCTGCGATGGGAGGACGGAGAAGGTTAAGTCAGCCACCCGATGGTTGTGGTAGGTTTAAGTGCGTAGGAAAGGTTCTTTGGCAAATCCGGGAACCCAATTCTGAGACATGATGACGAAGCATGATTTGTTTCATGCGAAGTGACTGATACCACGCTTCCAGGAAAAGTCCCTAAGCTCTAGGTACTGTAAAACCGTACCCCAAACCGACACAGGTGGACAGGTAGAGAATACTAAGGCGTTTGAGAGAACTTGGGTGAAGGAACTAGGCAAAATGACACCGTAACTTCGGGAGAAGGTGTGCCCTTAGTAAGTGAAAGTCTTCGCGACTGGAGCTAAAGAGGGTTGCAGATAACAGGTGGCTGCGACTGTTTAATAAAAACACAGCACTCTGCAAACTCGTAAGAGGACGTATAGGGTGTGACGCCTGCCCGGTGCCGGAAGGTTAAGTGATGGGGTTAGCCTCCAGAAGGCGAAGCTCTGGATTGAAGCCCCGGTAAACGGCGGCCGTAACTATAACGGTCCTAAGGTAGCGAAATTCCTTGTCGGGTAAGTTCCGACCTGCACGAATGGCGTAACGATGGCCACGCTGTCTCCACCCAAGACTCAGTGAAATTGAAATCGCTGTGAAGATGCAGCGTACCCGCGGCTAGACGGAAAGACCCCGTGAACCTTTACTACAGCTTTATACTGAACTTTGAATATATCTGTGTAGGATAGGTGGGAGGCTTTGAAGTTGGAGCGCTAGCTCTGATGGAGCCGCCCTTGAAATACCACCCTGGTATGTTTGAGGTTCTAACCTTAGCCCGTTATCCGGGTTGGGGACAGTGTATGGTGGGTAGTTTGACTGGGGCGGTCTCCTCCAAAAGAGTAACGGAGGAGTACAAAGGTACCCTCAGCACGGTCGGAAATCGTGTATTGTGTGCAAAGGCATAAGGGTGCTTGACTGTGAGACTAACAAGTCGAGCAGGTACGAAAGTAGGTCTTAGTGATCCGGTGGTCCTTTATGGAAAGGCCATCGCTCAACGGATAAAAGGTACTCCGGGGATAACAGGCTGATACCACCCAAGAGTTCATATCGACGGTGGTGTTTGGCACCTCGATGTCGGCTCATCACATCCTGGGGCTGTAGCCGGTCCCAAGGGTATGGCTGTTCGCCATTTAAAGTGGTACGTGAGCTGGGTTTAGAACGTCGTGAGACAGTTCGGTCCCTATCTGCCGTGGGCGTTGGAGATTTGAGAGGAGCTGCTCCTAGTACGAGAGGACCGGAGTGGATGTACCTCTGGTGTTCCGGTTGTCACGCCAGTGGCATTGCCGGGTAGCTAAGTATGGACGGGATAACTGCTGAAAGCATCTAAGCGGGAAGCCCCCCTCAAGATAAGATCTCCCGGGCCCTCTATTTATTTGGAGGGCCCCTAAAGATTCGTTGAAGACTACAACGTTGATAGGCAGGATGTGGAAGCTCAGTAATGAGTGTAGCTAACCTGTACTAATTAATCGTGTGGCTTGACTATGCAACCCTAAATGGTTTCTAAGCCTTTACTAGATTTTATCGGTTTCCTGGCAGCTATAGCGAGCGGGGCCCACCTGAAATCCCATTCCGAACTCAGAAGTGAAAACGTTCAGCGCCGATGATAGTATGGTTGTTCCCATGCGAAAGTAGGTCACTGCCAGGTTTTTTATTTCTTTAAAGTTAATTTTTACACGAAGCATAATGCGAAGAGCGATTTCCCTTAAATTAAAAGTAAAAGTAAAATATGCTATTCATTTTGATATTTAAGTTTTACTAACTAGCACCCATCCATCTTCAGCTGATATAACTAACAAGACGCAGGGGAGAGCAAGTGTTATTAGCCTATTTATAATGGCTTGAGCTATAGCAAGAAATCTATATCAGAAAGAAAAGCTTTTAATTACTTATTGCATTGGCAGAGTAACATTAGTTTTAATTATCTTTATATTAAATTTAAAATATTGTGACTAACGAATATCATTAAATAAATATTTAAGGAACGCAAGATTTGAAGATGCTGATACTAAAGAAATAAAGAGGGGAGAGCAACAAAGCACTATTGGCCTTAATTTTGTCGAAAAACTTACGTCATCTATATTTATATAGCTTTATTGATGCTTGCGCAGATTGTTTCAACTATCTAGAAACCTAGCTTTAGCAGAAGGAATATTCTAAGATACTAGCACTATATACTAGATGCTCAACTATCTTAAAGATTATCAGAGTTGTTAATTAATTTTCTTTTGATACAAAGAACTAATATTACGCTAGCTGTTGCGTATTGGATTTTACATTTGTTATGCTTTAAATTATAAAGGCAAAAGTAACATTACTAACTCTTTTATACCGTCTATAATAGTAGATAATTATAGAACCATAAGGCAGGTAATACAGAAGGTTAGTAATCGTCCTAATAGCCTCACAAAGTTTGGCAATCGATTGAAAAGTCTTTCACATTAGCAGAATCAAGTATTATCTTTACAATCTTTAAACCAAGAAGGGTAATAGCTAAAATTAAAATAGCAGAGATAATAGAATTAGTGTCAATTATTTATTTTTATCTATAAAGTGAGAGCTTAGATCTCGTGGAACATTGAATCCTCACAGTTTTTAGATTCACAACTATATTTATATTATCAGAGTTGATAAAAGCAGCAAGAAAAAATTTTCATATGTAATTATACTATTATCAGTAATAATAATTACTCCTCAGCACACAACGAATCACAACGAATAGGGTACTTAAATTGACTTAGTTGGGTCTTTGTCTTCTTTCCTTAAAAATCCTCGAGTAGAGAAAGAGATTACACTGAATAAATCACGTTTTAGAATCAAAAAAATCTCAGGATTCTATTTATTAGAAAATTTTCGTAGCTACTGAAAAGTTTTACAGGAACTTTGCTTGATTCTATAATCTGAAATTTAACGTGAGAAAATACGTTTTTCAAACCCAAATTTAGATCTATTCCTCTACTGTTACTGTAAAATAACTATAACAAAACTAAGAACGATGTTCAAAGTTTGATATCCCTCGATCTTTTCAGAAATACCTCAATAAAATTTCATAATGTCAGCCAGCTGTAAACTTAAGCTTTGATAACTGTTTTTTCAGTTAATTATTTAAAGATATTTTCCAAAAATATTGGGAAAAACTGATAGATTGAACTTTTAAGGTATTAAAAATGCGTAAAGGAGGAAGTATTTCTCAAGTAGGATTAAAAGCTGTAATAAAACAAGTGATAATCAGATAATTATCCTTTACTAGTTTAATTATATAAGAAACTCTAAAATTGACGAATAATTAACTTCTTAGTTTGCACTTGTTGTGGGATTGAATAATAAATAACGTGATGGATGGTAATTTTAAGCCATTGGAGTTAACTTCATATTTGCAATTTACGCGTGAAGAATGGTGCAATTCTTTCCAAGATACCCTACTCACCTTGACAAAAGGTGATCTTAATAAACTACATAGTCAAATAAAAACAGTTTCATTAAAAGAAATTGAAGAAATTTATTTACCTCTTTCTCGATTATTGAGTTTTTACGTTACTAAACGACAGACATTATATTATGCGACAAGTCAATTTTTAAGTAAATTGAAACCCAAGGTTCCTTATATTATTGGGATTGCCGGAAGTGTAGCTGTAGGCAAAAGTACGACGTCTCAAGTATTAAAGGGCTTATTATCATGTTGGCCAGATCATCCTAATGTGGAAATTATTACGACTGATAGCTTTTTATATTCTAATGCTCAATTAGAACGTCAAGGACTTATGGATCGAAAAGGATTTCCGGAAAGCTACAATATGTCATACTTATTGCGAATCTTAAACGCGATTAGATTAGGAAAACGCAAAGTATCGATCCCTGTTTATTCTCACCATTATTACGATGTCATTCCTAATGAATATGAAACTGTTGATCAACCTGATATTGTCATTTTTGAAGGATTGAATATTCTACAAACTTTTACAAAAAAATCGGATTGCTTATTTTTTTCTAATTTTTTTGATTTCTCTTTGATTATAGATGCTAAAATTGAAATTATTAAAAACTGGTACATTAATCGAGTTTTAGGTTTTTGGCGCGGACCTTTCAAATCGTCAGATGCTTATTTTCATTATTTAACTGCTCTCTCTGAAAGAGAAGTTGTTCAGTTTGCCAAAAAAATATGGAGAAGAATTAATGAAGTAAATTTTCTTGAAAATATCTTGCCTTTTAAAGATCGCGCTCAATTAATTTTAGAAAAAATGGACAATCATTCAGTTCAAAGAGTTTATTTGAGAAAAACTTGGGCAGAACTATAAATTAAAAATCAATTAGCTAAAAACATTACAACAATTACGAGGTCGAAAAGTTGCTTTGTTTACACAACTTTTTTTGAGGATAATGATTGAAGACTTACTGCAAAGATAAAGTTTCTCCAATTTACTTGTTTTAAGCAATACAGAAAACAAGATACTTATTTATTCAGTGATAAAATTTATCAACTATCTGTGAGACTTGAATAAAGAAGGTAAAAATCATCGTGCTTTAATATTAAAAGATACTGCTCTGTTAAGATACAAAAGCTAAACTTTTTCTTTATAGAATCAAATCATACTATTAGATTCAGAAGGAAATTGTTGTGCTATCAAGCTCATCAAGAATTTAAGTAATTATTTTATATCCTAAATACACAAGCTTCATCTCACTTTAATTATACCGATAAGGAAAAAGCAAAAAAAGAATTACCAGCGGATTTCGTCAAGTGAAAGTAAAGAAAAAGTTTTGAAATTTTGAGTTTCCTCCAACTTAGACAGTACCGTTAATGATTTCTGTCCGTAATTATGCTATTTTGGGTCATTAAGGATAGTCGTCTTATTCGGTAGTGACTGTTATTAAATCATCCCATTATAAATACTAAGAGATGATGATCAAGAGGTATTGTGGAAAATAGGAAAGTATAAAAATTAGATTCAAGGACTCAACTTCAAAAAAATTTATTTTGTACGAGATCATAACACAATATATTAGTTCACAGTAAGGAGGGGGAGATATCTTAACTAGTAGAAAAAGACGCTGTTGTATATCCTAATACCCACTATGAAGAATTCAGAACAAATTATACGCACGCGATTTGCGCCTAGCCCCACTGGTTATCTCCACATTGGAGGTGCGAGAACGGCTTTATTTAATTGGCTATTTGCGAAGCAACGTCAGGGAACTTTCATTTTACGCATCGAAGATACCGACATAGGACGTTCAATGCAAGCTTCTGTGGATGCGATTTTAGAAAGTTTGCGGTGGTTACAAATTGATTGGGACGAAGGACCCTATTTCCAATCCCAGCGAATGGAGCGTTACCAAGAAGTTATTCAATATTTAGTAAAGCAGGGAAAAGCTTATCCATGTTATTGTTCTAAAGAACGACTCATTGAATTACACAATGCGCAATTAAAAAACAAACAAAAACCACGTTATGATAGATTTTGTCGGGATAAACAATCTAATACTCATAATGCAAGTGATCCTTTTGTGGTGCGTTTTCGCAATCCTATAGAAGGCACAGTAGTTTTTGATGATATGATTCATGGAACAATCTCCATTACAAACAGCGAATTAGATGACCTCATTATTGTGCGTACTGATGGTACACCAACTTACAATTTTACCGTGGTAATAGATGATTGGGATATGAAAATTACCCATGTTATTCGTGGTGATGATCATATCAACAATACACCTCGCCAAATTAATATATTGAATGCATTGGATGCTGATTTACCTCGGTATGCCCATGTTCCTATGATTTTAGGACTTGATGGTAAACGCTTATCAAAAAGACATGGGGCTGTAAGTGTTTTACAATATTGGGATGATGGTTTTTTACCTGATGCATTTGCTAATTACTTAGTGCGATTAAGTTGGGCATATGGTAATCAGGAAATATTTTCGCGCGAGGAAATGATCAATCTATTTGATATCAATGTCGTTAGCCACTCTCCAGCCACATTTAATCCAAAAAAGCTGCTGTGGCTTAACCAACATTATTTGAAAAATCAGAATCCTATGTTAATAATGAATGCGTTTGCTGCACAATTAATTAAGCTAGGAATTGATTATCGAAGAGGACCTGCATTAGAGCAAGTAATTAGTCTACAAGCTGGGCGTACCAAAACATTGAAAGAAATGGCTGAGCATAGCCGGTATTTCTTTGAAGATATGATTGAATATAAGTCAAAAGCAGCTGAGAAATATTTACATCTGAAAATTGCTAAACCCTTACGATTGTTTCGAGATCGGTTAGCCCAACTTTTTAGTTGGGAGAAGGAACTTATCCATCAAACGATTATTGAGGTTTCTGAGGCTTACCAATTAAAACTGGGTCAACTTGCGCAGCCGATTCGTGTAGCTGTAACGGGAGATATAGTATCTCCACCAATTGATGCTACTCTATATTTAATAGGCCGAGATCTGGTACTTCATCGTTTAGATCGTGCAATTGATTTTCTTCAAATCCCGGTTTTTTTTAATAAAAAGCGAGCAGGTTGCCTATAATTCTTATAATATAAAAATAGAATCTGATTGTATTCATGCTAAATTTTCTGTTTCGATTCTATAAAATTTTTATTAAATAGTGGCACTAATAGCTGTCATTACATATTTTAATCACTAGTCTTATTTACTTTACTTTGTGTATTGCTAGATACACAAATTAGGCTAAAAAATGCTAATGTGATCGATGTGATTCTCTATGTATTATCTAAATAAGATTTACATTTAATAAAACAGTTACTTTCATTTGTCTGCTAAACTAATATAAATATTCTTCTACTACCTATACTTATCTATCTGCGGCATTTTTTTTAAATTGAGTTGTTGTTAATTTGGCGCCTTTTCTAAATTATCTATTTCTAAATGATCTTAATAAACTATTCAATAATATCTTGTGGATTTCTAATAGCGTTTTCTTTAGGGTAGTAGTTTTACACCAGTTACCCAGTTTATTCAGTTCTTCTAATATTAATGTGTTATTTGCATAATTCACGATTTCGAATCATTAAAGAACATTCTACAGAAGCACTTTAAAAATACTTAATAGAGAAGTGCTTAAATAATTGTATGATTCCATAAAACAAATCTTGAATAATAACGAACTATATAAAACGCTTGATTAAAGGTCTTGAAAGCTTTCTCTCATATCAGAAGGACCATTGAAATAGAAGTTACCTCTCAAAATTCATCCAGAAAAGTTATAAGAAAAGGAAAGCAGCACATTCTAGTGTTTTGAAAAAATCCAGTGGAATGACCAGAATAATAAGGAAAATGATGGAACTTTACGATTAACTATTCAAATTAATCACAGATTTTTACATAAATATTGTAAAGAGTCTCAAAATTAAGAAATAGTTAATAGTAAAAATTATCTCATTGTAAAATAAAAGATTAAAGATCAAGAAATTAGTAGATATTAATCAATCTTTTTATTTCAGTAAGACAAAAAATACCAAGCCTAATGAAGCTTTTGATTGTTAATTAGATAATTATCTATAACCAAGGCTACTGAAGAAAAATAAAACCATCCAATCAAATAAAAAGTACCTATTTATGGGTTAGAAATTAGGACAGATTTATTAATTTATTAAATCTAGCAGACAAATTAAAAATGAGTTCTGACATCGCGTAAGTTCTACGAAACTAACTTAATTGAGGAAAATAACCTGAGATATAGGAAGAGCAATTGAACTTTAAAAATTGAAAATATAACTTCAAGACTATTTAGAAACTCTTTATCTAATTGAGAAAAAAGCACTTTCCTAAAAGTGATACTGACTTGAGACTGAGTTGCGATAGGATGTTATTTTATAGAAATTGCCTAAGTACTCGTCCCATCTTGACTCTGATTAAAAGTATCGTTACGGTTACGTTTTAGAGAAACAGAAAATGAGATGAAGTGTACGTATAGAAGAGAATCAAAGATTAATACGAAAACAATATGGAGAAAATTAAGAAAGCTTTGCTGGCGTAGCTTAGTAAGGTAGAGCAGCTGACTTGTAATCAGCAGGTCGTAGGTTCAAATCCTATCGCCAGCTTTATAGTATTATTTATGATAAATCATTATAATAAATCAACGGTCTTGCATGAGTATTAAGTTAAAAAACTGTGCCGGGGGATCTCCCCATTAAAATGGGGAGATGAGGGAGATAAGCAGAAGTTTTAGAATTTCTTTTTCTTTGATTATGTCACGTGCTAACAGCAAGTGCACGTAACTGCTTCTGATAGAGATTTACCAAGTCTCACCGACGTGAAAACAACCGCAGTAAGTTTAAGAATAAATTAATGAAATCTAAATACAACATAAGAGCACTGTTGATTGTAACTTTCTGCTGTTGGTTTTCCATGAAATCTCCATTGGTTTGAAAGTAAGTGCATTTAATCCTTTGAGTATCGTAAGCCGTAA
Organism: Coxiella endosymbiont of Dermacentor nuttalli; assembly: GCA_048494595.1. Classification (GTDB taxonomy): domain Bacteria; phylum Pseudomonadota; class Gammaproteobacteria; order Coxiellales; family Coxiellaceae; genus Coxiella. Next base: position 288,037 of record JBGDBH010000001.1, on the reverse strand, counting down.
GACCTGAAAAAACAATAACACCGATAGCCGCGATAGTAAGTTGCACGGTATTCAAATACAGGCTCGGTAAAAAGAAAGCAAGAAGAAAGATACCAACCATCCCAAATAAGCCCATGACACAAAAAGTCCCGAGAGGACCCAAATCTCGCTTTGTAGTGTAACCAAACACACTTAAACCTAAAAACGCTACACTCGTAACGGCAAAAGCGTCAAAAATATTTTGTTTCGTGTAAGTAAATAAAATAACGCTTAGGGTAATTCCTGTCAAAATGGTATAGAGTATATAAACTAATGTGGCTATGGCAGCCGTAAGCTTTTTGTTTATCGATGTAAGTCCAATAACTGCCGAAAGTTGGGCGATAATTAAACAGAAAAACAATCCTGGTGTGTGGGTGATTTTGTAAAACACCTCACTATGCGAGAACAAGTAATAAGCCACACTAGCTGAAAGGGATAGACCTAACACCATCCACAAATAAACTTTACTCATAAATTGAGCAACAGAACCGTTTTGAATGCGGCTTTGGATTTGCTGATATGTATTCATGGAGTTTTGCATAGAACACCTCATCTGAAAAATAGCTAATTAGTAGTGATTATACAAGAATTATCATTCTGGTGCAATTTGAATAGCCTGTTTTTAGATACAGTTAAGTTTTTTAAGCGTTAGCTAAGCGGAATCATTAATTAATTAAATCTTAGATTTAAGTCCTATTTTTAAACCACAGAGATACTCTTATTGACAATTGTTTTCTCTAATTTCCAAGTTTTTTATTTTCCTACTTTAATGATATTTTCTGAAGACGTATCTACCCCATCATAAAAAACATCATTCTCCTGTTGTCTCCTGTTTCTCAGATAGTAATAGTGTAGTCACTCTCATCTGTGAGAAACTTGGTTTAGAAGTTATAAAATTACCCGTAGAAATATTTCAGGTCGTTTTTTTCTTTAAATAAAGGGATTAATACGCTTTGTATAATAATTTCATCCCATGTTAATTGAGCTTCCTTTCTGTCTAATTTTTCGGATAGACTAGAAAATCAAACAAGAATCTAACTTGAGTAATGAAATGAAGTGAGTAGTTTAGATGAATGATGATATGAATAAAAATAAGCCTTGGAAAACTATTGTAAGAAAACCCTCTTTAAAGGAAGGAGAAGTACATATTTGGCGAGCATTTTTAGATTGGCCTATTGAAGCAATTAAAAAAGGGCTAGCCAACTTATCTATGGAAGAAAAGGCACGCGTGAAACGTTTAGTGAATAATCAGCATCGATGCTATTACATCGCTTCTCATACAGCATTGCATGCCATTTTAACTCTATATCTACCTGTATTGAGTGCTCTACGATTTCATTATAATGATTACGGAAAACCTTATCTACTGAACAATCCTTCTTTGTATTTTAATCTTTCAGACTCTCATAAAATCGCCCTTTACGCAATTACGGTAAATCGAGAAATAGGTATCGATATTGAATCGATGAAAAGTAGTATTCATGCTAAAGATATTGCAGAGCGTTTTTTTTCTCCTAACGAAAATTTAGCTTGTAATCATAGAAAACTTCCCAAGGATCAATATATAGAAGGTTTTTATCGGATCTGGACTTTGAAAGAAGCTTATGTCAAAGTTATTGGACAGGGCTTGTCATTTGGTCTTAATCGATTTACTACGAATGTTAATATAGATAGTGTTAAGAGGGATGGACTTCTTGACGTTGATGAGGATGCTAACGTAGCTAAGCGATGGGCATTATGTTCGATACCAAGTGCGCCAGGCTATATGGCTGCTTTGGCAGCCGAAGGTCCTATTAAAAAAATTCATTACTTTGCCTGGCCGCCTGCTTTATAGTTAATTAGTTAATAATGATAACACTTGATTGGTGACATCATTAGGTAGTCGGGAGAAATTTCTTTATCGGCTGGTTGACATCTGCTATTTTGTTACGCACAATACCACGCTTAATTTTCAAGCAATTTATGGTTCTTTAAAGCTAAATGCTTGAGTATAGACCTAACTCAAAAACTTGAGTATAGACCTAACTCAAAAACTTGAGTATAGACCTAACTCAAAAACTTGAGTATAGACCTAACTCAAAAATTTTACTTGAGTATCTAGATTAAGCTTTAGGCCTTGAATAAGTACAGCTAAACCAGAGTGGGTGAGGATGTTCGGATGGATAGAAAGTGTTTGTTGGAGGGGTTCCCGAGTGGCCAAAGGGATCAGACTGTAAATCTGACGGCTATGCCTTCGTAGGTTCGAATCCTACCCCCTCCATCTCAGAGGACAGAAGGACAGTATAGTGTGACTTATAGACATATTTTGCTTAATTAATGATAGGGCTAACAAAACTAATGCTGGCACTATGTAATTATCGTGAAGCAACACCATCATCTGTCCTGTATAAGCGGGTGTAGTTCAATGGTAGAACTCCAGCCTTCCAAGCTGATAGTGTGGGTTCGATTCCCATCACCCGCTCTGCCCACATAGCTCAGGTGGCAGAGCACTTCCTTGGTAAGGAAGAGGTTCACCGGTTCAAATCCGGTTGTGGGCTCCAGATTATGGTTATTCTATTTTTAGAGATTATCTAAAAAAAGTGGATTTTTAAAGTTTAAAGAGTATTTTTTTTCGTGAGGTCTTTTTATGTCTAAGGAAAAATTTGTAAGAGAGAAGCCGCATTTAAATGTAGGGACAATTGGTCATGTAGATCATGGTAAGACGACGTTAACGGCGGCATTAACAAAGGTATTATCAGAGAAATTCGGAGGGGAAGCGCGGGCGTTTGATCAAATAGATAATGCGCCGGAAGAGCGGGCACGGGGGATCACGATAGCAACATCGCATGTAGAATACCAAAGTGATAAGCGTCACTATGCGCATGTTGATTGCCCAGGTCATGCGGATTATGTGAAAAATATGATTACGGGAGCAGCACAGATGGACGGGGCAATATTGGTAGTAAGTGCAGCAGATGGCCCAATGCCGCAGACTCGAGAACATATTGTGTTGGCAAAGCAGGTAGGAGTACCTGCGATAGCGGTGTTTTTAAACAAGGCAGACATGGTGGATGACAAAGAATTGTTGGAATTGGTAGAAATGGAAGTGAGGGATTTATTGACGAGTTATGATTTTCCAGGGGATAAGACACCGATTGTAGTAGGTTCAGCCCTGAAAGCTTTAGAAGGAGACAATGGAGAGTTAGGGGTTCCAGCGATATTAAAGTTAGTAAAGACGATAGATGAGTATTTCGATGAACCGGAACGAGAGAAAAATAAGCCATTTTTAATGCCGATTGAAGATGTGTTTTCAATATCAGGACGAGGGACAGTAGTAACGGGACGCATTGAGCGAGGGATTATCAAAGTAGGTGATGAAATTGAGATCATGGGGATTAAGGCAACGACGAAGACGACGTGCACAGGTGTAGAAATGTTTCGTAGGTTATTGGACGAAGGTCAAGCAGGAGATAATGTTGGAGTATTATTGAGAGGGACAAAGCGAGAAGAAGTTGAACGCGGACAAGTATTGGCGAAGCCTGGAACAATTACGCCGCACACAATGTTTGAAGCAGAGATTTACGTATTATCAAAGGAAGAAGGAGGTCGGCATACGCCCTTTTTAAAGGGCTATCGGCCACAGTTTTATTTTCGTACGACGGACGTGACAGGAGAGGTATTGAGTCTACCTGAAGATGTCGAAATGGTGATGCCAGGAGATAACGTAAAGGTAACAGTGAAGTTAATAGCACCGGTAGCAATGAACGAAGGGTTACGATTTGCGGTTCGCGAAGGTGGACGTACCGTTGGAGCTGGTGTCGTAACAAAAATTATTGAGTAAAAGATATAGTGAGAAGTTTAAGATTATTGAGATGACAAAGTAAGGGCCAGTAGCTTAATTGGTAGAGCAGCGGTCTCCAAAACCGAAGGTTTGGGGGTTCAATTCCCTCCTGGCCTGCCAAGTGGTAGATCCAAAAACAAAATGGTAGGCCCAAAAATTAAAACGATAGGATAAGTGGTAGTTATGGCCCAACAAAATGTAATAAAAAACACTAAGTCATCGTGGTCCGACGCTTTAAAGTGGTTTCTAGTTGTTCTCCTGTTTGTGATAGGAGTAGCAGCTAATTTTTATTACAGTCATGTCGTCGTGGCAGTTCGTGCCGCCGTTGGAATTCTGCTCACTACTTTAGCTTTAATCATTGCCTCTCAAACTCAAAAAGGTCAAAAAACTTTGAGTTTCATAAGGAGCTCTCGTATAGAACTACATAAAGTTGTTTGGCCCACTCGTCAGGAGACTGTGCAAACCATGTTAGTAGTCGTGGTTATGGTCATAGTGACAGCACTTATTCTATGGGGTCTCGATAGCTTTTTTATGTGGGCTATCTCTTGGATAACTGGGCAAAGAAGGGTAATTTAATGACTGAAGAAAAAAAACGCTGGTATGTTCTTCATGTTTATTCAGCTCATGAGAGTTACGTTGCCAAGATACTAAATGAACATATCCGAAGAGAAGGACTAGAAGATCATTTTGGTGAAATAATTGTGCCTACTGAAGAAGTCATAGAAATGCGAGCAGGGCGTAAGTGTAAAAGCCAGCGTAAGTTTTTTCCGGGTTATGTCTTAGTACAAATGATAATGAATGACAAAACATTGCTTTTAGTTCGAAATGTTCCCAAGGTATTGCGTTTTATTGGAACCGAACGGCCAGCTTCCATTAGTGATGAGGAAGCAGCAAAAATTTTACAACGCGTTGAAGAAGGTGAAATAAAGCCAAAACCCAAGGTTCTCTTTGAACCTGGTGAAGTAGTAAGAGTTATCGAAGGGCCATTTGCTGATTTCAATGGAGTGGTGGAGGATGTTAGTTACGAAAAGAGTAGACTGCGAGTGTCGGTTAGTATTTTTGGACGTTCTACCCCAGTGGAATTAGAATTTGGACAAGTAGAAAAAAATTAGGAGCGTAGTTGAATAAAACTATGTAATAATCGATTGGGAAGTTAAATAAGGAACTCGTATTACATTAAAGTAAAGAAAAGGAGAAGAATATGTCGAAAAAAGTAAGTAGTTACATTCGTTTACAAGTTAAAGCAGGCGAAGCGAATCCAAGTCCACCAGTTGGTCCTGCTTTGGGACAACGCGGCATCAATATCATGGAGTTTTGTAAATCATTTAATGCAAAAACTCAAAATATTGAAAAAGGCTTACCTATTCCTGTAGTCATTACAGTGTATTCCGATCGCAGTTTTTCTTTTATTACTAAAACACCTCCAACTTCTATCTTGCTGAAAAAACTAGTATTGAAAGGGAAAAGCGGCAGTTCTCGACCCAAAACAGAGAAAGTTGGAAAAGTAACGCTTACACAATTGGAAGAGATTGCTAAAATGAAAATACCTGATCTCACTGTAACTGATTTCAATGCTGCTGTACGTACTATTGCTGGGACTGCGCGTAGTATGGGTATTGATGTAGAGAGGTAGCATAAATAATGCCAAAGCTCACAAAAAGACAAAAATTAGCGGCAGAAAAAGTACAGCCTGGAAAGGTCTATCCCATAAAAGAAGCTCTTAAGTTAATTAAGGCCTGTGCAACTAAAAAATTTAAAGAAAGCGTTGAGGTTGCTATTAATCTCGACGTTGATTCACGAAAATCGGATCAGTCAGTCCGTGGAGCTACCATACTACCTTATGGAACTGGAAAAAACGTGAGAGTGGCTGTCTTTACCCAGGGTGATCAGGCGAATAAAGCTAAAGAAGCTGGCGCTGACATTGTTGGAACAGATGATTTAGTCGCACAGATCCAATTTGGAAATATTAATTTCGATTTGGTAATCGCCACTCCTGAGACAATGAGAATAGTTGGAAAATTAGCTCAAATCTTAGGTCCACGTGGCTTAATGCCTAATCTTAAGGACGGGACTGTGACTGCTGACGTGGCAACAGCAGTGAAGAATGCTAAACTTGGACAAGTTCGCTATCGTACTGACAAAAATGGTATCATTCACTGCGCTATTGGGAAGGTTGATTTTGAAGAAAAAGCGCTAGAAGAAAATTTATTAGTTTTATTGTCTGATATTAAGAGAAGCAAACCAAGCTTTTTCAAAGGCACGTATTTAAAGAAATTAACCATATCAAGCACGATGGGGCCAGGCATTATAGTGGGCCGGCCAGATTTCACGATAGGATAAATACTTCATCCTAGTTAGCTAGCCTCTTTAAATTTAGCTAGCTTTTTAAATAAGGAGATGTAGTGAAAAGTAAGATTCGCAGGGTGTCATTCTTGATATTCAACCGTCGGAGGACTTTGGATGCTAATACCTAAAAAACTCAAGCACTACTTAAAAAAAGTTACTCATGCAAACACAGACGGTGGCCTTCTCAAAGGTTTTCATTGAAAGGTAAAAATAGAAAAATTTACCTGAATAAAACTATTCCTGAATAGAACTATTTTTTATTATATTTTAGAGAATAATTGGAGAAGAGATAGTGGTTTTACATCTCGAACAGAAAAAGGCAATTGTCACAGAATTATTAAACATCACTCGTCAAGCAATTTCGGTGGTAGTTGCGGATTATCGTGGATTAACCGTCTTAGAAATTTCAGAGTTGCGAAAAGCAGCTCGTAGTAGCATTGGTGGTGGGGTAACCATGCGCGTATACCGCAACACACTTGCACGTCGTGCGTTTAAAAAGACACCCTATGCTTGTCTTAATAAATTTTTGACAGGCCCTACCATATTGTTCTTTTCACGAGATGAACCGGGTGCTGCTGCTCGTTTAATTGAAAACTTTATTAAGAAGCACGAACAACTAAAAGTAAAAGCATTAGCGTTAGGAGGAAAGTTACTATCAGCAGATAAATTAAAAGCTTGCTCTCAACTCCCTTCGCGTAAAGAAGCTTTAAGTCAATTAGCAATTGTTCTTCTAGCCCCGGTGACTAAATTTGCTCGTACGATTCATGAGCCGGTAGTTCAGATTATTCGTTTAATAGTTGCGATTCAAGATCAAAAGAAAGCGGTGTAATAAAATTGATTTAACTTTTTGTGGAGTAAATAATTATGACTCAAATGACAAAAGAAGATATTTTAGAAGCAGTATCCAGTATGAGTGTAATGGATGTTGTCGATTTAGTAAAAATGATGGAAGAAAAATTTGGTGTTTCGGCTCAACCAGTAACAGCTTTTACAGGATCTATACCAAGTGGGGAAAGTGAAGCTACTGTGACAGAAGAAAAAACTGAATTCAATGTAAAAATGATGAGTTTTGGTGATAGTAAAATTGGCGTTATTAAAGTAATTCGTGGCATTACTGGACTTGGTTTAAGGGAAGCTAAAGATCTTGTTGAATCTGTTCCAAATATTGTCAAAGAAGGTGTTAACAAAGAAGAAGCTGAAAAAATTAAAAAAGAACTGGAAGCGGCAGGTGCTAAAATTGAGTTCGAGTAATGGTCTGACGGAAAGCTAGCCGATATTCCTGCCAACCCCCGTCTTTACAAAAAAGATCCGAAAAATTGGAATGTTTTTGTTTCAAAACTTGGATTCTTGTTAAGAAAGAGCTCATAGAAGACGGGTAGGCGACGTATTTACTTAATTTAAAAATGAGGTGTGTTCATGGGGCAAGCGAATGTTAGAAAAAGGAATTCGGATGCAATCTCTTATACCGAGAAAAAGCGAGCGCGTGTCAACTTAGGAAAACGCGAAGTTGAAGTGTTAAAAATGCCTTATTTATTGGAAACGCAAATAGAATTTTATCGTGCTTTTTTGCAAAAGGATATTGCTCCCGAAAATCGGAAAGATACAGGTTTGCATGCCGCATTCAAATCCGTATTTCCTATTTCCAGTTATTCCGGTCATGCGGAATTAGAATATGTCAGTTATAGCTTAGAAGAAAAGCCTATCTTCGATGTAGGAGAATGTAAGTTACGAGGATTAACTTATGCTACTCCTTTGAAGGTGAGCATGCGCTTATTAATTTACGATAAGAATGATAATGTGCCTTCAGATAAAAAAACCATTAAGGATATCAAAGAACAAGAAGTTTACATGGGTGAAATTCCATTAATGACAGAAACAGGGAGTCTCATAATTAATGGGACTGAGCGAGTGGTTGTTTCTCAATTACATCGATCTCCCGGAGTGTTCTTTGAGCACGACAAAGGAAAGACCCATTCTTCCAGAAAATTATTATATTCGGCCCGAATTATTCCTTATCGCGGTTCATGGTTAGACTTTGAGTTTGATCCCAAAGATTGCTTGTTTGCGCGGATTGATCGACGTCGTAAATTACCAGCAACGGTGATTTTAAGAGCTTTAGGTTATGGTACCGAACAAATTCTCGATATATTTTATAAGACAAATACTTTTTATCTTAATAAAAAAGAAGGAAAAAATATCACTTTAGAATTAGTGCCGCAGCGATTGCGTGGTGAATTAGCAGCAGTAACGATAAAAGATAAAAAAGGGAAAATAATTGTTGAAGCCAATCGCCGAATTTCAGCCCGACATATTCGTTTGATTGAAAAAGCCAGAATTAGCGAACTTGAGCTGCCTGATGAATATTTATATGGTAAGGTCATTAGCGAGCCTATCTTTAATAAAGATAAAGAAACCGGGGAAGTGATTGCTCAGGCTAATGAGATTATTACAGCAGATTTGTTAAGGAAATTACGAGCTCAAAATGTTTCTTCATTACGTACATTGTATATTAATGAAATTGAATGTGGGCCTTATATTTCCGATACTTTAAGATTAGACAATACTAATAATCAGTTAGAAGCTTTAGTAGAAATTTATCGCATTATGCGTCCAGGCGAACCACCAACTAAAGAAGCTGCTGAAAACTTATTCGAAAATTTGTTTTTCTCGCCAGGGCGTTATAATTTATCCTCTGTAGGTCGAATGAAATTCAATCGTCGAGTCGGACGGAGAGAATTGACGGGATCAGGAATTCTGTCTAAAGAAGATATTATAGATGCGTTGCGCGTTCTTGTTGACATTCGAGATGGTAAGGGCGAAGTAGATGATATTGACCATTTAGGAAATCGTCGCATACGTAGCGTAGGTGAAATGGCCGAAAATCAATTTCGGATCGGGTTAGTTCGTGTTGAAAGGGCTGTAAAGGATAGATTAAGTTTGGCAGATATTGAAAACTTGATGCCTCAAGATCTAGTAAATGCAAAACCTGTGTCAGCGGCGATGAAAGAATTTTTTGGTTCAAGTCAATTGTCGCAATTTATGGATCAAAATAATCCATTATCTGAAATAACCCATAAGCGCAGAGTATCTGCTTTAGGTCCGGGTGGACTAACACGTGAACGAGCAGGTTTTGAAGTGCGGGATGTGCATCCCACTCATTATGGGCGAGTCTGTCCTATTGAGACTCCTGAAGGGCCAAATATTGGTTTAATTAATTCATTAGCGGTATTTGCTAGAGCAAATGAATATGGCTTTTTAGAAACACCATATCGAAAAGTGGTTGATGGAGTAGTTACTGATGAAACGGAATATTTATCAGCGATTGAAGAAGGCGATTATTATATTGCGCAAGCAAATACCAATGTTAGTAAAAATGGTTGTATGATAGATGAATTAATTTCATGTCGTTATAAAGGTGAATTTACCTTAACCACACCGGATAAGGTAAACTACGTAGATGTTTCACCGCGACAAATCGTTTCTGTAGCTGCTGCCTTAATTCCTTTTCTAGAGCATGATGATGCTAATCGAGCGTTGATGGGTTCTAACATGCAACGTCAAGCAGTACCTACAATTCAACCAGAGACGCCTCTCGTAGGAACTGGAATGGAGAGAACTGTAGCTGTAGATTCTGGAGTAACTGTAGTTGCCAAACGCAACGGTATTGTGGACTCCGTTGATGCTGCACGCATCGTAGTTCGGGTAGATTTAGAGAAGGCGGATGAAGATGATATTGGTGTCGATATTTACAATTTGACTAAATTCACTCGCTCCAATCAAAACACCTGTATTAATCAATATCCTATTGTGGAAATCGGGGATCGTGTACAAAAAGGAGATGTGTTGGCCGATGGTCCTTCTACAGACATTGGTGAGCTGGCGTTAGGGCAGAATTTACTAGTAGCTTTTATGCCTTGGAATGGTTATAACTTTGAGGATTCCATTCTGATTTCCGAACGATTAGTAGAAAAAGATCGATTCACAACAATCCATATCCAGGAATTTACCTGCATTGCCCGAGATACTAAATTAGGCCCAGAGGAAATTACAGCAGATATTCCGAATATCGGAGAGGGTGCATTAATAAAATTAGATGAATCTGGCATTGTACATATTGGAGCTGAAGTGGGCCCAGGTGATATTCTAGTGGGTAAGGTAACTCCTAAGGGTGAAACCCAGCTTACACCGGAGGAAAAATTACTGCGAGCAATTTTTGGCGAAAAAGCATCAGACGTAAAAGACACTTCCTTGCGAGTTACTCCTGGAATTACCGGAACCGTTATTGATGTTCGTATTTTTACTCGTGAAGGGGTGAAAAAAGATGAACGCGCTTTAGAAATTGAAAAAGCGGAACTCATAAAAATGGAAAAAGATTTAAATGATCAGCTGCGTGTTCGTGAAGATGCTTTATTTGGAAACTTAGAAAAACTTCTTATCGATCAAACAGTGATTGACGAACCACTTAAATTGGCAAAAAGCATAAAAATTAGTAAAGATTATTTGGTAGGGTTGTTACCCAGACAAAAGTGGTTTGAAATACGATTGCATGATAAAAATGTGGCGAAACGCCTCGAGGCTGCGCATGAACACTATGAGGAACTTCATAAAGCACGTAACGAAAAGCTCGAAGATTTTCATCAGAAATTGACTCAAGGTGGTGATTTAGCACCCGGTGTTATTAAGATAGTGAAGGTTTACTTAGCGGTTAAGCGCCGTATTCAACCCGGCGATAAAATGGCAGGACGTCATGGAAACAAAGGGGTTATCTCTACCATTGTTTCAGCAGAAGATATGCCTTATTTAGAAGATGGAACGCCGGTAGATATCGTACTAAACCCTTTAGGGGTTCCTTCCCGAATGAATATTGGTCAAGTACTTGAAACCCACTTGGGGTGGGCTGCCAAGAGCTTAGGTATTAAAATTGGTGAGTTGATCGATCAAGGTACTAACGTAAAACAATTGCGTAAAACTCTCAAGTCCATTTATGACTTGAGTAAGACACAGAAATTTAATCTAGAGGCTTTAAACGATAAAGAAATAACAATTTTAGCTAAGAATCTGAGAAAGGGTGTGCCTATAGCATCACCAGTATTTGATGGAGCTACAGAAGAAGAAATAAAAAATTTATTAGAGATGGCGAACCTTCCCACTTCTGGACAAACTTATCTATACGATGGGCGAACCGGGAAAAAATTCGACCGAGCTGTCACTGTAGGTTACATGTATATGCTGAAGCTTAACCATTTAGTAGACGATAAGATGCACGCTCGTTCTACGGGTTCTTACAGTCTTGTAACCCAGCAACCTTTGGGTGGTAAAGCTCAATTTGGTGGACAGCGGTTTGGAGAAATGGAAGTCTGGGCATTGGAAGCTTATGGAGCAGCTTATACTTTGCAGGAAATGTTGACAGTGAAATCTGATGATGTCACTGGTCGTACTCGTATGTATAAAAATATTGTCGATGGTAATCACCGAATGGATGCTGGTATGCCAGAATCCTTTAACGTTCTGATAAAAGAAATCCGTTCGTTAGCTATTGATATTAATTTAGAAAATGATTAACGTTAATCAGGAGAACTGTCTTGAGAGACCTATTAAAACAGCTAAAAAGTGAAAAACACACAGCTGAATTCGATGCGCTTCGCATCAGGCTGGCATCTCCAGAAGAGGTTCGATCGTGGTCATACAGCGAAGTGAAAAAACCTGAAACCATCAATTATCGAACCTTCAAACCTGAACGCGATGGTTTATTCTGCGCTAAAATTTTCGGTCCTATTAAAGACTATGAGTGCTTATGTGGAAAATATAAACGCCTCAAGCATCGTGGAGTGATCTGTGAAAAGTGTGGAGTGGAAGTGACCTTGGCAAAAGTACGGCGAGATCGAATGGGTCACATCGAACTAGCTTCACCTGTAGCTCATATTTGGTATCTTAAATCATTACCCTCCCGTATTGGTTTACTGCTCGATATGACTCTGCGTGATATTGAACGCATTCTTTACTTTGAAGCGTACGTAGTAGTAGATCCTGGAATGACGGAATTAGAGATGGGTCAATTACTTTCGGAAGAAGCTTATCTCGATGCATTAGAGGAATACGGTGATGAATTTACAGCGTTTATGGGTGCAGAAGCAATTCAACGACTGTTACAGGGTATTGATGTTTCTGTAGAAGTTGAAGCATTACGTACAGAAATATCAACTACTGCTTCCGAAACGAAACTGAAGAAACTTACTAAGCGACTTAAAGTCTTGAGCGCGTTTTTGGAATCCGGAAATAAGCCTGAGTGGATGATATTAACCGTATTGCCTGTTTTACCTCCAGATTTACGACCCTTGGTTCCATTAGATGGCGGGCGCTTTGCTACTTCCGATTTAAACGACCTTTATCGTCGAGTGATTAACCGAAATAATCGATTAAAACGTCTATTAGATCTCAATGCACCTGATATTATTGTTCGTAATGAAAAACGAATGCTTCAAGAAGCCGTAGATGCTTTATTGGATAACGGACGCCATGGGCGATCTATTTTAGGGTCCAACCGACGACCTTTAAAGTCTTTAGCAGATATGATTAAAGGAAAATCCGGCCGTTTTCGTCAAAATCTTCTTGGTAAGCGTGTGGATTATTCAGGCCGTTCTGTTATCGTAGTAGGGCCGACTCTGAAACTCCATCAAGCTGGTTTGCCAAAGAAAATGGCATTGGAATTATTCAAACCATTTATCTTTAGTAAATTACAGCGACAAGGTTTAGCGACTACCATTAAAGCATCTAAAAAGATGGTGGAAAGTGAGGTTCCAGAAGTCTGGGATATCCTTGAAGAAGTTATTCGAGAGCATCCCATCTTGTTGAACCGAGCACCCACTTTGCATCGCTTAGGTATTCAAGCATTTGAGCCAGTATTGGTGGAAGGAAAAGCAATTCAATTGCATCCACTTGTTTGTACGGCTTACAACGCGGACTTCGATGGAGACCAAATGGCTGTACACATCCCTTTAACTCTAGAATCACAGTTGGAGGCGCGTTCATTAATGATGTCCACCAACAATGTTCTGCACCCTGCGAACGGCGAACCGATTATTGTTCCTACTCATGACGTGGTGTTAGGTCTTTACTATATTACTCGAGATCGTGTGAATGCAAAAGGCGAAGGAATGAAATTTGCAGACACGGATGAAGTGGTTCGTGCTTACGAAAACGGGCAAGTGGATTTACATGCATGTATAGATGTTCGAATTAAAGAGAGTATTTTTGATGAGGTAGATAATGTAAGGGAGAGTGAATGCCTAATTACCACCGCTGTAGGACGAGTTTTGTTATGGCAGATTGTTCCTAAAGGGCTACCTTTTGCGCTAATTAATCAACCAATGACTAAAAAAGCAGTCACAAAGTTATTGGATATTTGCTATCGAAATTTAGGTCTTAAGACCACCGTCATTTTTGCAGATAATTTAATGTACTTAGGCTTCCGTTATGCGACTTACTCAGGTATTTCCATTGGTATAAACGATCTTGTAATTCCTGATGAAAAAGAAGCTATTATCTCTCGAGCTGAAGAAGAAGTGCAAGAAATTCAAAAACAGTATGCTTTTGGATTAGTAACTTATGGTGAGCATCGCAATAAAGTCATTGATATCTGGTCACGAACTAATGATCAAGTCGCTAAAGCGATGCTGGGAAAAATCGCTATGGAAAAAGTAAAAGACGCTCAAGGAAAAGAAGTGATACAAAGTTCTTTTAATTCCATCTACATGATGTCTGATTCTGGAGCGCGTGGTTCTGCAGCGCAAATCCGTCAGTTAGCTGGGATGCGAGGTTTAATGGCAAGACCTGATGGTACCATTATCGAAACACCTATAACAGCTAATTTTCGCGAGGGGTTAAATGTTTTACAATACTTTATTTCTACTCATGGTGCTCGTAAGGGTTTGGCCGATACTGCTTTGAAGACAGCAAATTCAGGATATTTAACTCGACGACTCGTTGATGTCGCTCAAGACTTAGTTGTCACCGAATATGATTGTAAGACCAATCAAGGTATCGAGATGATGTCACATATCGATGGAGGTGATGTGGTAGAACCTCTCCGAGAGCGCGTTTTAGGACGAGTTTTAGCGAAACCGGTTATCGATCTTAAGTCCAAAAAAGAGTTAATAGCCGCAGGTATTCTTCTAGATGAAAAATTAGTCGACGTCTTGGAAGAACACAGCGTAGATCAAGTTATGGTACGCTCAGCGATTACCTGTGAGACAGCTTATGGTATTTGTTCAATGTGCTATGGACGTGATCTTGCCCGTGGGCACATAGTAAATGTGGGAGAAGCCATTGGTGTGATAGCAGCCCAATCGATTGGTGAACCAGGAACTCAATTAACTATGCGAACATTTCACATGGGTGGTGCTGCTTCTCGAGCAACTACTGCTAATAGTATCGAAGTAAAATCTGCTGGGAAAATTAAGTTACACAACTTAAAAACAGTTGAACAAGCTAACGGAAATTTAGTTGCGGTCTCCCGTTCAGGAGAATTAGTGATACAAAATCCTCAAGGCGGGGGACGTGAACATTATAAGGTTCCATATGGCGCAACTATTAGTGTACGTAATGGTGATTTTGTGAAATTTGGACAAATGGTGGCTCAATGGGATCCTCATACCCATCCCATTATTACTGAAGTAGCAGGTACTTTATGTTTTGTTGATTTAGTAGATGGTATAACCATGAATCGACAGACAGACGAGTTGACAGGTCTTAGCAGTATCGTAGTAACCTCCACCAAACAACGTACTATCGGGGGTAAAGAACTTCGTCCAATGGTTAAACTTATGGATAAAAATAATAATGATCTCTTTTTATCGAGTGGTAAAGTTCCTGCACATTACTTCTTACCAGAAGGGACTATTCTTACTAAAGAAGATGGTTCTACAGTCCAAATTGGTGATGTACTTGCACGTATTCCTCAAGAAACTTCAAAAACGCGAGATATCACAGGAGGATTACCAAGAGTAGCTGATCTTTTCGAAGCTCGTCGGCCAAAAGATGCTGCTATTTTAGCAGAAATTTCTGGGGTGGTGAGTTTTGGTAAGGATACTAAAGATAAAGGTCGTTTAATTATTACTGCCCAAGATGGCACTACCCGCGAAGAACTTATTCCAAAATGGCGTCATGTAAGTGTTTTTGAAGGTGAAACAGTAGAAAAAGGTGAAGTAATCGCAGACGGTCCTCCGGACCCACACGACATCTTACGCTTATTGGGAATAAATGCAATGGCGAACTATATCGTTAATGAAGTACAGGAAGTCTATAGGTTACAAGGAGTAAAAATTAACGATAAACATATCGAAGTGATCATCCGACAGATGTTACGTAAAGTTAAGATCGTCGATCCTGGTGAGACAGAATTCCTGAAAGATGAACAGGTAGAACGCCCACGTGTACGAGAGCAGAATGAAAAAATTGTTCAAAAAGATGGCTGCGTGGCAAGAGTGGAACCCATTTTGCTGGGAATCACGAAGGCTTCTTTAGCTACCGAATCTTTTGTCTCAGCCGCATCTTTCCAAGAAACGACTCGTGTATTGACAGCTGCTTCTGTAGGTGGTAAGCGCGATGATCTTCGAGGACTCAAAGAAAATGTGATTGTTGGACGGCTAATCCCTGCTGGAACGGGATTTAGTTACCATCAAGAACGTCGGCATAAAAAGGGAAAAGAAAAAGGAACAGAAGGAATCAGAGAGGAAAAAGGTGTGACTGTCAGTGAGGCCGAACAAGCTTTAAGCGCAGCGTTCAAATCTAAAGAAACGAGGTAAAAAAAATAGAATAAATAAGAGAGTTGATTTAGCTTGACAGGGATCGTTACCTTTATTTAGAATCCCCGCTCTGTGTTTAGATTATATTTAAGATATTTTTTGCTTAGAGAGAATTGCAATGGCCAGAATCAATCAGTTAGTCAGAAAGCCACGTCGTGCAAAAATAAAGAAAAGCGATGTTCCAGCATTGGAAAGCTGTCCCCAAAAACGGGGTGTGTGTATAAGGGTATATACCACTACTCCTAAAAAGCCTAATTCAGCTTTACGGAAAGTAGCGCGAGTAAGAATCACTAACGGTACAGAAGTCACTGCTTATATCGGTGGTGAGGGTCACAATTTACAAGAGCACTCGGTGGTGTTAATCCGAGGAGGCCGTGTGAAAGACTTACCAGGTGTACGCTATCATATTGTGCGTGGAAGCTTGGATGCGGCAGGTGTTTCAGGACGACGTCGTGGTCGCTCTAAATATGGTGGGAAAAAACCAAAAGAATAAATTTGGAGAAGTTTAGATGGCACGAAGAAAAGCAGCGCCTAAAAGGGAAATTTTACCAGATCCGCTCTTTCGCAGTAAGCTTTTAGCTAAGTTTATAAATGCTGTTATGCGTAATGGTAAAAAATCGGTAGCAGAGAATATTGTCTACGGAGCACTTGATATAGTGACAAAGCGGGCGTGTATTCACATTAAAGAGTATACTGAAGGAGAAAAAAGCGTCAGAGAAAGTAGTTTTAAAACCAGAAGAAGCCTGAAAGAAAATACTCATCTCGATGAGAGAACACATTCTGTAGCTTTAGAAAAGTTTAAAGAGGCTTTAAGCAATGTAACGCCTATTGTAGAAGTGAAATCCCGTCGAGTAGGTGGATCTACCTATCAGGTGCCTGTGGAAATACGAGCCGTACGACGCCAGACTTTAGCTATGCGATGGGTAACTGAATATGCGAATAAACGAAATGAGAAGACAATGATTTTACGTTTGGCAAATGAAATTCTGGATGCTGTAGAGAATCGAGGTGGAGCAGTAAAGAAAAAAGAAGACGTTCATCGCATGGCTAAGGCAAACCAAGCATTTGCACATTATCGGTGGTAAGAGAAAATAATGACAATGACTAGAGAAATTCCATTAGAACATACGCGTAATATAGGTATTATGGCACACATTGATGCAGGAAAAACTACGACGACTGAGCGAATCCTTTACTATACAGGTATTTCTCACAAAATGGGTGAAGTTCATGAAGGCAGTGCTATCATGGATTGGATGGAACAGGAGCAGGAACGTGGCATTACCATTACCTCTGCAGCCACTACCTGTTTTTGGATGGGTATGGATCAGCAATATTCGAAACATCGAATTAATATTATTGATACACCAGGACACGTCGACTTTACAATTGAAGTTGAGCGTTCCTTGCGAGTGCTGGACGGAGCGATCGCTGTTTTCTGCTCGGTAGGAGGAGTAGAACCACAAAGCGAAACTGTTTGGCGGCAAGCTGATCGTTATGGTGTTCCACGTTTAGGATTTGTAAACAAGATGGATCGGGCAGGGGCAAATTTTCTACGAGTAGTACGACAAGTAAAAGAGCGCCTGAAATCCAATCCAGTGCCTGTTCAAATTCCTGTTGGTTCAGAAGACAATTTCCAAGGTGTTGTTGATTTAATTCAAATGAAAGCTATCTATTGGAATGAGGAGGATAAGGGTCGTACTTATGAATTAACGGACCTTCCTGAAGATACGAAAGTAGTAGCTCAAGAATGGCGTGAAAAAATGGTAGAAGCTGCAGCTGAATCCTCTGAAGAATTAATGGAAAAATACTTAGAGAATAGGGATCTTTCCAAAAAAGAAATCCTGGAGGGCCTGCGTCGGCGCACTCTATCTAATGAAATTGTCCCAATGTTATGTGGAAGTGCCTTTAAGAATAAGGGAGTACAAGTTCTGTTAGATGCAGTAATTAATTACTTGCCAGCACCTACTGATGTACCTGCTATCCGAGGTGAGGAAGAAGATGGTTCAGAAGGCTCTCGTGTGGCTTCCGATGACTCATCTTTTTCAGCTTTAGCTTTTAAGATTGCCTCTGATCCTTTCGTTGGGACCTTAACTTTCTTTCGAGTTTATTCTGGCGTATTAAAATCGGGAGACTCGGTTTATAATCCCGTTAAACGTAAAAAAGAGCGTATTGGCCGTCTCTTGCAAATGCATTCCAATTCCCGTGAAGAGATTAAAGAGGTTCGAGCAGGTGATATTGCTGCTGCGGTGGGCTTAAAAAATGTTACTACTGGGGACACCCTTTGTGATCAACAGAAAGTTATCACCCTTGAAAAAATAGAATTTCCAGAACCTGTGATTTCCGTAGCTATTGAACCAAAGACTAAGGTAGATCAAGAGAAAATGGGAGCAGCTTTAGGCAAACTGGCTCAAGAAGACCCGTCATTTCGTGTTCGTACTGGTGAAGAATCTGGACAAACTATTATTGAGGGTATGGGTGAATTGCACTTAGAAATTATTGTAGATCGGATGCAGCGTGAATTTAATATTGCCGCTAATGTTGGAAAGCCTCGTGTAGCTTATCGGGAGACTATTCGAAAAGTAGTAGAACAAGAAGGAAAATATATTCGCCAAACAGGTGGCCGAGGACAATACGGACATGTATGGCTTCGAATCGAACCTAAAGAACCAGGTTCTGGTTTTGAATTTGTAAATGAAATTATAGGTGGTGTGGTACCGAAAGAATACATTCCAGCTATAGAAAAGGGTGTGCGTGAACAGATGGAAAATGGAATTATCGCTGGTTATCCTGTAGTAGATATTAGAGTAGCTATTTTTAATGGATCTTATCACGATGTTGACTCCAGTGAGATGGCATTTAAAATCGCTGGTTCAATTTGCTTTAAGGAAGGAGCTGCTAAAGCCAATCCTGTATTGTTGGAACCCATTATGAAAGTAGAAGTTATTACTCCAGAAGAATATATGGGCGATATCGTTGGTGACCTTAATCGACGTCGGGGTATGATTCAAGGTATAGATGAAAGTCCAACCGGTAAAATTATTAATGTTGAGGTGCCACTAGCGGAAATGTTCGGTTATGCAACTGATCTTCGTTCACTAAGTCAAGGACGTGCAACTTACGTGATGGAGTTTTTAAAGTACAGTGAAGCACCAAAAAATATCACTGAGAAATTGTTGTTAAACAATGGAATTAAGAAAGAAAGATAAGCTAAAGGAGACAATGGAGAGTTAGGGGTTCCAGCGATATTAAAGTTAGTAAAGACGATAGATGAGTATTTCGATGAACCGGAACGAGAGAAAAATAAGCCATTTTTAATGCCGATTGAAGATGTGTTTTCAATATCAGGACGAGGGACAGTAGTAACGGGACGCATTGAGCGAGGGATTATCAAAGTAGGTGATGAAATTGAGATCATGGGGATTAAGGCAACGACGAAGACGACGTGCACAGGTGTAGAAATGTTTCGTAGGTTATTGGACGAAGGTCAAGCAGGAGATAATGTTGGAGTATTATTGAGAGGGACAAAGCGAGAAGAAGTTGAACGCGGACAAGTATTGGCGAAGCCTGGAACAATTACGCCGCACACAATGTTTGAAGCAGAGATTTACGTATTATCAAAGGAAGAAGGAGGTCGGCATACGCCCTTTTTAAAGGGCTATCGGCCACAGTTTTATTTTCGTACGACGGACGTGACAGGAGAGGTATTGAGTCTACCTGAAGATGTCGAAATGGTGATGCCAGGAGATAACGTAAAGGTAACAGTGAAGTTAATAGCACCGGTAGCAATGAACGAAGGGTTACGATTTGCGGTTCGCGAAGGTGGACGTACCGTTGGAGCTGGTGTCGTAACAAAAATTATTGAGTAAAAGATATTTGGAAATTAAATTATGGCAGTCTTTAATAATCACAATAACAACCAACGTATTCGAATTCGATTAAAAGCATTTGATCATCGATTAATTGATCGATCTACGCGAGAAATTGTTGAGACAGCACGGCGAACAGGTGCAATTATTAAAGGTCCAATTCCGTTGCCTACAAAAATTGAGCGCTATACGGTTTTAATTTCGCCTCATGTAGATAAGGACGCTCGGGATCAATATGAAATCAGAATTCATAAACGATTAGTAGATATTGTACAACCTACTGATAAAACAGTTGATGCATTAATGAAATTAGATTTAGCTGCTGGGGTGGATATTCGAATAAGTGTTGAATCAGAATCCGTTTAAAGTGCACAGGTATACATAGGTGTAGAAGGGGTTTTTTATAGGATAGCCTCTTTTTAAGTAGTTAGGATAGATCACTGGAGAATAGGTGATGCCTATTGGTTTAATTGGTCAAAAATGTGGTATGACTCGCATCTTTACAGAGATGGGGATCGTTATTCCTATTACAGTAATTGAAGTGACGCCTAATCGAGTTACTCAAATAAAAACGGTTGATGTTGATGGCTATTATGCTATTCAAGTAACCTATGGAAAAAAGTCTTTCGTTCGTGTCAATAAAGCAATGTTAGGACATTATTCGAAAAGTGGGGTAGAAGCAGGAGAGGTGATCCGTGAATTTCGTGTTGTTTCTGATGAATTAACCAAAATTAAGGTAGGTGATGAATTCAAGGTTAATATTTTTAAAGAGGGACAAACTGTTGATGTACGCGGTTTAACTCGAGGTAAGGGATTTGCTGGTACAGTAAAGCGCCATAATTTTCGCACCCAGGATGCTACACATGGGAATTCATTATCTCATCGCGCGCCAGGCTCCATAGGACAATGTCAAACACCAGGACGTGTGTGGAAAGGCAAAAAAATGGCGGGTCACATGGGAAATACTTATTGCACTATCCAAAACCAAGAAATTTTTAGAATTGATGTTGCACGACATCTCCTTTTAATTAAAGGTGCTTTACCAGGTGCTCCTGGTAATAAAGTGATGATTATGGAATCAACTAGAACAAGTAAATTCACTGATTGCAGGAGATAATCGATGGAGCTTGCGGTACGCTACTTCGACAAAAAAGAACTGAGTAAGATCGTTGTAACTGAATCTATCTTCGGGGTGGAATTTAATGAAGGTTTAGTTCATCAAGTCATTACTGCTTATTTATCTGGTGCACGAGCAGGTACCAAAGCGCAAAAGACACGAAGTGAAGTCAGTGGTAGCGGATCTAAGCCTTGGCGACAAAAGGGGACTGGACGAGCCAGAGTAGGTAGTATTCGAAGCCCTCTATGGCGTAGTGGTGGTGTGATTTTTGCAGCAAGACCTCGTAATTTCTCGCAAAAAGTAAATCGAAAGATGTACCACCAAGCCATGATTTCTATTCTCTCTGAATTAATTCGGCAAGAGCGTTTTATTGTGGTAGAAAGTTTAAAATTAAAAGAGCCTAAAACTTGTGAGTTGAAAAACTTACTAGCGGGATTAAATATAGAAAAAGCTTTAATCATTCTTGATAAAGATGATCGAAATGTAAAGCTAGCTTCAAGAAATATGATCAATGTCATAACTTTGGATTCTATAACAGTAGACCCAGTCAGCCTTGTTACTTCGGAAAATGTATTGATTACAATAGATGCTTTAAAAAAGCTTTGGGAGAGATTTTCGTGAAGCAAGAAAGATTATTAAAAGTTCTTATGGGTCATTATGTATCGGAAAAGAGTGCTTTATTTACAGGTCAGCATATATTTAAAGTACTACCCAATGCAACGAAATCTGAAATTAAGGCATCTGTAGGAAATCAATTTAATGTCACGGTAAAGGCAGTGCGTGTTTGTAATGTTAAAGGGAAAACTACGCGATTTAGAAAAGTGCGAAGTCAACGTAAAAATTGGAAAAAGGCGTATGTTACGTTAGTATCAGGTAATGAAATTGATATTGTAGCTAGCAAATGAAAGCTGGAGTAAATAAAAAATGGCTTTAGTAAAAACAAAACCTACGTCACCAGGACGACGCTTCGTTATCAAAATTGTACATCCAAATTTGCACAAAGGCGAGCCACATGCACCATTGATAGAGAGTAGAAAGCTTATTAATTGTCGTAACAACCAGGGACGTATCACTGTACGCCATCGAGGCGGTGGGCACAAGCGCCATTATCGAATTATTGACTTTAAGCGTGATAAGAAGGGTAAGGGTATCATAGAGCGGTTAGAATACGATCCAAATCGTAGCTCTTATATTGCTTTAGTCTTATTTCCGGATGGAGAACGCCGCTATATTATAGCCCCCAAAGGAATTCATCAAGGTTCATTCGTAGTTTCAGGAGAAGATGCGCCTATTAGCCCCGGCAATTGTTTACCATTGCAGAATATCCCACTAGGGACTACTATTCATAACCTTGAATTAAAACCAAGAAAAGGAGCACAGCTTATCAGAAGTGCGGGTACTTCTGCCCAATTAGTGGCAAGAGATGGGATTTACGCTATTGTTCGAATGCGCTCAGGTGAGATGAGAAAAATTTTAATTAGTTGCCGTGCCTGTGTAGGAGAGGTATCCAATCCAGAACATAATTTACGTTCGTTAGGTAAAGCAGGTGCTAAACGTTGGCGTGGTCGGCGACCTACTGTTCGTGGTGTAGCGATGAATCCAGTAGATCATCCTCATGGAGGAGGCGAAGGTAAAACTTCAGGAGGTCGTCATCCAGTTTCTCCTACGGGTAAACCAACAAAAGGTTATAAAACACGCCATAATAAACGTACGACTAATATGATCATTCGTAGTCGGCATAAAAAATAGAAGAAGAGGTATTAAAAAAGTGCCAAGATCAATAAATAAAGGTCCATTCGTAGATCATTATCTTTTAAAGAAGGTAGAAAAAGCACAAAAAGAAGGCAGCAAGCGACCTATTAAAACCTGGTCACGGCGCTCTATGGTCACTCCTGAAATGATAGGCCTGACTATTGCTATTCATAACGGGCGTCAACACATGCCTATTTATATTTCAGAAAACATGGTAGGACATAAATTAGGGGAATTTGTTATAACTCGTACTTTTAGGGCTCATTCAGGTGATCGTAAAGCAAAGAAAGAGAGTTGATGATGAAAGTTAGTGCAAAATTGAAATATGCACATATTTCAGCTCAAAAGGTAAGACTTGTAGCGAATCAGGTTCAAGGTTTACCGGTTGAAAAAGCGGTTGACTTGTTGCGTTTTAGCAACAAAAAAGCTGCAGTTATTATAAAAAAAGTTTTAGATTCGGCTATTGCCAATGCCGAGCATAATAAGAGCGCCGATATGGATGAGTTAAAAGTATTATCAGTAACAATTGATGAAGGTCCTATGGCACGCAGATTTCGCACTCGAGCTCGTGGCCGCGCTAATCGAATTTTGAAGCGTACTTGTCATGTTACTATTGAAGTATCGGATTATCGAGTGGAGGAGAATTAATGGGTCAAAAAGTTAATCCCGTTGGAATACGACTTGGTGTTACAAGAGATTGGACATCCAACTGGTATGCAGATAAAAAAGATTTTGCTGATCATTTAAACGACGATTTAAAAGTACGTCAGTTTTTAGAAGAACGCTTAAAAGGTGCAGCTATTAGCCGAATCCAAATTGAACGGCCAGCTCGAAATGCCAAAATTGCAATTTACTCTGCACGTCCGGGTGTAATCATTGGAAAGAAAGGTGGAGAAATTGAGGCCTTGCGTGTAGAAATATCGAAAGTAATAAAAGTGCCAGTCCATATCACTATTGAAGAAATTCGAAAACCTGAATTAGATGCAAAATTAGTAGCAGAAAGTGTTGCCCAACAATTAGAGCGTCGAGTCATGTTTCGAAGAGCTATGAAACGCGCTGTGCAAAATACTCTGCGTCAAGGTGCCTTTGGGATTAAGATCAGCGTAAGTGGGCGCTTGGGTGGAGCTGAGATCGCTCGTACTGAGTGGTATCGAGAAGGGCGTGTTCCTCTGCATACGTTTCGAGCTGATATTGATTATGCGACAGCTACAGCTAAAACTACTTATGGAACAATAGGGGTAAAGGTGTGGATTTTTAAAGGAGAAATCCATGCAATGAGAGCGAAAACGTCAACTGCAGAAGCTACTGTCGAGCGGGTAGTAGTTGAGGAAGTGAAATAGGAAACGGTTAAATGCTGCAACCAAGTAACAGAAAGTACCGAAAAGATTTTAAAGGCCGAAATCGAAGAGTAGCTCATCGTGGCAATCGGGTTAGTTTTGGAGAGTTTGGTCTCAAAGCAACGGCTTATGCTCGAATCACTGCGCGTCAACTAGAATCCGCCAGACGTGCTCTTTCACGACATATAAAGCGCGGTGGCAAGATTATCATCCGTATCTTTCCAGATAAACCGATTACGAAAAAGCCTTTGGAGGTGCGTCAAGGTAAGGGCAAGGGGAGCGTTGAATATTGGGTAGCGCTTGTACAACCTGGGCGAATGCTGTTCGAAATTGAAGGGATTGATGAAGTTCTTGCTCGTGAGGCTTTAGATCGAACAGCAGCTAAATTGCCTGTGAAATGCGTGTTTGTTAAACGGACGATAATGTAATGAAAGCCAATGAATTCCGTAATAAGACAGAAGCTGAACTTAAAAATGAGTTAATTGCTTTTTTAAAAGAGCAATTCAATTTACGTATGCAAAAAGGTATGAGAGAAGTCTCCCACTCACATCTCTATAAACAGGTACGACGCAATATTGCTCGTGTTAAGACTATCTTGAAAGAAAGAGAGAGGAATATCTTTTATGAGTAAGAATGAGAAGGTAGTGCGTGCCCTAACAGGAACTGTGGTTAGTGACAAAATGAATGACACAGTTGTTGTATTAGTAGAACAGCAAGTAAGGCACCCCAAATATGGGAAGTTTATCAAACGTTCTACAAAAGTGCGTGCACACGATCAAGGAAATAAATGTCAGAAAGGTGATACCGTAACCATTTGTGAAACACGTCCTATTTCGAAAACGAAAAGATGGATGTTGTTAAAAATTAGAGAAAAATCAGAAAAGATGTAAGGAATTAATGATGATTCAGGCACAATCAGTTGTTGATGTGGCAGATAATAGTGGAGCTAGACGCGTGATGTGTATTAAAGTTTTAGGTGGTTCTAAACGTCGTTACGCCAATATTGGTGATGTCATTAAAGTGAGTATTAAAGAAGCGACTCCGCGGGGAAAAGTAAAAAAGGGAGATGTGATGAACGCTGTGGTAGTACGAACGTGTAAGGGTGTTCGACGGGATGATGGGTCGGTAATTCGATTTGATAGTAATGCAGTGGTGCTGTTAAGCAATCAGTTACAACCGGTAGGTACACGGATTTTTGGGCCGGTAACTCGCGAATTACGGACCAGCAATTTTATGAAAATTATTTCCTTAGCCTTAGAAGTTTTATAATAGATGATAAGATGATGACAATGAAAAAAATTAAAAAAGATGATACTGTTGTTGTAATGACAGGAAAAGATAAAGGTCGTCAAGGTAAGGTACTAAAAGTTTTATCTAATGGGCGGGTATTGGTTGAAGGCATTAATCTAGTTAAAAAACATGTTAGACCTAATCCCAATAAAAATGAACAGGGAGGGATATTAGAAAGAGAGTCAGGGATTCATGTGTCTAACGTCGCTATTTATAATCCTATCACTAAAAAACTGGATCGCGTGAGAATTAAAGTACTTGAAAATGGATTGAAAGTTCGAGTATTTGCATCAAATTTCGAACTGATTGATGTATAAGGAAAAAATATGGTAGAACTACAGGAACTCTACAAAAAAGTGATTATCCCAAATTTGCAAAAAGAATTTGATCTTAAATCTATAATGGCCGTTCCACGTATTGAGAAAATTACTTTAAATATAGGCGCCGGTGAAGCCATAGCTGATAAAAAAGTAATTGAACGTGCTATGGATGACATGATGAGAATTTCAGGTCAGAAACCCATTGTTACGTATGTGCGTAAATCGGAGGCTGGTTTTAAAATTCGTACTGGATGGCCTATTGGCTGTAAGGTAACCTTGCGTCGGAAACGCATGTATGAATTTTTGAAACGATTAATTTCGATTGCGATACCTCGTATTCGGGATTTTCGAGGTTTTAACGCTAAATCTTTTGACGGACGAGGTAACTTTAGTTTAGGAATTCAAGAACAAATTGTTTTTCCAGAAATTCAATACGATAGAATCGATGCTATTCGTGGGATGGATATTACTATTACCACTACAGCAAGAACTAATGAAGAAGGAAAAGCTTTATTAAAAGCTTTTAGTTTCCCATTGAAAGATTTATAAAAACCAAAAGAGGTTATAATAAGAGCTATGGCGAAATTAAGTGTCATCGAACGAAATAAAAGACGTATTCAACAATCTCAAAAGGCGAGAAAAAGACGTTTTGAATTAAAACAGATCTTTAAAAGAGGTACTCCTGAAGATCAAGAGTTAGCTCTACTAAAGTTACAAAAAAGTCCTCGAAATGAGTCAACAGTTCGAGTGAGACACCGATGTCGAGCATGTGGTCGTCCTTGTGGCACACTTAAAAAATTTGGGTTGTGTCGAATTCACTTGCGGGAAGCTGCGATGAGGGGTGATGTGCCCGGATTAAAAAAAGCGAGTTGGTAATTTATGATGCAAGATCCTATATCCGATATGTTAACGCGTATTCGTAATGCGCAAGCAGTAGCAAAAAAAGAAGTTGTTATACCTTCATCAAAATTAAAATTAAGCATTACAAAGGTATTAAAAAAGGAAGGTTATATTACTGATTATCGTGAAGAAAACAACATAACCAAAAATCAATTGGTAATTATCTTGAAATATCATGAAGCAAGGCCTGTTATTTCAACTCTAAAACGTGTTAGTGGTCCTTCTTTACGTGTATATAAAGGTAAGAATAAATTACCTAAAATAAATAATGGCTTAGGTATTGTTATTGTTTCAACTTCAAAGGGTGTAATGTCTGGTCGGCAGGCACGACATTATGGTGAAGGTGGGGAAATCATCTGTTACGTTAGCTAGGAAAGAAAACATTATGGTAAGTCGTGTGGCAAAAAATCCAATTAAGATCCCATCTGGTGTTGATGTTAAGGTCCATGGTCGATTCGTAACGGTGAAAGGTAAATTCGGTGAGCTTACTCAAATAATGCATGACGTCATTAAAGTTACACAAGAGGGTAATAAACTCCGAATAATGTCAGAAAATGATTTACCGAAATCAAATGCGTTAGTAGGAACAACTCATGCTGTAATTCAAAACATAGTGCATGGTGTTCATAAGGGATTTCAACGAAGATTAGTAATAGTGGGAGTTGGTTATCGTGCGAAAGCTCAAGGAAAAACGTTAAATTTAACAATCGGATTTTCACATCCAGTGGAAATTGAAATTCCAGAAAGTATTACTGTAGAAACGCCTAGTACAACTGAGATCATTGTCAAGGGTGCTAATCGGCAATTAGTTTGCCAAGTGGCAGCAAATATTCGTGCAACCCGGCCACCTGAGCCTTATAAAGGCAAAGGTATTCGTTATGATGATGAAAATGTAGTTCGTAAAGAGGCTAAGAAGAAATGATGCATAAACGAAAAAAACAACTTAGACGTATACGTCGAACGCGATCAAAAATTAAGGCATCAGGTATGATACGATTATGTGTGCACCGCTCGCTCAATCATATTTATGTTCAGCTCATTTCTTCTGATGCAAAAATATTAGCTACCGCATCGACTTTGGAAAAAGGGGTAAGAAGTCAATTAAGGCATGGGGGCAATATTGCAGCAGCTGAGGTAGTGGGTGATCTTATTGCGGAACGTGCGAAAAAATTAGGAGTGATAAGAGTAGCTTTCGATCGCAGTGGTTATAAATACCACGGACGTGTACGAGCATTAGCGGAAGCAGCACGTAAAGGTGGAATTGAATTTTAATAAGGTACATTTATGCGTGAATTGGGTACTGATACGAAAACCGATGGTAACCAGGATAAACTGGTTTATGTTCGACGTACAGCGAAAGTTGTAAAGGGTGGACGCGTGTTTGGTTTTTCCGCATTGGTCGTTGCGGGGGATGGCGAAGGTAAGGTAGGTTTTGGTTTAGGAAAAGCGCGTGAGGTTCCGGCTGCCATAAAAAAGGCTACGGAAGACGCGCGCCGTAATATGATTTCTGTGCCTTTAGATGGGAAAAACACATTAAGTCATGCAGTAAAAGCTACTCATGCATCTTCAACTGTATTGATATTGCCTGCTTCAAATGGAACTGGAGTGATTGCTGGAAATGCGATGCGAGCAGTTTTTGAAGTTATGGGTATTCAAAATATTTTAGCGAAGTGTATCGGCTCTTCTAATCCAATCAATGTAGTTCGAGCTACCTTCAAAGCACTTAAAAGCATAGAAACACCTGACGCTGTGGCTGCAAAACGTGGAAAATCTATTAAAGAAATTTTAGGATAAAACTAATGAGAAAATTAAAAAAAGTTCGTGTGACCTTAATAGGAAGTAAATATGGACGCAAACCCGGACATCGTGAGTCTATAGAAGGCTTGGGATTACGACGAATCAATCAGACGGTTGAGGTTATTGATACACCTGCTAATCGAGGAATGATTAATAAGGTGTTTTATTTGCTAAAGATTGAGGAAGTTTGAAATGAGGCTGAATGTTCTACAACCTAATAAAAAGGCAAAAAAAAATAAAACGCGAGTAGGTCGTGGGATTGGCAGTGGAAAAGGAAAAACTTGTGGCCGCGGACATAAAGGACAGCATTCTCGCTCAGGCGGCTATCATAAAGTTGGCTTCGAAGGTGGGCAAATGCCTCTAAAACGTCGGGTCCCAAAATTTGGCTTCACATCAAGGAAGAAGTTATTTTCTGCAGAAGTGCGCTTACACGAATTAAATAAGATTTCTGATAGTGATGTAGTTAATATCGATACTTTGAAAGCGGCCAACATTATTGGTCGCCATATTAGGTATGTTAAAATATTTGCTTCAGGTAAATTAGAAAAGCCTGTGACAATTTTAGGTCTGCAAGTAACCAAAAGCGTTAAGTCCGCTGTAGAAGCAGTAGGCGGTAAGGTTTAATGGCTAAAACCAAGTTCGGTGCACCCTTACAAGGTAGTGGACTTAGTGAATTAAAACGGCGTTTATTGTTCGTCTTAATTGGCATTATGATATACCGATTAGGGACTTATATACCCGTCCCTGGTCTCGATCCTGCTCGTCTAGAAGCGCTTTTTCACCAACATGAATTAGGCTTTCTAGGAATGTTTAATATGTTTTCCGGTGGTGCTTTAAGTCGGATGACAATTTTTGCGTTAGGGGTAATACCGTATATTTCCTCTTCTATCATTATTCAAATGTACAGCCAAATTTCTTCTAAAATGCAGGCTCTTCGAAAAGAGGGGGAAGCAGGTCGTCGAAAGATCAATCAGTATACGCGGTATGGAACTGTTATATTGTCCTTACCGCAATCAATTTTTATGGCCAAGTGGCTTGCTAACAGCGGCACTGTACTTACCTTAATTAGACCAAATTTTAGTTTCTATTTTACGGCTGTTATTACGCTCGTAACAGGTACTATTTTTCTAATGTGGTTAGGTGAACAAATGACGGAACGAGGCATTGGTAATGGAACTTCTTTAATTATTTTTGCTAGTATTACTTCACGGTTCCCTACAGCAATTAGCCAAGTATTTACACAAGTACATCAAGGTCAAATTTCTGTGTTGACTTTATTACTTTTGATGACAGTAGTAATTGCAACCACTCTAGTGGTTGTCTTATTTGAACGAGCTCAACGTCGAATTACTATTAGTTATGCTAAACGGCAGCAAGGAAGAAAGTTGTATGTGGCTCAAAGCAGTCATCTTCCATTAAAAATTAATATGGCTGGGGTGATCCCAGTAATTTTCGCTCAGAGTATTATTTTATTTTCAGGAGCCGCAGCTAAATTTATGGCCTCGATTCGAGGATTAGAATGGCTAAATAATGTTTCTTTAGTGCTTTCAAATGGTCAGCCAGCCTATATTGTGGTTTTTTCTATATCAATAGTCTTTTTTAGTTTTTTCTATACAACTTTGGTTTTTAATCCTAAAGAAACAGCTGAAAATTTAAAAAAATCTGGGGCATTTATTCCTGGTATTCGCCCAGGTGAGCAAACAGCGAATTATATTAACAAGGTAATGGCCAGATTAATTTTAGTGGGTTCTATTTATCTTACTTTGGTAGCTTTGCTACCTCAATTTTTGATTTTGACATGGAATATTCCTTTTTATTTTGGAGGCACTTCTTTGTTAATTGTAGTGGTGGTTGTGATGGATTTCATGACGCAAGTACAAGCTCATTTAATGAGCTATCAATATGAATCTTTAATGAAAAAATCAAGTATGAAAGGCTCAAAATTTGGGCTTATTCGATAATGAAGGAAGGATAATGGGATGAAAGTAAGAGCATCTGTAAAACGAATTTGTCAAAATTGTAAAATAGTTAGACGGGAAGGTGTTATACGAGTAATTTGCAGTAACGTTCGGCATAAGCAAAGACAAAAAAGTAGAAAGTAAGATACATATTAGTAGTTCCATTCAATCAGAATAAAAAATGACGAAGTGACAAGTTGGAAAATCGTTAGGAGCGCTAGATAGAATCTCTAGCGAGAGGGCATGCTAGCCAGTATCTCTGTGATCCCTTGATTTATCGAGGGATGGGGATTATAGTTGTGGTTTTCATTAAATTTTTGGTGAATTATTGATGATAAGTTGGAGTAAATACAAATGGTAGCTCGCATCACAGGCGTTAACATTCCAATGCAAAAACACGTACGAGTAGCGCTTCAAGCAATTTACGGTATAGGTAATTCTCGTGCAATAAAAATTTGCAAAGCAGCAAAAATCGCTCCTACTTCTAAAATACAGAACTTGTCAGAGATTGAGCTTGACGCTTTACGAAATGAAGTTAGCAAGTTCACAGTAGAAGGGGACTTAAGACGTGAACGTTCTACAGATATCAAACGGAAGATGGATTTAGCTACTTATCAAGGTATCCGTCACCGCCGAGGGCTTCCAGTCCGTGGTCAACGAACCTGCACTAATGCTCGTACACGCAAGGGTAAACGTAAGTCTATACGAACTTGATAAAAAGAAAAAGGTTGTTTCATGTCAAAAAAACGTTTTCGCAAGGTTACTGAGGGTATTGCCCACATTAATGCAACATTTAATAACACAAAAATATGTATTTCTGATCCTCATGGGAATGTATTGTGTTTTCGATCAGTTGGTGGATCTGGGTTTAAGGGTTCTCGCAAAGGTACTCCCTATGGTGCACAATTAGCTGCTGAGGGAGTAGGTGAAAGAGCCATTCAAGATTTTGGTATGGAAGCTGTTTCCGTATGTGTTAAAGGTCCAGGCGCAGGACGTGATTCTGCTATTCGTGGATTGCGTGCCGCCGGTTTAAAAATTATTAGTCTAGAAGATCGCACAGCATTGCCACACAATGGCTGTCGACCACGTAAGAAACGACGAGTTTAGGAGACAATTAAGCAATGGCAAGATATTTAGGCCCAAAATGTCGATTATCACGACGTGAAAAAACTGATTTGCAACTAAAAAGTGGTATTCGGACCATTGATTCGAAATGCAATATTGAACGTGTTTCTGGTATGCACTGGCAACGTCGTGGTCGAACCACGGACTATGGTGTCCAATTGCGGATGAAACAGATGATTAAACGTTATTACGACATTTTAGAAAAGCAATTTCGTAATTATTATCGGAAAGCTGATAAACTAAAAGGGTCAACTGGAGAAAATTTATTAAGCTTATTAGAAGGACGATTGGATAACGTGGTTTATCGAATAGGATTTTCGGCTACCAGAGCAGAAGCGAGACAGCTTGTAAGTCATAAAGCGATCCTCGTTAACGAGAAAGTAGTTAATATTCCTTCTTATCAAGTAAAACCTGGGGATCTGATTAAAGTTCATAGACAAGCGAGGGGGCAATTCCGAATCAGAGGCGCATTAGAACTAGCACAACAACGCGAATCGGTTTCTTGGATCGAAGTGGATACAAAAAAAATGCTAGGTACACTCAAGAATCAACCAGACGTAGCAGAATTACCTGCTGAATTTAAAATAAACCTCGTTGTTGAACTCTATTCGAAGTAAGGGAAATTAAATATGCAAGATCTTCTTAAATCATTTTTAACACCGAAAAACGCTCAGGTTCATCCTGTGTCACCTTATCACTTTCGTATTGTATTAGAGCCGTTAGAGCGTGGGTTTGGACACACCTTAGGAAATGCTCTGAGAAGAATTTTATTATCTTCTATGCCTGGAGCCGCTATTGTCGAAGCGCAAATAAAAGGTGTTTTGCATGAATACACCTCTATTGAGGGTGTACGTGAAGATGTGGTGAGTATTATATTAAATCTAAAAGGAGTTGCTGTTAAGTTAGAAGGACGTAGTAAAGCTACTTTAACCCTAAATAAAAAAGGTCCAGGTATAGTCATAGCAGGAGACTTACAAACAGATCATGGTGTTAAGATTATCAACTCTGATCATGTCATTGCACATCTTACTAAGGATGGTGAAATTAACATGACGTTAAAAGCAGAAATGGGTCGAGGTTATGAACCTGCTAGTATACGTGCAGAGAAAGAAGAAAGTCGCTCATTAGGTGTATTATTGCTAGATGCTTCCTATAGTCCGGTACGACGTGTTTCTTATTCTGTAGAAAATACACGAGTAGAAAAGCGCACTGATTTAGATAAATTAATCATCGATCTTGAAACTAATGGTACACTCAATCCTGAAGGTGCTATTCGGTTCGCAGCAACCATTTTACAATACCAATTAGCTACTTTTGTTGATTTAAAGCATGAGGAATATCGATCCTCTAGTAGAAAAGAGGATAAAATAGATCCCTTATTGCTTCGCTCTGTAGACGATTTAGAATTAACTGCGCGAGCTGCTAATTGCTTGAAAGCAGAAAGTATTTATTATATTGGTGATTTAGTACAGCGTTCTGAAAACGATTTGTTAAAGACGCCAAATTTGGGTAGAAAGTCTTTATTGGAAATTAAAAGCGTACTTGTACAAAAAGGATTAAATCTTGGTATGCATATTGAAGGATGGTCTCCTGAAAGTTTTCCGGAGAAGTAGACGATGTATCATCGTAAAAGTGGCAGACATTTCAATCGTCCTAGTGCACATCGAAAGGCGATGCTACAAAATATGTCTGTATCATTAATTAAATACGAGTTAATCAAAACTACTCTACCAAAAGCAAAAGAATTACGACGGATAGTTGAGCCATTGATTACTTTAGCAAAAGAAGACAGTGTAGCTAACCGTCGCCTGGCCTTCAATCGTCTACGTGACGATGAAGCTGTAATGAAGCTTTTTAAGGAAATTGCACCACGATGTAGAGAACGCCCCGGTGGTTATTGTCGCGTATTAAAATGCGGTTTTCGTGCTGGAGATAATGCACCTATGGCAATTGTTGAATTAGTTGATCGAGTAGCAGTAAAAGACAGCACGGAAGAAGCAGCTTAACTCAAAGAAGCTATTATTTTCTCTTTCTGATCCCCGTAAAACTTAATTAAGAAAGACAATTTCTTTAAAATAAAGGATATGATATCTTTAAATATGCTGAATTATATAAAATAGGAAGCATTATTTAATATAATTCTCTCTTTTGATTTTTAAAATATTGTTCATCTCATTCTTCTAGATTGAAATATGGCTTTAAATACAGTTCGTTGTCTTAAATAAAGATAAGATAAAAATAATTAAAGGAAAAACTTCATGATTGTCGCACCAAAAATTCATGGTTTTATTTGCACGACGGCTCATCCGGATGGATGCAAAAAACATGTGACAGAATGGATTGATTATGTCAAAAAACAGACGCATCTTTCTCATGGTCCTAAAAAAGTTTTGATTATTGGTGCCTCTACTGGTTTTGGTCTTTCAAGTCGCATTGTAGCTGCTTTTGGTGCAAGGGCTAAAACGATAGGTGTTTTTTTTGAAAAGCCAGCTAGTGAAAAAAGAACCGCTTCTCCAGGATGGTATAATACAGCAGCCTTTGAAAAGGCTGCCTATAAATCAGGGTTGTATGCTAAAAGCATTAATGGTGATGCATTTTCAGATGAAATAAAACAAAAAACTATTGAATTAATTAAACAAGATTGGCAAGGCGGAGTTGATTTAGTCATTTATAGTATTGCTTCTCCGCGTCGTATTCACTCTAAAACTGGAAAAATTTTTAATTCTGTATTAAAGCCTATTGGCCAATCTTATCGAAATAAGACGGTAAATATTATGACAGGTGAAGTAAGTGAGGTGACAATTAAGCCTGCAACTGAAAAAGAAATTCAGAACACAACAGCAGTTATGGGCGGCGATGATTGGGCTTTATGGATAACTTCTTTATTGGACAATAATTGTTTGACAAAAAAAACTAAAACAGTTGCCTTTACATATATTGGCTCTGAACTAACCCACGCGATTTACCGTAATGGCACCATTGGAAGAGCAAAATTGCATTTAGAAGAAACAGCTAAAAAATTAGATTCTCTTTTAAAATCGGAATTAAAAGGACAAGCCATTATTTCTGTGAATAAAGCATTAGTAACACAAGCCAGCGTTGCTATACCTATTGTTCCTCTTTATATCTCATTGCTTTATAAAGTTATGAAGGAAAAAAATCTGCATGAAGGTTGTATCGAGCAGATGTGGCGGTTATTTAACGATCACTTATATTGTAATCGTGATTTTCCTGTGGATGAAAAAGGTCGTATCCGAATTGATGATTTGGAAATGCGCGATGATGTTCAAGCTGAAGTAAAAAAATTATGGAAATCCATCAATAGCGAAAACGCTAATCAAATATCTGATATTACTGGTTATCGTAGAGATTTTTATAAACTATTTGGTTTTGGTTTAAGTGATATCAATTATAAGCAGGATATAGATATTAATGTTTCTATTCTTTCTAATGAAGTTATCAGCAAAATTGAATTACCTCCTTTATTGTAAATTACCTCTTTTATTGTATTAGAAGGGAATATCATCTTCAAGGTCAGAGCAGGAACTATCTTCATTAGGTATAGCTGTTTGATTTCCTATCGGATTCATTTGTTTGTAAGAAGAAGAGCTACCTTCTTGATTTTCATGGCTACTACTAACGCTACTTCGGCTATCAAGCATATGCATTTCACTTGCGACAATTTCTGTGGTGTAACGATCAGCACCATTCTTATCTTGCCATTTACGTGTTCGTAAGCTTCCTTCAATATACACTTTTGACCCCTTACGCAAATACTCTCCTACAATTTCAGCCAAACGATTAAAGAATGCAATACGATGCCATTCCGTTCGCTCTTGCAATTCACCTGTTTGTCTATCACGCCAGGTTGTACTCGTAGCTAACGTTACATTCGCGATAGCGTTTCCATTTGGCGTATAACGCACTTCGGGGTCTTGGCCTAAATTTCCAATTAAAATAACTTTATTTACACCTCTAGCCATTACTAAAAATCTCCTAAAGTAGTGTTCTATTGATTTCTAATGGTCTCTACCCGCGTCCGGGTTACTCTGTCTAATTCGTTTTCGCAATTCTTCCTCGGTAATGATTTTTTTATCAATTTTAAGATAAATTAAATTTTCCTGGGCCAAAACTGCTATTTCAGAAACACCAGGAATGTCATGGAGATTTTTTTTCAAAGAGGTAATACTTTGTTTCAAATATTCGTCTAATTGTAGGGTAACGGTAGAAAGATAAGAAGGGTTTTGCATTTTTATAGCTAGTGCTAGCCATAAAAATGCAATAATTGCACAAAAAATGAATACTCCTACTGCTTGAAAGTGATTAAAAATCCATCCCCCCACAATACCACCAAAAAAAATACCAAAAAATTGAGAGGAAGAGTAAATTCCGAGAGCCATACCTTTTTGACGAATCGGTGCAATTTTTGAGATTAATGAGGGAAGCATTGCTTCTAGTAATGTGAAAACAGTGAAGAAGAAAAATAAGATGGCGCTAATTTCAATGATCGAGTGACAAAAAACCATAAATAAAAATTGACAAACTATTAAGAAAGCGATAGCGCTGATAAAACTTAACTTAAGTTGGTATTTCTTTTCAGAAAAAATAATAAGAGGTATTGCTGCTATAAAAGCAAGGAATAATATGATTAAATAAAAAAATATTTGCTCATGTTCAGTGAGATTAATTATTCGACTTAAAATAATAGGAATATTAATAAACATTGCTGTTAAAATACAGTGCAGAGAAAAGATTCCAAAATCTAAGCGTAAAAGCGCGCTATTGCAAATTACATTTTTAAAGTATCTTCTTGATTCAAATTCTTCTCTAGGACAGAGAGGTAGTAGTGCTTGAGGGGAAGCAGGTACGACAGTATAAAGAAGAATAATCCCTAATGTTGCAAAAATTATTGTCACCCAGAAAATACCTTCGAGATGAAACCATGCATTAATAACTGGTCCGATAATAAGAGCAATAGAAAACGAAGAACCAATGACCATCCCGACTAATACCATGGCTTTACTTCGTTCTTCATCGCGAGTCAAATCGGTGATCATGGCAAGAATAGTACTCCCAACTGCTCCTGTACCTTGAAACGCTCGGCCAATAATAATGCCGTAAATAGAATGTGAAAAAATTGCAAGAACACTTCCAACGCTTAGTAATATTAAGCCTGTTGTAATGACCGGCTTCCGGCCAATACGATCGGAGATCATCCCAAAAGGAATTTGAAAACAAGCTTGTAAGAGACCATAAATACCAAGAGCTATCCCAATGAGGGTTGGTGTCGCAAAAGGGATTCGGTTGGTATAGAGAGCAAGCACAGGAAGCAGCATAAACAACCCAAACATCCGAAAGGCCATGATGACGGCGAGGGAAGTGATAGCGATTCGTTTTTTCGCACACATAGTATTTTCTACTAAGGTAAATTGTAATAAAAGCCTTATTATACCCTAAATAAGCTTGATAAGCTAATCTATAAATCTCATTAACTAAGCTAATCTGTAACTATGCATAATCAAGAGAAAGATTAAAACTTAAACGCTTTAATTTATAAATTAAAAATCAGTTAATTGAACTATTTAAGCTTGTGTAAAATGCACACGATTAAAATAATAATCGACAATATTAAAGTTAGTTCTGATGTATAATAATGCTTTGTAGAATTGTTCGAAATCGCTATATATTTTTTCAGATAGCTTTGAAGGGCTATTCCCTTGTTTACTTCCCCAAGTTGAGGAACACATTCTGCATCCCTTATATGTCTCCTGATATAGTTATAGCTCAGGATTAGTATATTGGGCTTTAATAATTCTTACTACAAGATGCGTTCCGATTAGATAGTGTTGTAGAGATCAATTCAAATCCATCCCCACAGAGTGCAACACTGCAAGATTAAATGTACGTTGTACAAATTTTTACCAACCCATAAATTATTTACGGAGGAACATCAGAACGCTAGGTTATTTGTCAAGCGGATTATATTTTAGCGTTGTGTTGTAAGGAGATGGTCTTTGCGCAATCTGCTGGATGAAGGTGTTGTTTAAAGTTAACATGTATTTTCTCTCAGACAGTTATGTCGTTTGTAACGTTTAAAAAATGACAGCATAAAAGTCGCATGCATTTTTTGATGCGGTTCCAATTCTTTCTCGAAAATTGCAACAGGTAGGATATAGGTGTTTCTTGTTCTTGACGATTGATTTAAACACTCAAATTGAATTGGCGTTGATACTTTAAACAATATCTAACATGGGGTGTAGATTATTAACACCTTTACCTGTATGGGTAATTTTCACTAAGTTATTTATCGTATTTATCGCAAACTCGAAACAGAAATTCTAGAAAAGCAAAGATAGCAAATTTTTTTGATCATTTTCAGTAAAAATGATGAGAACAATTAGAAAAATTATAAAAAACGAATGTGGTACGGATTGGATTGGACAATTAGTATCACAGAATCCTGTGCGCGCGTAAGTAATCAAGTAACTTTTCAAAGAAATTTAGATTCAGTAATTTTATTATTTTATTATTCAATTAAAGACGATGCATTTACTTAAAGCATTTGTTAGTGAAAATAGGCTTACAGTTAGTTGTAAGCCTAAATGTACGCTTAGTATGCTGGTAAAAACCATTGATCCTTTTCGATAAATATGCAGTTCGTAGAGAAAAAATCATTTACTAAAACTTATTATTTTTGCAGCGCTATTTTATTTAAAGACTCGCACTTGACTTTGCAGAATATGATGTTATATCTTCATCATGAAGGAGAAGGTAGTCTGTTAGCTTACGCTAATTAATATGCTGACTGTCATTTCGACATAACTGTTGCCAAGTCAATAATTCTGCCTAGTGGCATCTTAAAAAAATCCTATTGAAATTGAACAAGTTACTAAATGAAATAAGAAGATAATCTTTAAGAAGAGTCACTGATGACCGTATTCGACTGATAAATATAGTCATTAAACTACATGAATAATGAAAATACAGTCTCTATGTCGATTTCTTTGATAGTTATGATCAGTTTCTCATGTAGGTTGGAGAAAGCAATTATGAGACGAAACTAATGAAATAGGGATAATAGCATGATTAATCACTTAAAAATTGATGATGATGTTTAAAGTGATTGATG
Source organism: Coxiella endosymbiont of Dermacentor nuttalli (assembly GCA_048494595.1). GTDB lineage: Bacteria > Pseudomonadota > Gammaproteobacteria > Coxiellales > Coxiellaceae > Coxiella. Next base: position 249,456 of record JBGDBH010000001.1, on the reverse strand, counting down.
AGAAATGTGAAACACTTATCTTATCATTTTATCAGCAATAACAAGCACTTAGTAAAAATAGTCTTCTTGTATTCTCAATAATCATCTCACAATGCCGTGCTGTCGCTTGGACTCATTTTCGCCACTTTAATCTCCTTATATTCGAAGAATAGAGGGTAAGAATGACAATATTAAGGACAATATTAAGGAAGTAAATTGAAAGATTTGTCTTATCAGATAATTCTTATTATATCAGATAATTCTTATCAGGTGATTACTACGTTAAAAAGAGAAGAGAGAATGTTACTTATGCAACAAATCACCATCTGTCTCTTGAAATTGAATAATTATCTGCTTGTAATTTCTCTTTTTTGGAATGATAGACTTCTAAATAAAAATAGGCTTAGTATTGAAGACAATTTAAATGACTCTTTATACGATTTCAATAACATTAATCTTAGTAATGGACCCACTGGGAAATATTCCTTTATTTTTAGCTATCTTAAAGAACTATAATACGCGAACTCAAATACGAATTATCCTACGTGAATCCATAATCGCTTTTCTCATTTTAGCATTGTTTGTTTTCCTCGGACGTTATATCTTGCATGGATTACATATTACTACTCCCTCCCTAGTTATAGCTGGAAGTATTATTCTTTTTATTATTGCTCTTCGAATGATTTTTCCATCGGAACAAAAAATAGCTAAAGAAAGCTTTGAAGAGCCATTAATTGTTCCTCTCGCTGTGCCATTGACAGCTGGACCGTCCGCAATGGCAATGGTATTATTGTTTGCAACTCAAGCTCCTCATCATCTTTGGTTGGTGTTTTTAGGTGTACTTATTGCCTCTACAATTTTTACTATCATCATGTTATTTGTACCTTTTTTAATAAAAATTTTTGGAAATCGATGGGTAATAGCAATCGAACGGCTGATGGGAATGATATTAACAACTGTCGCTGTACAAATGTTTTTATTCGGAATTACGCAATATCTACACCATTCTCTATTAATGTAATTCTCTCCAAGAATTCTTGAAGTGAGTGGTAAATAGAGTATGGCTAAAGAAACCTGATGTTTATTTAAATAGCAGGTGAATAATCTAAATAAAGCCAATATCCCGATAGATGGACTGATTTTACTACAATATCGCGAAATAACTAGTGAATAATTAATTAGTTATTTAAGCCACTAACTTCAGTTCCTTCTTGAATCTACAAAGTAAGGGGCCTACGAATGTAAATCATACATTGAAGGTATGCCCTTAAACAAAAGTATCAATGTAATAAGCGTAAGCATTAAAAAATAAGGTGTAAAGGCTATAATTTGCAGTGCTGATGTTTGAAATTTGTATTAAAAACAAATGAATAATTCTTTTTGGTTTCTATCACTAATATAGATCTAATTTTTAAGAAATTAGATAATCTATTCCTTCATTAGGAAGAAAAGAAAATTTACAGCCGCAGTAAATTTCCAGACTTTTCTATAAATCTAAGAAGATTGTTGGCGGTAATGTGAAAGTACACTTTTTTACTAATTTAGATCTCGCAAGAGTTGAGAGCTCTGCTGGGGAGTAAAGTAACATCCTAAAGTTTGAATTGAATAACACGTTTAAAATTTCATTCTTCTGTGGTCCTTTTTTTTAATACTAAGCACACTTATTTGTGTCGTTTTACTTTTTTAAATTCTGAAACACATTAATAACTGTTTCATATCTCTATGCAGATTCAATTCTAATTTTAAATATTCTAAACTAGAGAGCTCACCCCATGTATAAAAACAACCTCTTTATAAACTGCATTTAAGCGTCATCTTGATTAATAACCAATCTTTTATTTTTGCTATATTTCTTTTCAATGAGTTATGAAAAATCAGGTTAGAAGCTGTAAGAATACATAATAGCACTCATCAATCAAATAGCAAAAATAAGTTAATGATAAAATTTTTCATCAATTTTAGCAGGATAAATAGCATGGAAAGAGCAGATCTTAGATATTCACAATCTGTAAATCGACAGATATAGTCTATCTAAAAAAGGAAAACCAGACTTAATAATACGTTATTTTGAAATTTGAAATGAAAGCGGTTTTGATATCTATAAAGTCTTAATCAAGACATCTCAATTCATTGCCAATAAAATGAATATCAGTAGTATAAAATTGTTTAAAATAAGAAATAGCAGGCAACTAGCGTAGTTTACTCAAAAATTTATAGAAATTTAAAAATCCTGCAAAAATATGTCTCATTAATATGTCACTCATTGATTAGACCTACGCTCCCTACGGGATTCGAACCCGTGTTACCGCCATGAGAGGGCGGCGTCCTGAAGCCCCTAGACGAAGGGAGCTGGGTAACATAAAATGAATTTTTCCATTATAGTCTCTAATAGAGAATGTAATCAATGGTAGGGATTCATGTTTAAACCAACGCATTGGAGAGGTATTGGGCGTTTATTTCGTAATGAAAAAAAAAGATCGACCGTACATCATTAAACATAGGAATCATTCTATTTCACATGATGATATTAGTCCTAATGCTCTGAAAGTACTTTATCGATTAAGTAAAGCTGGATATGAAGCTTTTTTAGTTGGCGGAGGTGTAAGAGATATGTTATTAGGACTTCATCCTAAAGATTTTGATATTGTCACCAATGCTCATCCTCTTGAAATTCAGAAACTCTTCAGAAACAGTCGTCTTGTTGGAAGACGATTTCGTTTAGTACACGTTTTCTTTTATAATGAAATTATTGAGGTATCCACTTTTCGTGCTAATGCAGAAAAATATTTCAAGGAAGAATCATTAGATAAAATGAAAGAAAGCAAAGCAGTAAAACTGTTTGTGTTGGCGAATGATAATACTTATGGAACCATAGAAGAAGACGCTTGGCGGCGGGACTTTACAATAAATGCACTCTATTACAACATCACCAATTTTTCGGTAGTAGACTTTGCAAATGGGATGAAAGATTTACGAAAAGGTTTAATTCGCATGATAGGTGATCCTACTCAACGATATCATGAAGATCCTGTGCGATTGTTGAGAGCTGTGCGATTAGCAGCAAAGCTTAATTTTAAAATTCATCCGGATACAGAAGAACCTCTTCTCCGATTACATAACTTACTGCACCATGTACCTGGAGCTCGTTTGTTCACAGAACTATTAAAAATTTTTTTCAAAGGCTATGCACATCGGTCTTATCAATTGTTAATGCGCACCAATTATATGAAAGCATTATTTCCGGAAGTAATTGCTTTTATAGAAAAAAATCAGAATGTATATTACCGAAATTTGATTGAACTTGCCTTAAAAGCGACAGATGAACGTTATTATAAAAATCAAACACTAAACCCAGGATTTCTATTTGCTATTTTTTTATGGCCTGTGGTTCAAGAATTAATGGAGCAGCATTTTAAAAAGCACAAACGATTGTTCCATTCACTCTATTATGGAGTGAATCATACTCTTTATTTACAGATACAAACATTAACCATTCCACATCGTTTGACGACGATGATACGTTCTGTTTGGTTACTACAATATCATTTAGAACGACGACGCAGTAATCGTATTTATCGGATTTCCAAACAGCGTTTTTTTCGGGCAGCGTTTGATTTTTTAGAATTGCGAGAGCGTGCAGGTGAGCCTTTAACTGAAATTGTTTGTTGGTGGCGTATTTTTCGAGATGGTAATACTAAACAGCGTGATCAGTTGATTGATAAATTAAAAGGGTGAAGCATGGTAGTAGTCTACATTGGTATAGGTTCCAATCTCAATTACCCAATCAAACAAGTAAAAACAGCAATCGTTAATTTGGAAATATTACCAAAAACAATGATTTTAAATCACTCTAGTTTTTATCAAAGTCGACCTATAGGCCCTCAGGATCAACCGAATTATATAAATGCTGTTGTGGCTCTAGAAACAAGACTATCCCCTACAGCGCTTTTAAAATCGCTTCAGGCTTTGGAAGAAAATCAAGGGCGTAAGCGTTCCGGAACACGATGGAGAGCTCGTACTCTAGATCTTGATATTTTGCTGTATGGTAAGAGTGTGATTCAAACCGAGACACTTTCCATTCCACATCCTCATCTTAAAGTCCGAGAATTTGTTCTTTATCCCCTATTTGAAATTGCACCTAACTTGATTTTACCGACAGGCGACTCTGTCTTAGCTTTGAAGGCACTATGTCCTAAAAAAGGAATTAAGAAATTAATAGACCGTATTTCTATAAATTTTATAGAAGATTTCAAATAATACTCTCAGTGTTAATTAAAAATGCCTGAGAACACTTAAGAAAGTTTGAAAACTTCTTCAAAAAAATGTATAGATATGTAATACGTATTGAGGTTGCAATAGCTATTCTTAAGTTATGTTATGAAAAGAAAGAAAAGATGTATCATCCAAAAATAAATCAGGTTTAATGAAACCAATAGCCGTTTATCCAGGTACATTTGATCCATTAACTAAGGGCCATATCGACATTGTTGAGCGCGCTTCGTTTTTATTTGAAAAAATTATTGTAGCTTGCGCTCTGACTAGTCGTAAAGCTCCCTATTTGTCTTTAAATGAACGAATGTATTTAATTAAAGAAGTGTTTACCGATGCAGTTAATATAGAGGTAGTCTCTCTCGAAGGGTTGTTGGTTGATTTTGCAAAGCGACGTAATGTGAAGACCATACTGCGTGGTCTTCGCGCTGTTTCTGACTTCAATTACGAGTTTCAGTTGGCACACATAAGCCAGTGTTTATCACCAGACATCGAAACCATTTTTTTACCTGCTAGAGAAAGTTATAGTTATATTTCTGGAACATTGGTAAGGGAAGTTGTTGAATTAGGTGGTGATATATCTCCTTTTGTACCCCCATTTGTTGCTCAATGGCTAGCAAAAAAAAAGAAGATATAGTGAAAATGGCATTGAAGATTACAGAAGAGTGTATTAATTGTGATGTCTGCGAGCCTGAATGCCCAAATGATGCTATCTCTATAGGTGAATTAATTTATGAAATTGATCCTAATCGATGTACAGAGTGTGTCGGGCATTTCAGTGAACCTCAATGTCGCCAGGTGTGTCCTGTCGACTGTATTCCCGTAGGAATAACGGAATCTCAAAAAGTCTTAATGGAAAAGTACCAGAAATTACAAGAACAGAAACAATAGATATGTTGAAGTGTAATCCCCTTTAACTAAGGGATTGAATAAAACTCATTTTGATATTTTCTCTTCTTTGAAGAGCACATGCATACCATAATTTCCCGTTTCATAATTCCAAGCTCGAGGATCAAATTTTTTGATTCCTAATTTTCCTTCGGTATTTCGTTTATTTTTTGTAGTTGTATAACAGGTACCAGTTGGTTTGCCAGCTTTAGTTTTGCCAGTGGACCGAAGCATTATTTTTTCACGAGAACTAGTAGCCATAGAGCAATCCCTATTTACTTATTTTTTTACGTTCACGAATTTTTTTGAGAACTGTTTTAATACCTAACTTATCGATAATTCGTATGCCGTGCATAGACACCTTCAAAGTTATAAAACGTTTTTTTTCTAGCGACCAGAATCGATGTTTTTTCAAATTAGGTAAAAAACGACGTCTTGTTTTATTATTTGCATGAGAAACATTATTTCCGGTTTGAGGTCGCTTACTAGTTACTTGGCATACTCTTGTCATGAAAGTGTTCTCCGAAATATCAACAACAATACTGATCCTATATTAAATTTTAAACTAGTACAAACAGAAATAAACAGTAACCATAGAAATTTCCTTTCTTGTTAATAAGTCTTGTAAATGACTCAATCGTCGAAATGACGATGTTATATTTCTGATTTTTTTTAATTACTAGCAGATGAACTTTATTTTCCTTATACTTTTTTAGGTCAGCAAGGTGCTTAAAATTACTATCAAGACAAGCCTTTATGCCAACTTGATGGCATTGTAACCAAGCATACTCTTTTTTAGATGGTTACACTAATTAATTTAGCATCTAGGATGATATGATTTCAACACCTCTCACTGAAGGAGCTTTTTCTCCTGGTTATTTCGTGCAGTAGATCATTTAACAATTAACATAGACAAGAGTGTACTTTAGAGAAAAAGAAGACACGATATTGAGATAGAACGTTTGAATGACTTGTCTAGTTTAGAAATAAACGGTACATTTTATCTTTTCACAAAGAAGTCATGTCATATTTGATTCAACTAAAAATTTTGGATAAACGTTTGGGAGAGCAAGTATCATTACCGACCTATGCAACAACAGGTTCAGCAGGTCTTGATTTACGAGCTTGTATTAATGAACCGTTTGAAATTCATCCAGGTGAAACTTGCCTGATCAGCACTGGATTAGCAATTCATCTTCGTAATCCCAATGTTGCAGCCACTATATTGCCCCGTTCAGGATTAGGACACAAACATGGAATTGTGTTAGGTAATCTTGTTGGTTTAATTGATTCTGATTATCAAGGGCCACTAATGATATCTTGCTGGAATCGTGGTAAATTTGCTTACACCATCCGACCGGGAGAACGCATTGCGCAATTAGTCATTATTCCTATTCTAAAAGCGCAATTTAAAATAGTTGAGGAGTTTGAGAACAGTAAACGAGGTGTAAGTGGGTTTGGAAGCTCCGGTCAACATTAATTCGGAAGTTAATCTGTTTGGATCCATCCCAACAGATGTTTTTCGTGCTTATGATATTCGAGGTCCAGTGAGTGTAGGAGGTCTTAGTGCCAATCTTGCTTATGCCATTGGTTTAGCTATCGGTAGTAAAGTGCGAGAGCAAGGACAAAAAGCTATTGTTGTAGGCCGTGATGGACGATTATCGGGTCCTGAGTTAACGGCAGCTTTGGTGCGGGGACTTTGTGGAGTTGGTCTTACTGTTCTAAATATCGGAATCGTACCTACACCTCTTGTATATTTTGCTACTAATTGGCTAGAAACAAATTCAGGTGTAATGGTTACTGCTAGTCATAATCCAGGACATCATAATGGTTTTAAGATTGTATTAGATGGGAAAACGCTAACGACACAGGGAATTTCTGCTCTACGTATTAAGATTCAAGAATGCCGTTTTTCAAAAGGTAGAGGTAAGCAGGTTAATATCAATATTATTCAGGATTATGAAGATCTTATTTTAAAAAGGATCCAATTAGAGCGTCGTTTAAAAATAGTAGTTGATTGCGGTAATGGAGTAGCTGGAAAAATTGCTCCTGATTTATATCGAAAATTAGGTTGTGAAGTAGTTGAACTCTTTTGCGAAGTGGATGGTCGATTTCCTAACCACCACCCGGATCCTACGATCCCAGAAAATTTAATTGATTTAATCGATACAGTAAAAAGAACTTCAGCGGATATAGGTTTAGCTTTTGATGGTGATGCTGATCGTTTGGGAATCGTAACGAATAATGGTGAAATTATTTGGCCCGACCGACAAATGATGCTTTTTTCAATGGACTTACTATCTCGATTACCTGGTTCAGATATTATTTTTGATGTTAAATGTTCTCGCCAATTACCCAAAATTATTAAAAAATATGGTGGAAACCCGGTTATGTGGCGAACAGGACATTCAGTTTTAAAAGCTAAGTTATTCGAAATAAATGCACCTTTAGCAGGTGAAATGAGTGGACATATCTTTTTTAAAGATGAATGGTTTGGTTTTGATGATGGAATTTATGTAGGTGCAAGGCTATTGCGTATTATTTCGCAACAAAAAAAATCAACGAGTGAAATATTTTCGAGTTTACCTAATAGTGTAAATACACCTGAATTAAAACTACCTATGAATGAGGAAGAGAAACCGATTTTTATGAAAAAATTGGTGCAACAAGCAGATTTTAGTGAGATACAATTAATTACTTTAGATGGATTAAGGGTAGAATTTAACCGCGGTTGGGGATTGATCAGACCTTCTAATACCTCACCATATTTAATTTTACGTTTTGAGGCAGATACAGAATCCGAATTAAAGCGCATTCAAGATGTTTTTAGAACACAATTGCTTAAAGTGGATAACACCTTAACGCTGCCTTTTTAAGAGTTCCAATTTTCTGGATCTTTATTCCAAACTAACACTTTTTGTCTTTCTTTTTCAGTGATATAGCCTTCAGAAACTGCAACTTTAATCAGTGTCTTAAAATTAGAAAGGACATAATAATTGAGATTAGCTTTTGCAAAGTTTTTCTGCGCTTTAGACAATTGGTAAGAAAAAATAGCAATACAATCCTTAACAATGGCAAATTGGCGAAGTGCATAACTAGCAGAGATGGTGCTTTCTCCAAAACTAATTAGATCTTCAACCACTAGTACCCTTTGTTCTGATCTCAATTTACCTTCAATCTGATTTTTTTTTCCATAAGTTTTTGCTTTGTCCCTTATATACACCATTGGTAAGTTTAGTCGATCTGAAATCCAAGCTGCATAAGGAATTCCTGCTGTCATAGTTCCTGCTATAACATCGAATTGTAGGTTTTTTTCTTCGATTAAGTACAATAGAGAATCAATAACTACCTTACGTTTTTCTGGGTAAGAAATGATGAGGCGATTATCACAGTAGATAGGAGATAATAGTCCAGAGGAATAGTGATAAGGTTCTTTCAGATTTAGAGTAACAGCCTTGATATCAAGTAGTATTCTTGCTATTTCTATAGCGTATTTCATAAAATATCTTTTTTCTCTTTATACTAGGAAAAAGAGCAAAACAAATACAATAATTAAAACATTAAATTGAGAAAATGACAAATATATGCGTTATCACTTTTAAAGTATTAACATTGTCAGTTCTGCTATCCATAAGGATTTTTTTGATTAGCTCAAAGATTAAAAGACCAATATAGTTTGTCTTTAAGAAAAAAGCAGATGTATTGTTATTATAGAGATTAACTGAGATTAATTTCATTTTAAATGATACAATTTGCCGTAGTCATAATACTAAAAAAGTAGTTACAATGGTTTAGGAATTTTGTTGCGAGAAATTAAATCAGGTATCGAGACAACTAGGTTGAACAACCTAATAAAAAAGAATAATCCTATATTCAAGCAAATTTCGATTCCTTTCTTTATTTTAGGCATAGTATCATTGTAAATATCATCCGTTACAAACAAGCAGGCGGCGAAAAAATTGCATTTGATTTACCTAAGATAGTATATGAAAGATAGTACATGAAATGATTAAAAAATATGTGTTACATAAAACGTCTTCTGCGAAGATTAAAATGTTTTACATAATAGAGGTTGATATTAAAAATTTTGGAGATGATCAGAAAGAAAGATCCTGGCTGTTTGCTCTGAAGAATGTGCCTGGACAAATGAAGCATGTGATTTAAAGTAACAAAATATTAGGGTAGGAAAATCGATGGATACTTCATATTATCAATAAGGATCTGGAAATGCATTTAGTGATTAATAAAGCGCAGAAATTTCCGACCATATATAATTATTGATCGTTGATCATACCTTTTTGCTTTAGATAACTTTTTTCCGGTTAAAGTGATTCATTATCTTGCATTAATATTTTTATTTTTCATTAAAAAATTAATGACTTAATTTTATTCCATCGATCAAATATAGGAGACTAGGGTTGATACGTTGCCTAAGGAAAATTTCACCGATACGTGCAAATCGTTTGGGAGAGTCAGTAACTAGAAAAGTCAATTCAGAACTTTGATCTGTATTTTCTAAGTTCATTTTTTGAGTAATCGATTTTACTGCTATTGCAGTTTCTGTTGCTGAATCAATAATATTGATACCATTCCCTAAAATCATTGTTAATGAATCAATAAAAACTGGAAAATGAGTACACCCTAAAATAATAGAATCGCATCGGTGATGATCATTAATGATAGGATCCAATTCATTATCAATACAACCTTCCTCTGCTAACGCCACGAATAAACCACAAGTTTGGCTTCTAATTTTAATTTTAGAATTTAATGTAAAAATGTTTTTTGGTAAACTCCAGATTGGATAGTGGCTTCAGTAGCAAGCAAGATTACTCGATTATTCTTAGTAGTATTAACCGTCGCTTGAGCTCCTGGCTTCAACGACGCCGATAATAGGAATGTTTAGGAATTGCATTTTACGAAAAGGCAGCGCTACTGCAGAGGTAGTATTGCAAGCTACTACTAATAATTTAATGCCTTGGGCTACAAGAAAGGATGTCATCTGAAGGCATAACGTTTGACTGTTTTCGCAACTCTTAGTCCCATAAGATAAGGGCTGTATCACCTAAATAAATTATACGACTCGTTAGGCAAATGATTAACGAGTTCTCGTAAGACTGTAAGTCCGCCTAACTCTGAATCGAAGACACCGATGGGAAGTTGATTTATTGCAATATGCTTTTTCCACTAAAACAATATTTTTAATATCCTAGCTTTCCTTTAAAGCTTCTTGTTGCTTTTTAATAATATTTTTAATACCTTGACGTGCAAGGTCAATCAATGCATCTAATTCTTTTGGATTAAAAGCATATCTTTCTGCAGTACCTTGAATTTCAATAAAAGCATCATGGTTAGTCATTACAATATTCATATCCGTACGGACAGTAGAATCTTCAATATAATCGAGATCTAAAATAGGAACACCCTTATAAATTCCAACGGAAACAGCTGCGACTAAATGTTTAAGAGGATCTGTTTGCAAAATACTTTTTCTTTGTAAATACCTTAACGCTTGTATCATAGCGACACACCCGCCATTGATGGCTGCCGTTCGAGTACCCCCATCTGCCTGAATGACATCACAGTCCAGGACGATTGTATAAGGATTTAATAACTTTAAATCAAGAGCAGCACGCAAGGAACGACCGATTAATCGCTGGATTTCCATGGTTCGCCCCCCTTGCTTTCCTCGTACAGACTCGCGTTCCATTCGGTTATGAGTGGAGCGGGGTAACATTCCATATTCAGCAGTTAACCACCCCTGATCTCTATTTTTAAGAAAACGTGGAACACCTTCGATGATACTGGCATTGCAGATCACTTTTGTTCCCCCCATTTCAACTAGAACAGAACCCTCAGCGTAAGAAGTAAACTGAGTATTAAAAGAAAGGTGGCGTAACTCATTTGTTGCTCTCTTGCCTAGACGCATAAGACTACCTCTTAAATTATTTTTTAGATGAGTCTATATTAGGTTTTATATACCATACTATCGTAACTGTTTTTACTCAATATTCTTACTAAAAGTTAGCTAGAGGGTTTTGATATGGGAAGTCAGACCGCACACTATTATTGTTAGAAATCATTGTTTGTATATCAGATTTTTTGCGTGATTTTAAACAATGATCATGAAAAATTACTCAAGATTGTTTTAAGTTGTCGTAGCAAGATAGAAGCAACATACATTTTTAAACCCACTAAGGGGATTTTTCTTATTGCAGTTTGGACTTAATCGGACTTTTATATAAAATAAAGTGAGGGAGTTATTAAAGATGAAACTATTTGTTAGTTTTTTTAATCATCATTAATACAATAGATGTATCAATGTGACCTTAACGGACGTATTATAAAAAAAGGTTTAAAGTCCTATGTGATACGAAAAAATGTTTTAAATCTATTAAAAGGTTTCAAAAGAAAGAGTGATAATGGATCGTCACTTCTAAAGAAGAACTGCTCAATTGATTTGAATAAAGAACACTAAGAGCAAATGTTATGATTAGCTAAAATAACTTTGTGAAAAGCTACAACATTTAAGAACATACATTAATTAGGGAGTCAAACCAACATTTTAATCGAAGTGTAGGTAAGTAGATATCATTTAGATTTTTTGATACAGATATTGAGTCGAGAAATAAATACACCTGGAAGTAAATCAATGGATATCAACTTCTTTACAGACAGTCATTTTTGTAAATGAACATATGCAAGACATTGAATAAATTATATAAAGCAAATCTCTTTGTCATATCAGCTCCTTCTGGAACTGGGAAAACCAGTTTAGTTCGTGCGATAGTTAACGAATTAGATAAAATAAAAATTTCTATTTCTCATACTACCCGGCCTTCACGATCTGGAGATCGTGAAGGCCGGGATTATTTTTTTATCGACGAAGATCGATTTCAGATAATGATAAAGAAAGGTGCCTTTCTAGAGTATGCTACGATCTATAATTATCATTATGGAACTACCAGAAAATGGGTTCTCGATCGATTAGAAGCTGGAGATGATGTCTTGCTGGAAATTGATTGGCAGGGTGCTCGTCAAATACGAAAATTATTTTCACCTACACTCACTATTTTTATCCTCCCTCCTTCAGCCCAAGTTTTACGAGAACGTTTGATTAAGCGACGACAGGATGAAACTGCCGTTATTAACCAACGATTAGCAATGGCTCGCAAAGAAATAACTCATTGTACAGAGTTTGATTATCTTTTAGTTAATGATGATTTTAATCAAGCATTACAAAATTTAATCCACATTATTAACGCCAAACGATTGCAGCAAGACGTTCAGGAGGAAAAGCTTTCAAGACTTCTAGCAGAACTATTGAAAAAGCAGTAAAATAGCTCATTGATGAGGAAAGTTGAATAATTTTTTAATAGAGGGTGGAACATGGCACGAGTAACCGTTGAAGATTGCCTGAAGTATGTTGAAAATCGCTTTGATCTAGTTTTAAAAGCAGCAAAGCGAGCCCATATATTAGAATTAGAGGAGACTACTCTCATGGTTCCACGAGAAAATGATAAACCCACCGTCATCGCGCTTCGGGAAATTGCTGCTGGATACGATGTTACGCGACACATTGAATCTCAAGATGAAAAAGAAAAAATAGAAAAACTTGATATTACTTTACCCACTACAAATCCTATAGGTAATTCACAGCTAGTAGAAGAGGAATAAGGAAAAATATATTCCTATTTTTAAGGAGGAAAAGTCTTTGCATCTCTTCAAAAAGTTGCGCATGAAACTCAATTACTTGAGTAATGAACAAATCAATTATATTCATCGAGCTTATTTAATGTCTCAAAAAGCTCATCTGGGTCAAAAGCGTCGAACAGGCGAACCCTATATTAGTCATCCAGTAGCCGTAGCTTGCATTTTAGCTGAGATGAAAATGGACTATCACATTATTATGGCAGCCTTATTGCACGATGTTATCGAAGACACACCCATTGAAAAAAAGACAATTGCTGAAAAGTTCGGTGAAGAAGTTGCTGAACTTGTCGATGGTGTAAGCAAGTTAACCCAAATTGAATTTGTCAGCCGTGCTGAAGCTCAAGCAGAAAATCTTCGAAAAATGGTTTTGGCTATGGCGCGCGATATCCGAGTGATCATCGTTAAATTAGCAGATCGTTTACATAACATGCGTACTTTGCATTCGCTTCATTCGCAAAAACGAAGACGGATTGCACGAGAAACTTTGGGTATTTTTGCCCCAATTGCTAAACGGCTTGGAATTCGCGAATTGTCAGTCGAATTAGAAGAACTGGGATTCACAGCGCTTTATCCTATGCGCTATCGAGTTTTAAAAGATGCTGTTCAAAAAGCTCGGGGTAATCAAAAAAAGATGATCGACTTAATTGAAAAAACTTTATATAAAGGTTTAAGTCAAAGCAATTTATCTTCTTATACTATCACTGGTCGAGAAAAACACTTATATAGTATTTATCGAAAAATGCACACTAAACATATTCCTTTTAACGAGATTATGGATGTATATGCTTTTAGGATCATCGTAGATGATATTGATTCCTGTTACCATGCGTTGGGAATTATCCATAGATTGTTTAAACCAATTCCAGAGCGTTTTAAAGATTATATCGCTATTCCAAAAGCCAATGATTATCAATCACTACATACTACGCTTTTTGGGCCTTATGGCTTACCTATTGAGATTCAAATTCGTACTGCAGAAATGGATCGGATGGCAACCACAGGTATCGCTGCGCATTGGCTTTATAAAACGACTGATACTCCTCTTACTGAGTCTCAAATACGTGCCAAAGCATGGGTAAAGAACTTATTGGAATTACAGGGAGATGCCTTAAATCCTTTGGAATTTATGGAAAATATTAAAATAGATTTATTTCCAGATGAGGTATGCGTCTTTACTCCGCATGGAGATATTATGGAATTACCAGCAGGAGCTACAGCAATCGATTTTTCGTATGCTGTTCATACTGATATTGGAAATAATTGTGTCGCAGTAAAAATTGATCGCCATATAGCCCCTTTGTCAACGCAACTTACCAACGGACAAACGGTGGAAGTTATTACATCAGAATCAAATCGCCCCAATCCTGTATGGTTAGACTTTGTAGTAACTAGTAAAGCACGCAGTAGTATTCGTCAGTTTCTAAAAACGCAAAGACGATCAGAGTCTATTTCCTTGGGAAAACAATTATTAAAAAAGGCTCTAATAAATCATTCACTTTCTCTAAAAAAACTATCGAAACAAACTATTGACTTTACTTTAAAAGAAATGCAATTAAAGTCGTTCGATGATTTATTAGAGGAAATTGGTCTTGGTAATCGTATAGCTATCTTAGTGGTGCAACGTCTTGCAGCTGTCGCTAAGGAAACTGGGACGACAGAGATAGAAATGCTTTCCACCTCCATGCCTTTAGTAATCAAAGGTACGGAGGGAATAATTGTTAATTTCGCAAAATGCTGTTATCCCATTCCTGGTGATCCAATCGTAGGTGTTATCAATGTAGGTAAAGGAATTTTAGTTCATATGGAACATTGTCCTTCCATTTCAAAAGTGCGATATTTTTTAGATCGGTGTATGCCTCTTCGATGGTCGGAAAAAGCTAAAGGAGTATTTCCAACTGTAATCCACGTTCAAGTTGTTAACGAACTGGGAACTTTGGCTACATTAGCTCTGGCCTTCTCAGAGTCCGAAACTAATTCCGAAGCCAACATTGAAGATATTGCTATAGAAGAACGTGAGGGCTCTCACTATACTATCATGTTTTGTATTTCTGTACGAAACTGCGCACATCTTGCCCAAATTTTCAGAAGATTGCGACAGATTAAACAAGTAGTTAAAATCATACGCAGGTTTAGTTAAATAAATCGGTGAAATGGGATCATTGGGAACTAACAAAGTATCCCTATGTAAATTGATACCTGTTTTCAAGCATTAAACAAGAGTAATGCTATCTTTTTTTCAGGTCAAATTCTTTTTAATTCTGAAATTATGGGAATGATTCAAGGAGATTGTTTAAAGAAATACTTAACATCATTAAATATTACTACGATCTCTGAGCAAGCGGGCTAGGATGGATGTGAGGCTGTCTTTCTTAAATTATAAAATTAACTGTTTACTCAGTAAATATAGAAAATTTCGCTATGATTAACGAAATGATGGAACAATGCTAAGAAGAATCCCTATTCTATAAAAAAGCGATCGCTCAAAAATATACTAGTAGAAGTGAAAACAATGATGTTAATGAGAGGATGAGATAAAGTGCTTAATGAAATTCCTGTTACCTCTCTTAGAGGCGTAGGACCAAAAACAAACGAACTTTTAGCAAATCTAAATATTTACACCCTTCAAGATCTTTTATTTCATTTACCATTACGGTATGAAGATCGGACTCAATTGACACCGTTAGGTGCATTACGATGCGGTGATCAAACAACTATTGAAGGATTTATTAAATTTACAAACATTAATCGTGGCCGAAAGCGAAGTCTCTCCTGTTATATTGAAGATGCAACAGGATCTCTCATCCTCTTGTTCTACTATTTTAATTCTCAAAAATATCATCGGTTAATGAAACGAGGATTGCGATTAAGATGCTTTGGCACGATTCGGCAAAATTACCAAGGTCGATTAGAAATGGTTCATCCAGAATTTCGAATCATTGATGCAACTATTCCTATTTCCACCGAAGAGTATTTAACTCCTGTATACTCAACAACGAAAGGATTACCACAAGCTAAATTACGCGATTTACTGTCTCAATCATTAAGTTATTTAAAAAAACCTGATGTTCTTGAGGAATTATTCCCAAAATCTTTACGTACAGACTTTAATTTACCAACCTTAGTATCTTCACTATTCTATGTGCATCGTCCTCCTCCGGATGCTCCTTTTAAGTTACTAAAGTTAGGTAAGCATTTGACGCAGCAACGCTTAATTATTGAAGAATTAGTGGCACAACAGATTGGTCTTCTGAATTTGCGCTCATACGCGAAAACGTGTTTAGCACCGATTCTAAATTTAGAAACAGAAGGGCAGAATAAATTACGTCAAGCATTATCATTTAAATTAACAGCAGCTCAAGAGTGCGTTATTTCAGAAATTAATAAGGATTTAAAACAATCTTATCCTATGCAACGATTAGTTCAGGGAGATGTGGGTTCTGGTAAAACTGTTGTAGTAGCGATGGCAATTATTAAAGTAGTGGAAAATAATTACCAATGTGCTGTAATGGCACCGACAGAAATATTAGCCGAACAGCATTATCTTGCCTTTCAAAAATGGTTAGGCCCTTTAGGAATTCAAGTGGGGTGGCTAACTGGGAGTTTAAACAATGCAGCCCGAGAACAAGTATTACAAAAAATACGTCAGGGTGAGAATCAAGTAATTGTTGGAACCCACGCACTTTTTCAAGCAAATGTAGTTTTCTATAAATTAGGTTTGACTGTTATCGATGAACAACACCGCTTTGGTGTTCATCAACGATTAGCTTTGAAAGAAAAAAGAAGTAATAATTCTATTTATCCGCATCAACTAATCATGACAGCTACACCAATTCCAAGAACTCTAGCTTTAACAGCTTATGCGAATCTTGATATTTCTATCATTGATGAATTACCACCAGGAAGGAAATCCATTACTACTGTTTTAATTTCTAATGGAAGGCGTAGTGAGGTAATCACACGAATTAAACAAAATTTCAAACAAGGTAAGCAAGCTTACTGGGTTTGTACCTTGATTAAAGATTCTGAAATATTGCAATGTGAAGCGGCGGAAGCCGCTTATAAAAAATTGCGGCAGTTACTAACTCATTTGACTGTAGGTTTGATTCATGGAAGATTAAATAGAAATGAAAAAGATACTGTAATGATGAACTTTAAATCAGGAAAAATCGATATACTAGTTGCAACAATGGTAATTGAAGTAGGGTTGGATGTCCCTAATGCGAGTTTAATAATAATAGAAAATGCGGAACGATTAGGTCTTTCGCAAATTCATCAGTTGCGAGGGCGAGTAGGACGCGGAAAATATAAAAGTTACTGCATCTTACTTTATCAAAAACCGTTATCGCAATATGCACGTAACCGATTGATTTTAATTCGAAATTCTCAAGATGGGTTTGCTGTAGCTCAAAAGGATCTTGAATTGCGAGGACCAGGAGAATTATTAGGAACGCGTCAAGCTGGACTATTCCAGTTTCGTATTGCAGATTTGAGCCGGAACCAATATTTATTGCCTCAAGCACAACAAGTTGCTAAGCAAATGCTGAAGCAATACCCGCTTCATGCTACTCGATTATTGAGACGTTGGTTGAGGAATGCCGAAACTTATATAGGCTCCCGATAATAAGTAACTTTTATAATCTTTTAACTGTATATTGGACTTATTTAAATTTTAAAATAGTGTAGATAAAGATTTTTACTTGAGTAATTAGGTGAAACTGCAGAAAATTAAAAAAAAATAAGTTTCATTCTCAGAAAAATTTCATTATTTTTTCTAATATCTTATTTTTCATCGATTGATACTAAAAAAGCTTGTTTAGTTTATCTGTATAGTCGTCAGATTTTTAGAGTCTTTATTTTACCTGATGAATAATTAACTAATATTAAAAGGTTGCATTAAGAAAGAAATTACTATTAAATAGGTCCGCTCTTTGCGGTAATATTAACTTATTAAAGGGGAAATTGAATGTCGGTAAAAAAATTAATAACATTGGCCACTGCGAGTATCGCTAGTGTCGGTGTTACTTCCGCTGTAGTAGCTGGAGGTCCTGATTATGTGCTTACTCCAAGCTGTTCAGGTGCTTATGTTGAAGGTAATATGATAGGCTATGCTTATCATCCTTGGCAAAGTGATGTAACAACTGTACCTGGTACACTCAAAAATTTTGATCTTATTTCAAGCTCTTGCCGAGGGAACGGTGGTTTTACATTCAGTGATAACTTAGGTTATCAGTTCAATCAGTATTTTGCTCTTGAAGGTGGTTGGTTCTATTTGCCTAAAGCAGAATTCACTACAATTTATCCAGAAACGTTTACAATAAAGAGTAGTATTGCTTATGCAGCGTTGAAGGTTATAGCTCCTGTTTATGAAAATACTCATGTGTTTGGTAAAGTAGGTGTGTCTTACACCTATAATCGGTTTAGGCACATTGCTTTAGAAAGTTCAGACTTAACTAATGTTAATCACTTAACTGATGTCAATAATGTTACTAGCCGTTCAAATTATTTAAATCCATTGTTTGCAGCTGGCGTTCAGTACTACCTCAGACCAGATTGGACTATAAACGCACAATATGCTTTCGTATCAGGTTACCGAAGCGCTTCCTTTGGTGACTTTGTTGCACCTGTTGCACACCTATTTACGGTTGGCGTTGGTTATAAATTCTTAATGTAATTAAACGATAAATTAAACAGCTAGCGCGACCGTGACTCAGGGAAGAGAAAGGGGGGGGAGCACCAGAGGCAGAGTCGCATAGGGTAGGGGATTTTCTTTCATAAGAGTATCTATATTTTTGACTCGAGATTTGCTATTTTGTTTATGTTCCTATTAAAGGTAGAAGTAGAGCTATAAAAAAAGTAGAAGTAGAGTTTTAAAATGCTCTGGGAGAGTTCGCGATGTCTTTTCAACCCAAAACAGAAACTTTGTCATTCGAAGCCGAAGTTAAGCAGTTGTTGCGATTAGTAACACATTCTCTTTACAGCAATGATGAAGTTTTTTTACGAGAATTAATTTCCAACAGTTCAGATGCAGAAGATAAGTTGAATTACGAAGCCCTTTCGAACTCAGATTTATATGAAGGCGATGTTGAATTAAAGATTTGGGTTGATCTTGACAAAGATAATCATACCATCACTATTCGTGATAACGGTATTGGAATGAATCGTGAAGAAGTAATTGAGAATTTAGGGACCATTGCTAAATCAGGAACACGTGTGTTTCGTGAATTATTAACAGGGAAACAAGCAAAAGAATCTCAATCCATTGGTCAGTTTGGTGTTGGATTTTATTCGGCTTTCATTGTAGCCGATCGCGTCATAGTGCGTACACGTCGTGCAGGTTTGAAAGCAAATCAGGGTGTTGAATGGGAGTCAAATGGAAAAGGTGAGTACACCATTAAAAATATCAATAAGTTTTCTCGTGGAACTGAAGTCATTTTACATATTAAAAAAGAGAAAGCAGAATTTTTAGATGTCATGCGCTTGCGTTCGATTATCACTAAATATTCTGATCATATTTTATGTCCTATTGTAATGAAAAAAATAACTGTTAAGAGTGAAAACGAGAATAAAGATAAGAAAAAGCCTGAAGAGGAAGTTGTTAACCGTGCAAATGCTTTATGGGCACTACCTAAAGATAAAATTAAAGAAGAAGAATATAAAGAATTTTACAAACATATTGCTCACGATTTTGAAGACCCTTTAGCTTGGACACATAATAGAGTTGAAGGTAAGTTAGAATATACCACTCTATTATATATCCCAGCGAAAGTACCTTTTAATCTTTGGAACCGTGAAGGACAACGCGGACTTAAATTATATGTCAAACGCGTTTTTATAATGGACAATGCTGAGCATTTTATGCCAATGTATCTTCGCTTTGTTAAAGGGATTATAGATTCTAACGATTTGCCGCTAAACATTTCGCGTGAATTATTACAATCGAACAAGATTGTTAAAAAAATAAAAGCAGGTTGTATCAAACGCGTGTTAAGTCTTTTAGAAGAATTAACTAATGATAAAGAAAAATATATAAAATTTTGGAAAGCATTTGGTCAGGTATTAAAAGAAGGTCTAGCGGAAGATTTTGATAATTGTAATCGGATTTCCAGTTTATTACGCTTTTCTTCGACTCATAACAATGATGAAGAAGAAAATGTTACGTTGGAAGATTACATCAGTCGAATGAAACCAGGACAAGATAAAATCTATTACATTATTGCAGCTACTTATTTATCTGCAAAAAACAGTCCATTGCTTGAAGTTTTCCTCAAAAAAGGAATAGAAGTTTTGTTGATGCACGATCGCGTGGATGAATGGCTGCTTGCTCATCTAACAGAATTTAAAGGAAAATCCTTACAATCAGTAGCTATAGATACTTTAGACTTAGGTGAATTAGAAAAAGAAAAAACCAAAAAATCAGGAAAAGAACTAGATGACATAATAAAAAAATTCAAGGAAATTCTAGGCGAAAAAGTGAAAGAGGTTCGTATTACGAATCGATTAACTGATTCACCTAGTTGTGTAGTTTTTGATGAAAACGAAATGGGTGGCCATTTGCAAAGGTTATTTTTACAAACAGGTCAAGAAATTATTCAAACAAAACCAATTTTAGAAATTAATCCCACTCATCCTTTAATTTTACGTGTGAAAAATGAACCAAAAAACAAGTGCTTAAATCGTTGGGCAGAATTGTTGCTCAATCAAGCACTTTTAGCAGAAGGAAAACAACTTAACAATCCTGCAGGGTTTGTGAAAGTAGTAGATGAATTACTATTAGATTAATAAAGTAGTATTTAATTGATGCTCATACGCACTTGTCTATTTTGGTTGCTTTAAGGTGAATAGTTGCGGTATAGTTATTTAGGAGAGGTGACCCCCCCCGGGGGCCGGGTGGGGTTGCGTCGCCCCGTCGTATCGTATGGATTATTAAGGTAATTATTTTGTTTAAAGCCTGTTTGTGCTAGCAGAGTAGTCTCTTGCTCTCCGTATAGAGGAGCATATGGGCTATTTTAAGTTATTAGCAGCTTGTAGTGTATTTTCGAGAAGAGTAGCAACAGTCATTGGTCCCACACCCCCTGGAACCGGAGTTATCCAAGCAGCTTTTTCTTTAGCAGTTTCAAAGTCGATATCACCAACAATTTTATTTTGATTTAACCTACTAAATCCAACATCAACCACAATAGCACCTGATTTAATCCATTTGCTTTTAATAATTCCTGGTTTTCCAATAGCGACGATTAATAGATCTGCCGCATTAACGTGTTTTGATAAATTTTGAGTAAAACGGTGACACACGGTGATAGTGCATTTAGCTAATAATAATTCTAGGGCCATAGGACGGCCTACAATATTTGAAGCACCCACAACAACAGCATGCTTTCCGGTGAGGTTTTCATTAGTTTCTCTTAAGAGCGTTATAATTCCAGCAGGAGTGCAAGGACGTAATGCTGGATGACGCTGTATGAGACGACCAAGATTATACGGGTGGAAGCCATCAACATCTTTACTTGGATGAATGCGTTCGATTAAATAGGAAGTGTTCATATGCACAGGTAAAGGAAGTTGGAGAAGAATACCGTGAATGTTTGAATCAGCATTGCATTGATCAATTTTTGTTGCCAATTCTGTTTCTAATATGGTGTTATCCATTCTGTAGACCATTGAGCGAATACCAACTGCCTGACAAGCTAATTCTTTTTGACGAACATAGGTAGCGGAAGCAGGATCATCTCCTACTAAAATAACAGATAAGCTAGGAGCTAAAAGACCTTTCTTTTTCCGTGCAAAGATAGCTTCTTTGACGCGTATTTTGACCTTTTCTGCACACGCACGCCCGTCTAAAATTTGTGGGGTCATACAGTTCTTTCTCTAACATAAATTATATAGGTGCATAAAAAACAGTCCTCAGAAATTCTTCCTATATAACCAAACCAATAGAACCTTGTTCCAACGATGTGGTTGATACAACGTAGTTTAGCTACAGTGGTTATCGATGAGCAATAGTAAAAGCAGTACTTTACGTTTAACGATATAGTATTTAGATATATAAGCATTTAACCTTTTGAATAATTGACTTTTTTAGTAGCTAGTTCTTCTAAATTTAGTTATATTTATCATTCTAAAGATGTGAACTGCATGTAACTGTTAATTAAATCAGAAAGAATACAAATAATTTCTGTGCATACTCTCGTGAATTTCATAGTAGTAATGATAAGAACTAAAATCAGTGAGCGATAGCACGGGGGACGGGAGATCTGATTATATTGAATAGAGGCTGCACAACACTTTTTTCCACAATATACCTATAGAAAAAAGCTAGTATGGAAATAATCATCGGGGATACTTATGTAAGTAATTGAAAATAGTTTACTATATCCAACTTCATAATTAAACCAAAATTTATGAGGTTTTTCTGGCATTCATTGTCAATGATTAGTGGCTTTATGTGCTCAGAATATAAAAGCGGTAGTTAATTTCTTCATCGTCAAAAAAGAACAATTTTTACTATCATGCAAACTCTTATTTAGTTAAGAGTAGATGGGTATGTCTTTCATTTTAAGTTAGCAAAGATTGATTGCCATATTATAAGCTCTCTAACAATAAGAAAGGATATCTTTAATATGTCCTGATGAGATGAATAGTAAAAAATGATTAGGAATCATATCCAGAAAAGATAAATTAAAATATAGAAAAACCTTAAATTTTTACTTAATCAAAATTTATCTTTCCATTGACGTAAAGCCGCAAAAATAGCAATTTCATCAGCAAAAGAATGGCCATGATATTTTATTACACTTTGCTGAATGCTCTTTTTATGACATCGGAGAAAAGGATTAGTATCAAGTTCAAGCCGAAGATTCGGAGGTAGTATAGGAAGATTTTGGCTAATTTTTTTCTGAGTTTCTACAATTCGCTTCTTAAGTTTAAGATTATTAGGATCAACAATTTTGGCAAATTCGAGGTTTTTCTTAGTATATTCATGCCCACAATAAACTCGGGTATCAAAAGGGAGAGCTGCTAATTTAAGTAATGAACGATAAAGTTGGTCTGATGAACCTTCTAAAAGTCGGCCACAGCCTCCAGAAAATAATGTATCACCGGTAAAAACCAACTGATGGCCATAATAAGCAATATGGCTCAAGGTATGTCCTGGTATAGATAAAATACTAAAAGTAAGCTCTAGTGAGGATAGAGTAAGGTAATCACCACCTTTAATAAGGTGATCGCAGCAAGGGATCATAGCTTCATCTGGCCCGTAAACAGGCACAAGATATTTTTCTAAGAGACCGGAGATACCATGCGTGTGATCCCAGTGATGGTGAGTAAGTAATATAGCTGCTAGTGTTAAATCTTGTTGTTCCAACACATCAAGAATTGGTTTTGTTTCCCCAGGATCGATTACTACGGCATTTTTTTTCTTTGGATGCACGATAGCCCAAATATAGTTATCATTAAGAGCTGGAATGGCAAGAATTATATGAGACATTAGGAAAAAGTGTTGCCCTTTGTAGAAAACAATTAAATACTTTGAACAGTATAAAATATGAATTCGGAATTTACGAATATGGAGCAGTCGTTAGAGGTCATGCAGGATTGGTATCAACATCCTCCAGGATCCTTGGTGTTGTCTTTGGAAAGTGAAGAAGCGACACGATTCTTAAAAACTATTCGTGGAAAATATTTAATTCAGATGGGCGGAGAAACTGCCCTTGCACATTCAGCGGGAAGCCCTACTCTCTATCATATTCAATTAACTTCTGGACTTACTAATAATTTATTATCTATACGAACGGATTGGCAGGAACTACCTTTATTACCAGAAAGTATCGATATTTTTATGTTGGTACATGTATTAGAATTTATTGACTATCCTGTTAAATTAATTCAAGAAATTTTCCAAGTATTAAAACCAGAAGGCAGATTATTCATTTTCGGTTTTAATCCTTGGAGTTTATGGGGGCTTGAGAAATTATTTTCCATTAAACGGGGGGTTCCCTGGAATGGAAAATTTTGGTCCCGCAAACAAGTAAAGCGATGGTTGATTAATTTTAAATATTCCATTTCTTTTAGCAAAACTTTTTGTTATGGTTTGTCGTATAAAAATAAACTAAATCAGCGAGTGCATTTAATTAATGAACTAATCGGGCAGGCTTGTTTTCCTACAGCAGGTGGTATTTATTTGCTAGTAGCTAGGAAAGCAGTTTACGCACCACTCCATCGTAGAATTTTATGGAAAAAAGAGCTAATGATTCCCCAGGCCTCATTAAACCAACTCCCATCTATGAAATTATGAAAAAGAAACAAAATATTGTGTATCTATATTGTGATGGTGCTTGTCGCGGAAATCCAGGCCCTGGCGGATGGGGGGTTTTACTACGTTATAACGGCCATGAACGTCAGCTTTATGGCAATGTTATCAATACGACCAATAACCAAATGGAATTAATAGCTGCCATTAAAGCATTCAAAGCATTAAAGCATCCTTGTTATGTGATTGCTACTACGGATTCTCAATATTTACGTCGTGGAGTAACTGAATGGCTCCCTGTATGGAAAAAACGACAATGGAAAACTAGTGAGAAAAAACCAGTTAAAAATAAGGTGTTGTGGGAATCCTTAGAAAGTGAAATTAGAAGTCATACGATTCGCTGGAAATGGGTAAGAGGTCATAGTGGTCACTCAGAAAATGAGATTGCAGACTACTTAGCTAATCAAGGTATTGATGAATTATTATCAAATTAAAATTCGGCAACGAAAATTTTTGTATTGATATCGCGTTTTTATGTATGGTTTTAGTAATTTTTAGAACTAAGCGAATTTTGATGCGGCAAATTGTCTTGGATACAGAAACGACCGGTCTCGAGTTAGAAAAAGGACATCGGATTATTGAAATTGGTTGTTTAGAAATGATTGATAGACATTTAACAGGCCAACATCTCCATTTTTATGTTAATCCAGGCCGTTCTATCGAACACGATGCTATTATGGTGCACGGTATTACAGAAAGTTTTTTGTCTGATAAGTCTTCATTTAAAGATATTTCAGATGAACTCATCACTTTTCTTAAGGGATCTGAATTAATCATGCATAATGCCCCATTCGACGTGGCTTTTTTAAATCACGAATTAAAGCTTACCGGAAAATCTTTCAAGTTGATCTCGGATTATTGTCAAATTTTCGATACTTTATCAATTGCTCGACAAAAACATCCTGGGCAGCGTAATAATTTAGATGCTCTTTGTCGACGATACCATATCGACAGTTCCAATCGAGAATATCATGGAGCATTATTGGATGCTAAACTTCTAGCCCAAGTTTATTTGTTAATGACCGGCGGTCAAACTAAGTTATTTGAACATCAAGATTCTTCCATTATCATGCAGTCATCTCAAATGTGGCGACTAGATAGAAACCGAAAATCTTTACCTGTTATAGCAGCAAATAAGGAAGAAAAAGTAGCACATAAGGCTTTCTTAGAGTTATTAAAGAGAACAGGGGTTTGTCTATGGTCTGAACCTGATATCGAGGAGAGCCATTGATTTAGCCTAATATAATAGCAATACGACTTATTTTAATCTCTAAGTTTGTAGACATGATTTATTGTTCTTGCGAGAAATGTGAAATCTGTCGTAACTGCTTGACCAATAATAAAAAAATTTGTTAATAATCAAATATTTGCACTTAGTCTTGTCACTCTCTTTTATGAATTTATCACATTCTCAATTTTATTAATAAGACTTGATTAAAATCATCTATCTGAAAGACGCATTTTACTATCAACAAAATCATCCCAGCTATTTCTTTGTCGTTAAGATTTAACGGAATAACTTGAAAGTAGTATCAAATTATTAGCCATTAGTTAGGTAAACATCCTTAATGGGCAAGAAAACATCGTGAAAAATAGGTATGAGTAGTTATTTTATAATTTAATTCCTTAAATCAGAAAAAGGCCAATTTATGGTGCTTCTTAAATAAATATCAAAAATATTGAGATATTTAATTAGAGAGTAGAGCAGATATTATTAAGTTATAAAAACGGAAAAATATGGGTGGGAATATGAATGAATAAGAAAATTCTCGAATTATCATGAGGGAGTTGATAGCGGCAGTGTTTACCTTTTTATTTAGCTAATGTTGTATCGTTTTATAGTGTGCAGGTTTAAGAATCACTGATTATTTCGGTTTGAAATTTTTAGCTTAAATCAATAATATTATCTAACATCTAAATATTTTTAAAAGTCTTGCTGTGAGGTAATTTCTTAAATAAATTTCCATAGTCTATAAAATAGTTAATGTCTTTTGTATAAGGTAATTTCAAAAGATAATTTAGATAGCTTGGAGTAAGAAAGTCCATTAGTATGCGTGGGAAGGATAGAGAGTTAACTGATATTGCTAGTTCTTTGATAACAACTATGAAGCTTTTTTCAAAGAAAAAAATAAATAATAAGTTGTCGCCAACGAAGTGGATAGGCGACGACAAGTAATACTCTGATCCCAAATCACTTATTAAATATTCCTCAAAAAAGATAAGATTATTAAAGAATAATGTTTTAAATGAGAAAAATCAGACGCGTAAACATTTAATAATAGCTTAGATGCATACATTTATGGAGGAATTGTTTGTACTAATTACTGATGAAATAGCAGAAGTCTATCAAAGGTTTTGTCAATGAACAAACCCATCGAACTCAATATTCTGATCTCTCAATTAATTCAGCTAATTTTTCAAATTGTAGGAGTAGATGTATGTTTGACGAATGAGATTTTTTTATGATGAAAATGCCAGAATAAACATACAGGGAGAAAATTATTTAATAAAATGGAAAGCCACTCTTTATAATAATTCTGGCACAGCACTCTGAATTATTCAATAAACTAAGACCTTGTAATTAATGGAATTGCTTAGATCTTAAATCTAAAAAATCGCTTAAGTGATCATTGAGTAATCATAATAATAAAGATAGGTAGCTCCAATTCAAACACGGATTGTAGTTGTGATATTATACTTTAGTCGTCTTCGACAAGAATTTCCGAAATTTTCTTAGAGATATTAATCAAAGGTAGTGCTCTAATGAACCTATCATGTAATAGGTTGAATATTTTTAATAATTTGTAAAAATTGTTGATAAGGAAAAATTAATTCAAATTCAGAATAAAATAATAGGATAGTTTTCCATCGTCTTTTGGGATAGATAATACATATCTACATTCATCTTATTTTAACGAAATAAGAAAGAAGAAAGAGCAAACATCTTTTCCGATCTGCTAAATAAGGGGTTTTATTTTTTACAATTGATTAATAGATCTACAATTAGAGATTACACAATAGGATAAAAATAGGATAAAAATGTTCACAGCCATCACGTCTTAAAAAGAAATACAATTGTTGATACGGAAATAATCACTAAAAACATTTACAGTGGACGCGCATTGAGGTAGGTAATGCATAATGGACAAGCATCAAATGCATTTTTTTTATTTTTTTGTTTGAGTAAAGACTTGATAAATTCCTAATATTCATTAGGAGCAAATAAAATAAAGATTATCAATGAATTGTATTAGTTTCTATTGATTATTTAGTTTTTCACGAAATTCTCTCATATTTAAAGATTAAAATAGAGATATAGATATAATCTATAGACTAAAAAGGTTTACAGGAAGAATTAAATCTTTAGTGCTTTTCTTAAAGAATAATAAAGAAACATTCTATCCTATTGGCTTCTCATTGAAAAGTCTTTCATAAAACTATGCGTTGTCATTTGCTATCTTTAAAAATTTAATAACTATTTTTGATATCGTCCCTGTATTCATTCAATAACTAGCTAATATAAGGGAGCTGTAAATTTCTACAAAATAAGTTCTTTCTCTGTGCACACAATGTGTGCACAGAGAATCCCTGATACTTTATACCAAACAAAAATCATATCCGTTATTCTAAAATGCTATCCTCTTCTCCGAGAGGAAGAAAATACAAAATACT
This sequence comes from Coxiella endosymbiont of Dermacentor nuttalli, assembly GCA_048494595.1. GTDB lineage: Bacteria > Pseudomonadota > Gammaproteobacteria > Coxiellales > Coxiellaceae > Coxiella. Next base: position 221,630 of record JBGDBH010000001.1, on the reverse strand, counting down.
TTTTTCTTGCAATCGCAGAAAAAAGTATTTTGTATTTTTATCAGCGTGGATAGCTTACAGGATGTAACCTTATTACTATATTACTATCGAAAAAGATAAATTATGCGGTAGATAGTTTAAAAGCAAATCAACCACTTGTTAAAGAAATTACTCTGATAATTCTTCTATAAATTTAAATTAAGTAAGTATCTTAATAACCAATGTCATCTCGGTAATGACAATTTGGCCAGCTAATTTGATCGACAACTTTATAAGCTTTTTTTCGTGCATTCCGCAAATTATTACCTAAAGCAGTGATAGAAAGAACGCGTCCGCCTTCAGTAACAATGATGTTGTTATTTTTTCGCGTACCTGCATGAAAAATTTTGACGTCGGAAGTTAAAGGATGATCTAATCCTTCAATAATGTCTCCTGTTTTATAATTCTCAGGATAATTTCTAGAAGTCATGACAACGGTCACAGCAACTCTCTGGTCCAAAATACTGTTTGCTTGATTTAATTTACCGGACAGAGCAGTTAAAATTAATTCAATTAAATCTGAACGCAACCGCATCATGAGTGACTGAGTTTCAGGATCACCTAAGCGCACATTAAATTCTAATACTTTTGGTTCATTATCTGTTGTTATCATTAAACCTGCGTATAAAAATCCTAAATAAGTAATACCTTCTGCTTTTAGGCCTGCAATAGCAGGATACATGATTTTAGTCATCGTTCTCTCTTGTAAGATGTTCGATAACCAGGGGACAGGTGAATAAGCACCCATACCACCTGTATTGGGTCCTTGACCCCCATTGAAAAGCTGTTTGTAATCTTGTAAACCAGCTAATGGCAAAATGTGTTTACCATCGACCATTGTGATAAAGCTTAATTCCTTACCATATAAAAATTCTTCAATTACGATTTCTTGTCCTGCTGTACTGAATTTTTTTTCTTCCATCATTGAAATAACAGTATTTCTTGCTTCCGTTAACGATTGTGCGATAAAAACTCCCTTTCCTGCTGAAAGTCCATTGGCCTTGATAACGATAGGGAAAGATTGCTTGGAGAGATAAGCTAAAGCATCATTTTGTTTTTTAAAAGTTACAAATTTTGCGGTCGGGATATTATGTCGGTTTAAAAACGCTTTGCAAAAACTTTTCGAGGTTTCTAATTGTGCAGCTGCTTGTGTTGGCCCAAAAATAATTAAATTTTCTTTATGAAATCGATCGACAATTCCATTTGCTATTGGTACTTCAGGGCCAACTATGGTGAGGTCTATTTTTTTTTTTGTGCAAAATCAACTAATTTTTGAATGTTAGAAACACCGATGGCAACATTTTGAACTTTATTTTCAAGTGCAGTTCCGACATTTCCAGGGGCAACCCAAATTTTTTCAACCTGAGCCGATTGTGCTGTTTTCCATGCTAAAGCATGTTCTCTGCCTCCACTACCAACAATAAGAATATCCATAGGATAGCATAGTAGCATTTTTTGATAGCAAACAGAACTTAAATATAATTTGATGTCATTGAAGAAGTCATTATAATGAGCAGCATCTCATGAAAAGAGATCTTAAATGGTATATTCTTTTCTGTTTTCAACTGAAAATTAGAACCTAGTACTTGGACCTTGGTGAGAAAGCACAATATACGAATTTATTATTGGGTAGAGAGAATCATTACATAAGTTCATAGCGGAGCTTCTTAACCTTATTACACAGTATACAGTACGCAGCATTCACTATATCCTATCAAAACTTTTTGAAATAAGTTCACTCTACTTTTTGCGAGTCGTATCATATCTAAATTAGCATGTGTTAACTACTTTAACATATTGTTTATTATTTTAAATACACTAATCTTAATAAAAGCAAAATCAAACTTCATGAGATCAGATTATAGAATGAGATAATATACATGAAAAATGATAAAAAAATACTCTTATATTTCTGAAGTTGGACAGTTATACTAAAAGTTTGATTTTTCATAACCTTACTCGATAAGCGATACGATCTGAGCAATTTCCCTAACCTTCAAGTTTGAAGTAATAAAATTCTCATCTTTAGTTTATAAGACGGTTTTTATTGTTCCACAGCGCCTCAAGTCCATCTTTATCAGAATTAATCATTTTACCTATTATACTTTACTTTGATAGAATTAGGAATTTCCTAGTTGTCGTTAGGACAACATCTAAGCTTCTTTAATTAAAAGAAGAAATTTTTAACTAAACTTAGAGAGAAAGGTAAAATAATTTTACTCCATTCCACTTGCTATTTGATCTATTAATTCGATATGCTTTTATTGACTCTTTTGAAGAGTGAGTGATTTTAAACTTATTGAACCTGTTTTTAGGTATGCTTGAAGGAGAGCGTGATGATTTCTTACCCTGCTTCAGAAAAAGTTTATCATTACGGAAAACTTTTCCCTACCATTCGTGTAGGTATGCGTGAAATTCAATTGACGAATGGGGATGCGTTGATTCTTTATGATACCTCAGGTCCCTATACAGATAAGCATATTATCGTTCAAGTTTCTAAAGGGTTACCTAAATTGCGTGAACAATGGATTAAAAAACGTCAGCTCATGACACAATTAGCTTTTGCAAAACAGGGAATTATTACTCCGGAAATGGAATACGTTTCTATTCGAGAAAATCAAAAACAGAAAATTCCATGTGCAGTTACTCAAGAGCGCGAACGGCGTTTACATGGGAATTCCTTAGGAGCTCACATTCCTCAACACATTACTCCCGAATTTGTAAGGGATGAAATTGCCAAAGGACGTGCTATTTTGCCTGCAAACATAAATCATCCAGAATGTGAACCAATGATTATTGGACGGAATTTTTTAGTTAAAGTAAATGCGAATATTGGCAACTCGGAGGTTTGTCCATTCATGGACAAAGAAGTAGAAAAATTAATCTGGGCTTTGTCAGAAGGGGCTGATACCGTAATGGATTTATCGACAGGGAAGCAAATGAAAGAAATTCGTGAAATGATTTTACGTCATTCTCCAGTTCCTGTTGGAACGGTTCCAATTTATGAAGCTTTAGATAAGGTAAATGGAAATATTGCAGAACTTAATTGGGATATTTTTCGTCACGTACTAATTTCTCAAGCCAAACAAGGCGTTGATTATTTTACAATTCATGCCGGTGTCTTGCGACGATTTATTCCTCTCACAGAAAAACGTATGACTGGAATTGTTTCTCGTGGTGGTTCAATTATGGCGAAATGGTGTACATTACATCGAAAAGAAAATTTTCTTTATACGCACTTCGAAGAAATATGTGAAATTATGCGTACCTATGATGTCAGTTTTTCATTAGGTGATGGATTACGCCCAGGTTCTATCGCAGATGCCAATGACGAAGCACAATTTGCCGAATTAAAAATTCAAGGTGAATTAAATCGCATTGCGTGGAAAAACGATGTGCAAGTAATGAATGAAGGACCAGGTCACATTCCGCTACACTTGATTCAAGAAAATATGACAAGGCAATTAACATATTGTCAAGAAGCACCTTTCTATACACTTGGTCCGCTAGTCACTGACATCGCTCCTGGTTATGATCATATTGCAAGCAGTATTGGTGCAGCGTTGATTGCATGGCAAGGATGTGCACTTTTATGTTATATTACGCCAAAAGAGCACTTAGGGTTGCCCAATAAACAAGACGTTAAAGAAGGATTAATTGCCTACAAAATTGCAGCTCATGCAGCAGATTTAGCTAAAGGACATCCAGCTGCGCGACAGCGCGATGATTTGTTATCACAGGCGAGGTTTGAATTTCGGTGGTACGATCAATTTAATTTAGCGTTAGATCCGAAAACAGCTTGCGCGTTTCATGATGAAGGACTACCAAAAGAATCAGCAAAACACGCACATTTTTGTTCATTATGTGGACCTAAATTCTGTGCTTATAAGATAAGCCAAGAAGTGCGTGCCTTAGAGAAAGAAAAAGTGCTCTAAAAATGAAAGCTGGGGTTGTAGGTGCTGGTTTGATGGGTCGTTTGTTGGCTTGGCGACTGACCTTAGCGGGATGGCAAGTGACTTTATTTGATAAAGATAATAAATTGGGTCGAAACAGTGCCTCTTATGCTGCAGCAGGAATGTTATCGCCAATAGCTGAATGCGAAACATCAAATCGAATAATTTTCGATCGGGGTTTATATTCATTAAAAAAATGGGAACTATGGTCGACTGAATTTTCGGGATCGGTCTTTTTTCAAAAAAAAGGAACACTTGTAATTGTACACCCGGAAGATAAAGCAGAAAAAGAACGTTGGATAAAAAGAATCCAATATAAAATTAAGGAATTATGCATTCAGCAAGTATCTCTATCCGAGATTAAAAAATTAGAGCCGGAATTAAATTTCCGAGAAGGTTATTTTTTATCTCAAGAAGCACATATTGATTCACGAGCAGTTTTAGGGGCGTTAGCAAAAAAATTGACTATTCATTGGTATGAAAATAAATTAGTGGAAAAAATAATGCCCCATTATGTCTTTATAAAAGAAAAATCATATTCTTTTGATTATGTATTTGATTGTCGAGGGATTGGCGGAGGCGATCAATTTAGCGATTTACGAGCGGTTCGAGGGGAATTAATTTATTTACACGCACCAGATGTACATTTAAGTCGCCCTATTCGATTGCTTCACCCTCGTTATAGAGTTTACATTGTTCCACGACCTAATCAGATTTATCTTGTTGGTGCAAGTGAAATTGAATCAAAAGACATCTCCCCAATTTCTGTGCGCACTTGTTTAGAATTATTATCAGCAGCTTATAGTGTTCATCGAGGCTTCGCTGAGGCACGAATTATAGAAACAGTGGCAGCTTTGCGACCTGCTTTATCCGATAATTTGCCTCGCATTAATTGGCAACGTGGTTTAATTTCTATTAATGGGTTATATCGAAATGGGTTTTTATTAGCACCATCATTGATCAATGAAATTATGGAAAAATTATAATTAGACTGTTTCCATCTCTAGAAATCCCATGTTTTTTGAGAGAAAAATTTCTTCTCTCTCGAGAAAAGGTATATAGTAAGAGGTAAAAATGATCAATATTTATTTAAATGGTGAGCCTATAAGTATCTATCCGCAAACTACACTAAAAAACTTATTGATTAATAAAGATTTTTCAGGAATATTCGCCGTGGCAATTAACGAAGCAATAATTAACTGTATTAATTATGAAACAACCATCATTCACGCTGGAGATCGTGTCGAAGTAATAACTGCAATGTGTGGGGGTTAGTTATGTGGTCTATTTCTAATACTCAAATTAATTCACGATTATTATTAGGTACTGCACAATATCCGTCTCCACAAATCCTTTACAAAGCAATTAACTCATCTAAAACTGAGATCATTACTGTATCATTACGTCGACAGTTACCGGGAGAAAAAAGAAATTATCTTTGGGAATTAATGCGATCACTGCCTTGCCATATCCTACCCAACACAGCGGGATGCCATATTGTTAAAGAAGCTGTAGCAACAGCGCAACTAGCCAGAGAGTTATTTAACACCAATTGGATTAAATTAGAGATCGTTGGCGATGAATACACCTTACAACCTAATACTTTCGCTCTCGTAGACGCTGCTGAAATATTAATTAAAAAAGGGTTTGAAGTACTGCCATATTGTACGGAAGACTTGGTTTTATGTCAGCGTTTAATCGACGTCGGTTGTCGCATTCTAATGCCTTGGGCCTCACCAGTTGGAAGCGGGTTAGGATTAATGAATCCTTATGCATTGCGTCTCTTGCGAGAAAGATTCCCCAATACTACATTAATTATCGATGCAGGAATTGGAAAGCCATCACATGCAGTTCAAGTTATGGAAATAGGTTTTGATGCTGTTTTATTAAATTCAGCGGTGGCAGTATCCAATGATCCCGTTTCTATGGCTCAGGCATTTGCTTATGCGATAAAAGCTGGCCGACTGGGCTATAAAGCCGGTATGATTGAAAAACGAAATATTGCTAAAGTTACAACACCTTTGATCAATAAACCATTTTTAATGAGTTTTCGTAAATGAAAAAACCAATTGTTTGGACAATTGGTGGTTCTGATTGCTCAGGAGGCGCGGGTTGTCAGGCAGATTTACTTACATGTCGTGATTTTGATGTTCATGCAGCTACTATTATCACTGCCATTACAGCACAGAATGCACAAGAGGTGTTAGAAATTTATTCTTGCGAATCTCATCTTATTCAAATGCAAATTGCCAGCCTAGAAAAAGCATTTTTGCCATCTGTCATTAAATTAGGACTTTTAAATAAAAAATCGATTTTGATTGCGATCAGTTCCTATTTGAAACATTACAAAGGTTTTGTCGTTTGTGATCCAGTGCTAAAATCAACTTCGGGTTTTTCTTTTACAGAACCCTATCCTTTAAAACAATGTATTTTCCCTTATGTAGATTTATTAACTCCTAACATTCCTGAAGCTGAAGTTTTACTTCAGAAAAAAATTCACTTTCAGGAAGATATGGTGACAGCAGCACGAGATTTCTTAAAGTTAGGAGTAAAATCAGTATTGCTAAAGGGTGGTCATTTAAATTCTGAAAATGCTTGCGATTTTTTTACAAATGGTGAAAAGGAATTTTGGTTAATTAATTCTAGAATTAAAAAGACCCATATTCGCGGAACAGGTTGTAGCTTAAGCTCAGCCATTAGTTCTGCTTTGGCTCGAAGATATTCATTGGAAGATTCTCTTGTTTTAGGAAAAATGTATATCCAACAAGGAATTCGTAGCAACTTTGAAATTAAAAATAATATATTATTAGGGCGACGTGGTTTTCCACGATGCTCACTCGATTTACCTATAGCAACAAAACGAATTAATACTTCATCCCTTCCTTTTCTAAGTTGTAGTAATTTAGGTTTTTATCCTATCGTTGATAATGTTAAATGGGTGCGAAAATTATTAATTTGGGGTGTTCGCACGATACAGCTACGAATTAAAAATCAAAAATTATCGATTATTAAACAAGCTATAATGGAAAGTGTAAGTTTAGCTCGCTATTATCAAGCAAAACTCTTCGTTAATGATTATTGGAAGCTGGCTATCGAAACCGGTGCTTATGGTGTTCATCTAGGACAAGATGATTTGAAAACTGCCGATATTGCTGCTATTCATGCCGCTAATTTGCATTTAGGCATTAGTACTCATTCACTTTACGAATTATCATGTGCTCATGCTATTCTGCCTTCTTATATCGCGTTTGGGCCTATTTATAAGACAACTACTAAGGTTATAAATCACCCCCCGCAGGGATTATCAACTCTACGCTATTGTCGTGAAATTTCACCATATCCAGTTGTAGCAATCGGAGGCATTAACTTAAAATGTTTAGAAGCTGTTTTAAGGACTGGGGTGACAAATGTAGCAGTCATTTCAGCAGTAACGAACGCTGACGAACCTGAAAAAGTAGTTTCCACTTTTCACTCACAGATAGCTTATTTTTCGAAAACGTTTACCAGATAAGCTAATTTTACAAGTGAATTTTCTGGGATGTAAAAACGATAAGTTGTGTTGTAAGGGTGATAAAAACAAACCTTATCTAGAATGTATTGAATATCAAAAAATAAATAAAATCAATCATGGGCTTAAAAAGACCTAATATTAATTACAGCTTTTCCAATAGCTTATAGTGAGGCAAAAACTGAAGAAATCCGTAAAATCCATTCAGATTCTTAAACTAGAACATCAGCTTGCATGGTTATAATTCCTTCTAGTTGTTTACTGCTTATGTATTGAATTAGAGAAAATATTTTTCTATTTAGATAACTCAAAAACTGTTCATCATAACATCAAAATTTATAAGCTCAATAGTGAAATTTAACTAGAATGTACAGGTTATCGTATTTTTAACTATCATTTTTAAGTAGTTTTTTTGGAAGTATTAAACTATTGATGTGATTTACTGATCAGGGTTAGAATACAAAGATAAGTAACATGAAGAATATGAGAGTTAATAATGAATGATAAAAAACCGCGCGCTATATATCTCAAAGATTATCGTCCTCCTTCATTCTTGATTGATACAGTACATATACACATAGATCTTTATGAAGAAGAAACAAACGTTAAGACTGTTTTAGATTTACAGCGTAACTTGAAAATAAAGACATCAGAACCATTAATACTTAATGGTGAAGCAATGATATTAAAGCGAATAGCGCTCAATAAAAAAGTATTGTTATCTACTGAATATGAAGTGAATGACTCTTTATTAACAATTCCTAACGTTCCAGATAAATTTATTTTAGAGACTGAAGTAATAATTAAACCGCAGGAAAATATTCAATTAAGCGGCCTTTATAAATCGCGAGGTAATTTTTGTACTCAATGCGAGCCAAATGGATTTCGCCGAATCACTTATTTTCTAGATCGTCCTGACGTGTTAGCACGATATACTACAACAATTACAGCTGATAAAAATAAATACCCTTTTTTATTATCAAACGGAAATTTGATTGAAACGAAAAGATTAGATGGTAATCGGCAGTGGGTACATTGGGAAGATCCTTCTAAAAAATCTTCCTATTTATTTGCCTTAGTAGCCGGAAATTTCGATGTATTAGAAGATATTTTTGTTACTCAATCAGGTAGAGAAGTAGTATTACGCCTTTATTTAGAAAAAGGCTTTAAAGATCAAGGGCTTTTTGCTTTACAGGCTTTAAAGAAAGCAATGAAATGGGATGAAAAAAAGTTCGGTCGTGAATACGATCTTGATATCTACATGATTGTTGCGGTAAGTGATTTTAATATGGGTGCAATGGAAAATAAAGGGCTTAACATTTTTAATACAAAAAATATTTTAGCTACTCCAAAAACAGCTACTGACGAAGATTACATCCGTATTGAAAATGTAATCGGACATGAATATTTCCATAATTGGTCGGGTAATCGTGTGACGTGCAGGGATTGGTTTCAAATTACTTTAAAAGAAGGATTAACTGTTTTTCGAGATCAATCTTTTATTGAAGATATGATATCGAAAGGTGTCTCTCGTATCGAAAGCGTGAACTACTTGCGCAATGTGCAGTTTTCAGAAGATGCAAGTCCAATGGCCCATCCTATACAACCGTATTCGTATATTGAAGTTAATAATTTTTATACAAGTACAGTGTATAACAAAGGTGCAGAAGTTATCCGTATGATCCAAACTCTGTTAGGGTATAAAGTTTTTCGCAAGGCAATGGACCTTTATTTTTGGCGTTATGATGGAAAAGCAGTAACTAACGAAGATTTTATTCAAGCGATGGTAGATACCTCGGGCAAAAATTTCGATCAATTTAAACGGTGGTATAATCAAGCTGGTACTCCAGTACTCGATGTAAAAAGTGAATACAATGAAAATGAAGAAACTCTGCATTTAAAAGTGACACAATCCAATCCTCTTACACAGAAAAATCTACCATTACATATTCCATTGGCAATAGGTTTTGTAGGTTTAGAATGCCAAGATATGCCGACCCAATTATCCGGAGAAAATGAAGTCATTCAAGGCACGCGTATTTTAGAGATTACAAAACCAAAAGAAATATTTACGTTTATCAACGTAAAACATAAACCGACGTTGTCGCTTCTAAGGGATTTTTCAGCGCCAGTGCGCTTAAATTATCTCTATAGTGATGAGGAACTCTTATGGCTCTTTCAATACGATAACGATCCTTTTGCTCGCTGGGAAGCAGGTCAAGTGTTTGCGAAGCGTTTAATATTTAATCTAGTTAAAGATTATCAACAAAAAAAATTGTTAAAACTAGACAATCGATTCGTAGAAAGTTTTCGAAAAATTATTCAAGGACCACACAAAGATCATGGATATTCAGCTACTCTCCTAATGTTGCCTACAGAGATGTATTTATTGCAGTTAATGAAAAACTTGGATATCGAAGTATTGCATACCGTTCATCAATTTGTAAAAAAAGAATTAACAAAAACCTTGATATCAGAATTAACAACGGCCTACGAAAATTACCAATTACCTATCTATAAATATAATTGGATTGATATCGGTAAACGTGCACTAAAAAATCGTTGTTTGAGCTATTTAACTGAAAACGAAGAGGATGATCAATATACGTTGGCTTACCAACAGTTTAAAAATAGCGATAATATGACAGATACTGTGGCTGCTTTGTCTGCTTTAATTAACCATGAGTGCAAGGAGCGTCATCGTGCGTTAGATGAATTTTATAAACAATGGAAGCATCAGCCTCTGGTAATTAATAAGTGGCTAGCATTACAAGCGTCATCGCAACTGTCTTCTACTATAGAAAATATAAAAAAATTGATTCAGAATCCTGCTTTTGATATTAAAAATCCTAATAATGTCTATGCACTATTAGTGACCTTTGGGATGAATGTCATTTGTTTCCATAATAAGGATGGAGAGGGTTATCGTTTAATTGCCGATTATGTGCTTAAAATTGATCCGATGAATTCTCAGATGGCTGCGCGAGTATTGCAACCTCTGTCACGTTGGCAAATTATGGATGAAAAACGTCAAGAATTGATGAAAACAGAACTCCATCGGATTGCGAAAGCTCAGCGATTGTCATCAGATGTTTATGAAGTTATTACAAAGAGTTTAGCATAATTCTGTAAGACAGCATAGCACTTATACTGCACAGATCATATCATTCACACCCAGTAATGCTTTGTCTGTAAAGTATCGCGTGCCACTTTCAGGATGAGGAAGTGGCACTAGGACCACTTGATCATATTTATAAGCAACCATCTTTTTCGTAAGTCCCTTCCTTAGAGCCTCAACAGCTTTTGCACCCATAAGTGAAGCAATTAGACGATCTTTGACGGTAGGAGTTCCACCACGTTGGGTGTGACCTAAAATACAAACTCGATAGTCAATGTTAGTTTTTTCCTTAATTTGTTCAGCAAGCTTAAAACTATGACCAGGTGCGTCTGCTTCGGCAACCACAATAATAGATGCCGATTTCTTTCTTTGTTGTTTCTTAATTTTTTGTGTTAAGGTATCAATATCAATAGGAAATTCAGGAATAGCAATAATCTCAGCACCACCAGTAATACCAACACTAACAGCAATGAATCCTGAAGAACGACCCATAACTTCAATTAAAAAATTTCTTTCAAGACTAAAGGCTGTATCACGAATTTTATCGATAGCTTTAAGCGCTGTATTACAGGCTGTATCAAATCCAACGCAATAGTCTGTGCCCTGAATGTCATTGTCGATTGTGCATGGAATACCAATCATTTTAGGTCCGTCTTCGCGATAAAGTTTTAATATACCTGCAAAACTTCCATTACCGCCAAGAATTACCATGGCATCAATTTTTAATTTTTTTAAACATTCATGTGCTTTATTTCGAATATTTTCGGAATGAAAATCTTTGAAACGACCTGTTCTTAAAATAGTACCACCTCGTTGAATGCAATTAGCTACTGATCTTGAATTCAGAGAAACAACTTGTTGTTTAACTAGTCCTATAAAACCCATTTGGGCACCAAAAACTTCCATTTCATAGTGCAATGCACTTCGTACCACGGCTCGAATTGCTGCATTCATACCTGGTGCATCACCGCCAGAGGTAAGGACAAGTAGTTTTTTTGTGGCATTCACGGATTTCCCTATTAGTTTTAGAGGATATTTGGTTAATTCATAAAATATAAGTTATTTATTTATATAACGCATTGTTTTTCCTGAATAAAGATTTTTTTCAATTTATTTTAAGATTCTGATGATAAAAGTGATAGATATTCAATTAAAGTTAAGCACTTAATCATCGTAATAGAATTGAGACTGATGGTAAAAACTCGCAATATAGATTAATAAATTCCAAAAAGCGTTTCGAAATTTTAATATCTTTAGTATCTATGAAAGCTTTAAAGCCTAACTTAACATAAGCAAACTCATAGATAAAGAAATGCTTACAACTCGATGTTAAAATAATACGAATTCTTTCACATGCTATTGACAACAAACATGAGCTTAAGTTGAGATTAAAATTTCGAAAAAAAGACCAAAAACGAAAAATAAAATCAAATTCCACTAGTTCACCAAACTACGTTGGCTATAGTAATCTAGAAAAAACCGATAATGAAAATCAAATCCGTTAATTTTACCTGATACAGTCGCTAAATAGCTATCAATTATTAAATTATTAAATGCACTCATTAAAATAACGGTGTTTTCCTCAAAGACTCTCATTCGAAGAGAAAATGATATGCATATTAATGAATAAAACTATTTCGGAAACAATCTGTTCATATTCATAGCTAAAAAAATTCGGCAGATACAGCAATAAAAGTAATGATAATGAAACAACTTTTCTTTAAAAAGGAAAAGATAATGCAGTTAATTTTATTAACGACGATTTATAACTACTTAATCCAATTAATTAATTGACTCGGATAATTAATTAAAGCATCTGCTTTCCAATATTGGGGTTGACTATTCAAGGTAAGATAACCGTATAAAGCCACTATCGCTACCATACCAGCCGCTTTGGCGGCCTGAACATCACCTAGTGTATCACCAAGATACAAAGATTGATGAGGAAAAACATTTGCGATTTTACAAGCATAGAGTAATGGTTCAGGATCAGGTTTACGTCTTGTTAATTGATCACCTGATACAAGGCAGCAATATTGATGTGTTAGCCTAAAATGATCTAGTAAAGGTTTTGCTAACCAACCAGGTTTATTTGTAACAATACCCCACGAAATTTTATGATTGTCTAAATAATTTAATACTTCTGTTATACCATCAAAGTAAGTGGTTTTCTTTGTCATGCAATCATGATAGATTGACAGAAATTCTTTTCTTAATCCTAAGAAACGTGGATGAGTGACGTCAATTTTAAAACCATTACTCAACATACCAGTTGTTCCTAGTGCTAAGGTAGGACGAACGATTTCTAAGGGAAGAGGAGGCCGTTTATATTTAATTAGCAATTGATTTAAAGCATATGCTAAATCAGGTGCTGAATCCAAAAAAGTTCCATCCAGATCAAAAAAAACAGCTGAAATCGAGTTTTTAATCATAATTTTTCAAAAAGCAAATGAGATAATTGACTGATACATCTCGACTTAAATTAAATTCATTTTTAAAAACGTGATAGCTAAGACCGCTTATATCCACTAATTGCAACTGAGCACTCTCAGCCCATCGAGTTAATTCTGAAGGGTGAATAAATTGAGCATAGTCATGACTACCCTTCGGTAGCCAATTTAAAAGATATTCTGCACCAACAATGGTAATGAGATATGCTTTAAGGGTGCGGTTGATGGTTGAGAAAAAAATTTTACCCCCGGGTTTTGTAAGCAAGGCACATACTTTTATCATTCGTAGAGGATCAGGAGTGTGTTCAAGCAATTCCATACAAGTTACAATGTCAAATTTTTTATTGGTTTTTTCCAAAATTTCTATGTCTTGACATCGATAATCGATATTTAATTGTTGTTGTTGAGCATGATTTTTAGCAACGGTGATTAAAACATCACTTATATCAATAGCAGTAACTTGAGCATTTTGTTTAGCCAAAGCTTCGCTTAATAACCCACCCCCGCAGCCTACATCAAGGATTTGTTTGTCCTTTAAAATCGCATGCTGTTGAATATATCTTACTCGTATAGGATTAATTAAATGTAGTGGTTTCATACGACCTTCTGGATCCCACCATTCTTCAGCTAGCTTGGAAAATTTAATAACTTCTTCAGGATTGATATTCTTTTGTTCGCTATCAATTATTGTCATGCATCCCCCTTGAACAGCACAAAACCCAATTAATTCAGAGGCTAACTAATTCTAAGTGATATATGTTCGTCTAATTTTAAAAATTCCTCTATATGACAATTAATTCCGAAGAAAACATTTTAAGCAATTATTCAGTAAGTTAACTACGATTAGTTAATTCTTTAAAAAAGAAATTTAGATTTTGTAGCACGGATTACAGTCTTTGATATTTACTTCCGGTTGTAGAGTAATATGATCAATATGATATTTTTGTTTTAAAATTGCCTTTAAACCTAGCAACAGATCATCCCAAATTGTCAAGTTTTTAATATTTATATGAGCAGAAAGCGCTGTCGTTCCTGAGGAAAGCGTCCAAATATGGATATCGTGTACAGATTTTACACCATCAAATCGATCAATAGTTTGTGATACTTGGAAAATGTTCAAATGATGAGGCACACTTTCCATGAGCACCATCATAGATTTATGTAATAGTTGAGCACTAGAAACCATAATTAAAACACTGATGAAAACGGAAAGTAGAGGGTCAATCAATGTCCAATGAGTAAAGGAAATGACAATACCTGAAATGAGTGCAGCTCCAGTACCAATGAGGTCACTTAGTACATGCAACAAAGCAGCGTGGATATTTAAAGATTTTTTGTTACTTGATAAAAGCTTAGCAAATAAAAGATTAAGAAGAATTCCAGCTATAGCAATAATTATTATGGGAAAAGTTTGGATAGGTAAAGGATGATGGATGCGTTTAACGGCCTGAACTATAACAATTAATGAAACAACGAACATTAATAAACTGGAAACCCAAGCTGCAATCACTTCTGCTCGGCCTAAACCATAACTATGGCGAGGAGAAGGAGGATGTGAAGCAATCCAGGAAGCAAACGCTGTGATTCCTAATGCAATGGCGTCAGAAGTCATATGACCCGCATCTCCTAAGAGAGATAAAGAATGAGAGAAATAACCACCCGCTATCTCAATAAAGGCAAAACCTACTGTGAGGAGGATTACCAAGACTAGAGTTCGATGAGGTGTTTCGCTATGAGAATAACGATGATTATGATGCATACTGTAATGTATTTTACACGTTTTTCTAATTACTCATAATACCCCTAAAACACCACACGCTCCCAGCCAATTCTCCTTCTGAATAAGAACCTTAATAGATTCTAAGAAATTGATAATAAACTTGATTAAGACCATAAATAAAGCGCTTACTCAGGGGGTGTTTCACCCTATAGTAAATTTCGTAGAGATCGCATTTTTGTCTGGCTTTTAAGAGATAAGCATCACTTGTTTTTAATTCATCGACAAGTTTTAAATGTATGGCTTGAGAAGCGCACCAATGCTTTCCTGTGGCGACTTGTTCAATGTCCACTACCTTGCGATGTTCTTTAATAAAATTTTTAAAAAGCGTGTGTATTTCCTCAACTTCTTGGCGCATTTTAGCTCGTCCTTCTTCAGTATTTTCACCAAAAAGCGTAAGTGTACGTTTGTGTTCACCAGCTGTAATTTGTTCAAAGTCGATAGATTTTTTTTGTAAATAGCGGTGAAAATTAGGCAGTTGAGCCAGTACACCGATAGAACCCACGATAGCAAAAGGGGCAGCAATAATCCAATCAGCCACACAAGCCATCAAATAACCACCACTTGCTGCCATTTTATCAATAGCTACTAGTAATTTTATATCAGCTTCTTTGATTCTTTGTAATTGGGAGGCTGCTAATCCATAACTGTGGACCATTCCACCACTACTTTCAAGACGGATAAGAACCTCATCCTCTTTATTGGCTACAATTAGTAAAGCAGTTACTTCTTCACGTAACTTTTCCACAGAAGAAGCATGGATGTCCCCATTAAAATCAAGAACAAAAATTCGTTTTTTCGATTCTTTTGATTTTATTTTTCGTTTTTGGTCTTTTTTTTGAAATTTTAATCTCAACTTAAGCTCATGTTTGTTGTCAATAGCATGTGAAAGAATTCGATTATACTCTTCATACTTATCATTGAGCTTTCGAATATCTAACTTAACTTTAGATTTTTCTTTCGAATATTTAAACGCATTGAGGAAGGAAAAGAGGATAATCAAAATAAAAGCTACAACGCTAACTAATTTAGCCAAAAATAAACTGTAGTTACCAAGAAATTCCATCGTTGCATTCTATCACTGGCTGTTTTTTTTCGCAAAAAGATTGTTTTTACGCTCTCCCATATATCGTATTTTATATTTTAATCTAAGGATGCAGACTTATTTTGGTTGGGTATCATTCACCTCTTGCTCACAGTGGTGCTTTTGAACCTTCTAACTAATTATAGTATACCTTAACAAAATCTCTTCTAATCAAAAAAATTTTTAATTGTCTCTATCTTTGGAATCAAAATGAATTATACATCAGATTAATGGAATCTATTTCTTTTTAGAGTCGGCTTTACCTCTATTACTCCAATTTTAGTTAGCAGAGATTTTTTATTTTTCTGAACTTTCCACATTAAAGAATGAAATGGGAAACTTATCACCGTTGTCTTACTTTATCTTTGGAATATTATCATCGTTCTTTTTTGAAGACATCCTGAGAGCTCTTAAGCGAAAAGCTTGGTTTACATTTTACCTGTCTTCATTAAACAGATCTTTTGCAATCAATTTTATTGTTAATCTGTGCGTTCAAGTTATTTAATGCTATGATTTAATGCTATGATTGTGTTAAATATGTAAAACGATGAATATTCAATACATGTATAATTCCCCCCGTTGGATATAATCATCAAGTATTATTTTGAGACATAATTATCGGTTCAATCAAAATCAATTAATAAAATCTAAGTTTTAGCAAGCATTTTTATGCTAGCAATGGTAATTCTTATTTCTGATTTATTTGTATGTAACATCAACGATAGCGGTAATCGGTTAGTGTCACTCTATATACATATATTACAATCTCTTATTAATTACAACTTCTTGTTACTGAAGACATATAAAATTATCTTTTATTAGAAATGCATTCTAATTTTAATTCTAAATACTTAATTCCAAAATTTTCGAGAGGATAGTGAAAACGAAATGCGTTCTATGAAAATTCACTTATATTTACTACTATCATGCAATGGTGGGTTTAGTTAATTATTTGGTTTTTATTTCTTAGCTAAAGATTGATCGAATTTTTTGCGATCTCATGAGTAATCGTCAGTGATGACTGATGATACTTCATTGCTTTAACTTTAATTAGAATCGATAAGCAGCTTGCTGTTACTGATAGAATAACGCATTATTTGAAATTTAATTGTGGGACTTGTCGATTTCATAATAGCTTTTAGTTGGATTAGATTTCTTTAAAGTAAAATTAGTTTTAATACTATTTAGATTAGGAATAGTAACTGTTTACTTATTGAAGGATAAAAGAAGTTTTCACTTTTTTGATATAGGAGACACTATTTTCTATTCATTAGCTATAGTTCTATTACTTAAATTCTCAAGGAAAAAAAGATAGTGTATTTTATATTTTTAAGTTGATGTACATCCTTTGTTCTGTGGTCGAGATCCTTTTTTATAGTAAGTCTTGAAAATTTTTTTTATTTATATGCCACCATTACTTCTTTTAGAGTAGTGTTAATTACGTAATGCATAGAATAAATGCATTACTTTAAATTGATGAAACTAGATGCTTGGATAAGCAGTGACTTCCGTAAAATGAGTAAAAGCAAAATGAGAGTAGATAAACATACTTCCAAAATGATTCGTAAGTGTGTTTAATCAAAATTAAAACATTTAAAGGTTTATACGATTCTCAGAACTCTACATCTTAATTATTGCATGTAGTGATTGAATGATAGAATAGAAAATCTAAAAATGAATAAATAATACAAATGAGTATTTATTGTTATTTGAAAAATGAAACAGTTACTCTTCTGTTTCTCTTTTATCGAAGCACAAAAGAAAGGAACTTTATCAAAGTCATTCTCTAACTTTGATTACACTTCTAACGATCCAATGTTCTATCATCTCTTTTCATGATAAAAAAATAATCCCTTTTTCATAATATAGAATATAGCAAAGTACTATTTAGAGGGCCGAGATTGGAGAGAAATCCCTTTCATTTCAGGCACTAAGTAGGTAGTAAAGATACCAAGTAAAGAGGCAATAGCTACAAAAACCATTGTGAAGGATAATCCCATACTTTTTAAAATTAGGGGCAAAAAGAAAGCTCCAATAAAAGCACCAGCCTTGCCAATGGCAGCAGAGAAACCATGAGCTCTAGCACGTATATGGGTGGGGTATATTTCTGAGGGAATTAAGAACGTAGTTGCATTAGGTCCAAAATTAATGAAAAAGAAACTAATACCAAATAATCCAACAAATATAGGCAAAATTTTCTGGATACTAGGAACACTAGCAATTAGTAAATAACACAAGGCCATGACTGAAAAACCCATTATTTGTAAAAATTTTCGGCCGATTTTATCCACGCAAGTAGCTGCAAAAAAATATCCTGGAACAGCAAAACATAAGAAAATGAAGGATGACAATAGGGTGTGTTTTAAAAGCGATGCATGCGGGCTAATAGCATTCATAATAAGAACGGAGGATACACCATTTCCATAAAGTGCTACGTCCAATAGAAACCACGCACCAGCTGTTCCAAGTAAGCATTTAAGCCATTTAAAAGAAAATAATTTTTCAGGTACGCAAGCAATAGCAATCATAATGTCGTCTTTATGTCCTGCTAAATCGCTAACAATGCGACTTACTTCAAGAGGATATTGCTTACTGAGTAAAAATTGAGGAGTTTCCGCTATTTTTCTTCTTAAATAAAATACAGAAGCTGCTGGAAGTGCACCAAAAGCTAGTAATATACGCCAGATATAAGGGTGAGGAATATGACAAACCATTAGTAGAGAAGCGAAAAGAGGACCTACAATTAACCCAACAGCTTGCATAGCAAAAACAAGCAGGACTAAAAAGCCCCGGTTTTTCCGATTAGCATATTCGCTAGCTACCACAGCACTGGTTGGGTAATCACCCCCAATTCCAATACCAACTAAAACTCGTGAGATTAAAAGCCAAGTATAAGAAGATGAGAAAGCAGAAAGTAATGCACCAATAAATAAAATAAATACTTCAACACCATACATTTTCTTGCGACCTAATTTGTCAGCGAACCAGCCAAAAACCACAGCACCGAACGCTGCTGAAGCTAAGGAAGCACCATTAAGTAAAGCAATTTGACCAGCAGTGAGATGCCATAAAGGCATTAATAGAGCAGTGACCACTCCGATGACAAATAGATCGTAAGCATCTGTAAAAAATCCCATTCCTGCAGTAATAACCATCCGCCAATGAAGGTGATTAAGTTCTTGTTCATCTAATTTAAGTGCGAGGTTTTCAGCTTGATCAATATTCATTTATACCTCATTGTGATTTTAAAATGGACCATAGCAGCGAGTGATTTATGATGATTTGATGACAATTTTTCAGCTTCAGGATCAATTAGGGAAGACAGTATTCTGTTCTTATGAGGGAAGCAACAGGTGAATATACTTCCTTTACCTGGATTATTTCCAATACATGCATCACCTTGATAGCGTATTAAAACATGTTTGACAATTGCTAATCCAAATCCAATTCCGTCACTCCCATGAGAACATAATTTATTTAGGCGATAGAACCGCTTGGTAATACGTAAAATATGTCTTTTAGTAATACCAAAGACAATATTAGAAATCATAAAGATGCTATAATCATTATCCGAATACCATTTTATGTGTATATAACCCTTCGTCAGTGTATATTGAACAGCATTCATGATAATACTCAAAAATAGACTTTTAAATTCTTCCTCTGATTTCCTGATGTATACATTAGTATCTGTTTCAATTTTAATACTATGCTGTTTTTCACCGCTAATTTTTTTAGCATCAGCGCAGAATATCTTTAAAATTTTGGAACTAGAAACGTTAATCTTTTCTTCAGGAAGATAGGAATCACCTTCAAGACAATAAGATGATAAAAGATTATAAATAGTTGTTTCTATTTGAGCACTGTATTGATACGTTCGACTAAAAATTTTTTGATACGGCTTAATTCCTGAATTCTTTTTCTTAAAAAAAGTTTTCAAATAACTTTGAATGATGGTTAAAGAGGATACTCTACATTTGTGTGAGAAATTAACAACAAAATAACGCTGAATTCGTTCTAATTGATTAACATGTTCTTTTGCTAGCATAGATAATTGCTTTAAATTTAACTTATTACTTTGTTTCATCGTTATTTGCTAACCGATATTTAGTTCCTCTAATTTTTTTAATCAAAAAAATGACTACTATGTTTTGTAATTTATTTAGAAGATGAAATATCTATTGTACGATTATCAATATAAATATTTCCAACACCAAATATAAGTGATAAGATAGTCTCGAGTATAGTTTTTTTAGAACACCTCATAAAAAATAAAGCAGTCATATTCGACAGGCAAAAGAATCAGAAGTTTTTTATGGTAATTTGATGCTTATTATGAAAATTTCTTAATGTTTAATTTTATGAAAATAGAGAAAGTAAAGACTCTTGGTATAGAACCGTTTTTATTCTTGAACTATAGTAATTCTTTTTATTTGTCCTTATAGTGTTATTTTTTATTCTTAACTTTAACGACAAGCCTAGTTAATTAATAATTGGGTGTACCTTGAAAATCAGCTTGTTTTTAATTCATGTAATAAAATTGATAATACTTTTCCAAAAAAGCACTAAATCGAGTTGAACAAGATCAACTAGCTAATTTATGATAAGTAAAGTTATTTTATTCGTTCTTGTCCTTAATTATAAAGATTTTACTACTTACTATCAAGATATTCAGTATAATGTATCATGAATTTTAGACACCTGGGTAAAATTATCTTACAGTGGTGTTTATGTTGATAATATCTTCATAATAAAGAAGAAATTCTACTGACCAGACTTTGAGCATTAGTGTCAGCTAATGAACTTCGAAGTATCCTCAAGCTTAGAACTATTATTGAACGGGTATCTCTAATGACAAAAGGGAAGAATTATAGTTTCACTTGATTGTTCATTTTTCTAAGATCATTAACGAAAAATAGAAACGGGAATTGTCGATTGAATTAACGATATAACAAAAAATTGTCCCACACTACCGGTAAATTTTACAATAAGCTCGTACCGTACGTTACTAACTGATAACTAATAAATTAATAATTCCATAGTTTTATCAAAGAAGGGCTAGAAATTAAACTAAGACAGCAGACGAATTAAATTTGATTATAGTAGAAATTTATACATCGGAGAGAAATTAGCCCATAAGATCCTTAATCCTTTCACCTAAAAATTCTCTAAAGTCGAAAAATCACCTTATCCAGTAGTCTTAGATCTATGTTTACGGACTTTGAAATCTTTTCAAGAAATTGCTTACCGATTCTCCAGAATAAAACATGATCATCATCATTCAATAAAGGATTAAAATAGTAATAGATGTCGATTTTATTTTAGCAGTGCACATAGGGTAGGACTTATATGAATTTAATTTAAAGATTAAAAATCGTTATTTTCTAGATTGAGTTGTTTGCTTGCAAGCTGTAATACAGGCGGTATATTATTTTTGATAATTTATTATATATATATTAATAAGTGATCTTGACAGCAGAAGTATTATTGGATGAATTATTGGATGAATAGAGATAATACAATCCTTACTATTAATTTTTAATAGGCCAATTAAAACTTAGAACGAAATATAAGATTATAACTTGCAGAAGAGTATGCCAGAGGTGTAGGTAGACCATCGCAATTCTTAATGTTGGCGGCTTACGATAAATTTTGCTAATGCTTCCAAGTTGTGGCGGAAAGGAGAAAGAGGTAATTGCTGTAATTGAATTTGTGCTTTTTCAATTTCTTGATTGGCACGTTTCTGGGTATATTCTCGAGCCTTAGTATCAGAAATAATTTGCATAATAGAGTGCAAATTTCCTAATCCCCCTTTTTTAATAGCTTTATGAATAAGTGCAGCTTTTCGAAGAGTAGTTTGTTGTTTGGCATAAATTAAGGGCAGTGTTACTTTCCCTCCTGCTAAATCATCCCCAATATTTTTATCTAACTTAAAAGGATCTTCACTATAGTCAAGAAGATCATCGATAATTTGATATGCCATTCCTATATATAAACCAAAGGAAGCCATTGCCTTGCGTACAGCCTCATTTTTTGTTCCGATGATTGCACCAATTTCAGCGGCGGCGGAAAACAATTGAGCCGTTTTACGACGAATAACTTCATAATAAGTTGATTCTTCAATATTAGGATCATTCTGATTCATAAGTTGCCAAACTTCTCCTTCTGCAATTTCGTTGGCAGTATTAGCTAACACTTTCATGATAGGGATATTGTTACGTTTAGCTAAAATCTGAAAGGCGCGAGAATATAAAAAGTCGCCTACCAGTACGCTCGCAGAATTTCCCCATATTGCATTAGCTGTTTGCTGACCGCGACGCTGATTAGATTTATCAATAACATCGTCATGCAGCAAAGTAGCGGTATGGATAAATTCAATGACTACGGCTAATTCATGATGTTCTGTATTTTGATCATAACCACAGGCATAAGCAGCTAGAAGTACTATCAACGGTCGTAAACGTTTACCTCCACTTTGAATAATATAATGAGCAATTTTTTGCATTAGAGGTATATCGGAGGAAAGCTCTTTAAACATAAGAGCATCGACAGCTTCTAAATCCTGTTTTACAGGAAATTGAAGTGATTTCATAAAGGGAGATATATTTGAAATAATTTCAGTAGTTTTCATATCGTTTTCATGCTAGGAAAGTGACAGTGGCTGTGTCAAGTATCTGCTTTTATCGAGAGAATTTCCTAATCATTGGGTAAATGACCTGATGTTTGTAATTTATGGCTTGTCAGATAATGAAAGATTCCGTAAAATTCGTCCTCTTTACTATTAATTGGAATTTACGATGTATGCAATTGTTAAAACCGGTGGTAAACAATATCGAGTCACTAAAGGTAAAATCTTAAAAATAGAAAAATTGGCTCAAAAAATTGGTGATTCTGTAGAGTTTAACAACATATTGTTGATTGGGGAAGGCAATGATTTATACATTGGATCTCCTCAAGTAACAGGCGCAAAAGTAACAGCGGAAATTGTTGACCATGGGCGAGCTGCTAAAATTAATATTATCAAGTTTAAACGGCGTAAACATTATATGAAGCGCATGGGACATCGACAAAATTTTACGACAGTAAAAATTATAGACATCAATCTCGATAATAAAGAAAGAAGGTACAAATAATGGCTCATAAAAAAGCGGGTGGTAGTACACGAAACGGTCGTGATTCTAATCCCAAAATGTTGGGTATAAAGCGATTTGGAGGTGAGCGAGTAGTATCTGGAAATATAATTATTCGGCAACGAGGTACCCTTTGTCGCCCGGGAGAAAATGTGGGAGTAGGTCGGGATCATACTCTATATGCCTTAATTGATGGTGAGGTTAAATTTACGCGCAAAGGAATCAAGAAACGTAACTACGTTTCTATCGAACCTGTTGGAGGAGTTTAGCCTTTTCAAAGTCCTTTACTCTACTTTTTCTTCTCTCTACTGATGGATGTAAAGTAGATTTTTTTCTTGCGAAGAAGGAGAGTGAGAGATAATTATAATTATGAAATTCGTAGATGAAATATCAGTGCGAGCAGAAGGTGGAGACGGTGGACATGGTTGCTTAAGTTTTCGTCAAGAGAAGTTTATTCCAAAAGGTGGCCCAGATGGTGGCAATGGTGGTGATGGTGGAGGTGTTTATTTTATTTCAGATAAATCTATAAACACATTAGTAGAATTTTGTTATCAACAGTTACTACGAGCACAAAATGGTCAACCAGGCATGGGTAAACTTCGTAGTGGAAAAAAGGGAGAAGATTTAGTAGTGTCTGTTCCATTAGGAACTGTGGTTTACAACAAAGAAACAGGGGAGCTAATTGGAGATTTAATTGAAAAAGGTCAGAGACTCTGTGTAGCTAGAGGAGGACGGCACGGTTTAGGGAATGTTCATTTTAAAAGCAGTACCAATCAAGTTCCTAGAAAAATAACTTCCGGAGAAGAAGGTGAAAAACGTGAATTAAAATTAGAATTGAAATTATTAGCCGACGTTGGTTTATTGGGCCTACCTAATGCAGGAAAATCTACCTTCATGCGTGCAGTTTCAAAAGCTACTCCAAAAATCGCCGATTATCCATTCACTACTCTTTATCCGCACCTTGGGATGGTACGTATTGGAGAATATCGAAGTTTCATCATTGTAGATATGCCAGGTATCATTAAAGGGTCTAGCCTGGGAACAGGACTTGGCATCCAATTTTTAAGACATCTCGAGCGAACTCAAATCCTATTGTATGTCGTCGATATAGCTCCTATAGGAGACTTAGATTCAGTGATTCAAGCTATCCAAGCAATTTCAGACGAGCTTAATGAATTCGGTAACAAACTTCTTTTAGAAAAACCAAAATGGTTAGTATTTAATAAAACAGATTTATTGTCTCCCAAGGAAATTGAGAAGCGGTGTAAAGAGATTGTTAAAAAGCTTAACTGGCAACATGGTCCAGTTTATAAAATTTCAGCTATTGAGCAAAAAAGAACTCAGAAGCTATGCTATGATCTGATGCAATTTATTGAAAAGACAACCCGTACTGCTGCAGTGAAGAATAAATCCAGCAGTGAAGAATAAATCCAGTTTTTTTACTTCTTACTGTTAATAATCCTCTGTTACGATTGTAACGCTCTTACTCTCTGACTTAAGCGACTCTTTAAGCGAGCTGCCTTTTTAGGATGAATAATCTGCTTACCAGCAGCCTTATCAAGCAATCGGATAGCTTTTTGAAAGGTGCTTTGAATAGTGGAGTGATCATGAGATTGAAGAGTTTTTAACGCTTTTTTTAAAATAGTCCGTACAGACGAACGACAACTTGCATTTTGCAGTTGCCGTTTTTGATTTTGTCGTGCACGTTTCTTTGCTTGCGGGGAGTTAGCCACGATTACCCTCTAAAATTTTTCCATAAAAAACTAACCCTGTTAAATTAACCTATTCAACGTACTACGTTAAAAGATATTTGTCAATAGGATAAGCCTGTGCGATATTCTTACCCACCTTGCTCTCAACAACAGAAGAGCTCTATGAGTCATAAGTTACTTAAATCTACATTAATTGTTTCCAGTATGACGCTTATTTCTCGTTTTTTAGGGTTCATGCGAGATATAATACTTGCTGCGTTTTTTGGTGCGAGTCCTTCTTTTGATGCCTTTTTAGTTGCGTTCAAAATCCCTAATTTCATACGTCGATTATTTGGCGAAGGGGCTTTTACCCAAGCTTTTGTACCCGTATTAACGGAATATCAGGCTCATCGTTCGAAAAAAGAAGTTCATCAGTTTATCAATGCACTTGTTGGAAGTATGAGTGTGATTTTGATAGTTATTATTGCTCTTACTGAAATTATTGCTCCTTTGATCATTATGGTGTTTGCGCCTGGATTCGTACGTGATCCTGTCTGTTTAACTTATGCTATTCATATGTTGCGAATCATCTCTCCCTATTTATTATTAATTGCTTTAACTGCCTTTTCAGGAGCTACATTGAATACTTTCAATCGATTCGCCATACCAGCCTTTACTCCAGCATTATTAAATGCTGCTATGATCGCGGTAGTGTGGTTTTTAGCACCTCATGTCTCAATTCCTATTTATGTTTTAGCTTGGAGTGTACTAGTTGGTGGTTTTTTGCAATTGGTAACTCAACTTCCTTTTTTATATCATTTAGGATTGCTACCTATTCCCAAATGGAAATGGCACGACCCTGGAGTAATTCGGGTTTTAAAATTAATGATACCGGCATTATTTGGTGTTTCTATTGCACAAATTAGCTTATTAATTGATAATTTTTTTGCTTCCTTTTTAGCAGCTGGTAGTATTTCGTGGTTGTATTATTCTGATCGATTAACATATTTACCTTTAGGTGTTATTGGTGCTACGTTAGCGACTGTAGTATCACCTAATTTATCACGATATCATATTTTAAAGTCTACAAGTGCTTATTCGGCTACACTTGATTGGGCTTTAAGAATGACAGTACTAATTGGTATTCCTTCTGCTGTAGCTTTGTTTATCCTAGCAGGTCCTTTGTTAGCAACTTTGATTTATCATGGTGCTTTTATGGTACACGATGTTCTTATGACTCAAAGAAGTCTGTGGGCATTTTCGGTAGGTTTGCCAAGTTTTATGCTTGTTAAAATTTTAGCATCCGCTTTTTATTCGAGTCAGAATATAAAAACCCCAGTGAAAATCGCGATAGTGGCGGTTGGAGCTAATCTTATTTTAAACGTGCTCCTGATTCATCCATTCGCCTATATGGGGCTTGCTTTAGCCACTTCGTTGGCCTCCACTTTTAACGCAGGACTTCTTTTATATGTTTTATTACGACGTTCGATTTGTAGGCTATCCTCGAACTGGTCAAAATTAATTTTTCAATCAGTAGTAGCTAATTTTATGATGGGTTTTGTCATTGTTTGGTTTTCAGGAGATATGGGACGATGGCTAGCCTGGTCTGTGAAAGAACGAATTTGGCATTTGTTAGCCGTTATTTTATTGGGATTTTTTACTTATTTAGTGACGTTGTGGATTTCAGGACTGAGACTTTCTGATCTGCGGCCTTCGATTATAATTGATTAACATCATGAAATTAATACGCGGTAGATACCCTATAAAAAAAAAATTAGGTAGTTATTGCGTTGCCACTCTAGGGAACTTTGATGGCATGCATTTAGGTCATCAATCTCTCTTTAAAAAATTAAAATCCCTAGGGAAAGAACTAAATTTACCCACAGTAATTATCGTATTTGAACCTCAGCCTAAAGAATTTTTTTCAGAGAATCAACCGGGTTCGCGATTAATGCGCTTTCGCGAAAAATGGGACTCATTTCAAGCATGGGAAGTCGACTTCCTTATATGTCTTCGCTTTAATCAAGCATTAGCAAATTTACCTCCTGAAAATTTTGTTAAAGAAATTTTAGTCGATCAACTTGGAATAGAAGGTATTGTCGTGGGAGATGACTGTCGATTTGGAGCCAAACGCGCAGGTAATTATCAGTTACTTAAAAAATTAGGAAAACGTTATTGTTTCAAAGCTATAGAAATGGCTCCAGTTCTCTATAAATACCAAAGAATTAGTAGCACTCGGATACGCCGTGCTTTAGAAAAAGGAAATTTGGATTTAGTGCGAAGTTTATTAGGTCGTCCTTATTGGCTCTGTGGTAAGGTTCTTACTGGTGAAAAACTTGGGCGCAAATTAGGTTTTCCGACAGCTAATATTAATTTGCATAGAAATAAAGTATCATTAACTGGTATTTTTGTAATCCGCGCTTATTTAGCGAACGAAGTTTTTCAAGGGGTAGCTAGTTTAGGAGTGCGTCCTACTTTTGGGGGCACTAGAATATTATTAGAAGTGTATCTTTTTAATTTCTCTCGCAATATTTATGGCTGCTATTTACGAGTTGAGTTTTTATATAAATTACGATCTGAAAAATGTTTCGTCTCAGTAGGTGATTTAGTGAAGCAGATGCATCAGGATGTATTAGAAGCAAAAAATTATTTTTTAACCAAAGATTGCTATTACCCGAATTAGAACATTTATCCAGAATCTCTGATTTCATTTTGATAAATGACGAAAGTTAAACAATCCAGTATGATATTTTCGTTAGAAACTGATTAGGAGTGAAAAAGACGCCTTTGAGAATAGCTAATTATAAAGATATTTTAAATCTTCCACAAACCGACTTTCCTATGCGAGCTAATTTACCTCAGCGGGAGCTGGAAATATTAACCCGTTGGCAAGAATTAGATCTCTACCGAAAAATCCGGGAAACGTGCAATGGGCGACCCAAATTTATTTTACACGACGGACCTCCTTATGCTAACGGTCGTGCACATTTAGGAACTGCTTTCAATAAAATACTCAAAGACATTATTGTGAAATCAAAAACGTTGAGTGGTTTTGATGCACCTTTTGTACCAGGTTGGGATTGCCATGGTTTGCCAATTGAACTCAATGTTGAAAAAAATGTGGGTAAAGAAAATTTATCTGCAAATGAGTTTCGCCAAGCTTGTCGTCATTATGCAGTTTCACAAATAGAGCTTCAACTAGAAGATTTCAAACGATTAGGGATAATTGGGGATTGGAAAAATCCTTATTTAACTATGGCATTTCGTTATGAAGCTAATGTCGTTCATGCATTAGCTAAAATTGTAGCAAACGGGCATTTAGTGCGCGGGAAAAAACCGGTTCATTGGTGTATAACTTGTGGTTCTGCATTAGCCGAAGCAGAAGTGGAATATCGTGATAAAACTTCACCCTCTGTTGATGTGGCTTTTGACGTAGTTGATCTTGAAGAGATAAGTCGACGCTTCGATGTTAAAAATGAAAAGATACGTGTAATAGTGCCAATTTGGACGACAACACCTTGGACATTACCAGTTAATGAAGCGGTTAGTGTCAATGCCGACTTACATTATGCCTTAATAAAGAGTGAACTTCATGATCGGCTCACCTATCTAATATTAGCCAAAGATTTGGTTGACAGTATTATGCAACGCTATCGTATTAACAATTACGAAATACGCAGTAGTTTAAAAGGTAAAAAGTTGGAGGGTTTACGGTTACAACATCCATTTCTTCATCGGACTGTTCCGATTATTTTAAGTGAACATGTCACTATCAAGTCAGGAACAGGAAATGTCCATACAGCACCTGCACATGGATTAGAAGATTATCTTGTTGCAGAAAAATATAATTTGCCGATTAATAATCTCATTGATGCACGAGGTCTTTTCGTTGAAGGAACGTTTTTAGTTGCTGGTCAATCCGTCTTTAAAGCTAATGAGCTTATCATTACCTTGTTAGCGGATAGTAAACATTTACTACATACTGAAACGATTCAACATAGTTATCCTCATTGTTGGCGCCATAAAACTCCATTAATCTTTCGTGCGACGCCGCAATGGTTTATTAGTATGGATAAAAAAGGGTTGCGCAATCAAGCATTAACAGAAATTGAAAAAGTAAGATGGATTCCTGCTTGGGGACAGGTACGCATTAGAAAAATGATCGCTGACCGTCCGGATTGGTGTATTTCACGACAACGTTTATGGGGAATTCCGATTCCTTTGTTTGTAGATAAACAATCTGGTAATTTGCATCCAAATACTCCAGACTTAATGGAGAAAGTAGCACAATTAATCGAAAAAAACAGTGTTGATGCTTGGTTTAATTTAGAGAAAAAAACATTATTAGGCGACGAAGCTGAGCGCTATGAGAAAATAACAGATGTGTTAGACATATGGTTTGATTCTGGTGTAACTCATTTTGGTGTTTTAGAAAAGCAATTAGAATTGCATGTACCTGCTGAACTTTACCTAGAAGGTTCAGATCAGCACCGTGGATGGTTTCAATCGTCTTTATTAACTGCTTTGGCAATTCGAAATAAAGCACCTTACAAAACCGTATTGACATACGGTTTTGTGGTTGATAGTCGGGGACGAAAGATGTCCAAGTCTTTAGGAAACGTTATTTTATCAGCTGATGTGGTGAAAAATTTAGGTGCTGATGTGCTGCGATTATGGGCTGCTTCCATGGATTATACTGTCGAAGTGAATGTATCCTCTGAAATTTTAAAGCGCACCTCAGATGCTTATCGACGAATCCGTAATACTGCGCGATTTTTATTATCAAATTTATATGACTTTAATCCTAGAAAAGATATTGTGGCAGCAGAGCAATTAGTTACATTAGATCGATGGGCTATCGCTATAACTCAGCGCTTACAAGATAAAATTATAGCCGCTTACGATCAGTATCGGTTTTCTATAATTTATCAAGCAATCCACAATTTTTGCACAGTAAATATGGGCAGTTTTTATTTAGATATTTTGAAAGATCGGCTATATACCAGTAAAAAAACAGGTCTAGCTCGCCGTTCAGCACAAACAGCATTGTATTACATTACAGAAGCTTTCGTGCGTTGGATAGCTCCTATCATCAGTTTCACTGTGGATGAGATTTGGAAATTTATTCCAGGAGATCGTGAAGCATCTGTATTTTTAACCCAATGGTTTTCAGATTTTCCAGTAATTAAACTATGTGAAGAAGAGGATCAAGCATGGCGGGTTCTGTTGCAAATTCGCGATGAGGTTAATAAAGTGTTAGAACACTGCCGTAAAGAGAATAAGATTGGTTCTGCATTGACTGCTGAAGTTTTATTGTATGCTGATAAAAATTTATATTCGGTTCTAGCGAAGTTAGGTGATGAATTACGTTTTGTATTAATTACCTCTGCAGCGAAAGTTTTCTCCATCAAAGAAAAAACCAAAGCAGCTTTTAGTACGAGTCTTCCTGGATTATTTTTAGAAATTCGCATTTTGAAATTCAAAAAGTGTGTTCGTTGCTGGCAATGCCAAAGCAGTGTGGGTCAAATTGAGGGGCATCTCGATTTGTGTAAACGCTGTGTGAATAATGCTTTTGGAAATGGAGAAGAGCGTCGATTTGCTTAAAAGAAATACTTACTTCGCCCATAATATAAAAATTTCTAACTGAAAAGTAGTGGATTAAAAAGTGAAAACAACTTCGAGGAAAACAGCATTAACTTGGTTATGGTTGAGTGTTTTTATTATTACGATAGATCAATTAACAAAATATCTAGTGTTGCATTATTTGACATTTGGTAGCACTGTTAAGAATTTTTCTTGGTTAAATTTGACACTAAATTATAATACTGGCGCTGCATTTAGTTTTTTAAGTACTGAAAGTGGTTGGCAAGTCTATTTTTTTTCCCTAATTTCGTTAATAGTTGTTATATTCCTTATAGTATGGTTAAGTAGAACACAACGTTCCGATAAGTGGAGGGCTCTTGGGTTTTCATTGATTGTTGGAGGAGCATTAGGCAATTTTATTGATCGAGTTCGTTTAGGATATGTGATTGATTTTATGGATTTTCATATTAAGAATTGGCACTATGCCACCTTCAACGTTGCTGACAGTGCCATTTGCATAGGGGTCTTTTTATTGATAGTGTTTCTGCTAGATTGTCCTAAATAGCTTTTGCTAACAAGTCATCTTTATTACATCTTGATTTATAGGAGACTTACCTCATCTAATCGAAAGTTACTTAAGGAGTATTCGTTTTTTTCCCTTATAGTTTGCTTGTCAGGTAAGCAAGCCAAAAATAGTAGCCTTCGCCCCATATTTGATTTCTAGCTCAGAAAACTTAGACTTTCCGATGAAGAGCGAGAATAAGGAAGGTGAGTGAGAAAGACTTAACACTTAAAATCATTAAGATGATCATAGAAACGACAAAGTGTAATAAGCTTGCTTATTACACTTTGTGCACTAATTATACGGTAATCATATGGGGGGAGAAATTTCATTTGCAATACATATCTTCTAAGTAAATACTTTAATGACTTGTTATTTTATTAAAAATCGTTATTATCTCTGATCCTAGGACATTCATGGGCCGTTAGCTCAGATGGTAGAGCAGCGGACTTTTAATCCGTTGGTCATAGGTTCAAATCCTATACGGCCCACTGCCTCAAAAAAATCCACTTTGGAGATATGAAATTTTTCTTTTTCTATTTCTAAGTATTTTTTGCTTGTATAGATTACTCTAGCAAATAATCAACAATTTTTGAATTATACAAAATAGAGTTGGAATAGACTGGAAGATAGTTATCTTTCATACAAGTGCATACAGATTATCTATGGGACAGTAATTGCTTATCTATAAATGAAAAGCAATTCTTTTGAGTGATTATAGCTGTAGGGAATCTCTAAAGATTTTAAAATTTCAATCTCTCTCGTTTTCTCTATTTTCTCTCTTGAAGTGGAAAATTATCAATCAATCGAATGTTGCCGATGTGAATTGCTGCGAATCGCCGTCCTCTATAATCTTCAATATAATCAACATGTATTCCTTTTTGAATTAATGCACTTTTGATTTTATCACAGGAAATGGATGAGTGAAAAATCTCAGAAAAATATTTCGCTAATTGAAATTGCTCTTTTGTCAAACGATTATTCCGTGAACTTAAAGGCAAGCCAAATTCGTTTCGGACAGTCTTACACTCTACAATTTGAGTCTCCAAGAAAAAGGCTTCAGCCAAACCTTTTATGAGTTGAAGTTGTTGATAATCCTTTTCACCAAAATAACTGCGAGTTGGTCTTATCAAAAGTAATAATTTCATTACAATTGTTAAAACTCCATCGAAATGCCCTGGGCGAAACATTGTTTCTTGATATTGTGATGTAGTGTTAATTATTTTATAAGTGAAATTGTCAGGATAAAGTTCCTCATAGGAGGGTATTAAAATATAATCAACACCACAGTTTTTAGCCAATGTAATATCTTGATCTTCCGAGCGAGGGTAATTTTTAAAATCATTACGGTCATTGAATTGAGTAGGGTTAATAAACAAGCTTAAAATGGTTAATTCATTTTCTTTTTTTGACCGTTGTAATAAGCTTGCATGTCCAACATGCAAGCTACCCATAGTAGGTACAAAACCCGTAGCAATTTCTTTTGGTAAAGTTTTTTTTATTGATAACCAATCAGATACTGTGTTAATTATTTCAGGCATATTTATTTAATAGCAGTGTTTTTCAATACTAGGAAAAGTTGACGTTTTTACTTCTTGATTAAAATCATCCAATGCATTTTTAATAAGTTCAAAGCCATTTAAAAATTTTTTTAAATACTTAGGCTTGAATTGAATATTCATACCTAAGAGATCTTGTAATACGAGAACCTGTCCTGAAGTATGAGGGCCTGCCCCAATACCAATAGTGGGAATAGTGATAAAATTCGTTACTTCTTTGGCTAAAATGCTGGGTATACATTCTAATACGAGGGCAAAACATCCTGCATCTGCTAGTGCTTTAGCATCCTTTTTTAATTTATCGGCTACTGATTGATTTTTACCTTGAACTTTAAAACCACCGATAGCGTAGATAGATTGAGGAGTTAACCCGAGATGCCCTATAACGGGAATTCCCGATTTTACAATATGATGAATTAATTTTAAATTTCCATCAGCGCCTTCTAATTTGATAGCGTTGGCTCCTGATTGCATTATCTTTTCAACAGCTATCATACTGGCAGTTAAACCTTTCCGATAAGAGCAAAAAGGCATGTCGCCAACGAGAAATTTATTAGGAGCACCTTTTGCTACCGCTTTAATATGCTGTGTCATTATGGGTATAGTTGCTGGAAGCGTGGTTAAATGACCGTACATGATCATAGCAAGACTGTCACCTATTAAAATACAATCCACTTGACTTTGTGAGACAATACAAGCAGACCAATAATCATAGCAGGTTACCATGCTAATCTTTTTATTATCTTCTTTCATAAATTGAAAATCATAAATATTCATAGGCATCATCGAAAGTTAAATAATGAAATGATGAGAAAAGATTGAATTGAGCAAATAATGTCCGCACAGAACTGTCGCATAGAATTAAGTCTTTTCAAAATTTAAAAAAGGATAAACTTAAACAGAAGAAAAGGCAAGATGATTTGATAAACCTCAGAACAAGTTTGTGAGATCATTTTATCAGTTTATGGCTTAACGATTCTACAGTAACTAAATAGGATAGAAGTAGAGATTGATTAGAAAAAGCCAGTGTAGCAAAAAGCTAATCCACAGCGAATAGTTAGACTGTAGTAAAATCTTGTTCCTAAGTATTTAGGATGGATTCAAACTGCGTCTTTGAAATCGAAGTCACTTAGCGGTTAAAAAAACATAATCACCAATCTCAAACAACCGAACGAAATAATTTTTTTACTTTAGTACTAACGGATCTTAACGATGATACTGAATAAAATATTAATGTATGATGCTGATCGTCTGCATTATATCATTACTCGATTTCTCAATAGAGATCATGTCCTTGGATCTTTAAAAAATATAAAAGTCTCACTAAGAAATTCAGTACAGTATAATAAACAGGAATTGATTTTTTTGCATTTTATAAAAGCGGAAAAAAATCTGTGTTTATTCATGTATGTTGATATTATGCAAATCAACAATCTGATCTGGGAAAATATAAGTTGTATAGGTGTACAGATATAGAAAACAATCTAAACTCTATAAAGCACAATCTATACTGAAAAAGAGCAAATATTCCCACATATAAATTCCATTCACTTCAGTTAGGAAAGAATTATGAAACGTTCTAATGAAGTCGATAAGTATAAAGAAGGATGATATCGTACTTAAGAATGTTGTTTTGATCATTTGAGATACCATGATAAAACTGGTACATATAAGTTTCATCCATCTATCGCAATCGTATTAACGATACCATTAAATAAATAATGTGGCAACCATGAAAATTATGATCTCAATTAAAATCAATTAATACATTGGAGTAAACTAATATAGCGAACAGTCGCGATTCAATTAACGTAAAAAGAATTTCATATAAAGTGGACCGAAAAGTTCTATGTGAGGTATATATTGATCGTCGAGGATGAGGGGGAGATGGGTTCGGAAAATTTACTATATATATTATTATAAAAAATTGCTCCAACTTCAATCAGTGATTAAGTAATCCAACTAATCTGTATAATTTAATATGTTAAGTTATAAATTATCCTCATGCTATGAGACTGTGTGTCGAGATGCGTGCTTCGTCCTACTTTATTACATATCTTTTTTGCAGGATAACTAAGAAAATTATATAATGAGCAAAGCTTATCTTTGTCAGAGTTCAGTAAAAAAATGAGAAGGAAAATGATGTGAATATAGCAGGTGATCGCAATCTTACAGATTCTCCTTGTGTTGGTATTTGCAGTGCAGCAGCCTTAGGGGATGAAATTTGTATTGGTTGTGGGCGTACTTTTAAGGAAGTTTGTCAATGGAACTTTTTATCTGATGAAGAAAAGATTGCGATTAATCTTCGTTTGGCTCAAGAATCGGAAAAAAGTTATTTCATTAAAGAATAGAAAGCTTAAGCTTTCTGAAAGGACTTATGTTAATTGTGAAGAACTACAAAAAATTACTCAAAAATTGGAATCATGTTGCAGTGATATCCTACTTTATTTAAGGAAAGAAAGATGTTAGAAATAAATATGCTAATTGAGAACCTTGATGATCTCAAGAGCCGTAGTCAGGCATTGCGAGGTTATCTTTGACCTTGATGCTAAAAGAGCACGATTATTAGAGATTCAGAATGAATTGATGAACCCGACTCTTTGGGAAAATCCCGAAGAGGCGCGATCCTTAAATCGTAAACGATCTGAATTAGAAATTCTTATTCGTCAATGTGATGAGGTTGAAAAAAGAATCAACAACACCGTTGAATTAGTTCTTCTTTTGAAAGAAGAACAAGATGTTGATTTGAAAAAAGAATTAAATAATGAAATTGAGCACATTAAAAATAAAATTAGGAAAGTGGAATTTCAACGGATGTTTTCCGAAAAAATGGATTCCCAAAATGCTTATTTAAATATTCAAGCAGGCTCAGGTGGAATGGAGGCCCAGGATTGGGCAGAAATGCTTTTGCGCATGTATTTGCGTTGGGGAGATAAACATGGATTTACTACTAATCTAACAGAAGTTTCTTCAGGTGAAGCGGTTGGAATTAAAAGCGCTACTGTAGAGTTTAAAGGAGAGTACGTTTATGGATGGTTACGCACTGAAACGGGTGTTCATCGGCTAGTGCGTAAATCACCTTTTGATTCTGGCAATCGTCGACATACATCCTTTACTTCTGTATTTATTTCTCCAGAAGCAGAAGAAGATATTGATATCGAAATTAATCCCACTGAGTTGCGAATTGATACCTATCGTGCCAGCGGTGCTGGTGGTCAGCATGTGAATCGAACGGACTCGGCTGTGCGTATTACCCATATATCAACCGGTATTGTTGTCCAATGTCAGGATGACCGATCGCAACACAAAAATAAAGCTCAGGCGATGAAACAACTTCGAGCAAAGCTCTATGAATTGGAAATAACTAAACAACGTGAGAAACAAGCTGCTCTTGAAGCTTCTAAATCAGAAATTAGTTGGGGAAATCAAATTCGTTCTTATTTTTTAGATGCATCTCGAATAAAAGATTTACGAACAGGGATTGAAACGAGTAATGTTCAGGCTGTTTTAGATGGAGATATCGATTTTTTTATTGAAGCGTGTTTAAAGAAGAAGAATAATTCATTGGATTCCAATTCTTTTCAAATACGCTCGTAATATTTGCTTATTTAATGGGAAATAAGATGAAATTAAAAGATCAAATCAAAGAAGAAAATGAACAAATTATGCAACGTAAGTTGAAACTTGCTAGATTGCGTAAATTAGGTCAGGCTTATCCCAATGATTTTAAGCGAGACAGTTTAGCGTCTGATTTACATGCCATTTATAATCAATATACAGAGGAAATTTTAGCACAAAAGGCTGTGTTTGTTAAAATAGCAGGACGTATGATGACTCGCCGTCTTATGGGAAAAGCCAGTTTTGCCCATATTCAAGATATGACAGGACGCATGCAAATTTACATTACTCAAGACAATTTGCCAGGAGATGTCTACTCTGAATTTAAAAATTGGGACCTTGGTGATATTCTTGGTGTTGAAGGCGAACTTTTTAAAACAAAAACTAGAGAATTATCTGTTAAAGTTAAAGACATTCGATTGTTAACTAAAGCGTTACGCCCTATGCCAGATAAATTTCATGGACTTCACGATCAAAAACAGCGTTTTCGCCAGCGCTATCTCGATTTAATTGTTAATAAAACGTCTCATCATTTATTTCAGATGCGTTCGCATATTGTGGTACAAATTCGTCGTTTTTTAGATGATCGTGGTTTTATAGAAGTCGAAACGCCTATGATGCATCCTTTAGCAGGAGGTGCACTTGCATGTCCTTTTAAAACTCACCACAATGCGATGAATATTGATCTATATTTGCGTATCGCTCCCGAATTGTATTTGAAACGGTTAGTGATTGGTGGTTTTGAAAAGGTTTATGAACTTAACCGAAATTTCCGAAATGAAGGAATTTCGACCCGGCATAATCCGGAATTTACCATGCTGGAGTTTTATCAAGCCTATACGACGTATGAAGAAATGATGCTACTTACTGAAGAGATGATTCGACATTTAGCCGAAAAAATTTTTGGCCAATTTCAGATAATTTATCAAAACGTTAAGATTGATTTAAGTAAACCGTTTCCTCGTTTGTCTTTACGTGAAGCAATCCTAAAATTTAATTCTGAAATAAAAAGCGATCAGATTGATGATTTTAACAAAGCATGTACCTTAGCTAATCAATATGAAATTGCTATTCCTAAACATTATGGTTTAGGAAAAATTCAAATAGAGTTATTTGAAAAGCTCGTCGAAGAAAAGTTACAACAACCTATTTTTATTACTCATTTCCCTAAAGAAGTATCACCGTTATCTCGAAGCAATGAGGTTAATAATTTTGTTACAGATCGTTTTGAACTTTATATCGGAGGCCGAGAAATTGCGAATGGATTTTCTGAATTAAATGACCCGGAAGATCAAGCAGCTCGTTTTCGTGAACAGTTAAAAGCTCGTGATGCGGGAAATTCGGAAGCAATGAACTTTGATGAAGATTACATTACGGCACTGGAATACGGCCTCCCGCCTACTGGCGGCGAAGGTATCGGTATTGATCGTCTGGTAATGTTTTTTACAGATAGTCCTTCCATCCGAGATGTAATTCTATTCCCTCTATTACGGATTAAAAATGAAAATAGAGTTTAATTACTAAAAATCTGAGTAAATATAAACTTCTTGAGATTTTTAACTTTCTAATTTTTCCGAGACGATGGTAATATTTGTCAATGTAACTTGATTAAAAAGAATGTTGTTATCAGCAACAGTATCCTGAATAACAATTAGTAATTTGTATTCTTTATTTCCTTTTGAAGCTACTTCAACAATGATACCCACATTTTGATTATTGTGGTTTTTTAATTTATCTCCAGGCGCCGGTAAAATTTGGCAAATAACATTGGCACGATAAAGATGACGTTTTAATTTTCCAAGGTAGTGCGTACGTGCAATAATTTCTTGACCAATATAACATCCTTTAGTAAAACTTATAGCTCCCCATTGTTGCAAATTTATCATTTGGGGAATTAAGCTAGCTGTAGTTTGAGGATAGATCCATACTAAACCAATATTGATATTTAGAGTACGCCAAGCGTTTTCCTTAATTTCGGTTATATTAATATCATTCGGAGGTTTAATTGACATTAAGTCAGTGATAGCTGCTAATTCTACTTTAGAAAAAACAGCATACTTTTTTAAATGATTAAGGATAGGCGGAACCATCGATTTTGGGAGCAAAAAATAATAATTGCTTTCTTGTCGGAAAATATAAAAATTCGCAATCATTCGACCCTTGTGATCACAGCACGCACTCAGTGATCCTTGAGTCTCTGTGATCTTATATACGTCACAGGTGATCTGACCTTGTAAAAAAGTAGTGGAATTCACACTACCAATGGTTATAGCTGCGAAGTAATTTAGTGGAATAGTGTAAGTTAGCATAATGTCAAAAAATTATAACATCTCTTGCATTTTAATCTGAAATCATTATCATGCCAGCTCACTGTTGGGCAAAGGTAACCCATCATGAAAACTTCAGTCAATCCATCTACTTGTTGGCAACCTGTTCAAGGCGAACCTCGTATTGCTCTTGCATGGTTTATGTGGGCCGCAACAGCTTTGTTTGTATTATTTCAGTTCTTTTTACAATTGTCCTCGGGTGAGATTGTTGGTGGTTTAATGAAAAGCTTTTCTTTGAGCGCTTTAGGCGGCGGAGTATTGGCTAGCACTTACTATTATATTTACGTAGCTCTGCAAACACCTGCAGGATTATTAATTGATCGTTTTGGACCACGAAGATTACTTTCTTTAGGATCTTGGGTTTGTGCACTAGGCTGTTTATTATTTGGTTCTGCTCATCTCTTAATTTGGGCGATAATCGGTCGTCTTTTAATGGGTTTGGGTGCTGCTTTCGCTTTTATTGGATCTTTGAATGTTATCGCGAGATGGTTTCCTCCTAAACAATTCGCGTTAATGGCAGCAGTTGCCGAAACGATAGGTATGGGCGGGACTCTTTTAGGCGGCTTTTTTCTTGCAAATTTTGTTCAACGCATGGGTTGGCGTTACTCGATGATTGGAGCTGCAGCTATTGCAGTTGTTATCGGTGGGCTTGTTTGGATTATTGTTCGCGATGCACCTCCAGGTTTTATTTTAGCTTCTTCTAAGAAGAAGTATCACAGAGTTGGGCAAGATTTCTATTTTCTCATCAAAAAATCCAAAATTTGGTTAAATGGTCTCTATTCAGGGTTGATGTTTTCTATTATTACGGTGTTTGTTGCTCTATGGGCCATTCCTTATATGCAATTAGCCCATCACTTGAGTCTAGTTATGGCTAGTATTGTGTGTAACTTAGTTTTTATTGGAGTAGGTTTGGCCGGTCCTGTAGTAGGTTGGTTGGATGGTCGTATTACAGATCGTCGATGGCTTCTCTTAGTCTGTTCTTTAGTTTCAGCAGGGTTAATAACAGTTATTATTTATATGCCGCAATTATCATTGCCAATGGTAATGAGTCTCATGATGTTATTAGGGATTTTTGCTAGCGGATATGTACTTACGTTTGGTATTGCTAACGAAATTGTACCGTCTCATATGCGTGGAACAAGTTTAGGTTTTGTTAATGCACTATCTGTAGGAGCTGCTCCTTTGTTACAACCAATTATTGGCTTTGTTTTGCATCTTACAGCTCATTCTGTAACAAACGTTAGAGAATATTATTCTATACATAACTATCAAGAAGCATTAACTTTAATTCCTCTTTTGATTTTAATCGCAGGAATTTTAACAAAATGGATGCCAGTTAGAGGAAAAGAGAAACCCTCTCTAAAATGAATAAAGGTAATAATAGAGTAATAAAAAATTTCTTTGTAAGGGAAAAAGGGAAAAAGCCAGAAGAGGATCAAAGAGGGCCTTTGTAGCACACTATTGGCTGTTTGAAATACCAGGGCCCGCCAATTTTTCCGATTAGTGTCTGAGTAGTGGCTTAAACAGACTAAATCGCCTACCTAGAAATTATATTTTCTCTTTAATTCTTGCTTTACGACCGTGTAAATTGCGTAAATAATAAAGCTTTGCGCGTCGTACATTACCTCGGCGTTTTACATTGATGAAAACGATTAGGGGGCTATAAAGTTGAAAAACGCGTTCGACGCCTTCACCATGAGAAACTTTACGGACGGTAAAGGATGAATTTAAACCGCGACTGCGACGAGCAATTACTATTCCCTCAAAAGCTTGAAGCCGCTCCCGATTACCTTCTTTTATTTTAACTTGTACAATTACGCTGTCTCCAGCACGAAAATCAGGAATTTTTTTACCTTGAACTTGTTCTTGTTCTAGAGTTTGGATAATCTCATTCACAGTGACTCCTCAATAAATTTTTCGAGCAACCGTTGCTCATTTTCACATAGATTACGTCTTTTTATCAGATCTTGACGCCTTTGCCAAGTCCTACCGAGTGCTTGTTTAAGTCGCCAACAAGCTATTGCTGAATGATCACCGCTGAGCAGTATCTCAGGAACCGAACGATTAGCTATCTTTTCTGGGCGCGTATATTGAGGGAAATTTAATAATCCGGAGGTAAATGAATCCTGGGCAACAGAATTTACATGTCCTAGAACTCCCGGCAGAAGTCGGGTCAAAGCATCAATCAGAATCATAGCTGGTAGTTCTCCACCGCTAACAATATAATCTCCAATGGACCATTCTTCATCTACTTCAGTCTCAATTAAGCGTTCATCAATCCCTTCGTAACGACCTACTAGAAGAATAATAGGCTTTAAATCCTGCGCTTTTTTCTTTATAACTTTCTGAGTCAATAATTTACCTTGTGGAGAAAGATAAATGACTTTAGTATTTTCTCCTAATTTTTCTTTAGCTGCTTTTATAGCAGCAGTTAGAGGTTCAAATTTCATCACCATGCCAGGCCCGCCACCATAAGGTCGATCGTCCACTCTGCAATGAATATCGGCAGTATAATCGCGTGGATTCCAAAAATTCAGTATCAAAAGTTTGTGTCTAAGAGCACGCCCGATTACACCGTACTTGAGCGCTTCGAACATTTTTGGGAAGAGAGTGATAATACCGATGATTAATTGCTTATTAAGGGTTAGCATTTCAATCTACAATCATAATTTTTTATACATAAACTGATTTAACTACATGTAACTACATGCTTAATTACATAGGAGATATTAAAGAATTAATCGTGATTTTGATGTTCTCGGTTGAATCTCAGTAGGATATCATTAGATTCTGTTTTAAGCAAGAGTAGTTCAAAATCTCATTTAATCTATCCAAATAAAGAGATCAAAAGGTTTATAAGTTTAATAAATGTAATTTTCGATGGGGAGTTGTTTTTAGTGAACAAATCACTTTATTATAGAATTTAAATTTAGAATTTCGTGCTAAACCGGTCTTAAATAGTGACTCTTTATTTACGAAGGTAGATTTAAGCTTCTTTTGTTTTTATTTTTTTCTGAGCTTCTTCAGATTGCTCTACTTGATGAAATCCTTTTAAGCTTGTCTTTACGTGGACCACTTTTTTAGCTTCTTCCGGTAATTGTTCAATTTGTTTGATAAGATACTTTACTCGTAATGATGTTGAAGCACCCTGACTTAACCAGTAGAAAACACGGTCTTTTACAATCCGTAATCGCACATCATGCCCTCGAGCCATAGGATTATAATAGCCCACTTGTTCGATAAATCGACCATCACGCGGCATACGCCTGTCAGCCACTACGATGTGATAGAATGGGTTTTTTTTACTGCCTCTACGGGCAAGACGAATAACTACCATGCAATTACCTGTGTTCATTGAAGGTTTAAATATTCTATGCGTAATTGATAGCAGGATGCAAGTACTAAGAGAAACTTAGCTCGGCTAATTTAAGTTCTTTACCTCAATCTTTCTAAAATTATAATTAAGGTTGTATAAATTGCTTGGTTATTTTGAGAAATTAAAAACCCAGAAAGTACTCTTATCACTTCAGCTTAGTAATAAGCTGAGTATGTTATCTGATAATTGGCCTCATATTTGTTTGGATATATCTTACCATCTTATCACCCTTCATACGTTTCATCACTTTCTGCATTTGAGTGAACTGTTTGAGTAGCTTATTAATATCTTGCAGGGTAGTTCCTGAACCTCCTGAAATACGTCGTTTGCGAGAGCTATTAATTAAAGTAGGAAAACGTCGTTC
Source organism: Coxiella endosymbiont of Dermacentor nuttalli (assembly GCA_048494595.1). GTDB lineage: Bacteria > Pseudomonadota > Gammaproteobacteria > Coxiellales > Coxiellaceae > Coxiella. Next base: position 179,512 of record JBGDBH010000001.1, on the reverse strand, counting down.
ATTTCGTGTCATCGACTGAATGATAGCTTGCATTTTAACTAATAGTTTGTCATCCATGAAAGCTGATGCTCCTTTAGATAAGTTCCCTATTCCCGGTAGCTTTCTAAAAAAAGATTGCATACCACCCATTTTTTTTATCTGATGCAGTTGCATTAAGAAATCTTCGAAATCAAAAGGTTTGCCTTTTTTAAGCTTTCTAGAAATTTTTTCAACATGCTTTTGGTTAACTTTGCGCTGCGCTTCTTCGACCAGACTAATAATATCACCCATACCTAAAATACGAGAGGCCATTCGATCAGGGTGGAAAGGCTCTAAGGCTTCAATTTTTTCTCCTACGCCTACGAATTTAATTGGTTTTTGAGTGATCATCCGCATAGAGAGTGCAGCACCGCCCCGAGCATCACCGTCAATCTTTGTTAAAATTATGCCTGTTAACGGTAACTCTGCATTAAATGATTTTGCTACATTCACTGCATCTTGACCCATCATACTGTCAACAACGAGCAAAAGTTCTGTAGGATTGACTGTATTGTTAATAACCTGCATTTCTTCCATCAATTTATTATCTAAATGGAGACAACCTGCTGTGTCGATAAGCAAAACATCTACAAATTTTTTATTAGCGTGAATCAAAGCTCTTTCAACAATATCAATGGGTTTCTGATTAGTCCATGATGGGAAAAAATGGACATTAATTTGTCCTGCTAATGTTTCCAATTGTGTTATCGCTGCGGGACGATAAACGTCAGCTGAGGTGACCATTACGGATTTTTTTGCCATCTCTTGTAGCCATCGTGCCAATTTGATGACAGTTGTAGTTTTACCAGAACCCTGAGGGCCAGCCACGACAATGACAATTGGAGGTTTAGCATTAAGATTAATTTCTGCTTTTTCATTACCAAGAATATAAGTTAATTCATCTTGGACAACTTTGATAAGTGCATCGCCCGGCCGCACATTACCAACTACTTCCTGATCAAGCGCTTTTTTGCGTATGTGATTAATGAAATCATTAAAGACGGACAAAGCAACATCTGCTTCTAATAAAGCAGCGCGAATTTCTTTAAGCGTAGATTGGATATTTTCTTCTGTAAGACGACCCAATCCTCGTAGTTTGTTAATAGTTGTTGTTAAACGATCACTTAAAATGTTAAACATAAAACGTATACTATTATAATATGTTCAATTCTGCGATAAGAATGTATTGTTCCATTTTGATTGTCTGCATGTTTACTTTATTAGTTGTTTACTTCATTATATTTTTTTGTCGTTTAGTTTCTACGATAGCATTAAATCTTTATGCATTAGCTCCTAACCAGCATCTCAATTATCATTTCAGATGTATGGATAATCTCTTTGGTTTTCAAGCTGCGGTGCTGATCTTGCAAGAATATTTTTTAGGGCACTATTAAAAAGATTTTTTTATTTTTTTATACTATATACAGTGGAATTTTTTTTAAGAATTTTATTTAGTTTCCAGTATTTATTTCTTTTACTACGAGTTTTAGTACAGTATTTTTTATAGTGGAAACCATTTTAATATATCTATAACTAGTCATTTCTTTCCGTTCTTTTGATTGAATGTAGGTATATTACTTTATTAGTAGTCAATTAATTGCATTCAGTGACTTTCTTGAGAGATTTCAGGTCTCTCAACATTCAGGGCACTAAAACTAATATATAAAGAATATAACTCTAGAAGATTCGCTCACTGTCTCGATTTTTCTGAAGAAATTTTGAGCATGGTCAAATATTTTGACTTACTTATAGATATTTAATATCTGGCATATTTTCTATCTTGAATTAATTTTCAATAAGAACTTTTTTAGCTTAGAATGACTAGTGATAACTTTATTATTAATGTTCTCTTTTGAATTATTTGAGTATATAAAGTTATCGCATAGATTGAGTGTGCAAGTTTTATAACAGCTACATCCGATTAATTAGCATTTTTAATAATGCTTTATTAGGAATATTTTGGCTTCGATGATTACTATCATCATTATCATTATTTACTTTTGGGAAATTTCGGAATTATCACTACTTAAGATAGTAATTTTAACTTTATTAATTGTATTTGCAGAAGCTAAATCTAAAATCATCTATTTATCTTATCCCTTTTAGCTGGTTATTCTCTTTCTACTTTTCCTATTTCGTTACCTCTTAAAATGTTTACTTTATGTAATTCCATTGGTTCGTTTAATCAAAGTATGTACATTTACTAGAGAATCTTTGAAGTACTGGAGATTTGAGAAAGATCGCTCACAAAGTGGAAAGAAAAATCTTTCGGATCATTAGCGAATATTACTATACATGTTTTGGATTTTAAGAAAATGACAATGAAAAATATAGTAGTTCTGTAGATCAGATATGTGATTGATATCGCTAATGAGTGGAATAAGATTGTGTCGAATCTTTATAACGTAAAAATATAATTCTTTATTTCTTTATTTAGAAGAAAATATTAATGATTTCATTGAAAATTAAACATATGTCTGTTAATACGCGCCTTATTTTTCAGAATTAGCTGACTTAAGACAAATTGGTGAGTATAAAGATAAAGGTTTATTTTATCCCATTACTTTATTATTGGTTATCAATTATTTAATTCTGAAAAAAATAAAATAATAGGTATTTTAAAAAAATTGTAGAAAAATTTTTATTTAATTGATGCTATTCGCCAATCTATCCATCGATCCTTATAATTAATTTATAAATAAAGGTGGAAGTTTTAACAGATGAGCGACATACGTGCATTTAAATTTCTTCATACGGTAAAATTTATTCATAACATGATTAAAAAAATTAAGCGGTCTTATTTTTTTATCGAGTGTTTAAACACATCCCTTCTGTTGAGAGAGTTGCTTGTAGTTTACTCCAGTATCTTAAATAGAAGTTATTAAAATAAATCGGAATGCTATCCTGTTTGATTTAGAGTATGATCAGCTAATTGAATGGATGAATGATTTTATTTAGAACTACTAAACTCCATAGATTTATTAATTTTTATTGTCTTTGATCCATTCTTACTTAGGGAAAATTCACTGTTGATAAGATTACTTTATTTATTTTTATTAATTAGTTATTTTAAACCCGTTTCTTAAACGCTGAATACTTCTACACAAACAAGATCAAGCGATATTTTTTAAGTAGTTGCAACGATCCTTGAAATTAATTGTACATTATCCAAGAATTAAATACCAAAAACCATTGATAGATCATAAGCATCCATTTTGGTACCAGCTAATAATGGAGATAGCTTAAAGCTTATTATTTAAATTTTACCATTCTAAATTTACTCTTTAGATAAGTAAGATACTTTTATTTTGTCTACTTTCTCAGGCTTTACACTATCGTGAGCTTTTTAATCAAATGAATCAATTTTTTATCTAAACATGCTAAAGTGTGTGCTTATCGAAAATTTAGTAAGGTCTAAAAATTTATGATGCGAATTATTTTGTTAGGTCTTCCTGGAGCGGGTAAGGGAACACAAGCAGAATTTATTGCCAAAAAATTGGGTATATTTAAAATATCGACAGGAGATACATTACGCGCTTCTATCAAAGCAAGAACACCCTTAGGACTTGCAGTAAAAAAAGCAATGAAAAAAGGGGAACTAGTTTCAGATAAAATTATGATTGCGTTGATAAAAGAATGTATCAATCTACCTGATTGTCGAGAAGGCTATTTATTAGATGGATTTCCACGTAACACAGAGCAAGCGGAAGCATTACGCACACAAGAAATTAAAATTGATCTGGTAGTCGATATCGATGTCCCAGAAGAAGAAGTTATTGAACGTATGACAGGTCGATTGATCCATCTTGCTTCTGGACGAATCTACCACCGGCAATACAATCCTCCAAAAACACCCGATAAAGATGATATAACAGGAGAACCCTTAATACAACGAACTGATGATCATGAAGGAACGGTTCGCAAACGCTTAGCCGTTTATAAACAACAAACTGGTCCTCTTAGCCAATATTATTCAACATGGCAAAAATCGGGCGATTCTCAAGCACCCTGTTATTATCGTGTATCTGGTCTTGGAACTATAGAGGAAGTGCAAGAGCAAATTTTAAAAGTATTGGGGTGTTGTTAATTGAAGTGTTAGGTATTAATAGCTGTGCATGCGCTCATCGCATGGGGATTATTCAGGATAATTAAAAGTTGCATTTTTAAAATTTTCATAGAAGGTAATTTATTGGAAGTAGTTGGTTTGGAAGTTGATTTTTTATAGGAAAACTGAATGGAAATCGTTTTTAAATAGAGTCTGCGTGCTGTTTTATGAGGATGTCAACCCTTTTCTCTCTCACGCTTACGAAGAGGATTGAAAATGGTTTTTAGAAGTTATTTTTTTAAAAACTATATGTTATTTTTATTTATACTAACTTTATAGACTGTTTCACTAGGAATGACGAACTCACTCATCCTCTTTCCTATGCAATTTTACAACCCCTGGTTTCGGTGCGAATTTTTTAGCTGTAGCTGTGCTTTTTCAGACTGTATCCTTTCGAAGTTTGGCAATTTTACGAAAAACGCCTTTGCTTTCGTTAATTTCTTTTGTGTGGCACGAAACTTCTCATACCTCTATCGGACACTCTTTCGTGAAACTTTTTAATTTAGATAATAAAAAGATAATTATATTTATAAAAAAACCAATAAGTTTTAAGAAGTAAGTAGATTTTTATGATTTTAATAGAAAAATAAGATGAAAGTGGTAGAATTTCAGTGTTTTAGAGGTTTTTAAATTAAAGAAGAAGAGAGACAAGAGAATAGGGAAAAAAATTTTAGTTGAGAGCAAAACTAGAGCAGACAATACCACAATTTTATCGAAGATGGAACATTAAAAGTGGAGCATAATATAATCTTTTCAATTTTTCTTATTTTCGCTGGTGCAGCCGTCTTGTCAACGTTTGCTTTAATGACTCACCAATCGATGTTGGTTGCCTATATGTTATTAGGAATTTTATTTGGTCCATGGGGATTAAAATTAATTGCTAATATTGACATGCTTCGGACGGTCAGCGATGTTGGAATCATCTTCTTATTGTTCCTTTTAGGCCTTAATTTACCTCCTCAGAAATTGATAACCATGTTTAAGGAAATCACGTGGGTAGCCTTAGTCAGCTCAATCATCTTTGCAATTATAGGATATCTTGTTTCTTATTTTTTTGGTTATTCGACAGTAGAATGTTTAGTTGTTGGTGGCGCGATGATGTTTTCCAGCACTATTATTGGTATTAAATTGTTGCCTACTACAATTCTACATCACAAACATATCGGGGAAGTAATGATAAGTGTTCTTCTACTGCAGGATTTAATCGCTATTGCGGTTTTATTTTTATTACATGGAGCTTCTTGTGAAGGGAGGGTATTAGTTGATATTGGCTTAGTGGTGTTAGGATTTCCTGCTATTTTAATTTTTGCTTATTTATTTGACCGACTTGTTTTATTTCCTTTATTTTCTAAATTTAATCGGATTAAGGAATATCTCTTTTTATTAGCAATTGGCTGGTGTCTCAGTATGGCTCAATTAGCTTCATTATTGGGTTTGTCAGGAGAAGCAGGGGCTTTTATTGCTGGAGTTAGCCTAGCTTCAAGGCCTGTATCTGTTTATATTTCTGAAAGTTTAAAGCCGATACGAGACTTCTTCTTGGTTTTGTTTTTCTTCTCCGTAGGAGCTACTTTCGACCTTAACTTTTTATCCGTTGTTATCATCCCGGCATTAATTTTACTTGCTTTACTAATTGGGATAAAGCCTGTGATTTATCAGTTTTTGTTACGTTGGATGGGGGAATCTAAGCAAGTGGCCTGGGAAGTAGGGATACGTTTAGGTCAAGTTAGTGAATTCTCTTTGATTATCGCTTATATGGCCCTCAGTAGTCATATTATTTTAGATAAAGCAGCCTATTTAATTGAGAGTTCTACCATATTATCTTTCATCATTTCTTCGTATTGGGTTGTTATTAAATATCCAACACCTTTAGCAATGTCCGATCGTCTGAGAAGAGATTGAGGATCTATTGAAATTCTGAGAACTGATTGCTATAAACAACAAGATAAGCGAGAATAGAATCATTTCGGAAGTCAGTAGATAAGGAATAGTAATTATGGCTTTGATCGCTATTTTATTGTGTTTAACCATACAGCGGTGGTTTCGTTTTGATAGCTATATCAGACGATATCATTGGTTTGATACCTATTTTCATTGGATGAAGGAGCAATTTGGACATTCATTTTTTTGGCATAGCATTAGCGGTGTTGGCATTGTTATTTTTCCTCTGCTTTTCATTTATATCCTAATTACTCTTTTTGTCCATTATCTCTTAACGATGGTCGGTTATTATTTTTTAACAGTGATGGTTTTGTGGTATTGTATGGATGCTCGTTTTCTTACTTCAGAAAATGTGGCTCATACAACGATTGGTGAGATTCTGGTTAATGCCTATCGAAATATCTTTGCATTAATTTTTTGGTTGTTAATTCTTGGATCAATAGGTGTGGTCCTTTATACATTAGTGGCAAGTTTAAATCGTCATTTAGAAAATCATTCTCTAAAGAGAGATAGTGGTTTATTCTTGGCGGCAAGCAGAGTAGAAGCTATATTAGACTGGGTACCTGTGCGATTAACTGGAATTACATTCGCTCTTTTTAGTCATCAGTTCCCATCGACCTTTAAGCGATGGTATTTCTCCTACGTACATACTGGGACTACTGCTGCACGTCAGCAGATTATAGAGTATGGATTAACCGCGTTAGGAATTGAAGCAGATCACCCACTACTACCAAATGAATTAGTAATTATTAATAAATTAATTAGTCGAGCATTGTTAGTATGGCTTGTAATGATAGCTTTATTTACGTTAGGCTGGATTATTTAAATTATGAAGCAGAAGTCATCATCTATCAAGAAAGGATTTCAGTTAAATAAAAATTGGTTTAGTAAGGTAAGATGATGACTGAGGAAAATATGAATTCTCAGGATAGCGATCCCATAGAATCCCAGGAATGGGAAGAAGCGCTTGATTCAGTTGTTAAATATGAAAGCGTTGAGCGTGCTCAATTTATTTTGCAAAAATTATGGTTGCATGCTAGAAAAATTGGTGTGTCTGTTCCAGACGGAACTCATACTCCTTATATGAATACAATTTCTTCTAGCGCAGAAGCTAAATTACCGAAGAATGAAGTAAAAATTTTAAAGAGTTTAACAAATTATATGCGGTGGAACGCTCTTGCTATGGTAATGCGTGCAGGCCGTAAAAAAATGGGATTGGGAGGACATCTCTCTAGTTACGCTTCCATAGCAATTTTAGTTGAAGTGGGATTAAATTATTTTTTTCATGCAAATGATCTGGTTTTTTTTCAGGGTCATTCATCGGAAGGAATTTACGCGCGTGCTTTTCTTGAAGGACGACTAAGCGAAAGTGAATTAGTGCATTTTCGTCAAGAAGCATTAACTAAGGGAATTTCTTCCTATCCACACCCCTATTTAATGCCCCATTTCTGGCAATTTCCAACAGTTTCCATGGGTCTTGGACCTTTAATGGCTATTTATCAAGCTCAGTTATTAAAATATTTATATCATCGAGGATTGGCTGATACGACGAAGCGGAAAGTATGGGTTTTCTGTGGCGATGGTGAAACAGGTGAGCCTGAAACTTTAGGTGGGTTATTAGTGGCAAGTCGTGAACGCCTTGATAACCTTATTTTTATTATTAATTGCAATTTGCAACGTCTTGATGGGCCTGTTTCAGGTAATGGAAAAATTATTCAAGAATTAGAAGGAATTTTTTACGGAGCGGGGTGGCGAGTAATTAAAGTCATTTGGAACCATAGTTGGGAACGATTGTTCAAAAAAGATAAATCCGGATTATTGGTAAAATTCTTGAGTGAGATGGTAGACGGAGAATATCAGGCATGTCGTGCAAAAAATGGTGCTTATCTGCGCGAACATTTATTTGGTAGGTATCATGAACTGAAGAAGCTTGTCTCTGATATGAGTGATCATGAGCTAGAACAATTAACAGATGGAGGTCATGATCCCCAAAAGGTTTATGCAGCTTATATGGAAGCATTAAAAGCAACAGGAAAACCAACTGTTTTATTGATAAGTAGCATCAAGGGTTACGGTTATGGTCAAGAGGGAGAATCGCAAAATATTGCTCATAATTTAGAAGAAATTAGCGAAGAAGGCTTAAAGACCTTTCGTGATCGATTCGAATTATCCTTGTCGGATAAGCAGTTAAAAGATCTAGAATTTTATAGACCCGATGAAAAAACTCCAGAGTTACAATATTTATATAAGCAGCGTGAAAAATTAGGAGGTCCATTGCCAAAGCGTGATGGTTCTTATGAGGCTTTGAAAATTCCAGACTTAAGTTTATTCGAACCTCTTTTAAAAGGTACTGGTCATCGTTCGATTTCAACTGGCACAGCATTTTCTCGAATTATAGGATTGTTATTAAGGGATAAAAATATCAAAGAACGGATTGTGCCGATCGTAGCTGATGAAGCTCGAACACTCGGATTAGAGGGTTTATTTCGACAAACAGGTATTTATGCAGTAGAGGGGCAAAAGTACATTCCAGAAGATAAAAAAAAATTAGTTTATTATCGTGAACATCAATCAGGGCAAATGTTACAACAAGGCATTTCGGAAGCAGGTGCTATGTCCAGTTGGATTGCTGCCGCAACGTCGTTCGCTAATAATAATTATCTCCTAATTCCCTTTTACGTATATTACGCAATATTTGGTTATCAACGTGTAGGTGATTTAGTTTGGGCTGCTGCGGATATGCAATCTCGAGGTTTCATTTTAGGAGGATTAGCAGGGAGAACAACACTGGCAGGCGAAGGATTACAGCACCAAGATTCCCACAATTTATTGATGTTCAGTATGGTGCCTACTTGCCGGGCGTATGACCCTGCTTTTGGTTATGAGCTGGCTGTAATTATTCAAGATGGTTTACGTCGGATGTATCAAGACAAAGAAAATGTGTTCTATTACATCACTCTCATGAATGAAAATTATCCGCATCCGCCGATGCCTAAAGGAGTTGAACAAGGAATTATTAAGGGAATGTCCTTGTTTAGAGAAAGCAATAAAAAATCATCCAAGTATGTTCAATTATTAGGATCTGGGGCTATTTTACAGGAAGTTATTGCAGCTGCTGAAATTTTAGAACGGCAATTTAATATAGGTGCAGATATTTGGAGTGTTCCTGGGTTTAATTTATTGCGTCATGATATCGAATCTGTAGATCGCTATAATCGCTTACATCCTCAAGATGCTCCTAAAAAGAGTTATGTAGAAGAATGTCTTGGCGATCGCAAAGGCCCAGTGATTGCCACCACAGATTATATGAAATTACAAGCAAATCAAATTCGTCAGGCAATTAAAAAACCTTATTATGTATTAGGAACTGATGGGTTTGGTCGTAGTGATACACGATCTGTTTTGCGAGATTTTTTTGAAGTAGATGCTAAAATGATCGTGTACACAGCATTAAAGGCTTTAGCAGATCAAGATGAATTTGAAAAAGATCAGCTTATAAAAGCCATAAAAACACTAGGTATTGATCCAAATCGACCTGATCCGTGGACAAGATAAAGGGGGAATGGTGGCAAATTTGATAGAAAAAATTTCTGTGCCAGAACTTGGTAGAGTGTCGAAGGTTAACGTTATCGAAATATTAGTAGAACCGGGTGATCGAATAGCAAAAGAAGATAGTTTAATTACTTTAGAAGGTGATAAGGCTTCGATGGATATTCCTTCGCCTTTAGCAGGTACGGTTAAAGATATCAAAGTTAAGGAAGGAGATGAAGTTAAAGAAGGAGATGAAATCTTAACTATTGAGGTGGAGGGTGAAAAGGGGGAAAAAGAGGAAAAAAAATATATCACTAAAGAAAAAGCTCAGATAGAAGAGATTTTTGAAGATGAAAGTTTTAATACTGCTGCTGTTTATGCGGGACCAGGTGCTCGTCGAATTGCGCGGAAATATGGTGTGAATCTAACAGAAATCAAAGGCACTGGCCAAAAGGATCGTATTCTTAAAAAGGATGTTCAACAATACATAAAGCAGCGACTAAAAATTACCGAAATAAAAGGAGGCGAAGGTCTGTCTTTCTTTTCTGTACCTAACATTGATTTTTCCAAATTTGGTCCCGTTGAAAAAAAAGCTTTATCTAAAATTAAAAAAGCTACGGGTGCGAATCTTACTCGTAATTGGACAAGTATCCCTCACGTCACTCAGTTTGGAGAAGCAGATGTCACTGAGCTTGAAGCATTTCGTCAAAGTCAAAAAGTTGATGCAGAAAAAAATAAGATTCGATTAACTCCATTAGTGTTTATTATCAAAGTAGTAGTTAGCGCGCTTAAAAGGTTTCCCTATTTTAATGCATCGTTGGATCCTTCTGGAGATTATTTGATTTTAAAAAAATATTTTCATATCGGTGTGGCGGTCGATACACCTGAAGGGTTAATGGTTCCTATTATTCGGGATGCAGATAGAAAAGGGTTATTCGAATTAGCGAAAGAACTTGGTGCAATCAGCAAAAGGGCTCGTACCAATAGCTTAAGTCTAAACGACATACAAGGAGGGTGTTTTAGTATTTCCAGTTTAGGGGGGATTGGGGGTACAGCTTTTACACCGATTATCAATGTACCTGAGGTAGCAATTTTAGGAATTTCGCAAATGCAATGGAAATCCGTCTGTTTTAAAAGTAGTGGTAATTGTAAGATCCGACTTATGCTACCGTTAAGCTTGTCTTATGATCACCGTGTTATAGATGGTGCAGACGGAGCGAGATTTATTGTTTATTTAGCTAAATGCTTATCAGATATTAGAACACTATTATTGTGACTAATATATCTCATAAATTGATAAGAGGAAAGTTAAGGTGAGTCAGGATGCTTTTTGCTGGTTGAAAAAATAAGAGAGAAAGATGGTAAAAGAAATTAAGACTGAAGTTGTGGTTTTAGGCAGCGGGCCTGGTGGGTATACAGCAGCATTTCGGGCTGCTGATTTAGGAAAAAAAGTTGTTTTGGTAGAACAATATGAGACACTCGGTGGGGTGTGCTTAAATGTCGGATGTATTCCTTCGAAAGCTTTATTACATATAGCTAGAGTTATTGATGATGCCTATAATATCGCCTCTTTTGGTGCAGATTTTGGAAAACCCAATTTAGATATAGGGAAAATTCTTGAATGGAAAGAAAGCATTATTAAAAAATTAACAAGCGGCCTGGAAATGATGGCGAAGCAGCGTAAAGTAGGAATTGCTACGGGTTATGGAAAATTTACTTCCTCTAATGAACTATCTCTTAATAATGATTGTAAAAAAGAAAAAAGTATTATTCGTTTTGAACAAGCAATTATTGCCGTAGGCTCGCAACCGATAAAACTTCCTTTTATTCCTGAAGATTCGCGAGTAATGGATTCTACAAATGCATTAGAACTAGAAAATGTGCAAGGCCATTTATTAGTAGTAGGAGGTAGCGTTATTGGTTTAGAAATGGCCACAGTCTATCATGCCTTAGGTGGAAAGATTAGCGTGGTAGAACGTATGGATCAAATTATTCCCAGAGCAGACGTAGATTTAGTAAGACCCCTCTATCAACGCATTCAGAAACGTTATAAAGAAATTTTGTTGAAAACCAATATCAAAAAAGTAGAAACTGAAGAAGATGGGTTATATGTGACTTTTGAGGGTGAAGATGCGCCTAAGCAACCGCAAAAATATGATTGTATTTTATTGGCTGTTGGGCGTTGTTCTAATGGTAAATTAATTGATGCAGAAAAAGCAGGTATCAACGTTGATAATGAAGGATTTATTGCGGTAGATAACCAGATGCGGACGAACGTTTCACATATTTATGCCATTGGTGATGTTGTTGGTCAACCTATGTTGGCACATAAGGCAATATATGAGGGGCGATTAGTAGCTGAAATTATAGCTGATAAGAAGTATTACAACGATGCTCGTTGCATTCCAGTCGTAGCCTACACGGATCCAGAAGTTGCGTGGGTTGGGTTGACAGAAAAAGAGGCGAAAAAGGAAAAAATTAAGTATAAAAAAAGCATATTTCCTTGGACAGCTAGTGGTCGCGCTTTGTCATTTAGCCGAAGTGAAGGTTTTACCAAATTGCTCTTCAATGAACATGGCACAGTGATTGGAGGTGGTATCGTTGGAGTAAACGCAGGTGATCTAATTTCTGAAATAGCGTTAGCGATTGAAATAGGTCATGATGCAGAAGATATTGCACTGACGATTCATCCTCATCCAACCTTATCAGAAACCATAATGATGGCATGCGAAATATTTAAGGGAACTATCACGGATTTAATTCCTTTAAGGAAATAAAGAAAAAGGAGTTGTTATAAGGAAAGTTTTCTCTTTGCGTTTATGGTGTAGCATTCTTGTTCGATTCCTGAAAATCGATCAGAATTCTCAAGCATTTGGTAATAATAGGTCGAAATTTTTAAGAATTAATTTAATTCTTTTTCTTTTTGAATAAAATTTTGAATAAAAAGAGATAATTATAATAAAAGGCATTGCTTTAAGAACAATAGCTAATCGATAAGCTAGTATGTACAATACCTCAAATTAATTTATAAATTTATATTTAAAAAGTTTGTGTATCTGTTAGACTCTTAGTTGAGAGCATATTTAGTGAAGTAAATTTCAAATAAAATAAATTTGATAGAATATCAAATTTAAATATAGAATATCAAATTTAAATATGGTTACTAAATAAGCTCAACGATCTTTTCTTTTATACATACTAGTCTAGAATAAAAACCCTAAAATAGGGACATGATAAAAGAACCCTTTATTATTGACAATCAAGCAGTAGAAAAAGCTCTTGAGGTAGTTTCCGAAAAATACAGAGAAGAAGCAGAAATTTTTCATGTTATTGCTGATCGGCTTTTAGAACGATTGCATTTCATTCGTCTCAATCCTTTGAGGATAGTGGATTTCGGTGCCCGCATGGGGTATACAACAAAAGCTTTATCAGAGCACTATAAGAAAACTGATATTATTAGTCTCGATTTTTCTGTTTCTTTGTTAAATCGTGCTAGAGATAGCATGCAGAGCAACTCTCCGAAAATGTTAGCGGCAGAATATACTCTCTTACCCTTTGCAGATCAATCAGTTGATTTGATTTTTTCTAATTTAGCATTCCAGTGGTCTTTAAATCTCCAGAAAACATTACGAGAATGTAATCGAATTTTGAAGCCTGGAGGATTTTTATTATTTAATACCGTTGGGCCAGATACATTACAAGAATTGCGAACAAGCTTTTCTGACAAGAAGCGACATGTCCATCATTTTTATGATATGCATGATATTGGTGATATACTCACTCATTTGAATTTTGTTGATCCTGTTATGGATGCAGAACGCTTAACTGTGCTTTATTCTTCCGTTCTTCAACTAATAGCAGATTTGAAATCTATGGGTGCGCATAATGCTGCTCAGGATCGATCTCGAGGATTAATGGGAAAAAGTCAATGGCAAAAAATGCTAAAGGCCTATGAAAAATGGCGAGATGAAAATCATGCTATTCCCGCAACAATTGAAGTTATTTATGGCCATGCTTTTAGATCCAAAGTTACTTCTTCTCAAAGAAAGGAAGAGCAAGAGATTTTAATTCCGTTTAATCATATTAAACAGAGACTAAATAATGTAACTCACCGTTTAATCGTCAGAAAATATAATCAAATTCAATGAAGAGGATATGGGTACTGATATATATAAATTATTTGATTCGAAGAATGAGTTCGACGCAGGGAACGAAAGGTGAGCTTTGCAAAACTCAAAGCTCATTCAATCCTAAGAAGAAGAACTGGATGTTTTTTATCAGAATATACAAGCATAGTTGATTTATCACTATTTATGATGCTCATTCTGCAAATATTCTTTTTCAATTACAGATTAGATTGACTCTAGTTTCAAATTTTTCTGGAGATTTTTTCAAAGAAGGATTTCCTTACTTTATAGCTTTAACAAGTTCAGTTGATTGATCCAGAGTTTTGAAAGCTAAAATACGTATTCTTTTGAAATATGAGTACTTCATAATATCTTCTTCATTAGTAAAGAATTCAATTTTACCTAGGAGGATAGAGTGGTTTTTGGATAGTAAATCATTTCTTAAGTGACAACAGATACTATGGGTTTTATGTAGATTAAATTAGAATCATTTAGTTTTCTTCAGGTTTAATAATCATTCTTAACACCAATTGTCAATAGCGAAAAAGCTTGAAGATTTCTGGGTAATATACTTTTGCATTTTCACATTTAACTTCTAATTAGTTGATTTTTGAGCAATATCGATATCACGATAATTAGATGCCGGAAATCTAATTTCAGAAAACCTTAATTAAAGAGCATAGTAGTGCTTGTTACAAATATTATTTTAATTAATTAAGATAATTATCTTATCTTTAAAAAATATCAGAAGGAAGATAATAACTACAATAAAAGCAACTTTTGATCTTTTAAAGTTTTTTCTTTCGTAGTGTTTATACATTAGATTTTTTTGTGGGATTAAAAATTTTTGGACAACATTTTCATTAAAACCTCGATGTTGTCCGATTATGGATGTAAATATTTGTGGGTAAATCTAGAATCTGAGTAGCGACACTTTCCATGTTAATACGGTAATGCTATCAGCTACCATGAGATAAATTGAAGTGTATTAATATAACATAAGAATACTTGAAGTAATTCACTCATTGTTGAGGAAGACTCCCACAGTATCCTTAAAGAGAAGTTTAATGTTAATTACAACAAAGCCGTCCTTAGAATACAAGCACTAAAAGAGGATCTTTAATGCTTTGCATTTTGTAATTATCTTTTTACCAATGAAGATTTTTCTAAAATAATATCATTGAAATTTTAAGCATGATATTCAGTAATTTAATAAGAAGCATTCTTTATAAGAACATTATTGTAATAATAATGTTGTATAAGTCTATATTTAATGAAAATATACTTCCTTTTTTAAAAAAATTTACTTACAATTTGTCGTTCTTATTCTATAATAAAAGGAAAAATCATGGTAACAAAAAAACAAACTTCTCGAAAATTGACTGTAAAGAAATCTGGAAAATCCGGGGTAACAAGAATATCCACTATCAAAAATCGGATGACAAAAACGCAAGTATTTTCTCACCTAGCAGAAATAACAGATCTTACAAAAAGACAAGTGACCTATGTATTTGAGGCATTAGCTGATTTAGCACAAGCTCACCTTAGAAAGGGTGGAGTTGGAGAATTCGTTATTCCAGGCTTAGCTAAATGTATTGTTAAGCGAAAAGCAGCGACAAAAGCTCGTACAGGCATTAATCCATTCACCGGAGAATCTATGACTTTTAAAGCTAAGCCAGCACGAAATATTATTAAAATTCGTCCGCTCAAGCGATTGAAAGAAATGGTAGAATAAAGGAGAAGAAATGCAAAAATCGGCAAAATCAACTGCTCTTCAGAGAGCTGAGATAGCAGTAAAAAAGTTGAAAATGCGGATGAAAAAAGCTGAAGCGAAAGTTAAAGAAGAATGAGTAAGAACGAGAAAAGCAAGTAAAAAAATAGTAAAGAAACAGAAAACGGCTACATTAAAAAAAGAACGCCAGTAAAAATAGAGGCTGAGCATAAGAAAAATATTACGAACTCGTGAAGGTTATTAAAAACCCGGGTTCGTGTAGAATCCTTCTTTTTCAACGTCGATTGAGTTTAAACTTAATCTAGGGATTAGTCGGTGTTTTTGTTTTTTTATTTATCTTACATTTTCAATCTGACTGATGCCTCCTTATCAACAATAGAAAAAGATAAATTAGCAAAAGATAAATGAGTAATGATGAAAGAAACTATAGTTCTAAATAGAAATTTTCTGTTATAAAATATAATTATTAATAATGTTCAGGTGTATTTAGAATGAAGAAAAATTCTTTAGCAATGTTGGTGTTAAAGTAAGGATACAAAATTTAAAAAGGATGACAGTAATTACTTATTTTTGTACGAAAATAGTGCTAATTGGTAATTGAGATAAAGACTTAATTACGCTAAATATTAAATTATTTCTAGTAATGAATCAAAAATGAAAATAATAAATAAGTCAATTAAAGTAATTAATACTAGTGAGCTTAAGTTGAGATAAAGAATTAATTTATTGAAACATCTCACAACTAAAATTTAAATGATGTTCATTCAGTATTTTTTTATCTTTTCATCAAGGCCGAAAACAAATGAGTCGCATTATTTTTTTCATACGTTCGTACAGTTGTCCAATAATAAACCACTGATGTGAAATTTGTTGGCAAGCTTTCCCTATATAATAGCTATACCTAATAAATAAGTAAGTAACACAGTTTCATGTACTGCAATCAACCAAAAAATGAGTTTTATTTAAATTAAAGATATTTAAATCGATATTTTATCGAAATTATATAACTTTGCATATAGTTTTTCTTGAATGAAATTAATTTCCGGTTTATCTAGAAAAAAAAGTGCCTTTCAGATTGATAATGAAGGTGTTATTATACAGATCTTTAACCCCATATAGATCCCAGTATTACAAACAAAGACGAATTATTCTGCTTCTTTGAAGATTTAAGATTTAGTGCAATTTGTCTCTATAGATAGTAGAGCATCGATACTCACAAAAAATAATAAGGCCTATTGTAAATAGGCCTTATTATTTTACTTTTGGGATGTAACTAAACGCCTATTGAGATTGGATCAGCCGATCCCTGATTTTACTTTATAAACTGATGAGGGATAATTATTATCGCTTCAGAATTTGAAAGGGAAAAAGTTATTTTATACTTTTATCCTAGGAATGATACTCCAGAATGTATAAAAGAAGCTTGTTCATGGCATGCCCTGATATAATCAGGGCAGGAGGCGGTTATATTCTTGGTATTTTATAAAGATAGTATCAGGAAAAAATTTTCTTCCTCTCTACAAGTTTATCATAACTAACTTCGGTTCATAAATAGATTCTTTACATTTGAAAACGATAAGACCTCGTAATAACAAATCACTAATTCAAATATAAATCATATTTTGAAAGCTGTTTTGAGAAGTTAGAAAAATTGACGAATTTTAGAAGGATGCAACAAATAACGACTGTGTTTTTATACAGTTGTAGTAACGGAATTTCTGAGTTTACCAAATTAATTAAGTTCTTCGAGACGCAAGGAGAGTCTATTTCATTAGTATTATCTGATCAATAAATCATAAGAAAAATTAACAGTCTCTAGTAAAAATAAGAAAAAACTTTTTCTATTATATAAATTCTATTGATTTTAAAGTATTTTTGAAAATTTTTTATGGGATATTGCCCGGTTTTTTTTATTTTGTATCTTCATTAATCTATACAAGATTTAAAGAAATCAAACAATTCCGTATAAATTTGAAGAAATTTTCTCATAACTGTGGATTCTTAATCCTAATATTTTAAATAGCCACTTTTTTTATCAAAAAAACAGAAAATCGACAGAAAATCGTCGGAAGACTAATTGAGATTATTGAGTAACCTAAATCTTATCTAATTGATAAAAAAGAAAGATATTATTTTAGAAGAGAATGTAAAGCTATATATAAATATACTGAGTCGAAATAAAAATGTATGTTCGTCAATACTTTTTAGGATTTCATTTGAATCCCATTTCAGCCGTTCGGATCACTTATTGAAGAAATCGTTTTGAGGTTAGAAAATAATAATCTCCTTTATTCTCTAATTAAGGAGATATAGGTTAAGCAAACTTCTTTGTAACCTTATTATGTATTGCTTGATCTCCACTCAAGGTTATTGTGACATCTCAATTCACAGAGTTTTTAAAGGGAAGGGGAAAAGTTGCTAAATATAATCCGTTTAATTAATCGGCCGCTACTACGCACCTTTACAATAGAAGAATTTTTAATATAACTACTTACATAAATCAATATCCTCTGTAAAAATCAATATCCTCTGTAAAGAAAATCAAATAATGCGGTTTTCTACTGTAAACTCTCTCCTTTAATGTCATTTATTAGTGATCTGTCATAACATAGATTTCTTCTATTTTTATGTTATGTCAATAAACAGATAGAAGAAAATTAGTAATGATTATGAAAGTATTATTTTTTTTTAAATCAGCGACTCTATGATATTAATTTCTATAGGAAAAGTTAAGGAAGAGTGTTTTGGTCTTCTACAAAGTGAGCCCTTTGAGGAACCTTCTTCCTATCAGAACTTAAGAAACAGAATCTTTCCAATTAAATACTAAATTATAAATGGTGGAGGCGGCGGGAATTGAACCCGCGTCCGTAAATCATCTATCTTTGACACTACATGCTTAGCATCGTCTACTTTTTAGTAGCTAATTGCCCAACGTGCAGGAGCCATTAACTACGAGCCCTATTTGAGTTAGCCTTCAAGTCACGGGCCGTGTTCTTAAAAGCGATCTTGTAAAATATGACCACTAAACAGGATTTACAAGCCAATCCTGATAATGGAAAGCCGCATTATTTAGGCAGCTAAAGCGTATTGCGTATCGTTTGCAGATATACAATTGCAACTGATTGATTTACGAGCCTATGTTGCCAGCTCGACATGCGTCTCAGATTTCAGAGTTTACGTCGAAGCCTGTCACCCCCCTCTTCTAAAAGCTTTTTGTCCTAAATTTATCCTCCTTAAATACTATAGAAAAAATCTATTTTAAGAAAGCTTATGGAACAACTATTTCCAAAAGAATAAGCATATTGCTACGAGAAAGAAGTCTTCTAAAATCGTCTAGCCAATACTTTCTTAAGAACTCTGTGTTTTTCGTGCTCCCACTCCCGACGTTTAATCGTTTCTCGTTTATCATACATTTTTTTACCTTTAACTAGAGCAACCTCGGTCTTAACGCGATTTTTATACCAATGAAGATCCAAAGATACAACAGTAAAACCCTCATTTTGAACTGCATCAAATAGCTTATCAATTTCACGCTTACTTAAAAGCAATTTACGAAATCGTTGAGGGTCAGGTTTCGTATAGTTAGCCACATTAGGAAGGGGTGAAAAGTGAGCTCCGGTTAACCAAGCTTCCCCACCTTGGAAAATAATGTAACTGTCTCTCAGGTGAATACATCCAGCTCGAATACTTCTAACTTCCCAACCTTCCAATACCAATCCTGCTTCTAATCGCTGCTTTATATAATAATCGTAGAGTATCTTTTTGTTTAAAGCAATAATGCGAGTTTTGGGTTTTTTTATGATTTGCTTGTTCATAATGTTGATTATACTATTGGAACAATATGCCTGACATCAATAAAAGCAAGATAGTGCCATATGAGCAAAAAGAAATGTACGGCCTAATAAATGATATCGAATCTTATTCCCAATTTGTTCCATTTTGCAAAAATAGTCAAATCAATAGCCGAACAATCGATGAAATACTAGCGACGTTGTCATTTTCAAAAGGGTGTCTAAGTAAATCTTTTACTACCTTAAATCGCCTCCAACCCCATAAGATGGTGACAATATGTTTAGTAAATGGTCCCTTCACACAATTGGAAGGTTTTTGGCAGTTTGAAGTCTTAGAAGGAGGATGTTGTCGAGTATCGTTAGATCTAGAATTTGAGTTTTCTTCACGGTGGCTTTCAGTAATGTTCGGCCCATTATTCAATCAAGTAGCTACTATGTTAGTAGATATCTTCTGTAAACGTGCTGATATTATTTATGGAAAAAATTCTTGATTACCATTAGTATTTGTTGTGCCACACCTAAAAAACAACTGGAAATCTTATTAGAAGTGGAAAAAAATAGTACTGTGGTTATGGTGATCAGGCGATCAGATATTTTGCAGCAGTTTCCTGAAATTAATTTGACCAAAGCTTGCGTAGGGATTTATGGTAAGCGTGTTACTCTTAGTACCAGCGTACAAGATGGTGATCGAATTGAAATCTACCGCTCTCTACTTATCGATCCAAAACAGGCGCGGCTATTAAGAGCTCAACGTTTGGTTTCCAACTAAATTATCAAAAGAATACAAACATTATTTAAAGGCTGAGTAGGTTTTATCTAGTTAATGATTTTTTTCTGTCCAAAAGTTAGTGACGTGGTTATTGTGTAAGCAAATAATTAAATGAGTCAGTTGCATTCGTTGATGCTTCCCCTGTTGGAACGTATAAACATACACCATCCGATTATTAGAGAAAATATTAACAAGCACCGGATCGTCCAATATTACTCGTATCTGATCTTTAGTCATTCCCTTATGTAAGATGCTCAGATCCTTATCCGAAAAGATGTTTCCTTGTTGAATAGGTGGATGATAAACGCAACCCTCTAATGTTATAATTAAGTAGACTAGAAAGATCAATGTTGCACGTCTCATGATGGAAGCTCCTTATTTTCCATATTTTAAAGATGAGATGCGATTATAGCGTATTTTCTCCGAAGTATGCACTATTAAAGCATATTCAAGTAAAGCCACAATTAATTTTTTAGAAAGCATAAAATGGAATTAACTGAAAAAGAAAGAGAGTTAACTGTAAAAAAAAGCTATGTTAGAATGGTTTTAATTATTCCGAATAATAATAGGATTTTTTATTGAAAGATCGAGCACTGCGTAAAGTCGGGCTTAAGGTAACGCTCCCACGTCTTAAAATACTAAAAATATTAGAAAGCGCTGACCCTCATCATATGAGTGCCGAAAATGTTTATCGCAAACTAGTAGAAATGGGAAAAGATGTAGGACTCGCTACGGTATACCGCGTGCTCACGCAATTTGAAGCAGTGGGGTTGATAAAGCGGCATAACTTTGAAAGTGGGAATGGGCATTCTGTTTTTGAAATGGATCAAGGAGAACATCACGATCATTTAGTTTGCATCAATTGTGGTAAAGTAGAAGAGTTTATCGATGAAGTGATTGAAAATCGTCAGGAATCAATTGCTAGAAAATACAAGTTTAGAATGACCAATCATAATTTGACAATTTACGGTATTTGTCAGTTCTGCGAAAAGCGTTCTTTTACAGGATGATTAAAAATCATTTGCTTTTTTATTTTTTAAGTAATACCTCTGAATGAGCAATTATCCTTTGATTTATTTTGACCATTTAACACTCACACCAATTTTTTGGCGTATTTTTTTTGTCTTTTTGTAAAGGGAGTGGCTCGTCTTTAGATTTATATCCACATAAACAAATTCTTTCTTAACTAAGAAGAAATTGCTTTTTCATGTTGTTTCAAAGTGAATAATAAAGTGTCCCAATCATTTTTGGGTGTTACGTTTCTCAATAATTTGCTTTTCTAAAATTTTGACTGATTTTTTTTCAGATTTGAGTCAAAGCTGAAATAATTTCTCATATTCATTCTAGAAATCTCTTCATTTAGAACCACAAGATTCATAGCTTGATTTACTTATACTTATCCTCATTAAAGTATAGATAAATTAAGACAGTATCCCAACTTGACTGTTAAAATCTTACACTCTGAATAGTATCTGTAATTAATGCTTTTATTATAGTTTGTTTCACTCGTTAACATAATTAAATCTTTTTATAATCACTGAGAAATAGCTTAGATAAGACTAAAATTTTCAATATGAGTACGAAATATCTTATGCCTTTGGCATATGTCTTTCCCAGTTCAGTTTACGACGTAATACGTCGTAATAATTATAATCATTTGGATGAATGAGATGTAATAAGTGCTTATACTTATGAATATAGATACTTCCATCCGCTGTTAATGCCACCCGATATTGCCCATCGTTACTGACAGAAGGCGATATACCATTTTGAGAAGAAATATTTATCTTTACTTGACTATGAGCTTGGACGACTATAGGCCGGCTGCTTAAAGTGTGAGGAAACATTGGAACTAAAGCAATAACATCTAATTGTGGATGTAGAATAGGTCCACCACCCGATAAGGCATAAGCAGTTGATCCTGTTGGAGTAGTTACGATTAATCCATCGGCGCGTTGACTGCATACAAAATCATTGTCAATTGAAATATCAAATTCAATCATTTTTGCAGCATCTCCTGGAAGTAATACAACATCATTAAGTGC
This sequence comes from Coxiella endosymbiont of Dermacentor nuttalli, assembly GCA_048494595.1. Taxonomy (GTDB): domain Bacteria; phylum Pseudomonadota; class Gammaproteobacteria; order Coxiellales; family Coxiellaceae; genus Coxiella. Next base: position 157,456 of record JBGDBH010000001.1, on the reverse strand, counting down.
GATCCCTTGAGTAATAATTTTTCCCTTACATTCAGCGGTCATTTCTAAAAGAAAGCGTGTCTCTTCTTTGTAGTTCCCTTCTAAAATGGAATTGATTTTTAGGAACTCATTGGGAGCAATATCTGTAAGAAAGCCTAAACGTCCTCGATTAATTCCTAGAACAGGAATTTTCTGAGAAACAGCAATATGTGCAGCTTTGAGTAAGCTTCCATCTCCACCTACCACTATTAATAAGTCTATTGTTTCTTGCAATTGATGATCTGGCGGCGCGATTAAATGATGATCTTCCAAAATATGCGCGCCACATTCTTCAACAAAAACAGTTTTATTTAAAGATAAAAGATATTCTTTAAGAGCTCGCAAGGTTTCTGGAACTCCATCGATTTCTTCGCGCCCCATTAGTGCAATTCGATGGAACAGTGGTTTTTTCATAAGAGTTGAGAATAACTTTTTTAAAATAAGAAAGCCACAGATTATAGGTTATGATAGTTTCCTAGCTAATGAAATTGAGCTTAGAGATTTTACAGAGCTTCATATTTTATTTAGTATTTATTTAGTATTTGATCTTAAATTATGAGGAGGAGATTCAAATGAGCGAAAAAGAAAAGCCTGAATCTGAAATTAATCCTAGGAATAACAGGGAAAAAGTAGTAAAAGACGAAGAAGAGAAAATAAAGGTAGAAAAAGACATCTCTCAAGAGATAGAGCCATATCAAGAAGGACCCGAATTGCCCGCTCGTGAGAAACTAGAAAATCAGCTCATTAACTTGGAGCAAAAATTAGATGAATATAAAAATCAATACATTCGTTCACAGGCAGAAATGGATAATTTACGTAAGCGGGCAGATCGAGATATCGTAAATGCCATAAAATATGGTGTAGAACAATTGATTATCGATCTTTTACCAGTGGTTGACAGTTTAATTCACGGTCTTGATAGTCCTGAATCAACCGATCCGCATGTTAAAAGTCTACGAGAAGGAATGAGTTTAACATTGGATTTATTACAAAAAACACTTGAAAAGCATGGCGTTGAGATTATTGATCCTAAGCCGGGTAGTCTTTTTAATCCCGCTTTTCATGAAGCTATGGCTACTCAGAATGTGCCGGATGCTAAGCCTGATACGATTGTACAGTTGATGCAAAAAGGCTATCAGCTCAACGGTCGAGTATTACGAGCGGCATGGGTCATTGTAGCAGCTTAAATTTTTAAGGTTATATTTTAACTAATTTTTTTTTAAAGATTAAAATAACCCTATGAAAATTTTCTCTTTTCTTAGATATGATGATAAAAGTTCGGGAGATAAGGTGTCTTTCATATTGCGGAGATGATCATTCGATTATTTTTGATGGTGCTCATGATTTTGTATGTTGCTGGATAGAGTTTTGAGAGACATCTACCATTATTAAAACGACATAGGAAAAAACTGGAAATTTATAGGAGATTTTAAATTTATAGGAGATTTTATTAACCGAAAATTAAATGTATTTAATAAACAATCGAATTTCAATATGATTTGTCACAGATGAATTAGACAACGTATTTGAAACAAAAAATAGTAATCGACACATCATGCATCTGTGTTAATTAAGATCGTTGTTATATTGTAAGTTAACATACAGAACTTTTACGCTTTCTTACAGGAAGAGGTAAACTATTTAGTCAAGCATTTCTAAAAATAAACTTTATGAATCAAGATAAATTATCCTCAAACCCTGAGGTTTTTGACAGCATTCCAGAGGGAATTTTATAAAATCTCTGTGAGTGTTCTATCTACTTTAATATTTTGTCTACTTTTAAGTAAGGAAGTTAGATTCAAGTGAGATAATTTAACCTCTCAGGAAATCTTTCCTAAGGAACTGGAGAACATAATTGTGAAAATATTTAAAGATTGTGTTTCTCTAAACTTACACAAATTTTAAATCGTTGATATATTTCCCTTGAAATCTTAAACCCTGCCCCCACTTAACTAAGAAAGGCATCCTATATTTTTTTAGAGAGGAAAAAGAATGGCTGAGACTATTGGCATTGATTTAGGTACTACCAACTCTTGTGTTGCGGTGATGGAGGGTGGAAAGGTACGAGTAATCGAGAATTCTGAAGGCTCGCGTACTACGCCTTCGACTGTCGCTTACACAAAAGATGAGGAAATATTAGTGGGTGCATCTGCGAAGCGACAAGCTGTCACAAATCCAGATAAAACTCTCTTCGCAATTAAGCGCTTGATTGGGCGTCGCTTCGATGACAGTGTTGTTCAAAAAGATATCAAAATGGTGCCATACAAGATTATTAAGGCAGATAACGGAGATGCCTGGGTGGAAGTAACAGGTAAGGACGGTCGTCGAGAGAATTTGGCACCACCGCAAATTTCTGCTCAAGTTCTAATGAAAATGAAGAAGACAGCCGAAGACTACTTAGGTCATCCAGTGACTGATGCCGTGATAACAGTACCGGCTTACTTCAACGATTCACAACGTCAAGCGACTAAGGATTCTGGCAAGATTGCAGGTCTTAATGTGAAACGTATCATTAATGAGCCTACTGCTGCTGCATTAGCCTATGGGATGGACAAGAAGAAAGGCGACCGCAAAATCTCTGTTTATGATTTAGGTGGTGGGACGTTTGATGTTTCTATCATTGAAATTGCCGAAGTGGATGGCGAGCATCAATTTGAGGTGCTAGCTACGAATGGCGACACCTTCCTAGGAGGTGAAGACTTTGACTTGCGGTTAATTGATTATTTAGCTAACGAGTTTAAGAAAGATGTGGGCGTGGATTTACATAACGATCCTCTAGCACTACAGCGCTTAAAAGAAGCAGCTGAAAAAGCGAAAATTGAGCTCTCATCTAGCCATCAAACTGATGTCAATTTGCCTTACATTACTGCAGATGCTTCTGGTCCTAAACATTTAAATATTCGTGTTACTCGCGCAAAATTAGAATCTCTGGTAGAAGATTTGATTGAAAAAACGATCGAGCCTTGTAAGATAGCGATTCAAGACGCTGGTCTTAAGGTTTCTGAAATCGATGATGTAATTTTGGTTGGTGGTCAAACTCGTATGCCAAAGGTTCAGGAAGCTGTTAAAGAATTTTTCGGAAAGGAGGCGCGTAAGGATGTAAATCCAGATGAGGCAGTGGCTATTGGTGCAGCTATTCAAGGTGCAGTATTGTCTGGCGAAGTAAAAGATGTATTGTTACTTGATGTCACACCACTCTCCTTGGGAATTGAAACCCTGGGTGGAGTTATGACTAAACTAATTGATAAAAATACTACGATTCCAACAAAAGCTAACCAAATATTTTCAACCGCTGAAGATAATCAAACCGCTGTTACAGTTCATGTTTTACAAGGTGAACGAGAGATGGCTTTAGCAAATAAATCATTGGGGCGTTTTGATCTGACAGATATCCCACCAGCGCCGAGAGGTATGCCGCAAATTGAAGTGACTTTTGATATTGACGCTAACGGTATCCTTCATGTGTCGGCGAAAAATAAAGCAACGGGTAAGGAGCAATCAATTGTAATTAAAGCATCAAGCGGTTTATCAGATGAAGAAGTTAAAAAGATGGTGAAAGATGCGGAAGCGCATCGAGAGACAGATCTCAAGTTCCATAAGTTGGTAGATGCACGAAACCAAGCTGATACAGTGATTCATACTGTTGAAAAATCTATGAAAGACTTAGAAGCTGCCAAGGTTACGATTGATGAAAAAGATATCATTGAAAAAGCGATTAGGACTCTTAAAGAAGAGATTAAGGGGAATGATAGAGATGCGATTGAGGAAAAAACTAAGGCATTGACAGAGTATTCTTCTAAACTGGTAGAACGCGTCTATGCTTCTAAGAAGGGTTCTGCTGGAGATCCTTCGGGTAGTAAAACAGGTTCTAAAGAATCTCGGGATGAAAATATCAAGAGGGAGGACGTCGTTGATGCTGAGTTTGAAGAAGTTAAAGACGAAAAGAAAGGGGATGAAGATAAGAAGTAGGTAATAGCTGAAAGCTTGTTATCCCGACTCATAATTTCACTAGTCACTAAATCTCCACTTTCACTGGCGAGGATGTTGTCTCTAAAGAAGAATCGGAAAAGCATATCTCATGGCAAAACGCGATTATTATGAAGTTCTGGGCGTCAGCCGGACAGCGACTGAGGCTGAAGTTAAAAAAGCCTTCCGTCGTCTGGCAATGAAGTATCATCCAGATCGGAATATTGGTGATAAAGATGCAGAGATGAAATTTAAGGAAGCACGAGAGGCTTACGAAGTACTTTCTGATTCACGTAAAAGAGCTTCTTATGACCAGTTTAGTCATGCTAATGTAGAGCACTCTTTTGGAGAAGGGGTTGGCGGGGGTTTTGGTTTTGGAGATTTAGGAGATATTTTTGGTGATATTTTTGGTGATATTTTTGGGGGTGGGCGGCCTAAACCTCGTGAAAAACAAGGAGCTGATTTAAACTATGATCTTATTCTTTCATTAGAAGAAGTTGTTCATGGAATTACTCAAAAAATTAAAGTTCCAACTTTGGTGAATTGCGGAACATGTAATGGGAGTGGCGCTAAGAAAGGCACCAGACCGATTACTTGCCAGCGTTGCGGTGGGAGCGGAAAGATGCGTACGCATCATGGATTTTTGCAAGTGCAACAAACATGTTCGGCATGCCGTGGGACAGGGCAAGTCATTAAAGACTTTTGTCCTGATTGTTATGGTCAAGGTCGTCGCCAGCAAATAAAAACTTTATCTGTTAAAATTCCCCAAGGTATTGATACTGGTGATCGTATTCGTCTCTCTGGTAAAGGAGAAGCAGGTCTTTTTGGGGCGTTGCCTGGGGATCTTTATGTGCAAATTCAGGTAAAACCACATCCCATCTTTCAGCGAGAAGGTAATGACTTACATTCAGAGGTGCCCATTGATTTCGTTACAGCTGCTTTAGGAGGAGAAGTCGAAATCCCAACACTAGACGGTGCTGTACGTTTAATGATTCCTTCAGAAACACAAAGTGGAAAGCAATTTCGTTTGCGAGGAAAAGGTGTGAAGGCATTACAAAGTGGTGAAGTAGGAGATTTGATTTGTCATGTTACAGTAGAAACACCGATAAAATTAAATACGGAGCAAAAAGAGTCATTAAAGCGTTTTGCTGGGCTATTGGAAAAAGAAGGTAAAAATCATAGTCCGCGTAGACGAAGTTGGTTTGATAGCGTAAAAGAATTTTTTACGACAAAGTAAATGTGAATTTTCTAGACCCGCCAATGCTATAAAAATATATTAATTACTAAATTAGCTTTCCATTGCGTTCAGAATCGCTTATTCTTGGGTAGGTTGGGGTTTATTTCAGATTTTAAAAGAGGTATTGTTGCCAAAATGAGCGATTTAAATCCGCTTAACGGGCGAAAGCCAGCAATTTTGGCATTAGCTGACGGTAGCTTGTTTTCTGGATATGCTATTGGAATAGATGGCCAAACTGCTGGGGAGGTTATTTTTAATACGTCATCGACAGGTTATCAGGAAATTTTGACAGATCCTTCGTATGTGGAACAAATTGTTGTTTTGACTTGCCCTCACATTGGTAATGTAGGAGTGAATATCAACGATCAGGAATCACATCGAATTTGGGTTTCTGGATTAGTTATCCGTGAATTATCTTCTGTTGTTAGTAATTGGCGTGCTGAGCAATCACTTGAAGATTATTTAAAATCTGAAGGAGTTGTTGCCATTGCAGGAATTGATACTCGGCGATTGGTTCGCTTGATCCGTAAGCAAGGCACGCTGAACGGGTGTATTATAGCTGGCAAAGATGCAGATGCTGATCAAGCTCTTAAATATGCCAGTGCTTATCTGAGCTCGGAAGGGAGAGATTTAACCAAAATTGCTTCCAGAAAAAGCATACAAACTTGGGTTGAGAAAACACTGGTTCTTGAAGATAACAATCAAAAAAATGAACAGAAAGGCAACTATCATATTGTGGTTTACGATTATGGTTTAAAACGGCAAATTTTGCGTTTGTTAATAGATAATGGTTGCTCTATAACGGTTGTTCCTGCTCAAACACCCATAAAGGCAGTTTTGGATTTGAATCCTAGTGGTATCGTGTTGTCTAATGGGCCAGGTAATCCTGAAGCTTGTGATTATGCAATTTCGGCAATTCAAGAAATTTTAGAAAAGGGCATTCCTTTGTTAGGAATTTGCTTAGGCTTGCAGCTTTTGGCCTTAGCTTGCGGTGGTAGAACAGAAAAAATGAAGTTTGGACATCATGGAGTCAATCATCCCATTCAAAATATTGCAACCGGACGTGTTTATATTACCAGTCAAAATCATAATTTTGTGGTGGATGAAAGAAATTTACCAGATACCTTGGAAGTAACACATCGTTCTTTATTTGATGGTACGTTACAAGGAATTGCACATACGATCAAACCAGCAATTGCTTTTCAAGGTCATCCGGAAGCAAGTCCTGGACCTCAGGATATGAGGGGAATATTTAAAGAGTTTATTGAGTTGATAAGAAAAAAATCTCCTCACTTTTAGCCATCCTTAAGAAAGAAGAAGTGGAAGGGAGAAAAATGGGGGCACGAGCAAAGCAAAGCAGTGCACTCTCATTACGATAAATAACATGCCAAAAAGAGCGGATATAAAAAGTGTATTAATTATTGGAGCTGGTCCTATTGTCATTGGGCAGGCGTGTGAATTTGACTATTCTGGAACCCAAGCTTGTCGAGCCATCCGAGAAGAAGGATGTCGTGTCATTTTGGTGAATTCGAATCCTGTCACTATCATGACAGATCCTGATATAGCAGATGCTACTTATATTGAGCCTATCAGTTGGGAAGTAATTACAAAAATTATCAAAAAAGAAAAGCCGGATGCAATCTTGCCAACTATGGGTGGTCAAACTGGTTTAAATTGTGCATTGGATTTGGTACGTGAAGGAGTTTTAGAAAAATATAAGGTGCAGTTAATTGGTGCTTCTCGAGAAGCTATTGATAAAGCCGAAGATCGGGCCTTGTTTCAAAAGGCCATGGCTAAAATTGGTTTAAAAACAACCCGTTCTGGATTAACTCATTCTATGGAAAAAGCTTGGAAAATTCTCGATAGAGTTGGATTTCCAGCAATTATTCGCCCTTCCTTTACTTTAGGTGGGAGCGGTGGAGGTATTGCATACAATAGGAATGAATTTTTAGAAATTTGTACCCGCGGTCTCGCACTATCTCCCACTAATGAGGTATTAATTGATGAATCTATTGTCGGATGGAAAGAGTTTGAATTAGAAGTTGTAAGAGATAAGAAAGATAACTGTATTATTGTTTGTAGCATCGAAAATATGGATCCTGTAGGTATCCATACAGGCGATTCTATTACTATCGTTCCAGCACAGACATTGACGGATAAAGAGTATCAACGCATGCGAGATGCCGCTATTGCAATTTTGCGAGAAATTGGGGTAGAAACCGGCGGCTCTAATGTACAATTCGCGATTAATCCAAACGACGGGCGAATGATTGTAATTGAAATGAATCCTCGCGTATCTCGTTCTTCTGCTCTTGCTTCAAAGGCTACTGGTTTTCCCATTGCAAAAGTTGCAGCGAAATTAGCTATTGGATTTACTTTAGATGAATTGCGGAATGAAATTACAGGTGGTAAAGTTCCCGCCTCATTTGAACCCACAATTGATTATGTTGTAATTAAAATTCCTCGATTCAATTTTGAAAAATTTCCCCAAGCACAGCCTCGACTGACGACTCAGATGAAATCGGTAGGTGAAGTAATGGCTATTGGTCGCACTTTTCAAGAATCCTTACAAAAAGCCATTCGTGGATTGGAGATTGGCGTTTACGGATTAGAACCTAAAGTAAAAATTGGGGATTCGAAAGCCATTGACGAGGCACTGCGTGAAGCGATTAGAAAAGAATTACGCTTTGCTGGTCCTGAACGTTTGTGGTACCTTGCTGACGCCTTTCGCATGGGTTTTAGTCTAGAAGAAGTTTATAGGAATAGCCAAATCGATCGTTGGTTTTTAATACAAATAGAAGAACTTGTTAGTTTGGAAAAAGCAATAGAGAATACATCTTTAAAAAAATTGTCTCGCGAGGAGTTATTTTATTTAAAACGCAAAGGATTTTCTGATAAGCGTTTGGCTCAATTATCAAAAACTACTGAAGAACAAGTTCGTAATTATCGGCACAAATTAAAAATCCATCCCGTTTACAAGCGAGTAGATACTTGTGCTGCCGAATTTGTTACAGATACAGCTTATCTTTATTCAACTTATGAAGAAGAAGATGAATGTTTTCCAACGAATCGAAATAAAATAATGGTGTTAGGAAGCGGGCCAAATCGCATTGGTCAAGGTATCGAATTTGACTATTGCTGTGTGCATGCGGCGTTAGCTGTGCGTGAAATGAGTTATGAAAGCATTATGGTCAATTGTAATCCTGAAACTGTTTCAACAGATTTTGATATTTCTGATCGACTTTATTTCGAACCGCTTACATTAGAAGATGTTTTAGAAATTGTAGCCATTGAAAAACCTAAAGGTGTCATTATCCAATTTGGGGGACAAACACCTTTAAAACTATCTAGAGCGTTAGCAAAAGCAAAAGTTCCTATTTTAGGAACACAACCTGATGCTATTGATCGAGCTGAAGATCGTGAGCGCTTTCAAATGCTGATTCGAGAATTAAATTTACAACAGCCACCCAATGGGATAGTGCGTAGTGTGAAAGAAGGTTTACGTTTAGCAAAAGTATTTTCCTATCCATTAATTGTTCGTCTTTCTTATGTATTGGGTGGTCGGGCCATGAAAGTTATTTATAGTGAGAAAGAATTGACTCGTTATATGACTAAAGATGTCATTGTTTCGGAAAATGAGCCTTTACTTTTAGATAGGTTTTTGGATGATGCCATAGAAGTAGACATTGATGCAGTATGTGACGGTAAAAATGTTTTAATTGGTGGGATTTTGGAGCATATCGAGCAAGCTGGCGTTCATTCCGGTGATTCCTCTTGCACTTTTCCGCCTCATAGTTTAAGCACAAAAATACAAGATCAACTACGAGAACAAGTCTGTCTAATAGCGAAAGAACTCAATGTGATAGGTTTAATTAATACTCAATTTGCAATTCAGGGAGATGAAATCTATGTGCTTGAGGTTAATCCACGTGCTTCTCGGACAGTCCCTTTTCTTGCAAAAGCTACAGGTCTATCCCTAACTAAAATTGCGGCTCGCTGTATGGTTAATGTTTCTTTAGAAGCACAGAGTGTGCAGGAATACATTCCTAATTTTTTCTTTGTAAAAAAACCGGTTTTTCCATTCAATAAATTTGCGGGTGTCGATCCTATCTTGGGACCTGAAATGCGTTCTACCGGAGAAGCTATGGGAGTAGGTAAGAATTTTGGTCAAGCCTTTGCAAAAGGCCAGTTAGGTGGTGGGGATGTTATCCCGCGCGGTGGACGTGCTTTTGTTAGTGTTCGCGATGCAGATAAAGAACGCGCAGTAAAAGTGACCAGTGCTTTAGCAAATTTGGGATTTGAAATTGTTTCTACGCGAGGGACTGCCAAGGTGTTAAAAAACGCGGGAATTTTGTGTACGGTGGTTAATAAGGTCACTGAGGGTCACCCTCATATTGTCGACATGATTGAAAATGAACAGATAAATTTTATTATCAATACTACGGAAGGTGAACAGGCCATTGAAGATTCAAATATTATCCGGATTAGCGCAGTCCAACACAAAGTGTGTTATACAACGACATTGGCGGGTGGGGAGGCTACTATTTTGGCTCTGCAGACAAGTGATTTAAATCATCTTCAGCCTCTACAAGATATTCATCGTCAAAGATGATCAGGTACTTTATATGATTTTTTAACTTTCGTTTTCTAAGACTACTTTCTTAAATATATACAGAGTAGAAATTTGGTCGATTCAGTAGTTTGATTATCAGTCGTATCTAAATTTCAATGAGAGTTTTGAAGACTAAGCTAGATGAAGCTAAAGTACAGTGAGCATAGCATGAACTGATTATCAATTGTTGAATATAAATTAAATTAATAACTATTCGAATAAATTTAATTTTTTAAAAAATTTACGTTTATTGCTTCTGGATTTATGCTAGAATCCACTTCCTATGTCTCAATATTGATAATTATAGTATTTATAGCAGACCCGTGTGAACTTGAATGGCAAAGCAAGAATGTGGTGTGGTGCTCAAGCAGCTACAGCAATGTTATACTGGAAGTTTTACGTTGTTTGAGGTGGTATAAGATGATGCGAGCGATTGTTCCTATAACTGTAAAAGGTATTGCTAATTTACGATCAGAGTTAGAATTTTTGAAAACGGTTGAACGGCCTAAGATCATTACAGCTATCGCAGAAGCGCGTGCTCACGGTGATTTAAAAGAAAATGCCGAATATCATGCTGCTCGGGAACGTCAATCATTTATAGAGGGACGTATTTTAGAAATTGAATCAAAATTAGCTCACTGTCAGATAATCGATATCTCACATATTCCTAACGAGGGGAAAGTAATTTTCGGAGCCACGGTTACTCTGTTAAATTTAAAAACTCAAACTGAAGTTGTCTATCAAATTGTAGGTGTAGATGAAATTAACTTGAAAGAAAGTAAAATTTCGATATCTGCTCCTTTAGCACGGGCTTTGATTGGAAAATACATTGAGGATGTTATAGAAGTTAAAACTCCGGAGGGCACGGCAGAATATGAAATTTTGAATGTCGAATATCTTTAATCAATTTTCTAGTAAAAATCACTTATAACTTATTAATGAAGCACAAAAATAACAAAGCAGACCTGATGTGATTTTACTAACTCTTGAAAATTTACTTAACATCAATCTCGATCTGAGCTTATAATTTCCATTTAATATTACACCCTTGGCTCGGTTGTTGTTTGCGATTAATAGGTTCCCCAGAAAGTATGTTATCTAGTGCTTTACTAAGATCTTTCCCCGTAACAGGAATATCTCTCCCGGGGCTTGAATCATCGAAACGACCATGGTAAATACAAATAAGGTTGTGATTAAATATATAGAAATCAGGGGTGCATTCTGCCTGATAGGCTTGAGCGACTTCTTGAGTTTCATCAAAAAGATAGGGAAAGGAATAATCAAACTTTTTAGCTATAGCTTTCATATTTTCAGGAGAATCCTCTGGGTAATTTTTGATATCATTAGAGTTAATAGCAACAAATTGAATGCTTTTAGCTTGATATTTTTTTGCTATTTCAACCAGTTTTTTTTGAATGTGCTGAACAAAGGGGCAGTGATTACAGATAAACATAACAACTGTTGCGACGTCGGATTTTAGCTGGCTCAATGACTTTTTTTCATTGCTGATAGCATCAAGCAAGTTAAAACTTGGCGCTTTCGTTCCTAAAGGGATTATCTTTGAAGAAGTTAAAGTCATTTTTTTCTCCTTATTTTTTATTTTTTATTCGCTATATCCAAGATTAATTTCTATTGTTGATCTTTAATAAGACTTTACGGAATTAACCATGAATCGTTATGCACATAATATCTTAAATAAGAGGTACTCCACCATACTATTTGGATTAATTTTTCCAGTAGAAGAAAATAGTATGCAGACGATTGGATTTTTTTAATATACAACTCCTACATTTTTTAATTCTTAAAAAATGTAGGAAACAAAGTACTGTGATAGAAAGCTCTGGAATACAAGCTTTGGCAATTTTTAAGATAGATTTTAATACTTTTTCAATTCCAAAATAACTGAAATCACTCTTTAATATACCAAGCCATATAAAGCTCTGATTATCGATAAGCCTAAGTTTATGTTAGTTATCAACCTAATAAACTAAGTAATTAATATTCAATAAGTTAGAAAATTTCTCATGCCGAAGTTTGTTTTAATTTTTTCTTAACCAGTTGGTTTTTTAATTTTATGTAAACAAAAATCCCATTTTTATGGGTGGGGTAGTTTTCACCCCGGATAAAGCTGCTCCAGATGGCAGCGATAAGCTTGAATAATTCCAAAACCATCCTAAGTAATGAAATTTCGTGACTTTTATGTTCTACATTAGCGACTTTAGATAAGCGACTTTAGATAAATGAATAACGTCCAGTGCCATCGATAATACTGAATAATAAGCATTTTCAACGGCAGTTTTTAGTACATAAGCTTGATCAAGATGTATTTGTGAAGAAATATAATGAAGCACGTTGTAAATAATCAGCTACTGCTCAATGATATTTAAATCCAAGGTGTGTTTTGATAAGTCTAGATAAAATAATAGATGCAACACCTCCTAGTTGCTCATGATCAAGAGCATTCCTTGGGCCGATTCTGTAATAAATCTCCATTCTGATGACAAATTTCTTCTGAAGCTACAATCATCACAATATCCCTGATTTATGCAAATTTCTTTGATTATTGTCAGAAATCCTTCCTTTTGTAAAGGAATTTCTGGAAATAAAATTATATGTGGAGCATCATTAGAATATTTGTTGGCCTAATGCAGCAAGCGATCCAGCTGGTATGCCATCCCATAACTTCTAGGATAAAAACTTTAGTAGAAGTGGTTCTCATACCTCTTACATCTAAGCTCAGCTTCTTACATAGAAATAACTATATATTTAGTTACAGATCTGAAGCCAAGACAATTACCTGTGAATGGTAAATTATTATCAATCGTTATAATTCATGAGTTGACTCATTTGCGAAATTTTATAAATTTTATAAATAGTATTCTGTGAATCACCGCGCTACTTTTGTAAAAGATACAATCTATATCGTGCCCTAAAAACTTCCATCAGACGTTTATATTGGTGTTGATCTTTGTTAACATCTGTAAATTTTTAACGGCAGGAACTAAAGGCGCTAGACGGTGTGTAAAGAAGAATAGTAATATTTTTGGAAGATTATAAGCTTGTATTAATAAGTGCTCCTTTGAGGAGTTCTTCCTTTTTATTTCCTTGATTTCTATAGATAGGAAATTATGATATGGAATAATATACAGCTATCAAAGCGTAGTTCAAGGCAGATTTAACACTGGATATTGAAAATTACGTTTATTTTCAATAATCATTCAAAGCACTTTCTCAATTAAAAGGGAAGATTGCCTGTTGAATTTGAAAAAACCTCATTTCAATTGTCATTCTTATTCGTTAATCAAGTTAATTCATTTGGATTATCATTCTCATTTCAGAACGATTATGTTTGTAATTTATTTAGAGTTGAAATTAGATTTCTTCATCACATAATTATTCCTTTTAGGAGATTCTGCAAGAATATAGGCTTATGGATTTATAGAGATTTATGAAGAATGTTAGCACTGTAATGTCCCTTATGGTCAAGGTTGGGTTTTAAATAAAGATTTTTCACTTTATCAGCATCTTAAGATGCTAAAATTGGAGATACGATAAGTTTTCGATCATAGTCATTGTGACTATTATCTATAACATAAAAATTGCAACTGATCAGTCAAAATGAATTTTTACTATTTTTCAATATAATTATATCTTTTCTTTCTGAGACCGAATAAGAAGTAAGGTTCCATCCCATTCAGAAAAGTAATGTTTCTTTTTGGATTCTTGTGAAGAAATAACGATTTTTAATCTTCTCCATTGATAACCAGACAAGATAGAAATAAATTTATTGATGCCTTTACTATCCAACCAAGTAATGTCGTGGGAACGATATAATAAAGTCATTAAATGCTTGGGTGCCAGATGGTAATTAATTGAGCCTATCCATAAAGGCAAGTGAGAGTTTTCAAACCGTAAGCCAGGTTTCCATAAGCGAAGCTCGATAATAGTGGTATCATGTGGGAGATGTTTGATCATGAATAAAACGGGTGGTTTATCTCGATAAAGCCATGGAAATAAGGGGAGATGACATTCCGGTTTATAACTTGTAAACCGTCCTAAAGTAGTTTGGACGTCTGTTTTGCTACGGATAGTTTGCCATCCTTTCTGCTCTAATGTTTTTTCAATAGTGCTTAACCCATCTATCCATTGAATATTGAGGGGTTGAGTAGGATGGCCGAATCGATTAATCCGGAAAATAGGCACATATCGTAATGGATTTTGCCACCAATCTTCAATAGTAGTTTCTCGAATAGGCCAAATAGGTATATAACGGTGAATTAGAGTGTGGTATTTTAATTTGCTAAAACCAGCCCATGGAATGGTAATAGCAAAAATTAAAAATATTAACCATTTTAAATTTCCAAAAGCTTTTGGAGGGGTATAACGTCGATATGAAACAATAATACTCAACAAAATCGCAAACCCAAAGAAAAAACCACCTAAAATATCTTCTAGCCAGTGTGCACCTAAATACAAACGGGAATAGCTTATTAAAATAATTAAAATAGTTGTTAAGATATAAGGAATCCAGCGCCATTTTTCAGATATCTGTTGAGCTGTTAAAAAGGCAATAAAACCGAAGATAGGAAGGCTAAGCCCAATATGACCGCTGGGAAAAGAAGAAGAATAATCTAAAATTAGAAAGCCTGTGGGTCGCGAAGAATAAATTAACTGTTTAGTAAAAAAAATAAAGCACCCTGTTATCAGGGTAACAGCTGTTAAGTGCACGGCAGGACGAAAAAGTCTTTTAACAATAAGAGCGGATATAAGAATTAAAACAATACTAATTATTACCTGAGCATCGCCTAGCACTGTAATAATAGTGAAAAACTTATCAAAGTTTGGACAACGTAGACTTTGTAAGAAATAAAATAAAGGCTCGTTAAAGCCAGTTGAAGGTCCTGATATTGCAACGACAATAGTTAATAAGAAAAAACAACAAAGGCTTAAAAATGCTAACAGTACCGTAGTTAATTGATAATGATCTGTCGGAATTTTACGGTTAGTAATAAATTGTAATAAAAAGCGCGAAGAATGGTGACAATATAACCACCGCCACAAATAATTGACGATATTATTGATCATGGATACTAAAAAACTAAAAAAATGCTGGATGGCCCAAAAAAGCAGCCAAACTAAAACGATAATAGCTAATCCTGTTAATATAAATGCAGTGGTTACATGATGGGGTAATCGTAAGGACATCGTACCGATAAGCACTCCTGGTAGTAAATAAGCAATTGCCCAAAATATTGCTGAAGGAATAGCTGAAAAGAGAAAGCGAGGCCAACCCATTTTCAAAAGACCTGCAATTAATGGAACAGAACTTCTTACAGGTCCGACAAAACGACCAATTAAGATACTTTTTCCTCCATGTTTTTCGAATAAAGTTTCCCCCACTCTTAACCACTGAGGATATCGTTTGAAAGGCCAAATCAGCCGAAGGTGTTCATTATAATATTTTCCTATAAAAAAACCGACAGTATCCCCAAATAATGCGCCTGCTGCAGCCCAAGATAAAGTAGCATTTAACGAAATCATTCCGCGACCTACCAGAATACCAATGATCGACATAGTAACAGAACCAGGGATAATAGTCCCAATTAAAGGTAAGGATTCAGTGAATGATATAAGAAAAGCAAAAAATATACCCATATAGACGTGAGCCTGTAGATAATGACTAATTTGCGTGAGATAATGCTCAATCATCGATTATTTTTATTTTGCTATCCAAAAAAAGATGAGAAAATTTATAAGAATATATCTTATAAGAAGATATCCCCTTGCATCTGTAAATCAGCATGATACGAAGAGCGGACTAATGGGCCACTGGCGACATTAGTAAATCCTAAATTTTTTGCAAGTTTGCCTAATTCAAGAAATTCTTGAGGTTTTACATAGTGATCGACACGCATATGATAACGAGTAGGCTGCAGGTATTGACCAAGTGTTATCATATCAACATCATGTTTACGTAAATCTTGCATCACAGTTTCTATTTCTTCACGTCTCTCCCCAAGGCCTAACATCATACCAGATTTAGTAGGAATTCCAGGAAAGCGCGTTTTAAATTTCTGTAATAAGGTTAACGAACATTGGTAGTCCGCGCCTGGTCGAGCTTGCTTATATAATCGAGGAACTGTTTCAATATTGTGGTTAAAAACGTCTGGCAAACCTCCCACAAGAATATCTAAGGCTTTTTCCATTCGTCCACGAAAATCAGGAACTAAAATCTCAATTTTAATATCCGGATTTTTTTCACGCACGGCCTTAATACATTGGACGTAATGTAAAGCCCCACCGTCTCGTAGATCATCTCGATTCACTGATGTAATAACCACATATTTTAAAGCTATGAGATTTATGGTATTTGCCAACCTAATAGGTTCCTTAGGATCAAGAGGGTTAGGGCGACCATGTCCTACATTACAAAAACTACAGCGCCGTGTACATTTATCACCCATAATCATGAAAGTAGCAGTATTATGACTAAAGCACTCATTTAAATTCGGACAAGAAGCCTCTTCACAGACTGTCACCAGTTGATTATCTCGAAGTAATTTTTTCAGTTGTTTTTGTTTATTATCAGTAGATAAACGAATTCGAATCCAACTGGGTTTGCGAAGCGGATTATCAGTAGCCTCGATTTTAATAGGAATACGTGACAGTTTCTCTTTTCCGCAAACTTTCTGAGTTGGATCATATTTTGACATTGATAAAGGACTCCAACGTATTTTCTATTTTGATGAGAGGCTGATTATATCCAAAATTCTTTAGAAGAGGTAAAATAATTGCCTGACGAACTGAAGATAAATTAATATCATGTACGTAATTACATACCTGTGTCATAGTTAATCCTTTGAATCCACAAGGATTAATATAAGTAAATGGAGTTAAATCCATCGCTATGTTAAATGCTAATCCATGATAGCTGCATCCTTTGCGTACGCGAAGACCAATGGAGCATATCTTTTCTTCTTCAATATAGACTCCAGGAGCTTCTTCCTTTCCTTTAGAATTGATGCCAAATTGTTTTAAAGAGTCAATAATGGTATTTTCAATAGCACGTACAAAAGATCGAGTCTTAAGTTTGAGACGATGAAGATCAAACAAGAGATATATCATAAGTTGTCCTGGTCCATGGTAGGTAACTTGGCCACCCCGATCACATTGGATAAGAGGAATCTCATGAGTATTCAACACATGTTCTGATTTACCGGCTAGTCCTTGTGTAAAAACAGGAAAATGTTCTAGCATCCAAACTTCGTCTTTGGTATTAGAATCTCTTTGATAAGTAAATACCTGCATGGCTTTCCAAACAGGTAGATAAAGCATTAATTGATTAAACTGGCGAATAATAACATCCACACCAGTATTTTACTCAGGATAAAACATAAAGACTAGATTATAAAGAGTATAGGTACTTTTAAAGAAAAGGTGAGACAAGCGATTTGGAATAACTGGTGATAATATTAATTAAATAAAAAAGAAATCAATAAGCTCACGTTAATCTCAGTACAACAATTTCAATGGTAGCAGCACTCTCATGCACAAGGAAGCATCCAGCTACAAAGTCAGAAGAGTAATGACAATACAATATTTGACAAAAAAGAAAATTTTGAAATCCATAATAACTTCAATGAAGCGGGAATCAAATAATAATGAAAATAAAAAATCTTAGCGAATAATAAAGCAGTTTCTATTGCGCCATTTTTTCCTTAAACTCTCAGCCTAAAATGAGTTTTTAAAATTTTTTAGTTTATAATGACTTCCTTCTTAAATTCTGGCCAATCACGTGTTATTTAAAAAATCAAGATTTAACAAATTGATAGAAACGGACTAACTTCATTTCGTATCAGCAACGAGCGTTTAACGTAAATGCTATTTCTAGTATCCGATCTGAATAATCTTTCCATTAGTCGAAAAAGTGTACATCAAGTTAAGATTTTACTAAATAAAATAACCTCAATGGACAAGCAAACAATAAGGTGAGAATTTTTTTAGATAAGCCTCTCGAATAGTTTAATTAAATCAAGAGGTCTTTTAATTAGTGTCGTCCCTCAGTGGTACAATGCCTTCCTTTGGAAAAATCATTTCCAATGTAACTAAAATTAGGTTTTAATATAACTCTCAAAGTTCTGTTAACGAAACAAGAGCTTTAATGCTCCTTTATAATGTTTTGTTAAAGATCCACTTAAAGAATAATGCAATATGGTCCCATATTCGAGATAATGGGCTTGCTATAGGATCTTTTTGCAATGCAATTAAAGATACAGCGATAATTGGTTTTTCATTGAATGTAATATTAATCACGCCGTAAGATTGGCCTTCTTTTAATGGAGCTTGTAAATAAGATTCTAAAAATTGTATAGTAGCTTTTAAATTTTTTTTATCACTTGTAGGAAAGGTAACATATAAAGGATTTGCTAAACCAAAAGCAACATATTTCTTTTTACCAAACCAAATTCGTTTTTGAGTAATTGGTGTATAGGCATCGAACAGTCGTTGAGTTTGATAAAAACGAAATCCGTAATTTAACAAAATCTCGGAATTATCCATACGATCACTATCGGTGAGTGCGCCTAACACTACAGAAATTAATCGCATCCTTTTGCGCTGCGCGGATGCGATTAAACAGTAGCCTGATTTTTTGGTATATCCTGTTTTTAAACCGTCTACAGAATTATCACGCCATAGTAAACGATTGCGACTTGGTTGCTTAATATTATTATAAGTTAACCATTTTTCAGAAAAAAAATGATAATATTCGGGAAATTCTTTGATAAGAGCGCGGGTTAAAAGAGCCATATCATAAGCAGTAGAGTAATGATGAGCGTTGGGTAATCCTGTTGAATCCACATAATACGAATTTTTCATTCCGATGCGCTGTGCCGTTTGGTTCATCATTTGAACAAAAGTCTGTTCTGTTCCTGCAATATATTGGGCTACTGTCACACAGGCATCATTTCCGGAAGCAACAATAATTCCTTTAATGAGAGAATTAACTGGTACGTATGAACCTTCTTTTAAGAACATACGAGAACCGACTGTTTTCCATGCATTAACACTAACTTCTACTTTATCATCTAAATGTATTTGTTTGCTCTTAAGTGCCTGAAAGGTTAAATAAAGTGTCATTAATTTGGTTAAGCTTGCAGGCTGCAAACGCTGATTCATATTTTTTTCAGCAATAACGGCTCCAGAATTGACATCCATTAATACATAACCTTTCATGTTTAAATTGGGCAAAATAGGTGTTAAGGAATGTAGTGTTTCTGGCGTTGAGTTCGTAGTATTTGTTGCTAAATTTAAATTTTTTTGAGTGGTGATATTGGTTATTAGGTTAGCTGATAAAACAGTAGTCATTCCAAAAGCAATAGATAAGCCGATTACATAAAAAAAAATAACTCTTATACGTGAAGACGAAAACTTCATGTCAGGTTTCCTTAAGCAAGTAGTTTTATTGGATTTTGACAAATCCTAATCGAACTTACACTTATAAAAAAGGGACATAAAGCCCCTTCTTTTTTAAAGTGAACGTTTTTCTCCTTAGAATCTAAATTTAAGTTTAGAATCTATAGGTCAAACCTACTATAGTTGCATTCAAATTGGGTAGGTAATTAGGACTGTTAATGGGGTCTTTTCCAAAAAGACGGGAATAGGAAACATCAACAGCTAGGCTAGGAGTGAGGTTATAACCAATACCAGTGCCTACTTTAGGTCGAACAAGATCCTTAGAACTTGCTTTCCAGAAGGTTATTGGATGACTACCAAATTTTGCCTTTAAAGCACTATTGTTTTCGTGAACGTAAGCAACCCCGCCTTCTACAAAAGCATAGAAATTATTGAAAGGGATATTCGCTTTGCCCATCAAGTCGAAAGCATATAAGGAAGTCTTGGTCGTTTCTGTAAAACGACTTTGGCTTAAAGGATTATCTTTGGTCAAAGGTTGGAAAGTCAAAGTTCGGTAAATTGGATGATACCCACTAAGACCAGTTTCAATACTAAAATACTGGTTGACATCATATCCGGCAATAATATGACCCTTAAATCCAGAACTTTTTTTATCGTTGTCGCTCAGTGTAGGCCGAACACCGAGTGGGGCTATAATTCCGGCTGGAAAACCAATAACTTTATTATCTTTAGGGTCAGCCCAACCGTAGCCTCCCTCGCCACGAACATAAAAGCCAGTGCTATTGGAACCCGATGAATCCATCGAATCAGCTAAAGCACCAGTGCAAAGACCAAAAGTGGCAACAGCTGTCGCGCCGATTGCAATTTTTTTCAACATAAAAATTATTCCTCTTTTTACTTAATTCACAACATGAACACCCATCCAGAACCAGTGCTGGACTAAACGAAGATCCGTCAGGCACAAAACACCAAAAGAAAGGAAACGATATAACATTTCCTTAACGAGATCCATCAGGGACACAATTCTAATAAATAAGCTACAGATGTGTCAATATGCTTTAGAATTTTTCAGAATTTTATTCATGTTAATTTTCTATAGGGAGATCTTTTATGTAGAGAAATTCTAAGAGTTTCTATTTAGAATCAGTATGTTATGTATTTATTTAAGAAGTAAATTCAAGTTATCGAAATTGAGATTTTATTTTATATTTTATAAAGAATTAGATCACATATCCTGTAGTCGACCGCGCTCACAATTTAATTTTTTGCTATGAAAGTGTTTAGTTTATGATGCACCTTATATGTGCTACATTCAGCCTCATTAAGTTGCTTTAAAATACGTAACTGGCTGGTGTAAATAATTTTTTACATTTCCAGGAAATTTTATTTCCGTGCAAATTTATTTTCCCTATTTATTGAAGAAAAGAAAACAAACTAACCAAAACTGTGGTTAAAACCCAAAAATCGCAAGACAGTTTTAGAATAAACAATAATTGCTCAGGATAATCCATGTGGAATTAGGAATTCCTGAAAATAGATCCGCTAACACAATCAGTGACAGCTATTTGAAGCACAGTATTAAGTAGGCATTATCTCGAATGCGATTATACAATATTTAAGTTACAGAATATTTTTCTTAAAAAAAGCATTATCCAAAGTTCTTTAGTTAATTTCAATGTGGCTTTATAAGTTCCGATAAAACTTGGTTGACTAAAATCATAAAATTATCGATTCTTTAAAATAGTACGAGGATTAATTATGGCTATTGAACAAACTTTATCAATTATCAAGCCGGATGCGGTTTCTAAGAATGTAGTTGGTGAAATTTATACACGTTTTAAACAATATCACCTTAAAATTGTTGCAGCAAAAATGCAACATTTGAGTGAAAAACAAGCAAAAGCATTCTACGTCGTTCATAAAGAACGTCCATTTTATAAAGAGTTAGTTCAGTTTATGATCCGGGGTCCAATTATGATTCAAGTGCTTGAAGGTGAGAATGCGATTGCTAAAAATCGTGAGCTCATGGGAGCCACTGACCCTAAAAAAGCGGCACCTGGAACTATTCGGGCTGACTTTGCGGATTCTATCGATGCCAATGCTGTGCATGGTTCTGATAGCCAAGAGACAGCAAAAGAAGAAATTTCTTTTTTTTTCAAGCCAGAAGAAATTTTTTCAAGTTTTGAGATTTAAATGCTTGACTTTATTTCAATATATCGAAATCGTATTAATCATCAACTGGAAAATTTATTACCGGCTCGCACACAATCGCCTGAACGTTTACATCAAGCGATGCATTATACTGTTATGTCTAAAGGAAAACGATTACGTCCGTTGCTAACATATGCAACGGGACTTTGGCTTGAAGTTGAGCCAATAAAAATGGATAACGTAGCTTGTGCTGTCGAACTCATTCATTGTTATTCATTAGTTCATGATGATTTACCAGCAATGGATAATGATAATTACCGTCGAGGCAGACTCAGTTGTCACAGAGCTTTTGATGAGGCAACAGCTATATTGGTCGGAGATGCTTTGCAGTCATTGGCTTTTGAAACATTAGCCAGAGAAAATAATTCTCGTTTAATAGCTACTTTGGCGCACGCTTCCGGTTCTTTGGGTATGGTTGGTGGCCAACAACTTGATTTATCTGGAAAAAATAATGAAAATGTTCATCAATTAAAAACAGGTTCTTTATTTCGCGCAGCTGTCGAATTAAGTGCGCTTTGTGCCAAATGTTCAGATAGAAAACTAATTCAGCAATTGCGTGAATTAGGTACAACTGTTGGATTAATTTTTCAATGGCAAGATAATTTAGCTGATCAAGTTCAATTGAAGGCAAAAACACAGAATTTTATTAGTGAAAATATTGCTTTTTTATTTAAAAAAGCAGAGCAATTAATAGCTAACTTAGATGGAGATGTCACTTTTATTAATTTGATAATTAATTCCTTACGACGAATTTCCACTCACAGTTCTTAAATAATCATCAGTAGCTTCAGTACATGAAATTAGATAAGCTTTCCTTTTGTTAATATTTTATTAAATATTTAAAAATGATAGAAAAGATTAATCTTTTAAATTTAAACGAGGACGCACTTAGAAAGTTTGTAATCTCCTGTAATCAGCCAGCTTATCGTGCAACTCAGCTCTTACAATGGATCCATCAGAAAATGGTAATTGATTTTTCCTTGATGACAAATCTTAGTAAGGCATTCCAATTCCAATTAACTAAGAAAGCTACAGTGAATCTACCAGAATTGGCATTAGAGCGTATATCCCAAGATGGTACCCATAAATGGTTATTTCGTTTAAATGATAATAATAAAATAGAAACTGTGTTTATCCCTGACCATAATCGAGGAACTTTATGTGTTTCCTCCCAGGTGGGATGTACTCTAAATTGCAGCTTTTGTGCGACAGGAAAAAAAGGATTTAATCGCAACCTTACATTAGATGAAATTATTGGGCAGGTTTGGTTAGCTACCCGGCTTTTAAAAATGAAATCTTTCTACAAGATTACCAATGTAGTTATGATGGGAATGGGCGAACCATTATTAAATTACGATGCTGTATTGGCAGCCATGCATTTAATGATGTTTGATCATGCATATGGCTTATCCAAATATCGGGTAACTCTCAGTACGTCCGGAGTCATTCCTGCGATGCAACGTCTGTGCCAAGAAAGTCCAGTTTCTCTAGCTGTTTCTCTTCATGCTCCAAATAAAGAATTGCGAGATATTCTTGTCCCGCTTAATAAAAAATATCCCTTGCAGAAATTAATTTCTCTTTGTCGGAATTATTATCCTCGTGGAAGTAAGCGTTGCGTAACCTTCGAATATGTAATGATTGAGGGAGTTAATGATAGGCTCGAGGAAGCAGAACAGCTGATTCAATTATTGGCGAATGTACCCTGTAAAATAAACTTAATACCTTTTAATTCATTCGAGGGAACTCATTATCGCTGTTCCACTGAAACAACAATGACTACTTTTCAAAAAAAGTTGATAAAATCAGGAATTAATACGCGAGTTCGGCAAACGCGGGGAAACGAGATTGCAGGCGCTTGTGGTCAATTGATAGGCCAATTTCAAGATCTCACGGGACGTTATCAACGTTGGCTTAAAACGTAGACTTAATCTTTTCTGAAGAATAAAAATCTTTGATTAAAGCGAAGAATAAAGTAGCTTAGATATAGAGCCGGCATCTTTAAAAAGGATAATATGCTTCTAGATAGTCATTAACTCAGGTATAATGCAGATTAAGATTACTATTTAGGAATGCTGTTCTATAAGAAGGAAACCATAATTGAAGACACAGAGATTAATACCAAATTATCTAACTGTATTATTAAGATACTAGGAATTTTTATTGTGCGAGGCCTGCCAAAATAACAACCTCAAGCACGACGATATAGCGAAACAAATGTATTTAAGTGTTCAATGGGTAAAAAATCTGGAAAAGGACGGCTATTCCCAAGCTCCTGCTTTAATTTATGTAAGAGGCTATTTACGGAGGCTATTTACGTGCTTGCTTATGCTTGCTGTGTTGGACTCAGATCTGAAAAGATTATGACTACATTTAATGCCTTAGCTTTAAATGAAGAATTTGAACAAATTAAAGCTCAGGAAGAAAAATCAGTAAAACATCAATCAGTTCCCGTAATTTCGCGTTCAAGTCGGATGATTAGCCAAAAAATGATTCGTTGGATTACTTTTCTAGTTTTAGCTATCTTAATTGTATCAGTTGGTATTTGGTGGCAAGAAAAAGACGTTCGATGGAATA
Source organism: Coxiella endosymbiont of Dermacentor nuttalli (assembly GCA_048494595.1). Classification (GTDB taxonomy): domain Bacteria; phylum Pseudomonadota; class Gammaproteobacteria; order Coxiellales; family Coxiellaceae; genus Coxiella. The sequence goes on along the minus strand of JBGDBH010000001.1, from coordinate 133,424 downwards.
GATTATTATGGCACCGAATCAGGGGTTACCTTTGAAAGCAATGATTCACGAATCAACACCACTTGTGACATCAACAATAAAAAATAAGATTATTTTTTCAAGGATGAATCATTGACAGGAACGATTAAAGCTATTCGAGGGATGAAAGATATTCTTCCTGACGAAATACCTTATTGGTCTTTCCTTGAGCAAAAGTTTCGAAAACTTATTACTTCTTACGGTTATCGTGAAATCCGTTTACCCATAGTAGAGAAAACTGCTTTATTTAAACGTACTATTGGCGAAGCTACAGATATTGTAGAAAAAGAAATGTACACTTTCTTAGGCCAAAATGGAGAAAGTTTCACATTACGCCCGGAAGGAACCGCCAGTTGCGTTCGAGCAGGTATTCAAAACAGTCTTTTTTACAATAAAATCCAAAGATTATGGTATATAGGGCCCATGTTTCGTTATGAAAAACCTCAAAAAGGCCGTCGTCGTCAATTTTATCAAGTAGGTATAGAAACTTATGGAATAGCGAATCCTGCTATTGATGCTGAGTTAATTTTAATAGGTCGTCGCCTGTGGAAATTACTTGGTTTAGAAAAATACATTACATTGGAATTGAATACGTTAGGAACACAGCACTGTCGTTTACACTATCAAGAAAGATTAATTCATTATTTGAAGTCACGAAAGACAGAATTGGATGAAGATAGTCAACGACGTCTGATTATTAATCCTTTGCGAATTCTGGATAGTAAGAACCCTGCTATGAAATCTATTATTGAAGGAGCACCAAAGCTGCTAGATTATTTGGATGATGAATCTCGTCGTCATTGGGATCAATTAAAATCTTTCTTAGATCAAGCAAAGTTTTCTTATATTGTAAATCCTAATCTAGTTAGGGGTCTTGACTACTATACCCATACTGTTTTTGAATGGGTGACTAGTCAATTAGGTACTCAGGGTACTGTTTGTGCAGGAGGACGTTATGATGACCTAGTTGAACAAATTGGAGATCATCCAATACCAGCAGTTGGGTTTGCTGCCGGTTTGGAACGAATAATATTATTACTGCAAGCAACACGTGAATGTGCTCTGCATTCTGATATTTATCTCTTAGCAGACGGAAAGCAAGCAGTAGAGCGGGGATTAATAGTCGCAGAACGCCTTCGTGATGCCTTACCTAATTTGATTATAGAGACCCATCTCAGCGGTGGTAGTTTTAGAAGTCAATTTAAACGTGCTGATAAGAGTGGTGCAAAATGGGCACTAGTTATTGGTAAAGAAGAGATAAAAACGAATAAAATAACCATTAAACCTTTACGTAAGACTTTACCACAACAACAACTTAGTGAAAATGAATTAATAGCTTATTTACATGAAAAAATTGTGAATAAACAACCTAACTCTTCGAACAGTTAGGTTGTTAAATGATGGAATATATGCTAATCAAAGAATAAATTAAAATTATTAAACAATGAGGCATAATCATCTCGGTTTCTGTTTTTATCGTGCTGTTAGCATTTTAATTAGTTTGTATTAACAGGTGTATCGGCTATCATTAGCAAACAGATCCATAGAAAAAGAGAAGACAGATCCATAAAAAGTTTCATATTTTGAAAAACATGCAATTCTATAGATACTGATGAGCTAACAAGAATCAATATAATAAATCAGATTGGTAAAAATTATCTAAGGAATCACTTTTTAGCTATTTTTTTCTTAAAACATCAAGAATGCGGTAGTTCTGGATTATCTTTCTTTTTGGCACAAGTTTGAAAGCGATTAATGATTTTATGCTAGCTCAATGAGCGAAAATATTAAAGATTAAGTATTACAGTAATAAATAAAGCAGATACCGAAAATTTTATAAGCACCACAATAGATCTAATTCATTGAAATTGAAGGTTCTTATCTTATTTATAAGTAAGAATATCTAAGCTAAAGAAATCAAGTGCATCTTTTCATGAAGAGATCTTTCCACACGTGGAGTAAGGAATATAGATATGCTTCCAGTTATCGCCATCGTTGGTCGACCTAACGTTGGTAAATCAACATTATTTAACTACTTAACAAAAAGCAAATCAGCATTAGTAGCTGATATTCCTGGAGTTACGCGGGATCGTCGGTACGGGAAAGTAACAATCGGATCTCAACGTATCTTGATAGTGGATACAGGAGGGCTAGCGGATTCTTCTGAATCCGCCATAGCAGTTCTTGCAGAAACTCAAGTGAATCAAGCAATCGAAGAATCAAACTGTGTTTTATTTTTGGTAGATGCAGAAGTAAGTCTTACTTCTATCGATGAAATTATAGCTAATCGGTTGCGCAAAAAAAATAAAAGAATCTTTCTTGTAATTAATAAAGTAGATAGAACTGAAACAGAAACGACTCGAAGTGAATTCTGTCGATTAGGTTTTAGTGAACTTTATTTGATTTCAGCAAAAAAAGGTTATGGAATCAAGCAGTTAATGACTAATATTCTTGGTAAATTGATGTTAGAAAAAAAAATTGCGGGAAAAGAAGTTGAAAAAGAATTAGGAATTAAAATTGCGTTAATTGGCCGGCCGAATGTAGGAAAATCTACTATTGTTAATAGACTGTTAGGTGAAGAACGTGTCATTGTCCATGATCAACCAGGAACGACCCGAGAAAACATTTATATTCCTTTTATTCAAGGAAATAATAAGTACATTTTAATTGATACGGCGGGTATTCGCAAACGAGCGAGAATTCAAGACCAAGTAGAAAAATTTTCAATTATTAAATCAATGCAAGCTATGTATGTTGCTGATGTTATTATTTTCGTTTTAAATGCTCATGAAGGTGTAAGAGAACAGGATTTACGATTATCAAATTTAATAATTGAAACAGGTGTACCATTGGTGATAGCCATTAATAAATGGGATTGTTTAGAGAACAATAAGCGCAAACAAGTAAGGCAAGATATTAATCGACAAATGTCTTTTATGGATTTTGCTTGCTTTTATTTTATTTCCGCGTTAAAAGGCAAAGGGATAGGAAAATTATTTCAAGCAATTGAGAAGTCATACCAATCGACTCATCAAAAACTAACCACGAACCAATTGACAAAAACTTTGGAAAAAGCAATTTCAGAACATAAAGCACCATTAGTAAAAGGGCAGCAAGTACGTTTGCGGTATGCGCATCTTGGCAGTCGCCGTCCACTCACTATTGTTATTCATGGTAAAAAAACTCAATCTCTTTCTCAATCATATTCTCGCTATCTTGCTAATTATTTCAGAAAAACATTTAATTTTATCGGGGTTCCAATTCACATCAAATTAAAAATCGATCCTAATCCTTATAAATAAGTGCCATCTAACGTCTAAGTTTTGTATTCTATACAGAGAAAGTACCCACCAATTGTTACATGATTGCAGTACATTAGCCTAATCGCTATAAAACTTTCAAAGATTACTATTTTTGTAGAGTACGTGAATTAGAGCTTTTTTGAATATTTGAATCAATTCAGCAAAAGAAAAATTATTAAAAGCATAAAGTATGAATAACAATATTTTAAAGAATACTCAAATAAATGATTAATTTTAAATAATATCAGTTCTTCACTTAATTTTTCTTTAGGCAACACTTGAACGCTCAGCATAGGATAGGTTTTGTTAAGGAAGGTGAAACTAAGACTGAAGTCTTATTTAAATAATGATCATCAGAGAAAATGATAAGTGATGTAAGATAGGATCCAATAAAATAAATATGTATCTAAAATTAATCAATGTAACACTATATAGATAAAGTAGTAATTTCTACTAAATAAGTTAATTTTAGATAAATAAAGATGTTAAATGAACTTATAAAAAACAAAGTGCGTCCATAATTATGGATATACTTGCTGCAATCACTAATTAACATGTAATAAATAAACGTTTATGGAAATAATAAAAATGACTAGGAAAGTTTTTGACTTTATTTTTTACAAACCAAAAAAAATTATCAGTGGAAACAACACCTATGATCAATAAAGTTAAATGTTTTTAGGGAATGTGATGCTTATAAATTTCCTCCGATTAATCCTATAGTTAATATGATCAGTATAAAAGCTGATAAAATAAGATACATAGATATTTCTTTTTCACTTTATATCTTTTTCTGTAAATAAATGAATTATAATCATGATAGTAATTATAGGTTACATTAAGCCCAAAGAAAATATCGGCTAAGTGTAATAGCTCGATCAGAAACAAAGTCCGAAACTGCAATCAATCCAAAAGGTGACAGTTAAATCTTTTCAGACCCATGAGAAAGCTATTTAGCATGGCTATGACTATGATCATTGGAGTAATAGGAACAAGAGAGCGCAAGCATCTAATTCTTGTAGAAATACGACCGATGATCACAGTGGTGCATTTTTCTGCTCCAATGCAAATCAAGAGATTAAATTAATAATAAAAATGAGGTTCTTAAGAATATATTTTAACGATTAAAGAGATTACCGAGTTGACTCCCTAACCATGATAAATAGAGCATAAGTCAAGTCATATTAGATAAAAATTTATAATCAGCATTAAACAGCAATGCAATTAGCCCTTTTAACCCTTTCAGAAACATTTATTGCTGCTTACAAATTTTAATAATAAAACAGTGATCAAAGAGCACTGAGGATTAACTATTGGAAAATATGGTCCTTTATTAAGTAATACGTTTTTAAAACCTAAGAAATTTTCATTGTGTTCATGTTTATTTAGATTTATTAGCTTATCTCTGAAGCGGTGGTGCAAATTTGACGTGATGAAATTTATAAACGTTATCCTAACTAACAGGGCAGCATATGAGTGCGTTTGACTACCATGAGAGGGTACAATCTAAAATTGATAGAAGAGTGGCTACTAAATGATTTCAGCGCTGTTGGACAAGTTGAATATGTTGCGAAATTTGGTCTTGTTCGATTGAAACTAACTTCTTTGACGATAACTGAAAAGGTGTGTTTGCCTAATTAATCAGCATCGATATTTTTAATAATTAAAGATCACAGATTTTCGTTTTAGAAAAGTTTGATTATTTATATAATCATCGAGGAGCTACATAAGTACTTTGATATATAGGAGATTATTAAATCCTAGCAATTGTAAATAACAGCCTAATTTCAATAAATAGGCATCTAAAAATAGACATTTTCTATATTCTCCTAATAGTAAGGAGAATTTTATTGCCGCATAATGCTTAAATCGAAGACAGATAAACAGTTTTATATCAATAGATTTAAATAAAGGATAAACCGCTTTTCTTGAAGAAAATAATTAAAATTTACAAATTGGTTATTCTCAGGAATGAGATTGATTTTAATATAAGACATATCTGGGAATGCAATAACACTTTACTTTTAATATTCTTAATATGAAGAAATGGTTAGTAAAATGATCAAAAGTGAGCTATGAAAATTTTATTGAATAAGAACTCTCATTAAGTTCTTTAATAAAGTGAAATGAAATCTTTCTTGAAACATACTAAACTTGCAAATTTACTGTATATTTACAATGTATATTTACGATAGTATCTAAAAAATTTTAGAGTTAAATATTGAATTAAACAGTTTTCAGTGCATTTTAGTGGACTTACTCTTAAAGCTATGAAGGTTTACCTTAATCAACGGTAAAAGACGCGTCTCGCAGAACACAATCAGTTGCAGGCAAAACTGTACCTAATTAGATCAAGATACTCTGCAATCAAAAATAATTTATCAAAGCCTTAAAATTCAAGCCTCTCTTTTTGAGAGGCAGCTGTTATGTGCGTATCATCTTTTTTAAGCCTATTATAAATTAGCTAAATTTAAAATTACCCCTGAAGATATTGGTATTCAATAACGAACTGGGGCAATCTGGATTCTATCAAGCTCTTGTAATTTGTTACAATTATAGAAGCACGTTTTACTTATAAAATCTTTTGGGAAAAACAATTTCTAATTAAGGTGTTGATTGAAGATGGCTAAACTACTAGCGTTTGAAACAGCCACGGCTGCTTGTTCAGTTGCCCTGTGGCTAAATGGAGAAATTATTCAAAGATTCGAAATGGCTCCGCAGAGACATTCAGATATTCTTCTAAATTTAGTTGATGAATTACTGAGTAACGCCCAAATAAACTTGAAAAACCTCGATGCAATTGCTTTTGGGTCTGGGCCAGGAAGTTTTATGGGTGTTCGTATTGCTACAGGGGTTGCACAAGGAATCGCTTATGGAATTGATCTTCCAGTTATCCCCGTTTCAACTTTACAAGCATTAGCCCAGGCAGCTTATCAACAAATAAATAGTGAGCAAGTAATTGCTGGTTGGGATGCACGAATGGATGCTATTTACTGGGGTGTTTACCAAGCAGATAAAAAAAGAATTATGCAAGAGATCATTGGTGATCATATAGATCATCCAAGGAATATTCAATTTCCGAAAGGAGAAAGGATGATAGGTGTTGGAAATGCATGGACCGTATATCAATCTTCTCTGCCGTCAGATTTCCAGTTCACAAAGGAGAATATTTATCCTGACGCCGCTTCGGTAGCATTGATCGCTCAGCAGAAATTTAAGAAAGGCAATATTCTGTTACCTAAAAAAGCGGAGCCCACGTATATTCGTGAAGAAGTGGCTACCTATCCCTCTGCGCAAAGAAAGAGATTTTAAGTTCTATATCTGAATTCTGTACCTAAAAATATTTTTTATCATCTTCTTCATCCTACTTAAATAGTAGAGTGGAATGAAGTTGCTTTAACTCTTGGCACTGCTTTTTCTCACAAATGAGCAAAGGGAATTTTTCAGAATGACAATACGCTCTTTTTATCAAGGAATGCCTTTGAAAATAGATAAATCTTAAAGACTTTAAAATAAAAGTAATATCATTATTCTAGATCAATGTATACTATAACACTAAAAATACAGAGGAGATACCATCCATCCATAAGGGTTAACCACTGATAATACTATGTCTTTCTGATACACTGATGATCAAGATCATTTAATTGCACATCGTTAATGTGCCATCTTGAAAATATATTGTTTTCATGCAAACAAGTTTATATATTGGTGAATGGAAAGAACATCAATTACACTAAAATACGGATACTACAAATTATACTGATAAAAACAATCAAGTAGATGTGGTTATGCCAGTTGTTAAGTAACACAGGTTAGGACTAATTTTTCGCTTTTTAAAATGAAATTAAGGATGATGGAAATCATAATTTCCATAATAATTCTAAGAACGGATGGACGCAACCAGTGTCTAATTTAAGAAAAGAGCAGTTATTCCTTGTCTGAATTTTGTTTTCAGATAACGCCCGCTCATGATTACAGGCTTTTCGATAAAAGGGCCGTTAAAAATAAATTCTACTGACGATAAGGCTTGAGAAAGTAGTGCATAATGCATCTCGGTCTCAATGTACATAAAGCAAGTGAGGTATTTTGATAGTACCTATGTAAAATGAAACAGGACGTCAAAGATTTTTTTCCAAGACCATAACAACAGTTCTGGCCTGTTCGTTGCGAAATAAAACAAGTATGGTATTATTTATATTGCCAATCTTTAAAGCAAAGGAAAAGAAGAGCAACGGGATCCATTAAACGAAGACTATCAATTAAGAGTCACGAGCTCACTGCCTCTCATTTGTGGTGGGAGACTAGGGAGATTCCTTATGGTATAAGGAAGGGTAGAGAATAAGATGTTGGAAATTAGTCGACTAGTCAATTAATTATAACAGTAATGACACTATGTTTGACTTCCTGATAAAAGCGCGTTGGTACAGCGCATCGTCTAGAACTCTATTTTCATATGGTTATCTTAAATCATGAGGTTTTGAAATTTTTGAATGACATTTTTAAGTTAGTCAACTCTAAGTTCGGTATTAGTAGTAGTAACTATCGACTGTGCCACTGGAAAACAAGTATAACCGACATTTTCACTCCCACTGACGCCCATTGACGATAGACCATTCGATGATAGGAATGTAAGTTGATGCGAAAACATGACATCGTTTATAGAATTGTGTGAGAATGTGTGAGAAGGCAATCCATTAATGAATTGATACTTGAAGTATTAAATAGCTCCTGAATCTTGTAGATATGAAAATCCTTCATTAGAATTAGGTAGCAAGATGAATACTACTACTAATACGATATGCGATCTTTCGATACAGTGGTTTTCGGTAGATTTTTAATGAGAAACCTCCTTGTAGTGCTAATTAAAATTTGGAAAAATAGTGGCTAATGAAAGTTATTTACAGAAAGTTGTTAATAAAACCTACGAGCATGGGTTTATTACGGACATTGAAATGGATGTTGTTGCGCCAGGATTAAATGAAGATGTTATTAGACTTATTTCAGAGAAGAAAAATGAACCTAGTTTCATGCTGGAGTGGCGACTCCAAGCCTATCGTCATTGGATAACTATGGAATTCCCGAAATGGGCCCACTTTCATATCGAACCTATTGATTATCAAGCTATTAGCTATTATGCAGCACCAAAATCGAAGAATAAACCTAAAAGTTTAAAAGAAGTTGATCCTAAATTACTTGAGACTTACAGTAAGTTGGGCATCCCTTTATATGAGCAACATCGATTAGCAGGTGTCGCTGTAGATGCTATTTTTGATAGTATCTCAGTAGCAACAACATTTAAAAAAAAACTGGCTGCTTCAGGAGTTATCTTTTGTTCTTTTTCAGAGGCAGTAAAAAAGTATCCCAATTTAGTTAAAAAATATTTAGGTAGCGTTGTTCCTTACCGTGATAATTTTTTTGCAACACTAAACTCTGCTGTTTTTAGTGACGGTTCTTTTGTATATGTGCCAAAAGGGGTTCGTTGCCCTATGGAATTATCTACTTATTTTCGAATTAATGCAGCTAATACTGGGCAATTTGAGCGAACATTAATTATCGTTGATGAAGGAAGCTATGTGAGTTACTTAGAGGGTTGCACAGCTCCACAGAGAGACGAAAACCAATTACATGCTGCTGTGGTCGAATTAGTAGCTCTAGCTAATGCTGAAATAAGGTATTCTACCGTTCAAAACTGGTATCCTGGAGATGAAAATGGACAAGGTGGAGTTTATAATTTTGTGACAAAACGAGGTATGTGTCACGGAAATAATTCTAAAATCTCTTGGACCCAAATTGAAACAGGATCCGCAATTACCTGGAAGTACCCAAGTGTTATTTTAAGAGGTGATAATTCCGTTGGTGAATTTTATTCCGTAGCCTTAACGAATAATTTTCAACAGGCTGATACTGGTACAAAAATGATACATCTAGGTAACAATACCAGAAGCACGATTATTTCTAAAGGAATTGCTGCTGGACATGGGCAAAATAGTTATCGCGGTTTAGTGCGTGTTGGATCAACTGCTAAAAATGCCCGTAATTATAGCCAATGCGATTCTTTATTATTAGGAAGTAATTGCGGTGCTCACACCTTCCCTTATATTGAAGCGAAGAATCCCACGGCGCATATTGAACATGAAGCTACAGCCTCAAAAATTGGAGATGATCAGTTGTTTTATTGTCGTCAACGTGGTATTTCCGAAGAAGATGCTGTATCGATGATTGTGAATGGCTTTTGTAAACAAGTTTTCCAAAAATTACCAATGGAATTTGCTGTCGAAGCACAAAAACTGATGGAAGTTAGTTTAGAGGGATCTGTTGGATAACAGCACTGATTAATGATCAAAAAAAATATCTATGCTAATAATAAAAAACTTACATGCAAACATAAATAATCATGAAATTCTCCGTGGAGTGAATCTCACCATTAATGCTGGCGAAGTGCATGCCATTATGGGTCCTAATGGTTCTGGTAAAAGTACGTTGGCGTCTGTATTAGCTGGCCGAAATAATTATTCAGTTACAGCCGATGAAGTGACATACTTTAATCAGAATTTACTAGAACTATTACCTGAGGATCGTGCTAAAGCAGGTTTATTTTTGGCGTTCCAATATCCTGTAGAAATTCCCGGTGTAAATAACTTTTATTTTTTAAAAACGGCTGTTAATGGCATTCGAAAAAAACGTGGCGAACCAGAATTAGATGCGTTGGACATAATGGCTTTAGTTAAAGAAAAATTAGCCTTGACTGATATGGATGATAAGTTTTTGCAAAGATCAATTAATGAAGGGTTTTCAGGAGGTGAAAAAAAACGTAATGAAATTTTACAAATGTTAATGCTTGAACCCTCACTTGCCATTTTAGATGAAACTGATTCAGGTCTAGATATAGATGCTCTAAAAATGGTTGCTAGAGGAGTTAATAGTTTGCGTAACTCTAAACGAGCTATTTTATTGATTACCCATTATCAGCGCCTTTTAGATTACATTAGCCCAGATTTTGTTCATGTCTTGGTTGACGGACGCATTATTGTATCAGGTGGTCCATCGTTAGCTTGTGAGCTTGAAAAGAAAGGATATAGTTGGTTATGAAAGCGCTTAGTAAAGGCTGGTCTGAATTTTGTTCAAAGAGATTAAAAAATCGAAACAGTACTTCTTTAAAAACGTGGCAGTGTGAGCGATTAAAGATGTTTTTGTTGACAGGATTTCCTGATTATAAATTAGAAAATTGGAGATATACGGATATTACTCCAATTGCATCTCGCACTTTTTCGTTTGAAGAAATAACTGATTGCGATATAGCCAGTTTTGCTATGGAGGATACCCATCGTATAGTTTTTATAAACGGACATTTTGCACAAACTTTATCGAATTTAATACACCTGCCGCCGGGGGTTCAATTAACATCACTAATGGCAACAGAACTAAAAGAAAATGAACGGGAGATTATGAATAATATTACGAGCTATCAAACTCCTTTTTCATTGCTGAATGATGGTCTTTTCCAAGACGGTATTTTTCTTCGTGTCTCGAAAAATTGTCAGCTTAAAAAACCTATTCATCTCCTTTACTTGATGAAGTCAAATTTTCCGTTCAAAATGACCCAAACGCGTCATTTAATTTTCCTTGAAGAGAATTCTAGCATTACTCTTTTAGAAGAGTATCAAGGAATCTGTTCTACAACTTATTTCAACAACATTGTAACGCAAATAAATGTTGGAGCTTCTGCTAGTTTAGTGCTTTATAAATTACAGGAAGAAAATGACTCTTCTTTTCATATTGCAAATACTCAAATTAGTCAAGCACGAGGCAGCAAAGTGACTTCTTGTTGTTTTTCGTTAGGAGGAGCTATTGGGCGTGAAGATTTGAATTATGCGTTAGAAGGTCATGAAGCTTCATGTCAATTGCTAGGATTTTATCATCTGAAAGGTGAGCAGCACATTGATAATCACACTCGTGTTGATCATAACGTTTCTAGATGTACAAGCCAACAAATTTATAAAGGAATTATTAGTGATAAATCTAGAGCTGTATTTAATGGAAAAATTCTCGTTCATCCAAAAGCTGAGAAAACAGTTGCACATCAGATCAATAAAAATTTAATGTTTTCAGATGAAGCTGAGGTTAACACTAAACCGGAGCTTGAAATTTATAATAACGATGTAAAGTGCACTCACGGCGCTACAGTAGGTCAGTTAGATAATGAAGTTCTATTTTATCTACGTAGTCGCGGAATTGGTAGATCTAAGGCTGAATATTTACTTGCCTATGCATTTGCTAGTGAAATTGTAAAAAAATTACCTCATAAAGTTATTGCTAATCGAATTCATCAACGAATTAAAAAACGCCTAGCGTTGTTGAATGACCTAGAGAACTTATTATGACTAATTCATTCAGTTCTTTGCGTGATGATTTCCCTCTCTTAAAAGAGAGGATTTGGGGGGAATCATTAGTGTATTTGGATTCCGGAACGACAGCACAAAAACCGCAAGCGGTGATTGATGCTGTAAATCGTTATTATTGCCATGACAATGCTAATGTACATCGAGGAATTTATACTATCAGTGAGCGCGCAACAACTGCTTATGAAAATACTCGAAAAAAAGTCAAAGCATTTATCAACGCTGCTCACTTACACGAAATTATTTTTACGCGGGGGGCTACGGAGTCAATTAATTTAGTTGCTGCGAGTTTTGGAACACTGCAAGTTCAGTTTGGTAACGAAGTTTTAATTTCAGCGATGGAGCATCATTCCAATATTGTGCCATGGCAACTATTATGTGAGCGAGTTGGGGCAAAGTTAAAAATAATTCCAGTGCATGACGATGGGACTTTAAATTTAGATGAATATCAAGGTCTTTTAACTACACATACTAAAATTGTAGGATTAATTCATGTTTCTAATGTATTGGGCACGGTTAACGCGGTTAAAAAAATGATTCATTTAGCGCATCAAAAAAACATTCCAGTTTTATTAGACGGCGCGCAAGCGATTCCTCATATAGCAATAGATGTTCAAGAGTTAGATTGCGATTTTTATGTTTTCTCCGGACACAAATTGTATGGCCCTACTGGGATCGGTGTCCTTTACGGAAAGACTAAATGGTTAGAAAAAATGCCTCCATATCAAGGGGGTGGGAATATGATTCGCCAAGTCACTTTTGAAAAAACAGAATATAATTCGTTACCTCATAAATTTGAAGCAGGTACACCTAATATAGCAGGCGTTGTTGGTCTTGGAGCAGCTATTGATTATCTCATGGCAATTGGTTTTGAAAAAATGAATATTCATGAAAAAGCCTTATTAAATTATGCGACAGAAAAATTACAGAAGATTTCTGGGTTAAAAATTATAGGTAATTCTCCGCATAAAATTGGTGTAATTTCTTTTATTATGAAGCAGGCTCATCCTCATGATATTGCTACTATTTTAGATAGTAAAGGTATTGCTATTCGAGCAGGTCATCATTGTGCGATGCCTTTAATGAAACGATTTAATTTACCTGCAACAGCGCGCATTACGTTGGGTGTTTATAATACGTTTAACGATATCGATAGATTAGTTGATGGTTTAATTCAAGTGAATCAAATATTTAATGAACGCTTTTTAGCAGATTAAGAAATGAATGATTTACGTGATTTATATCAAGAAATAATTATTGATCATGGTCGGAAACCTCGACATTTTGGTCAATTAGCGAATCCAACGCATGTACATGACGGTTATAATCCATTGTGTGGGGACCGATTAACTATATATTTTCGAGAAGAAGAAGGTGTAGTGAAAGAAGCAACTTTTGAAGGTAGTGGTTGTGCCATATCTATTGCTTCAGCTTCACTAATGATGGAAACATTAAAAGGCAAAACCATTAAACAAAGCGAAGCTTTGTTTTCTCAATTTCATGACTTGATGACAGGAAAAAGTTCTAATGTAGAAGAATTGGGGAAATTGGCTGTCTTGTCAGGTGTGGCTGAATTTCCTATGCGAGTGAAATGCGCTACTTTATGTTGGCATACTATGCTTTCAGCCCTGCGTGTTCAGACTAACTTAGACTCCTATCCATGAGGATTGATAATGCATGAGGTAAAAATTATCGAGCTGACAGATACAGCTTATAAACATCTTCAATCGTTAACAAAAAAACGTGGTAAAAAATCGAAATTTCGGTTGTCGGTAAAAAAAACAGGTTGTTCTGGCTACATGTATCAACCCGAAGTTGTAGAAATACCAAAAGAGAGTGATATTATTCTTAAAACAACGTTAGGATTGATTATCTTTATTGATTCTCAATGTGTGCCTCTTATCAAAGGTACTCTAGTAGATTATATAAAAAAAGATTTTGGACAATATCAGTTGCATTTTAATAATCCAAATGCAATTAGTTCTTGTGGATGCGGAGAAAGTTTTTATTTAAGAGAAGATAAAGACGCTAATGGTAAATAGTGAAAATGAAAAAGAGATTATTGTATTAAATCGTGATACAACAGCAGTACTGATACCATTTGGGACGCCTATTAGAGTTCCTCAAGGAACTGAAGTAACTATTGTCCAAAGTTTAGGCGACACATTTACAGTAAACGTTTTTGGAAATCTGGCTAGAATTGAGGCGAGGGATGCTGATTCTTTAGGAAAATCAGCTAAAAATCCTCTGGAATATTTGTCATCTGATGCCACTGTGAAAGATAAAGTGTGGGCTCAACTTAATACTGTATTTGATCCAGAAATTCCTGTCAATATTGTAGAATTAGGGTTGATATACACTTGTGATATTGAAAGATTAGAAAATGATATTTTTTGTGTGGTCATTGAAATGACTTTAACAGCGCCTGGGTGTGGAATGGGGTTGATATTGGTAGAAGATGTTAAACGTAAAATTTTAGCCATTCCTGAGGTAAATGATGCAAAAGTAGATATTGTCTTTGACCCACCTTGGGACAGAGAAATGATGTCTGATGTTGCTAAATTACAATTAGGGATCTTTTACTAGTAATTAGCTAGATTGATAATAATAAAAAGTAAATTCTAGCTTCGAGAATATGAGAAGAGTCTCCATACAAAGCATATAAAGAAGGAAGGTGATGCTTCACGAGCAGCTTTTAATTTTTACAGATTAAAAAAATATAAATTTTTAATCTGTAAATTAGTTGCAGTCAATTTAGGAGCGAATACTAAGATTAATGGTCTCAGAGGTCCTATTGACGCATGATTCTTGCTGTGAATCTTTATATAGTTAGTTGTGTATTCGATTTCAAACGGTGAGTCTATTCAGAAAGATGTAACAAAGCAGAAATTTTTACAGGACAAATAGACCTTGTTATTTCCAATATGGTCCCAATATTTCAGGTATGAGGAGTTTTGATCAACTGAAGTCATTGCATTTGGTTAAACTATAGTCGAATTGTGCTTAAAGATTTTTTATAACAGAGGAAATTCTTGATTAAAGTTTTCCGAGTCTGCAGTTTGGCATTTGTCGACGGGTTGCGTCCATATTTTAAGCATGTCAGACTCTCTAAACCGATTGCCTCACGAGCTAGATCGAATGAGTTATGTTATATCCCCGCCAACTATACTTCTGGGCTATAATTAGCAAGTATGAGTAAAAATGAGGTAACACCTTGAATAGTATGATCAAAAATTTACTGATTTGGTTAGTCATTGCAGTAGTTCTTATAATGGTCTTTAGTAATTTTGGTACACGACAACTCGATGTTCAGCCTTACAGCTATTCGCAATTTATCCAAGCGGTTAATGCTGACAAAATCAGCAGCGTCGTGATCCAGGGTCATGAGATTAAAGGTTTGACTAAAGATAACAAACATTTTACTACATATTTACCTATAGAAAATCAGGCTTTGCTTAATCAATTAATAGCTAAGAGTGTGAATGTGAAAGGTGAACCACCAAAACAGCAAAGTATGTTTCTGCACGTACTTATCAGCTGGTTGCCTTTCCTTATTTTGATTTTTGTATGGATTTTATTTATGCGCCAGATGCAAGGTGGAGGTCGTGGTGGTGGTCCCATGTCGTTTGGCCGTAGTAAAGCTCGTCTGCTTAATCAAGATCAAGTTAAAGTAACTTTTGATGATGTAGCTGGTGTAGAAGAAGCAAAAGAAGAAGTTAAAGAATTAGTCGACTTCCTGCGCGATCCAGGTAAATTTCAGCGCTTAGGTGGAAAAATGCCCTGTGGTGTACTTCTTGTTGGCCCTCCTGGAACAGGTAAAACCCTATTGGCCAAAGCTGTTGCTGGAGAAGCCAAAGTTCCATTCTTTACTATATCTGGTTCTGACTTTGTGGAAATGTTTGTGGGTGTTGGTGCTTCTCGTGTGCGCGACATGTTCGATCAGGCAAAGAAGCAAGCGCCATGCATTATCTTTATCGATGAAATTGATGCCGTAGGTCGTCACCGTGGTGCAGGTTTAGGTGGTGGGCACGATGAGCGAGAACAAACCCTCAATCAGCTCCTAGTGGAAATGGATGGTTTTGAAGGAAAAGAAGGTATTATTGTAATGGCGGCAACTAACCGGCCTGATGTACTCGATCCTGCTTTATTGCGTCCCGGCCGCTTTGATCGTCAAGTAGTGGTGCCACTGCCAGATATTAAGGGACGTGAACGTATTCTTCAAGTGCACATGAGTAAGTTACCTTTAGCATCTGACGTGAAAGCTTCTGTTATTGCTCGAGGTACTCCGGGATTTTCTGGAGCAGATTTAGCCAATATCGTCAATGAAGCTGCCTTATTTGCGGCACGTGAAAACAAGAAAGATGTTGGAATAGCTGAGTTTGAACATGCAAAAGATAAAATCATGATGGGAGCCGAGCGACGCTCAATGGTAATGAGTGACGAAGAAAAAAAATTGACAGCTTATCACGAAGCAGGTCACGCTATTGTAGGATTGCATATGCCTGAGCACGATCCTGTTTATAAAGTCACAATTATTCCAAGAGGTCGAGCGTTAGGGGTGACAATGTTCTTACCAGAACAAGATCGCTATAGTATGAGTAAGTATCGTTTAGAATGCCAATTAGCTGGACTGTTTGGTGGACGAATTGCTGAAGAGCTTATTTTTGGTGAGAGACGAGTAACTACAGGTGCATCCAATGATATTGAAAAAGCGACTGAGATTGCGCGCAATATGGTAACAAAATGGGGATTATCACCTAAAATGGGACCATTGACTTATCGAGAAGAAGAAGGTGAAGTTTTCCTAGGACGTTCTGTAACACAGCGTAAAGATATTTCTGACGCAACTAGTAAAAAAATTGATTCCGAAGTGCGCCGTATTATTGATGCGGCTTATGATGAGGCGAAGAGAACGCTTGAAGAATATGTGGATCAGCTTCACCTTATGGCTAATGCATTAATCAAATATGAAACTATTAATGAAGTTCAAATTAAAGAGATCTTATCTGGTAAAGAACCTTCTCCACCACCTGGGTGAAAAGAGGACAATGAAATTGCTTTCTCTTCCCAGAACATACAAAAAATTCGTCCTGCTGAAAGATGGACGTTGTTATTAATTTTTATATTTCCCCTTTAATGAGAGGGCATCAATTTAAGGAGGGTATTTCATGTTAGAAGTGCAATTTTGTCTGGATCTAAGAGAAAATAGAAAAGTCACCTTTTCTGATCCTGCCATTATGGGAGTGATTAATGTCTCTCCTAATTCTTTTTATAATCCGCATCTCGATTTAAATTCTACTTTCTGTACAGCAGCAAAAATGGTGCATGATGGAGCTGATATATTAGATATTGGCAGTGAAGCTACAAATCCTTTAGTAAACGTTGATACAGATTCTCCTTCTCTTCAGGTAGAGCTTAATCGATTGATTCCTGCTATCGAAGGAATAAAAAAACGCTTTGATATTTTAATTTCTGTTGATACTAGCTGTCCTCGAGTTATGAAAGAAGCAATAAATTTTGGAGCAGATATTATTAACGATCAAAGGGCCTTGCAGATTGAAGGCGCATTGACAGTCGTGAAGGAGTTAAAAACTCCAGTATGTTTAATGCATTTCCCTACTTCAAATCGAAAGCCGGGTTCTACTTCATATGTTCATCTTTTAAAAACTATAAAGCAGGATTTGCAGTCCGCTATAGAACGTTGTGAAAGTCAAGGACTTTCACGAAATCAGATAATTATTGATCCTGGTTTTGGTCAAGGTCACTACAGAAAAAACTTGAATGAAAATTTTTATTTATTAAATCACTTTTCTGAATTTTTATCTTTTAAGTTACCTGTGTTATCAGGGTGGTCGCGCAAATCGATGATCGGTGATATCTTAAACCAATTGCCAGAAGACCGATTATTTGGGAGTATTGCTGCTGATGTGTTAGCTGTCTACCAAGGTGCTTCTATTATTCGCACCCACGATGTTAAAGCCAGTAAGGAGGCAGTTCGTATCGCTGCCTATGCTCGCAGGGTTAATCTGATCACATCAGGGTGAGAAAATAAGGAGATGAAAAAAAAATATTTTGGAACCGATGGAATTCGGGGACAAGTTGGAAAATCATTGATTAACGCTGAGTTCATGTTGAAGCTGGGTTGGGCAGTAGGGAAAGTCTTAGCGAATAGTCATCCGGCGACTGCTTTAATTGGAAAGGATACACGTATTTCGGGTTATATGATTGAATCGGCTTTACAAGCAGGGTTATCTGCTGCCGGGGTTAATATTAAATTAACAGGTCCTATGCCTACTCCTGCCATTGCATATCTGACCCATTCTGTTCGTGCCGATGCGGGAATTGTAATTAGTGCTTCACACAACAGCTACCTTGATAATGGGGTAAAATTTTTTAATAAGGATGGTTATAAACTATCCGATGAACTGGAGCTAGCTATTGAAGAACATATTAATAAACCAATGCGTACTATGTCAGCTAACTGTTTAGGAAAGGCAGCACGAATGAGTGAAGCTCATGGTCGATACATTGAATTTTGTAAAAGTACTTTCCCCTCCAATTTGTCTCTGAAACAATTAAAGATTGTAGTCGATTGCGCTAATGGTGCTACTTATTCTGTTGCCCCCAGTATTTTTCATGAATTGGGTGCAGATGTGATCACTATTGGTGATGAGCCTGATGGATTTAATATTAATCATAAATATGGAGCTACTGATACTCAAAAGCTTCAAAACAGCGTTCTTGAGCACAAAGCTGATGTTGGTATAGCTTTTGATGGTGATGGTGATCGTTTAATTATGGTAGATCATCATGGTATTAGAGTAGATGGAGACGAATTATTATGCGTTATAGCTATCGATCGTTTCCATTTGAAAGAAAGTTGTTCTTTAGGGGTGGTTGGTACTGTGATGAGCAATTTAGGATTAGAGCAGACATTAAAGCATCATCATATTGCGTTTGAACGCGCGCCAGTGGGTGATCGTTACGTTTTAGAATTAATGCAACAGAAAGGTTGGCTATTAGGAGGTGAATCTTCCGGCCATATTGTTGATCTTGGTTTTACCACTACAGGGGATGGTATTATCACCGCTTTACAGATACTAAGAATCAGACAACAAACAAATAAATCTCTAGCAGAGCTTAAAAAGGTAATGATTAAATATCCACAAATACTCATTAATGTTCCCATTAACGGTGCGCTTAATATGCAACATCTGACTATTAAAAAAGCATTGTTAGAAGCAGGGAAACGATTAAATGGTAAGGGTCGCGTGTTATTACGTCCTTCTGGGACAGAACCTGTAGTACGAGTGATGGTAGAGGGGCATGATGAAGAAATTATAAGAAAGACAGCTGAAATGTTAGTAATGGTAGTAAAGCAATCAATTACTTTATATAAAACTGGATGAAATGAATATTTTGTGCTTTAAAGTTCAAAATATTTTTACTGCTCTTTTGAGAACTCCTATCATATACATATTGCATAAATAATGTCTTGTACAGGTGCTAAATACATCAAGTCCAATAGATTCACCGTCATTTTAGCACTTACTTGCAAATGCAAAGTTCTCATGAAGGTTCAGATTTATAAGTTAATGAGTTTATGCAATAGAGTAAGCGAATATTCGGTGTATTTTAGTTTATCAGTGTTTGTTAATCTCAGGATGGGTTTCTGCGATAATATACGCATTCGTTGGTAATAGTTTGCTTGGTAACTCATTAATTTTATTTTTTACTCTTTTTGTAATCTTTTCTTATATGATTATTTTTGCAGACACAAAGAATTTGTAAAGAGCTTATTCACGGCGGTTTTCATTCAATCAAAAAATCCAATCCAGTTATAAATAGTGAGAGTCCTATAATGGAGCGTCTTTTCAGATTTTAAAGATATTATAAATAATATTGAAAGAAATTTTAAAGAAAATCATTACTTGAAAATTTTGAGATTATAGTTTAAGTGGAAATTATCAAGACTACAGAGCGTTTCAGCTTATGCCAATAGAGCTTGTTAATACATAAAATTAGCAGCAAAAGTTCTAGTTCTATCTAATCTATATCGGTTTTCACACTGAATTGTTTTAATAGAATTTTTGATAGAATAAAAGCCAAGCTGTTTACCCCTTCTTGCTCTATTGATTTGAAAATAGATTATTTTCTGGATGATGTCTAGATCCATATCTTCATTCTGAAGAAGCTAAATTTATTAAATCGGCTTCTGCTCGACAAATTACTAAGAAGCGTCTACACTCCCAGGCTTATTGAAGGAGTACAACTATGATAACGAGGATTAACGAGGAAGCTATGACCTTTGATGACGTCTTGTTATTACCTGGCTACTCAGAAGTTTTGCCAAGAAATGTCTCGCTCACTACTCGTCTGACTCGCAATATAACTCTTAATATTCCTATTTTATCTGCTGCTATGGATACCGTGACTGAAGCACAATTAGCTATTGCATTAGCTGAAGCAGGCGGTATCGGGATTTTGCATAAAAATATGAGTTTGGAATGTCAAGCGAACGAAATTCGAAAAGTAAAAAAGTTTGAAAGCGGTGTCGTATTTGATCCTATAACTGTTTCTCCATCTAGCACTATTGGGGAACTTAAAAAAATAACGAGTGAATATAATATTTCAGGGCTTCCTGTTGTAGAAGGTGAACAGCTCGTTGGCATTATAACTAATCGCGATATTCGTTTTGAATCAAATATGGATCAAAAAGTCGCTAATTTAATGACTCTAAAAAAACACCTTATTACCATTAAAGAAGGTGCTACACGTAAAGAAATTATTAATCTTTTCCGTCAATACCGCGTAGAAAAACTGCTTGTTATCAACGATCATTTTAAATTGTGTGGATTAATCACAGTAAAAGATATTCTGCGCTCAGAACAAAACCCAAATGCTTGTAAAACTGTCTCAGGACAATTACGAGTAGGTGCAGCAGTTGGTACAGGGGGTGAGACTGCTAATAGGATAGCCGCTTTGGTAGCGGAAGATGTTGATATTTTAGTAGTGGATACCGCGCATGGTCATTCGAAGAGAGTGATTAAGCAAGTAAAATGGATTAAGAAACATTATCCAGACGTACCTGTCATTGCTGGTAATATAGCCACCGCATCGGCAGCAAGGGCATTGGCTGATGCGGGCGTTGATGCAGTTAAGGTAGGTATGGGGCCTGGGTCAATTTGTATTACCCGTATTGTAGCGGGTATAGGAGTTCCACAAATTACTGCCATTGCGCAAGTGGCTGCCGAATTAAAAAATGATGATATTTATATTATTGCAGATGGTGGAATCCGATTTTCTGGTGATATTTGCAAAGCCATTGCAGCCGGTGCACATACTGTGATGATTGGTGGACTATTTGCAGGTACTGAAGAAGCACCAGGTGAAGAAGTGTTATATCAAGGTCGTTCCTATAAATCTTATCGAGGAATGGGTTCTACAGGGGCTATGTTTGGAGCTTATAATTCATCTGATCGGTATTTTCAAGAAATACAAGAGAAGCAAGAAAAATGCATACCCGAAGGCATTGAAGGTCGTGTCCCTTATAAAGGTCCTTTACAAGGCGTTATTCATCAATTGATCGGCGGTTTACGTTCTGGAATGGGCTATACTGGTTGTAAGACAATTGAAGAAATGCGAACAAACACTCAGTTTGTTCGAGTAACAAGTGCAGGAGTGCGGGAGAGTCATGTCCATGATGTAATTGTAACAAAGGAATCACCTAATTATTCATTAGAAAATTAAAAAAAGAAAAAATTATTTCTCTATTTTTCCTGAAGGAAGGAGAATAATAAGTACAATAAAAATATGTCAAAAAACATCCGTCGTCATCAAATTTTGATCCTTGATTTTGGTTCACAATATACGCAATTAATCGCCCGTCGGATACGTGAAATTGGAGTGTATTGTGAGTTAATGTCATGTGAAGTAGATGAGCAAACTATTCGTAATTTCAATCCACACGGTATCATCCTTTCAGGAGGACCAGAAACGGTCACATTAAATCACACTTTACGCGCTCCTACCATCGTTTTTGGCATTGGTTGTCCAGTACTAGGAATTTGTTACGGTATGCAAACGATGGCCTATCAATTAGGTGGAAAAGTGGGTATGACCACTAAAGCTGAATTTGGTTATGCGGAATTGCGGGTATTAAATCCTGAATTACTGTTTGAGTTTGAGAACGATCATATCTCCGCTAAAGGCATGCGCTTATTAGACGTTTGGATGAGTCACGGTGATATTGTTACAGAATTACCTCAAGGATTTGAAGCAATTGCCAGTACCGATAATTCTCCTTACGCAGCAATGGCTGACTTTAATCGACTGTTTTTTGGCTTACAATTTCATCCTGAAGTTACCCACACACTTCAAGGACATAGTATCTTAATGCAATTTGTTAAAGGCATTTGTCAATGTCAAGCTACGTGGAAAACGAAAGATATTATTGAAGACAACATTTGCGAAATTCGCAATAGAGTAGGAAAGGGAAGGGTAATTGTAGGATTGTCCGGTGGCGTAGATTCCGCTGTGACAGCAGCTATTGTACACAGAGCGATTGGTGATCAATTAGTATGTGTGCTAGTAGATACTGGTTTACTTCGTTTAAATGAAGCTGTTGAGGTACTGCGTGTATTCAAAAAGCACATGGGTATAAAAGTTATTTGCATTAATGCGAAGGAACGTTTCATGAGAGCTTTAAAAGGTGTATCGGATCCTGAAGAAAAACGTAAAATTACAGGTGAACATTTTATTCGAGTTTTTGAAGCAGAGGCTAAAAAATTAGATGTCAATTGGTTGGGTCAGGGGACAATTTATCCTGATGTAATTGAATCCGCAAAAACAAAAACTGGCAAAGGCTGTATCATTAAAACGCATCATAACGTAGGAGGATTACCGCTTCAAATGGATTTACAACTTATTGAGCCATTGCGAGAATTATTTAAAGACGAAGTTTGGAAACTGGGTTTAGCATTAGGTTTGCCTTATAACTTAGTGTATCGTCATCCTTTTCCAGGGCCTGGATTGGCTATTCGTATTGTAGGAGAAATTAAAGCTAAATATGTTGATATATTACAACGTGCTGATTCAATTTTTATTGAAGAATTAAAAAAACACGATTACTACGAATCGGTGAGTCAGGCGTTTGCTGTTTTTATGCCGATAAAATCGGTTGGAGTTAAAGGAGATGCACGTCATTATGGTTACGTAATAGCGTTGCGAGCTGTGAGAACTGTGGATTTTATGACGGCACAATGGGCAGAATTACCTCATGAATTTTTAGCGAGAGTTAGTCAGCGCATTATCAATGAAATTAAAGAAATTTCGCGTGTGGTTTATGATATTACCAGTAAGCCACCCGCGACGATTGAATGGGAGTAAAAGAACAGGAAGAGGCCTTTTAGATTATCCTAGGTCTTTATAATTGTTTTTTATTTAAAAAGGTGTTCAGGTATGTGTAAGCAAATTAACGTTGAAAACGTTAAAGAGGGAAATAAGAAGTTGTTTTCGATCCTAAAAAATCCTTGGGGATTATCAATCTAAAAAAATTAAACGAAGAAATCAAGAAGAAATTATAACTCCTTATAATTTGAGATTATAAGGAGTTATGTTATCGTAAGTATTGATATTAGTAAAATTAATTGCTCGATTATTTTGAAATAAGTTTGTTAGCTAATAAAATAACAGGTAAAAATTTAATCGATTTTTACCTGTTAGTAATGGATTGGCGTGTTTATTTACCCTAAATTGAACCATTTTGGTAACAAGTGTGCAGTGGTGCAATCGTTCCATATCAGAGGCTGTATATAGAAAAGGGCATTGATCTAAAAAAATCCTACGAGAAGAAATTTTTACACTTCTTTTGAAAAGTTATAGTCTTGTTATGGTCTTACTGATCGTACTATATCTAAAATCGCAAAGACTTTCTCATAATACAGATAAAAAAGATTGCGCAAAATTTTAAGGAATTATGATAATAAAAAATCACTGGTTCCATAGTTATCTGAAATCCTACTTTCTGACTCATGATAATAGCGGAAGAATATTACCAGTCTTATTTATAAAATAGTGCATTTTATCCAATAAAATTTTTAACTGACGACGATTTTGCAAATTGCCAATCAATTCTCTATTATCTTTACAATATTATCTTTACAATTGACTATCGAGATTCAAAGAATCTATGAAAAAAAAAACGTCCGTTTCAGTACTTTGTGGTGGTCGCTCTATTGAACATGAGATTTCTATTCAATCAACCAGAAACATTGTGGCAACCTTGAACACCGATAAATATAAAGTTTCTATAGTATTTATTGATCAGGATGATAGATGGTATCTTATTGATGATAAATACCATTTTTTAACTCAGGCACCTCAAGCTTTAATTGCTGCTCAAAAAGCTATTCCTATTACCGTTGTATTGGGAGAGAAATTGAGACCCTGGCAAGCGCTGAATGGGGAAAAGAACTCTTATAAAGTTGACTGTGTTTTTCCTATGATTCATGGAACTCAAGGCGAAGATGGTTCTCTCCAAGGACTTTTGGAACTTTTGAATTTACCTTACGTGGGCTCCGATGTTCAAAGTTCTGCCGTTTGTATTGAAAAAGATGTTATGAAAAGCGTATTAAGAACAGCAAAAGTACCAGTATCGGATTGGTATACATTGTGGTCTTATGATCGACTGGAAGAAATTTATGAAAGCCTTGTTAATCAATGGAAAACCACTGAGTTTTTCATGAAGGCTGTAAGCTTGGGTTCTTCTATAGCTACTTTCCCTATCAGAAATTCAAAAGAATTTCAAATTGGAGCTGAAAATATTTGTTTTTATAATGATCGACTAATTGTTGAACCCAGAATCCGTGGGCGGGAAATTGAATGCGCTGTGTTGGGCAATAGACATCCAAAGGCTTCTTTGCTTGGTGAAATCATATCCAATTACGATTTTTATTCCTATGAAGCAAAGTATATTGATCCCAATGGCGCAACTACGACAACTAATGTAAATCTTCCGAAAGAAATAATTGAGGAGATCCAAAAAATAGCTATTGATGCTTTCAAGGCTGCCCGTTGTTCTGGAATGGCGCGGGTGGATTTTTTTGTGACTCCTCAAAACCAGATTATGGTAAATGAAATAAACACAATTCCAGGATTTACTAACATTAGTATGTACCCAAAAATGTGGGAAGCAACAGGTTTATCTTGTTCTGCATTATTAGATCGATTAATTGAATTGGCGTTAGAACGTCATAAAGATCAGAAAAAATTAATCCATCGTTATCAAATTGAATAAATAATGACGGAAACAATTAAGAATTCTAGTGATCGCTTAAGATTGAAGTCAAGTATTGAAGCATAGCTACTGAGTATTAATTAGTGAGTTCATTTATTCATTTAAAAGTTCATAGTGAATATTCGATGGTTGATAGCGTGGTACGCGTTGATCAACTTTTACAACGCGTCGTAGATTTAAAAATGCCTGCTGTGGCCTTAACTGATGAAAATAACCTTTTTGCACTTATTAAATTTTATCGCGGGGCTCTAAATAAAGGAATAAAGCCTATTATTGGATCTGAATTAATATTAGCTGAAAAGAAAGAACTATTTCGTTTATCAGTGCTTTGCAAAAACCAAGTTGGTTTTCGTCATCTTATTCAATTATTATCTCGATCTTATATTGAAAGATATCAACGTGCACAAGCTTCCATTCAATGGGAGTGGTTAATAGAGTCAAAAGAAGGATTGATTATTTTGTCAGGGGGACAGCAAGGTGACATTGGACAAGCATTATTGCAGGATCGATATGCTTTAGCAGAAGAACGATTAACACGATGGTTAAAATATTTTCCTAATCGATTTTATCTAGAATTACATCGAACCCAACGAGACCAAGAAGAGGAATATATTCATTCTGCTGTTAAATTAGCTTTGGATTACAACGTTCCTGTTGTGTCGACGAATGATGTCCGTTTTTTATATCAAGAAGATTTTGAAGCGCATGAAGCTCGAGTGTGTATTCAGCAAAGGTGTTTATTAAATGATCCTAATCGGTCTCGATGTTATAGTAATCAGCAATATTTAAAAAGCACTGATGAAATGAAAACACTTTTTTCTGACATCCCTGAAGCATTAGAGAATACACTGGAAATTGCTAAACGCTGTAATGTTCAAGTCTCTTTAGGTAAAGTTTTTTTACCTAAATTTCCTGTCCCAATTAATCGCACTGAAGAAGATTTTTTTCGTGAACAAGCACAAAAAGGTTTAGAACAGCGCTTAGATAAATCTAAAATAAATAGAGCCTACAAAGAACGATTAAAGATGGAAATCGATGTTATTATAAAAATTGGATTTTCAAGCTATTTTTTAATTGTTGCTGATTTTATTGCATGGGCAAAAAAAAATGATATTCCTGTAGGTCCTGGACGTGGTTCAGGAGCTGGATCCTTAGTGGCCTATTCATTAGGAATCACGGAACTAGATCCTTTAGAACATGAATTATTATTCGAGCGATTTTTAAATTTAGAGCGCGTTTCTATGCCCGATTTTGATATTGATTTTTGTATGGAAGGGCGAGATCGCGTTATCAATTATGTAGCAGAACGCTATGGTCATGATGCTGTGGCACAAATTATTACATATGGTACCATGGCTGCACGAGCGGTGTTACGTGATGTAGGTCGTGTGCTTGGATTACCTTATGGATATGTCGATAAAATCGCAAAACTTGTTCCTTTTGAATTTGGAATGACATTGAAAAAAGCTTTAAAGCAAGAGGAAATGTTATTAAAACGTTATACAGAAGATGACGAAGTCAAAAACCTTATTGATCTTGCGATGAAATTAGAAGGACTTGCGCGTAATGCAGGAAAACACGCGGGGGGCGTGGTAATTGCACCAACTAAATTAACAGACTTTGTTCCGCTATATTCGGAACCTGACAGCCATCATGTAATTACCCAATTCGATAAAGACGATGTAGAAGCGGCGGGTCTTGTAAAATTCGATTTTCTAGGATTGCGTACGTTAACGATTATTAAATGGGCAATACAAAATGTAAATACGAAACGAAAAATGCAAAAAGAACCTTTTTTAGATATTGGTTCTATTCGGTTAGATGATAAAAAAACCTATGAGCTTTTAAAAAGCTGCGCGACTATCGCTGTATTTCAATTGGAGTCGCGAGGTATGAAGGATTTAATTCGTCGACTTCAACCTGATAGTTTTTCTGATATCATGGCGTTAGTTGCTTTATTTCGTCCTGGACCTTTACAATCGGGGATGGTGGATACGTTCATTGCTTGTAAACATGGTAAACAAAATGTTTATTATCTTCATCCTGCTTTAGAACCCGTTTTGAAATCGACTTATGGAGTTATTCTCTATCAAGAGCAAGTTATGCAAATTGCCCAGGTATTGGCGGGTTATTCGTTAGGAGCTGCTGATGTCTTGCGTCATGCGATGGGAAAGAAAAAACTAGAGGAAATGGCCAAGCAACGAGAAGTTTTTATAAAAGGTTCTATGGCTCGTGGATTGAGAACTGATTTAGCAAATCAAATTTTCGATTTAATGGAAAAATTTTCAGGTTATGGATTTAATAAATCGCATTCAGCGGCTTATGCTTTGATTGCCTACCAAACAGCTTGGTTAAAAGCTCATTACCCTGCTGAATTTATGGCCGCAGTTTTATCTTCGGATATGGATAATACTGATAAAATTGTTGGTTTAATCAATGAGTGTCGAGATATGGGTTTAGAATTATTGCCACCTTCTATTAATCGTGGACGGTATCATTTTGCAGTAAATGCTAATGGCCAAATTGAATATGGTTTAGGTGCAATTAAAGGAGTAGGTGAAGTTGCTGTTTTACATATTATTGCTTGTCGCGAAACAAAAAGCGAATTCAAAGGACTGTTTGACTTTTGTCATCGAGTGGATTTGCGAAAGGTTAATCGACGTGTAATAGAACCTTTAATTAAGTCAGGTGCCATGAGTGATTTTGGAATTCCGTGTGTTTCTTTAATAAAATCCTTAGATAAAGCGCTTCATTCAGCCGAGCAAAAAAATCGTAATATTCAACTAAGACAGAATGATTTATTTGGTAATTGGTCAGATTTGAAACAGGAAGAGAATTATGAGCGAGTATTGGAATGGAATGATAGCGAGCGGTTACAATGGGAAAAGCAAACACTCGGACTTTACTTAAGCGGTCACCCATTGCAAGCCTATGAAAAGGAAGTTCAAACAGTAAGAGCTGTTCCCATTAATCAGTTGTTAATTGCTTCAGAGAAAAACCCAGTGGTGATTGCTGGTATTTTGTTAACGATACGCAATCTAGTAACTCGAAATAGCAAGCGAATAGCCATTCTTAAGATTGAAGATCGAACCGGAATCATAGAGGTCACTTTGTTTAGTAATCTCTATCAGCAAGTAGCAGGAATTTTGGATAAAAACGTCATGTTAGTTATTCGTGGAACAATAGGAAAAGACGATTTTATGGGCGGATTAAAGATGGTAGCGGATCTCATTTACACACTGGATAAAGTACGAGAACAGGCTAAACGACTGCTAATTCGAGTCACAGAAAAAGAAGATGTTAATCGATTACTAATTGAGCTGCCTACTGTGATCAAGGAATATTTAAAAGGGCCGTGCTCAATTGCCATTGCTTACCGTGGAGAAACTGCATCAGCTGAATTAATGTTAGGGAAAGCTTGGAAGATTAAACCTAATCAAGAGCTTTTAAATCAACTTAGCCAATTGTATGGTAAAGAAAAAGTTGAATTAGAATATTAAAATCCACCTTTAATGCTAAATAAAGATGTAAATAAAGATCATTTGTGTAGTAAAACTGAATATTACTCAATTCACATTTGCAAGTTGCCCATTTTTTCAATCTACTATTATGATAGTAGACTTTCTACCTATCAAAGGTTTTGTCATTATCAATTATCAAAATAAGACATTTATCATGATAAGACAATTTATGTTTAACTTTTCAAAGTGATATGTGTATTTTCCGATGTATGAATTAAGAAAACCAGATTAGCGACCTTGCATTATTAGCGACTTTGCATTTTTAAAAATAATTAGAGTATAGGTGGGGTAGGTATGGTGGCGTAACAGTGCTTGCTTCTTGCACTAATTTTTCTTAGAAAGAAACTATAAAAGGTTGATTTTTTTTTGGCAGGGAGCTTTATATTAACCAATATAAATGCACTCATATTAACTTTAAGGATATTGTTGGATTCTCACTTGTGTTTTTTTCTATGCCTATTATATTTTAATATCTCTGCAAGCATTCTCTAAAAAAATTAGAGCTAGAAGATATTGGTGTGGTTTGAAGTTATCAAATTGTCTTTCCATTATTTTGCTTTATTAATTTTCTCATATAAAAATATTGGAACAATTATATTATGGTCTGTTATTATGCTCATCCTATTTTGCTCGCTTTTTATCGTACAATTTCTGTCTGATATCTCATTTCTAATTGTGATATAGGGATATATATACCTTGTGAGCAAGACGGTATTAATTTTATGTCTTCTAAACGATTTTACTAAGATTTTTATCCTCTCAATAACGAAAAAATTTATTTGATACAGCTAAGAGGGCTTTGATTTTAATTAACCTTCTATTTTTTTGAATTAGCTTGTTTACAAACATTACAAATTGTAACACTCAAAAATTGATTTAGTAATTATGTATGATGAAGATTTTTATAATAAATTAAATGCCGTGGTTAAGAGTTTATCCGGAGAGCGTCTTATTGCGAGTTTTAAGACCGCATTGGCTTGTTTGATAGGTATTCTTATCGGAAAAATATTCTATTTGGCAATGCCACAATGGATTCTAATTACTATAATTGTAGTTATGGCCACGAATATTCGAATTGGCGGGACGATAAGAAAATCGTATTTTCAGCTTCTAGGAACAATTATAGGCGCATTTTTAGCGGCTATAGCTTTATTTTTTATAGGAAATCATCTTGATATAATTCATCTCCTATTAATTTTGCTAATAGGAATTTTTGCTTATTTAGCTTCTAGCTCGACGGATATAGCTCAATTTGGTTTGCTTGGTGCTACAACGATGGTTATGATATTGGATGCGCGAGCGCCCACATTAAAAACAGCTATTGATCGAACCTTAGAAATTTTCTTGGGTGTTTTGATTGCTATCATTGTTAGCCGGTTTGTTTTTCCGCGACACGCTAAAAAACTTCTTCGTGCAAGTATTACTCATACCTTAAAACAATTCCAGGCACTTTTCGAATTCTTTGTTACTAAAGAATTAACTCCTAATTCTTTAAGAGAGCAAGAAAAAATTGAGAATAATATGATTATTGATATTCTGAAGCAGAATACTTTATTGCAAGAGGCTATAAACGAAGACCCTCGAGTAAAAAAGAAACGTTTTATTTATCAATCTATTTTCTTGCTCGAAAGAAAGTTATTAAGAAGTATCTATGTGCTTCGTCAAACTATTTTAGCGGAGTCGACACGAATCCGATGTTTCTCTAAAAATAAAGAGTTTACTGAGCTTCATCGTGGAATATTAAATTTATTTGACTTTTTAAATGCCCTTTCGTCAGAACAAACACCTATTGATACCTTGCCTCCTAAAGAAGAAATTTACAAGGTGATTGATGAAGTAATACAATTTCTCTTTAAATCTACGGGAAAATCTTATCAAATTATTAACATTCATGCCTTTGAATTTTGTTTAGCGCATTTGGTAGGAATATTATATAAATTGGAAAAATGTCTGCACAAGCTCGATTCTAATCAGAATTTGATAGAGGACTAAAAATCCTACAATGTCAAACAAAATGGTAAACAAGTTTACATATACAAATTTTAATTGGGATCATAGTAATGTTACGTTTAAGAATGCAAATAAGAGTAAATTGATAAATTTAATTGACTCTATAAAAAAGCTAATTTTGTTAAAGTGACATATCTGATAGTGTGCCTAAGATTGCGCATTTATTAATGTGAGAACTGGTAGATCCGTAGATTAGTCACATTAAAGGCAAAATTTGATTTTAAAAGAATATGGTTAAACGCATTTATCTTTCTCTTGGAAGAATATATAGCTTAGCTAGAGAGAAAATAAATACTACTAATAAAATACTACTAATAAAATACTTTTAAATAAGCGTTTAACAAATAACAAAGCTCAGGGGTTCTGTTTAATATAGACCACTTGGATTGATTCGCCGTTTTTATTTATAGTAAGTCACTAATTTTCCCAGCGAGCAGACTTATTTCGATAACTATTTATACCTTAAATAATTTAGAGCAAGAGTTCAGATAACACAAATGCATGGCGTTATATCATAAGATGTACCAACGTCAAAATTAAGCCAGATCTCCTAGGCGATGTCGAGCTATTGTCTAAAAAACCAAGATAATACACTAATCAATAAACTAATTAGAACTGATGTGAGGATTGGAAAGTAAAAATTAAAATTTTTTTTTCGAATGATAATATCACCAGGCAGGTGTCCTAGTCCAATCCGAGAGATTATAGGCCATAGTAAACCAATAGCGATTAAAATAAGTCCGACAAAGATAAGTGTTTTATGGAATTGATACATTTTTAAAAACTCAATTTAAGATTAAATAACTCTATAACTTCCTTCTTCAAACAAACTGTGCGTTAGTTAGCTTTTTTTGAACTTTTAGTAAAAGATATGACCTTTACGGGAAACTATAAAATGACGCCGCCTTATTTCTCAATAAGGAAGCAGTGCACCAGAATCCGTGACTCAGTTTTTTGTATCAGTTAAGAATAGTCACACTTACCAGCTGAATTTGCGTCTAATCAATATAACCAACGCAAAATCACTATTTAGTGAAGATTAAAATAGATCGGTATTCAAGATCTATAATTATTAGATATTTTTCGATAAAAACACTTAATACCATTTTTCTAAGCAACACTATCGTGATATCTATAACTGATTTTATCAACCAAAAATTCTATCATATATCACTACAATAAGGATAAACTTTGTGCCTTCAAAATAATTATTTCAATATAAAAATACTACTAGCAGTTTTGAAAAGCGTCTTGAGCATCCTTAAAGAAATATGTAAACACAACTTTCAGATTTCTTTACCAATAACTTTTCTAGTGACCAGTTATAAAAACACCTCCTTTAACTTTAGAAAAAATGATCGAGCTATTTCTACTAAATAAAAATCTTTTAATACAATATGATAGGACTAAGTAATTTTTACTATTTAGTACTTTGCTTTCCTAGCTCTTAGCATTTGTGTATTACAAAATTCTTCAGCCTATTAATTTATTTTTGCCGAGGAAGGGACTCGAACCCTCACAGTGTTACCACTACCTGATTTTGAGTCAGGCACGTCTACCAATTCCGCCACCTCGGCTTAAGAAGAAATGATAATATATTTGTGTCTTAACTTAATTCTTAATTAAACTTAAAAATTCAATACGAGTCCGCTCATCTTTACGGAAAGTGCCTAACATTGTAGAGGTTGTCATGTCAGAATTTTGTTTTTCTACCCCTCGCATCATCATACAAAGATGTTTTGCTTCAATAATAGTGCCGACTCCTTTAGCATCGGTAACTTTAGCGATAGATTCTGCGATTTGCTTAGTAAGATTTTCTTGAACTTGAAAACGTTTGGTGTACATATCCACAATACGAGCAATTTTTGATAGCCCAATGATCTTACCATTAGGTAAGTAAGCCACATGGCATTTCCCAATAAAAGGCAGAAGATGATGTTCGCATAGCGAATAAAGTTCGATATTTTTAACAATAACCATCTCATCCATATCAGACTGAAAAATAGCACCGTTGACAATCTCATGTAATTTGTCTTGGTATCCAGATGTAAGATATTCTAGGGTTTTCTGGAAGCGACGTGGAGTTTCTTTTAAACCTTCTCGATGAACATCTTCTCCTAGGTAGACTAGAATAGCTTCAATATGTTTTTTGACTGTATCATTCATCTTTTTTAATTTCCGATTAGTTTGTTAAGCTAAAATAAGCAATGAAAGATGCTGTTTGATCGATAAGTCAACCCGGTGGCCACTTCATTTGCTGACCTCCGAGTAGGTGAAGATGGATATGATATACGGCTTGTCCTCCGCCCGGATTACAATTAAGTATGAGGCGATAACCTGTATCTGCAATGTTATTACTGTAAGCCAATTGAGTTGACGTTATTATCATATGTCCTAAAAGTTGCTCGTCTAAATGAGATGCGTCATTAACTGTAGCAATGTGACGACGAGGAATAATAAGAATATGGATAGGAGCCTGAGGTGCAATATCGTGAAAAGCTACTGTTTGATTATCTTCGTAAATTAACTTACCAAGTTTACCTTTAGCAATTTCGCAAAAAATACACTCCATCTTTTCGCCTTTTCTTAATGTGAAATAACAGTAGTATCATCGCTGCGTAATTTAATGGTCTTTAAAGTAAATAGTAATGGTATCAACAAGATAAAGACAATAGCAATGGCTCTAAAACCATCTAAAAAGCCGATTAAGCTTGCCTGTTGTTGCACAATTAGCCCCAAGCGTTTAATCTCCAGAGAGCTCAGCAAGGATAATTGTCGCGAGTTAATCCACTGATGAAGATTAGGATTGTAAATAGTAATGTGATTTGATAAGGAATGCCAATTAATTTGGATGGTACGACTGACGAGAGTATTCAAGAGAGAAATTCCTATCGATGTTCCAAGCATTCGTGAATAACTATATAAACCAGCACCCTCCGTAATGTCTTTTTTAGGTAAAGTAGCTAAAGAATAAGTAGAAAGTGGTACCATTAAGAACCCCATACCAAAACCAAGAAAGGTGTTATTCGTTAAAAATTCCTGTATTGGTAGGTTTAAGTTTATATCTGCAAATCGAAGTGCACCGCAAATACAAAACAACATACCTGTGGTCAAAATAATTTTGACATTAATGTGTTTCATTAATTGAGGCACAAATATCATAGCAACGGCACTAGCAATTCCTAAAGGCGCCATGGTCCAGCCTGCAGTTAAAGCTGTATAATTAAATAAACGTTCTAATAAAATAGGTTCTAGAGTAATTAAGCCAAATAAAGAACCTGAAAGTAAAGCAAACACAAGGCATGAAATTCTGAAGTTATGATCTTTAAAAATTTTTAATTTAATGACGGGAGAAAAATGAGTTAGACTTCGAATGACAAAATAGGTTGTGCAAAAAATAGCTAACACAAAGAGTATCAAAATTGAATTGGAATGTAACCAATCGTTTTCGTTACCCTTATCGAGAAAAACTTGTAAAGCGCTACTACCAATGATCATTAAAATTAATCCCAGCCAATCAATACTTCGATACCGGCGTTCTGTCTCAGAAATTATAAATAGCGCCAATAACAAACCCAATAAGCATATCGGAAGATTAATATAGAAAATCCATCGCCAACTCATATGTTCTGTAATAAAACCACCTAAAGTGGGTCCAAATATTGGTGCAGCCATAATTCCAATTCCCCAAATAGCCATCGCTTTACTTTGCTCTTCTAAAGGAAAAGTTTCTCGTAAAATTGATTGAGATAAGGGGATGAGAGATGCTCCAAAAAGTCCTTGAAAAACTCGAAAAATTACGATTTCTGTTAAAGATTGTGCAATTCCGCATAAAACGGATGCTATCATAAAACCTGTGATATTTATTAAAAGTAATTGCTTTTGGCCAATGCGACTACTAAAAAATCCTGTTAGGGGTAGCATGATGGCTGAAGAAATCACATATGAAGTTAATATCCAAGTGATTTGATTTTGATTAGCTCCAAGTGAGGGCATCATGTGAGGTAAAGCGACATTAACAATGGTAGAATCTAGAACTTCTAAGATAGCAACCATCATAATAGTGATAATAATAAGCCATCTTCGGGAATGGAGATTATTGTTATTTAGCGGGATGATATCTTTCATAATTATGAAACAGCAATTGTGTTAATAGTAACAGCACTGCTTGCACCTAAACGAAAAGGATAATTTGGTTTGCGATCCGTAATAATAATTTTTACAGGAAATCTTTGAATCACCTTAACCCAATTACCGCTAGCATTCTCTGGTGGGAGTAAGGAAAAACTTGTTCCACTATCTTCGCTAATACTCGCAACATATCCAAGAAAGACTTGACTTGGGTACATATCAATTTTAATGGTAGCCAGTTGGCCTGGACGGATATTTGCAAGTTGTGTTTCTTTAAAATTAGCTATAACCCACCATACTTTATCTTCGATCAAAGCGAATAAAACTTGATAAGCGTTAACGTTATCGCCCCGGCGCAAACTAAAATTAGCTATGAATCCATCGGCTGGCGCAATAACGTGGGTGTATTCTAAATCAAGTTGTGATTTTTTTATGGCCGCTTCGGCTAATCGCAATTGAGCATTTTTATCGTCAATTTGTCCACGTTTTTCAATTAATTCTTGTAGTTGGTTTTCAGCCGCAATTAATGCAGCTTTGGCTACGTCTAAATTTTTGATGGCAAGGTCACCATCTGCACGGGAAACAAATTGTCTTTTCATTAAAGACAGCATGCGATAGGTAACAAGACGAGCATGGATAAGCTCAGCTTTCTTTTCAGCTACCACAGCCTTAGCTGATTGTACAGCCATGTTAGCAGCTTGAATTTTTTGTTTGGTTTCATCGAGTCGCGCTTTAGCTTTGATAAATTCGATGGTAAATAAAGTCGGATCGATATCAAAGAGAGGTTGTCCCTTTTTAATGTGCTGGTGGTTATGAACGTATACTCTAACAACGGTGCCATTAATTTGAGGAGCGATATTAATTACATTTGTTTGAACGTATGCATTATCAGTACTTGGATAAAACTTTTCATGACGCCAGTAAAAGTAACCGCTAATAAACAGAATGGCAGCAACCGAAAGAGGTAAAACAACTTTAATAATCTTCTTCATCATGATGCCGGATTATCTTAGCATAAAATAAATCAGTGTAGCATAAAAGGAAGATTATTGTGATAAGTGAAGTTACTTTCCTATGGAAATAAGATTTTTTTAGTTGGAGTGTTCTAAGATTTCAGTTAGAGGTGTGGAATGAAATTACTTATGGCAAGATTAAGAAATTAAATGAATACTATAATAGAATTTATTTAAAAAATAAGTAGAGGTTAATTGTGAAATATTTGCAATTGATGGGTGTTGACGTGTGGCATTTTCGTACACCTAATTCATACGAATACTACCGTTATGACTTATTTAATTTCCAGAATCAGAAAGTGGGAACTTTATTAGCTGATGCGGTATTGAAAAATGAGGCTGAGGCTCAATTAGTAGAAAAAATTGCAAAAGCTACGAGAAAGCAATGCAAAGGCAGTCTTCAATCTGGCCTCTTAGAGTCTAATGAATTAGGAAAATGTGTTATTTTGCTAGGCTCTCAAGTAACCCATTTGATTAGCTCGCTAGAACAATCTCAAATAATTAAAAGCTATTCTCCATCAGATTTATTACAGAATACAACATTAAAAGTTCAAACATGGAACGGCTTAAAAGTAGCTATACAGTTGATGCAAGAATGAAAATCTATTTCTTGAGTGGTACATATGCACATTGAAATCGTAAAATGAACACACCATATCTCTGTGGTCTAGAAAAATTTTTTATGATTGTTTATAAAGACTGTTGCTATATTTTAGATAGCAGATGATTTTAATTCATTTTCAGATACCCGTATTTCATTAGAAGTATGGGTATCTGAAGCAATTAGACTATCTTGTATTAAATAGTAGTCAAAAGAAAGGTCTTATAACCTTTTTAATCAATTTTAAATGATTTAAATGAAGATAATTTAGCAAATTAGTTGTATCCTCATTTTTCAGAAATGCAGATTTACCTATAAATAATAAGGGAAATAAAATTGTGTTAGATAGGTAAGGAGTGTTAAAGAAATAAAGAGCAAAAGGAATACACAAAATTTAGTAATTTCGATTTATTATAAACTGGGTAGCATTTATTATAAACTGGGTAGCAATGAGTTCCAAAAATTAAGGATTTTTGTTTTCTTTAAATGATCTCTTAACAACAATGGTTCAAAAAAATTGAAGTTTTACTAAGTTAATCGATATATATTGCAAGAATTATTACCTGCTATATCCGTCTTACGCGCCTATATCAATTGCTTGTTTTTTTACCATACTCGATGACAGTTGATAATTTGGACAAAGCTAAATGACTCATCTTCTGTTCATTTCTGTAACTTTCATTGATTGATATACAGAGATATACAGAAGATTACTTCGTAACAACTGATTAGTATTTTCCAATATATTTAATACATTTTTACTTGTTAACTGGAAGAACGAAAAACTAATTTAGATATTGCTATGCATTTTTTTTCTTAACATCGAAGAAAAAGGATTGTAAGACAATATATTTTGCATAATCTTTAAATAAATCTGAAGATATGACGAGGATATATAAATTCTTTAGAGCTCTAATTTAAGCTCATCAAATTTCAGTTATAAAATGGATGTTTAAAGCATCTGAAAAGAAAATAGTAGAGAGATGGAAATCCCCAATTATACTCAGCAACTTTATGTTGTGACAGTAAATGGAAAATATAGTCAGTGCCTTAGACAATTTGTCTGCGGTACGAGTAGTCACAATTAGTACTGAATCAGACGGACGAATAGCAGGAATTCATTTTAAAAGCGGTCAGGAGGTGGACCAAGGAATTCCAATTGTGAGACTGGATAATATTGCAAGCACAAGCTGATTTATCAATCAGCAGTAACTAATATGAAGTTAGCTCGAACCAAATATGAAGTTCTAAATTGTTGTTAAACAAAGTGGTTTCTCAGCAAGAGTTGGCTACCTTGAAAGCAGATATGGAAAGTAAGGAAGCGATAGTAAAAAGCAAGTTATCTTATTTAGATCAAAAAGTTATAACTACACCGTTTTTGGTGTATTAGGGGTTTTTCATATTCAAGTGGGAGATTATGTAAAAGCTGGTTATCAATTGCCAGAAAGTTTTTACCTAAATTAAAGTGATCCAGTTTATTACTATTACTTAGTAGCACTTATCCTAAAAAAGCTTTTTATGGCACAGTGATTTTATTTCACCAACGATTAACTCGATACACGTTCGATCTCTATCCAAGCACTAGTCCCTAATGATATGAAATTGTTGTCACTTGATATGTTTGTTCATATTGCTCACCAGATTTCGATTTCTAAAAATACAGTAGTAATTCCAGAAGAAGCTATTCAATCTGATATAAGCTGATATAAAAGGATACTACGTTTACAAAGTGGCAGATGATTAAAGCAAGTCAGATCTATATCAAAATTGGTGCTCACCTAGACAATCAAGCACAAGTATTAAGCGGTTTGAAAATTGGAGACACTTATAGTATGTGGTGGCGGGGCAGCAGAAATTAGACGATGGGAGTTTCGTGAAAGTAGTGAAAAAAGAAGCATGATATTTTATCAAAGTAAATGTGAATAGTAAGTGGTTGAAATGAAGTTATCTGAGATTTATATTCATCATTCAGCCTTGTCTATTGTTTTAAGCTTAATTTTAGTTATTTTTGGAATTATTTCATTCAACATCTTGAGTTGTGTTTCTTTCCTAAATCACTATTTCCAATAGTGACAGTGGCTACTTTATATGAAAGCGCAAGTGCTGAATGAATGGAAAATCAGGTTACAACTCAAATTGAAAATGCACTATCAGGCATCGATCACGTAGCGGCTATTAATTCAATGAGTTATTCAGGTAGCAGCTCTCTATGTGACTGTTTTATTTCGTCTGAGAGGAAATTTTGAAGAAGAAATAAGCGTTATTAGAGATAAGATATTTAGTATTCGTGATAAATTGCCTCCAAATACTAATCCTTCGACTATTATGATAGGAACTAAAGAAACCCCAGTTTTAGGAAAGGGTTTATTGATCCTTAAAAATCATCCGCAGATATTCGAGATGATATAGAACGTACGGTCCCCAACCTACTCTGCGGCAATTACCTGGTGTGGGGGTAAAGTCGATATTTTAGGTGCGAGCGATTATGCCTGCGCATATGGTTAGATATCTTTAAAGATGGTTGCTCATCAAGTAATTGTAATAGATATCAAAATGCGTTGATCGCTAATAATATATATTTGCCTATATTCCAGATATTATTAATTATGGATTAGAAGAAAATGATATCAATTTAAATTTCATAACAGCTGGAGATTATTATAGATTTATTTAGATCCAATTAATAAAATGTTTAAAATTTTAAAGCAGTATCCAGGAGTAACAGATGTCCATACCAATTTGAAATATAATATTCAGCAATATGCTATTATTATCAAACGTGATTTAGCAGCAGTGTTGGGTATAGCTATTCAAGATATCGCAAATACGGTAAGTGTAATGATGAGCGGAAATCATTGGACAGATGTTCAAGCAGGTAATAAAACTTATGAAGTTATTGTCCAAATGCGAAAGGATGATCTATCCAATTGTAATGCACTTAGAAAGCTATATGTACGAAGCAATTCACGTTTTTCATCATCCTGTAATAAAGAAAATATGCTTCCTATCTCCAATTTAATTAACTTGACTCCAACTACACAGGGCAGGGAAATTTCACGCATTATGATCATTTTTGTTCAGGAACCATGTCTGCTCGTCTTTCATCAGGGTATTCCGAAAGCCAGATAATTAATTACATTAAAGTTCATTTACTCTCTGTATTAACCTCAAACATACATGCTGTCTTTTCAGGAAAAGCAGCATAATTTTTAGAATCATCAAAAAATATTGCTAGTATTGTTATTATGTCACTCATTTTCATTTTATTGTTGTCAGCGCAATTTAATAGTTTTATTGATCCATTGATTATCTTATTAACTGTTCCTCTGAGTATTATTAGCGGTTTATTTTCTTTAAAATTATCCGGAGGGACTTTAAATATTTATTCGTAGATTGGGTTAGTTACATTAATTAGCATGATTACTAAACATGGAATTCTCATTACGCAATTTATAAATGACTTACGCAAAAAAAGTATATCTACGCAAGATGCTATTATTAGAGGAATAATGATTGGATTAAGGCCTATCTTAATGACAACAATGGCGATGGTATTTGGCGCATTTCCTTTAGCCTTTATCTACAGGACCAGGTTCTATTGGTCGCCATCAGATTGGTTAGGTAATCATAGGGGCTTATTATTTGGTACTTTTTCTCTCATTGTGGTATCCATTACTTATTCGCATTTTGTTAGATTTAAGAAATCCTTCATTTCCTCTGTAAGTACGAACTAATTCTTTAACAATTCTTTATTTAAAGCTATATTTATTTCATAGCTAAAATCAGTGTCTTTAGATCTTTCTTTAAATCCAGTATAGTTCTTATATGAAGTTAATCGATATCATGAAATATAATTTACCTGGAGCAATCTTAAGTATATGTAAAACGGAAAATTGTATTCGTCATTATTGTGCGGGTTACGCTGATGTAGAAACTCATGAATCTTTGTCCGCAGAACATATTTTTCAGAGTGGAGAAATCACTCGAATGTTTACTGCAGCTCTTATTTTAAAACGGGTTGAGGAGGGTGTATTGGATTTAGATTCACCTTTGGCTGTTTTAAGTAATCACCATCGCCTGGATGGTGGTCGCTTAAAGCTCATCGTTGACCTCTATCCTTACTTAAAACCAGTGACTTTGCGAGCTCTGCTAAATAATACTTCAGGTCTTCCATCTTATGATAGAACTGTAACTTATCAAAAAGCATTTTCTGATAAGCCCCATAAGGTTTGGCAAGCCGAAGACTATTTGGATTTAATTACAGGTTCTAATGTACGATACCGTTTAGGGTATGTATTACCGGTTCGAGGAGTTTTCAGTGATTCTGCAACTAATTACATTATTGCTGGTTTGGTTTTGGAAGCGTCAACAGGTCGTAAATCTTCTCTGCAAATGCAGGAATTGTTTAATTCGATAGGTTTAAGATCGACATATTATTGCCCTTACGGTGTTTTAGAAAAAGACTTATTGCCTAAATTAGCGCATGGTTATTTACCAGTTTCTCATCTTTATGCCAGTAGTTTTAGTCACCGAAAATTAGTAACTTACAACAATGATTGCGAATTAAAAGTTTATGATGTTACAGATGCTTATAATTTTAATGGATTAGCTGGTACGGCTAGTTTATCTAACACTAATGATCTTATTTATTGGATGCGAATGTTGTTAGAAGGGCGAATTTTAAATGGTTCTTTGAAACAATTATTTAATGGAGTTCCAGTAGATATCAAAACTAGTTCTCGAGAAGATCAAGACTTTTATGGTCTTGGGATATACAAAACAAAGTCTCGACAATCGGGTGATGTTATCTGGAGTGCTGGTAATAATTTAGGATACGGCATGTTGGTAGCTCACATTATAGAGAGAAATATCACCTTTGCTTTATCCGTCAATATAAGTCGCAAGATTATTAATTTCCACGAACCCACATTAGTAGTACCTATTTTCCAGAAACTATTCAAAGCAATACAGGGAAAGCAGAGACCTAAAAAATACTACAACTCTGAATCGATTTAGATCACTTTGTGTATTATAGATTTTCAATTTTCGAGTATTGTAGTCGTAATTTTCTTAGAGTTTTTTGTATTGCTTCTAACAGCAGATATTCTCTTTCTACAATTTCTTTAGGAGCTTTTTCTATATAATTAGGGTTATCCAATTTTTTTAGAGAATTTTCTTCTTTTCTTTCAAGCTTGTTAATTTCCTTTTTTAGTCGAGCAAGTTCGGTTTTTTTGTGAATTAATCCTGATAAGGGAATATGAATTTCAAGGTTTCCTACAATATTTGTGGCACTAAGAGGTAGTAATTCATTAGCATCAGCCCATCGCCATTGGGAAATTTTTCCTAGTGATTTTATATATCGTTCATTTTCTCTCAGATGTTTTTTGTCATTTTCTTTTCCTTTACTGAAAATAACTATGATAGTTTTAGCAGGGGAAATATCTATCTCGGCTCGTAAAGTTCGAATGGCGGTGATGATATTTTTAAGCCATTCAATTTCTGAATTTACCTTACTATCAAGCTCGAACTTATTAAATTCGGGATAAGGTTCGATCATAATACTGTTGCCGTTTTTCTCTACGAGTGGTGCTACCATATGCCAAATTTCCTCTGTGATAAATGGCATAATAGGATGAAGCAACCGTAATAGAGTTTCTAGTATTTCAAGAAGGGTTATCCGAGTTCCACGTTGCTGAGAGGGTTTAGTATGCTTATTATAGAAAACGCATTTAACGAATTCTGTATACCAATCGCAATATTCGCTCCACACGAACTCATACAAAATTTGAGCAAGCAAATCAAAACGATAACGATCTAAAGCCTTTCTAGCTTCTTTCACAGTTCGTTGTAAACGGCTTTGGATCCAACGGTCAGCAATACTATAGGTTAAAGGTTTTTCAGGATTTATATCTTTTCCCTTCGTATTCATAATGACAAAACGAGCCGCATTCCAAATTTTATTGCAAAAATTTCGATAGCCTTTAATACGACTCATATCAAAGTTAATATCACGTCCAGTGCTTGCTAAGGCACAAAAAGTAAATCGTAAAGCATCTGTTCCATAGCTGGCTATACCTTGTGGGAATTCCTTGCGTGTTAATTTTTCAATTGCTTTAGTCATCTTAGGTTGCAATAAAGCATGGGTTCGTTTTTTAATAAGCTCTTCTAAAGAAATTCCATCAATAACATGGATTGGATCGATAACATTACCTTTTGATTTAGACATTTTCCTTCCTTGGCTGTCAAGAATTAATCCGTGAATATAAACTTCGTGAAAAGGAATTTTTCCAGTGAGCTTTAATCCCATCATCACCATTCGAGCAACCCAAAAAAAAATAATATCAAAGCCGGTAACTAAAACTTGAGTAGGATAAAAAGTTGTATAGGCTTTGGTTTTTTCAGGCCAACCTAGAGTAGCAAATGGCCACAAACTGGCTGAAAACCAAGTATCGAGAACATCGGTTTCTTGTTTTAATTTTGTTTTAGTTCCTAAATGATATTTTTTTTGAATTTCTTCTTGTGAGAACCCAACGTAGTAATTTTTTTTTTCGTCATACCAGACAGGTAACCGATGCCCCCACCATAATTGTCGACTGATGCACCAATCTTGAATATTGGTTAACCATTGTAAATAAGTTTTTTTCCAAGTAGCTGGAATTAACTTTAACTCTCCTGATTGGACGACGGCCATGGCTGGTTCTGCAAGCGACTCCATTTTTAAGAACCATTGATCAGTTAAAAAAGGTTCGATAATAGTTCCAGAACGTTCGCCTCGA
The DNA here is from genome assembly GCA_048494595.1 of Coxiella endosymbiont of Dermacentor nuttalli. Taxonomy (GTDB): domain Bacteria; phylum Pseudomonadota; class Gammaproteobacteria; order Coxiellales; family Coxiellaceae; genus Coxiella. The sequence goes on along the minus strand of JBGDBH010000001.1, from coordinate 90,353 downwards.
GACACAAGAACACGATGAGATTCTATTTTCTCGATCAAGTGATTTTCTTCAAGATTAGCCACTATTTTTTTTCGAGCATCAAAACGGTCTAAACCTTGATAAGCATAAGGCACATTTTTATTTAACCGTCCTTCAGGAGTGAGGATATTAATTAAAGGTAATCGATGACGTTGACCTATTTCATAGTCATTAAAATCATGTGCAGGCGTAACTTTTACGCTACCTGTACCAAATTCCCGATTTACAGCAATATCTGCAATAATAGGAATAGTACGGTCAGTCAAAGGCAAATGAACTTCTTTTCCAATATAGCGTTGATAATTTTCATCATGGGGATGAACAGCGATTGCTACGTCACCTAACAATGTTTCAGGTCGAGTAGTGGCAACTGTAAGATGCCCGGTTCCGTCAGTTAAAGGATAGCGAATATACCACAGCGATCCATGAACTTTTTTGGCGGTTACTTCGAGGTCGGATACGGCAGTGTTTAAGATAGGATCCCAGTTGACGAGCCGTTTTCCTCGATATATCAAGCTTTCGTGGTAAAGACGGATAAAAGCTTCAGTGGTAGCTTGAGAAAGGCCTTTGTCCATACTGAAGCGTTCTCGTGACCAATCGATAGAGACACCCAGACGACGCATCTGGTGAGTAATTTTATTTCCAGAACGATCACGCCATTCCCATACTCGATTAATAAAAGATTCCCGTCCTAAGCCATGCCAAGTAAGTCCTTGTTGAATAAGTTGTTGCTTAACCACCATTTGGGTAGCAATTCCTGCATGATCCGTTCCTCCCTGCCAAAGGGTCTGATAACCCTGCATCCGGTGGTAACGAGTTAAAACATCCATGAGAGTTTGCTGAAAACCGTGACCCATATGAAGTGTGCCTGTTATATTAGGCGGGGGTAACATAATGCAATAGGGAGTTCCTGAGCCAACAGGACGATTTAATTGATGTTTTTCCCAATAATCTATCCATTTTTTTTCAATGAGTGTGGGATCGTAAGTTTTTTCCATGTTGTATTGTGCTTTGGTAAAATGCAAGTAATTATTAATAAGAAGTATTGTATTCAACCATAAAAGGTTTGATTTGTCAGTGATTGTCTTTCGTTATTTGAGTAAAGAGATTCTCAGCACTTTATTAACGACAACGTTAATCTTATTAATTATTTTTGTCACTAATCAATTTATCCATTATCTTAATGATGCTGCCGCTGGTAAGATCACTGTTAAATCAGTAATGGAAATTATGTTATTGCAAATACCTTTGTTATTAAGTTATTTGCTGCCTTTAAGCTTGTTCCTTAGTGGTTTGTTAGTTTTAGGACGGATGAGTATGGATCACGAAGTGATCATTTTAACTGCTTGCGGAGTGAGCCGTTCTCAAATTGTGATCATGATTATGATATTAGCTACTTCTATTACTCTGATAGAAGGTTGGTTAATGTTATCGGTTGAACCGCGAATAGAATGGTATCGCATTAAAGTCCTTCACAAGGCTTTGGCAACGGCTTCTCTAGAAAAGATTATCCCGCGTCGGTTTCAACTCCTAGGTGATGGAAAAAAGGTTTTTTATGCTGGTAGTGTTAATAATCATTATAAGATAATGACTAATGTTTTTTTGGCAGAAAGTGAGCAAACTGTAAGAAAGAAGGAGCTATGGAGCATTATATCAGCTGCAGAGGCTTGTGAATATAAGAGATTTAATAATAACTTTGTTTTTTTAAAAAACGGATTTTGTTATATAGGGATACCGGGAGATTTAAAATTCGATGTTATCAAATTTGGCCGGTATGGAATTCGACTTGAATCACCAAAAATAGACATTACTGAGAAAGTACAAGCCATGTCTACAACTGCACTATGGAGATTAAGTAAAATAGATTTAAAGGCGGCCGCTGAATTTCAATGGCGGTTGATGATACCTATTTCTGTTTGGATTTTTGCTTTATTACTTGTACCCCTAAGTGAAATTAATCCTCGAAAGGGTAAATTTGCTCAAATATTTCCAGCTATTCTGATTTACATTGTTTATGTTAATTTAATGTTCTTAGGTCGAGTCTGGATTGAAAAAGGAGTAGTTAGTCCAATAATCGGATTAGCATGGATAAATGGATCTCTTTTGTTTTTAGCGTGTACTTTATTCTTTTTTCAATCACATTTCTGGTACCGGCTTCATTCGAGCCGGAGAGATTTCTCATGAGGTTGCTAAATCGTTATATCCGTGAGGCTGTTATTAGTGCGACTAGTCTAGTTGTTCTTATCCTAATGGGTATTGAAATTTTTATGGAATTTATTGGCCAGTTATCTAAAATTGATTCAACCAATTATGGTTTGAAACAAGCTTTTTTTTATGTCTTGACTCAATTACCTCTCAATTTATATCAATTATTTCCAATGGCTGGATTTTTGGGTTGTTTGATTGGCTTAGGTAGATTAGCCTCTAGCAGTCAGCTAATTGTAATACAAGCAGCAGGAGTTTCTATTGCTCGTGTAACAGGATCAGTTTTAAAAGCAGCATCACTTATGATTATAGTGGTGACGTTTATTGGTGAATTTGTTTCTCCTCGATTAGAATCAAAAGGGGAATTAATAAAATCTCTTACGCTTTCAAAGACTATCGGTTATCAAGCCTTGGGTGGGGTATGGTTACGGGATCGGCACTCATTTATCCATATTGGTTCTATCGATGCAAAAAATAAAATTAGGAATGTAAGTCGTTTTCAATTTAGTCAACATCAATTATTATCAGCTGCTTTCGCTCCAGAAGGTTCCTATTCAAGAGGAAATTGGGTACTTTATCATGTTACACAATCTCTCTTTACACCCACTCGAATAAAAAAAATTAAAATAAGTTATTTGCCGCTGCAGATTGTGTTTGATCCTCAGCAACTGCAGCAAAGTCAAAAGACGATTGAGGAACAATCAATTGTTAGTCTTTACCATAAGATTCAATATTGTATTCAATCAGGACTTCAAACTAATTCGTTTGTTTTTGCCTTTTGGCAGAGAATTATTCAGCCTTTTACTACTTTAGTAATGATTTGTTTAGGGGTACCATTTATTTTTAGTTCATTACGTCAGGCTAGCATAGGACTTAGAATTCTGACTGGCGTTATTGTTGGTTTTGCTTTTTATATGCTAAACCAGTTTTTTGGACTCTTTGCGATGGTTTATCAGTTACCTCCGATGTTAGCAGCATTAATGCCCACTATGTTATTTGCCATTGCTTGTGTTATTCTGCTCCGTTATTCTCGGCGATAGAATATAAAGATAATCATGTGAATTAGTCAAAATGTCTTTAGAAAAAGAAATAACTAAACGTCGGACTTTCGCAATTATTTCGCATCCGGACGCAGGAAAAACCACTCTAACAGAAAAGTTATTGCTTTTTGGTGGTGCTATTCAATTAGCTGGAACAATTAAGAGCCGTAAATCAGCTCGTCATGCTGTATCCGATTGGATGGAGTTAGAAAAAGAGCGAGGAATTTCCGTTACCACTTCCGTCATGCAATTTCCTTATAAGAATTATTTGATCAATTTATTGGATACGCCAGGTCATGCGGATTTTACAGAAGATACTTATCGAACTTTGACAGCGGTAGATTCGGTACTAATGGTAATTGATGCAGCAAAAGGAGTAGAGCCACGTACCATTAAGTTAATGGAAGTTTGCCGGTCAAGAAATACGCCGATTATAACATTTATTAATAAAATGGATCGTGATTCTCATCATCCCGTGGATCTATTAGATGCAATCGAATCAGTTTTAAAAATTTACTGCACTCCTATTACCTGGCCGATAGGAGCTGGCAAAAGTTTTAAAGGAATATATCATCTATCTGAAAACACAGTATATCTTTATCAGCCAGGAAAATACGAACGCGTTAATGAGCGCTTACAGATAAAAAATATTGATAATGTTACTCTGGATAAAACATTAGGTGATCTTGTATGGAAATTGCGCAGTGAAATTGAATTGGTAAAAGGGACAAGTCATATCTTTAATCGTATCCAATATTTAAAAGGGATTTTAACACCGGTATTTTTTGGATCCGCTATAAATAATTTTGGTGTATATGAGTTGTTAAATGCTTTCATAAAAGAAGCACCTGCGCCAAAACCACGAGAAACAGATGTCCGATTGGTTAAACCAGAAGAGAAGAAATTTAGTGGATTTGTTTTTAAAATTCAGGCTAACATGGATCCAGGCCATCGTGATCGTATCGCTTTTTTACGAATTACCTCAGGTCGATATCAAAAAAGAATGAAAATTTATCATGTACGACTTGATAAAGAAATTCAAGTCAACAACGCGTTGACATTTTTAGCAGGTAAACGTGAGAATATAGATACAGCTTGGTCAGGAGATATTATTGGCCTACATAATCATGGAACAATTCAAATTGGAGATACCTTTACGCAGGGGGAAAAATTCAAATTTACTGGTATTCCAAACTTTGCACCTGAACTTTTTCGATTGGTACAGCTTGAAGACCCTCTTAAACAAAAAGCCTTATTAAAAGGATTAACGCAATTATCTGAAGAAGGTGCCGTCCAGATTTTTCGACCCATTGACAAAAATGATTTAATCCTAGGAGTAATAGGTCTTTTGCAATTTGATGTAGTTTCTTATCGGTTAAAAAATGAATATAATGTCAAGTGTGTTTATAAACCTGCTAATGTCACTGCTGCTCGATGGGTTGTTTGTAATGATAGGGCTGTTATGGAACAATTTAAGAGAGAACAATTTTGCAATTTAGCCTATGATAGTGCAGAATATCTGACTTATTTAGCATCATCCCGAGTTAATTTGAAAACTACTGTAGAGAAATGGCCTAAGATTTCATTCAGTGAAACTCGCGAACATTAAAATTTCTTCTTAAAATTCTTCTTAAAAAAGCATAGGGATCTGTTCTACTTAATGGTTTTAATTTTATGCTCTTTCTTTTTTATCATCAAAAGAAATGTAAAGCTATGAAAATTTTGATTTGAATTAAACAGGATTTATTTCGTTCTATAATGAAGTTTAATGGATAAAACACGCAGTTTGATTGGAAATCCTTGTTTGAAGAGAGTCTCTCTTTGAAAATGAGAAAATCTCGTTAATATCTTGTCTTCGAATACAGCAATTTGAATAAGAAACTTTATCAATCGCATTTTCTTCGATAAGGCAGGTAATGAGGCTCCCAGATGTGTTGTGCCACAAGAGCTTCTGCAGATTGACCGTTAGAAACTCCCGCTACACCTTCTTCAATAGCGGTTTTTGCTACTGCAATAGCTACATGATATGACGCTTCTTGTGCTTGAGGAATGCCAGGTAGCAAACGATGAGTAGTTTCTTCTGCATATCGACTTAAAGCTTTACTAGCACTCCACAGCATATTGTCAGTAACTCGCTTGACTTTAACAGCAATAATACCAAGACCAATTCCCGGAAAAGCTAAATAATTATTACATTGATTTACAGGAAATTTCTTATTTTTAAAAATAATATCCTCAAAAGGACTACCAGTTGCAATTAATGCTTTTCCCTGAGTCCATTGGAAAAGATCAATGGCTTCAGCTTCACACTTTTCTGTTGGATTAGACAAAGGAAAAATAATAGGTTTAGCCACATACTTTAACATCTTTTTCACGATGGTCTGATTAAATGCGTGCCTGCGTGCAGAAGTGCCAATTAGAATTGTCGGTTTTACATTTTCAATTACGTCTAACAACGAAATTTGGTGAAGATTTTCAATTTTCCAGTTTTTAGTTTCATCCTTCGTTCTCAGATAAGGTTGTTGTGCTGGAGTTACATATCCACTGAACTCAGTTAATAGTCCAGGTTGGTCTACTAGCCAAAAAAGTTTTCTTGCTTCAGCTTCAGAGAAACCGTTTTGAGACACAGCACGGAATATGGTATCCGTAATTCCCATGCCAGCACTCCCAGCACCATAAATTACTATTCGTTGTTCACTAAGAGTAGAATGAGTAATTTTTAAGGCAGCCAAAATAGCCCCTAAAGTCACAGCGCCTGTACCTTGAATATCATCGTTAAAGCTGCATATGACGTCACGATATTTAACTAAATTTCGATAAGCATTTGTGCGCCCGAAGTCTTCCCAATGTAACAATACGTGAGGAAATTTCTCTTGGATGGCTTGAATAAATTTTTCGATAAATTCGGCGTATTGGCTTCCTATCAAGCGTTTGTGACGCCAACCTAAATAAAGAGGATCATTTAACAATTCTTTGTTGTTAGTGCCTACATCAAGCATGATGGGTAAAGTTCGTAAAGGGTTCACACCGCCAACAGCGGTATACACCATGAGTTTTGCTACAGGAATAGCCATAGCTCCCACTCCTTGATCTCCAATACCCAGTACACCTTCGCCATCACTCACAACAATAAGATCAATGAGAGGGTTAGATCGATTATCTAAGATTTCTGTAATGTTATTTCGGTCTTCGTAGGAAATGTAAAGACCCCTTGGATGCATAAATTTTTTGTTAAATGTACGTACAGCGTTTCCTACTATAGGAGTATAAATAGTTGGTAGCATTTCTTGTAAGTGGTCCTTAATTAAACGATAGAATAAAACTTGATTAGTATTTAATAGTTGATTTAAATAATTATTTCGATTGATTTGAATATCAAACGATTTGTATTGCAAATAAGCACGAATGACTTGATCATCAAGGCTTTCCACTCTGTTTGGTAATTTGCCTCTTAAATTAAAAACTTTTCGTTCTTCTTTACTAAATGCAGTTCCCTTATTTAATTGAGGGATGGTTAATAAAGCTTTACCAGAAATGTTAGTTTCGATATAGGACTGGCCATTTTCATCGATTTTAAATAAAAAATCTAGCATGGTAAACTACCTTTTATTTTAATAAAATTAATTCCATTTAAAATTTCGGACTTTTTTTGCTAGTGACGGAGCGAAACCAATATAACTAGTGGGGGTTAGGGATTGTAAGTATTCTTTTGCTTTTTTAGGAAGAGATAACTTTTCAACAAAGTCTCTTAGTTGGTTTTCATTAATCGATTTATCCTGAGTTAGTTCTTTTAATTGCTCATAAGCATTTGATATTCCATATCGACGCATGACGGTTTGAAGTGCTTCTGCAAGAACTTCCCAATGAGAATTAAGGTCTTCCTTAATTCGATTTTCGTTAGTACTTATTTTTGTAAGCCCTTTTAATAACGACTCATAAGCAACAAGAGAGTAGCCAAATACGCATCCTAAATTTCGCATCACTGTGGAATCTGATAAATCTCTTTGCCAGCGTGATATCGGAAGTTTATTTGCCATATGATTAGCTAATGCGTTGGCAATTCCTAAATTGCCTTCAGCATTTTCAAAATCAATAGGATTTACTTTATGAGGCATCGTTGATGAACCTACTTCATTTTTTATAGCTTTCTGATAAAAATAGCCAAGACTGATATAGCCCCATATATCTTGGCAAAAATCGATTAAAATGTTATTAAGACGAATTAGTGATTGTAAAAGTTCACTTAGCCGATCATGGGGTTCAATTTGAGTGGTATATGCATTGAGCTTTAACCCAAGTGATTCGACAAAGCATTTAGCAAAGCCAGGCCAGTCAAAATCAGGATATGCTGCTTGATGAGCGTTGAAATTGCCAACAACACCGTTTATTTTACCTAACAATTTTATGTTTATAAAGTGTCGATATTGAACATGAATACGTTCCACTGTATTTGCTAATTCTTTACCTAAAGTCGTTGGTGTAGCCGGCTGACCATGTGTACGGCTTAGTAAGGGAAGTTCCGCATAGTCTTTTGCCATGGTCTGCAAATGCAGGCCGATTTTTTTAATGACAGGAATTAATACTTTTGCGCGAGTTTCATTGATCATGAGAGAATAAGAAAGATTATTAATGTCTTCAGAAGTACATCCAAAATGGATGAAATGAATCAAATCTGCAAATTCTTTTTCTTTTTTTAGTTGTTGTTGTAAATAATATTCGACTGCTTTGACATCGTGATTAGTAGTTTTTTCAATTTCTTTAATCGATTCTGCGGCCTGCATATCAAAATTTTTTGAAATTGCTTTTAATTTTTCGTAATTCAGTGCAGTTAATTTTGGAATTTCTGTAAGAGAACTTTCATAAGATAAAAAAAGTAGCCATTGTATTTCAATTAAAACACGGTATCGAATGAGACCATACTCACTAAAAATCAATCGTAAATTATCTAATTTTTTTTGATACCGACCATCAAGAGGTGATAAGGCTGTGAGGAATGTTAATTTCATGATTGCAAAATCATACACGAGTGATTCTTTAAAATCACCACTGAAATTCTTGAGTTAGACGAATGGGCGATTTGAAATCAATTAGATAGAGAATATAAAAAACTATTTCGATAAAAATTGATTGCTAGAAAAATACCAATGAAGCTCATGGGTATTGAAGATTGTAGTTATAATTTGTTTTAGGTTAGTATTTTTCTATAACAGTGCACAAAATAAGAACATCAGGATATGATGAAATTTATTGATTTAAATCAACAATATCGTCTGATAAAAAGCTCTATCGATAGGAATATTCAGGCTGTTTTGGATCATGGGCAATACATTATGGGTCCAGAAGTAGAGGAATTAGAACACCGCTTAGCTGAATTAGTAGGTGTCCGTCATTGCATTACTATTTCTAGCGGAACAATGGCTTTATTAGTTGCTTTATTGGCATTAAAAATCGGTCCGATGGACGAGGTGATCACCTCTTCATTTAGCTTTTTTGCCACTGCAGAAACTATTATTCTTCTAGGGGCCAAGCCTGTCTTTGTCGATATTGATCCTCGTACGTATAACATAGAGTCTTCGCAAATTGAGCTTGCAATTACTGAACGAACGAAGGCAATTATGCCCGTTAGTTTGTATGGTCAATGCTCTAATATAGCAGCAATTAATACTATTGCTCATCGTTATAGTCTTCCAGTTATTGAAGATGGTGCTCAAAGTTTAGGTGCCACTCATTGGGGATATGAATCTTGTGGCTTGACAACCATAGGATGCACGAGTTTCTTTCCTTCTAAACCTTTGGGTTGCTATGGTGATGGCGGCGCTTGTTTTACAAATGATGATGTTCTAGCTGAAAAGATACGCTTGATTCTTAATCACGGCCAAAAAAAACGTTATTATCATGTTCAAATTGGTTTAAATGTGCGCTTTGATACCTTAAAGGCAGCTATTTTACTAGCAAAATTAGAAATCTTTTCAGATGAGTTAAAACGTCGTCAACAAGTAGCAAAATGGTATTCTCAAAAATTAAGCGATCATCTGGTTACACCTTATATTGAACCTGGAAATATTAGTGCTTTTGCACAATACACTGTTCGAGTGGAACGGAGAGAAGAAGTGCGAGCAGCTCTGATGAATGCAGGCATTCCTACAGCCATTCATTATCCTCAGCCATTGTATAAACAACCGGTCATCCGCAATTATTTACAGAATGATTACAATCATCCTGAAGCTGAGATTGCAAGCCGGCAAGTTTTAAGTTTGCCGTTTCATCCTTATTTGAGTAAAAAGTGGGTTCACCAAATTTGTGAAAAGCTTTTAAATATAACGACTTTTAGCTGAAATATTCTAGATTTTTAAAATACTTTGATATTTTTTGGAATCAGATACACATTACTTAGAAAATAAATATTATCATTTCTTTTGTAGAGAAAACTGTTGAGTGAAGCTGTACGATACTTAAAGTAATAAATTTATAGGAAATTAGCTGCTATTTACAGGAAGCAGTAAGCAAATGAATCAATTAAAGTTCTGATTATAACCAAAACACTGGAGAAAAAATTTAGCTCATAATTTTTCTAAATTTAATTTTAGGAATATGCAATGATATTTATGAATCTAAGTAATCTTAAGCAGTATCATTGATTATATAGATATTTTTTATAATAGCACTTACACACAAAACTAAAAAGAAGTAAAACCCAGTGCTTAACTGATTAATAAAAACACAGTAAGTACTCATTTTCAGTATCGTGAAGTTTCTATCTTCTTTGGGATTAATAGTGAAATTGTGAATACGCTATTTACGTCATAGTCTAATTTCATAAATAAATATATATTGCATATGAGTCTTAAATTAAATACGAGTTTTTAAAGTTCGGGATAAGTTCATTATTTCTGAAAGTGAGAATCAATATAACAGATTTGATACTTTTAAATAGAACGGTAGTACGTGAATTATTTTTTCTAAAGCTTATGTGGATGCCCACATATTTTCCATGATATCATTAATGCATTGAACCGTTAAGATAATGTAGTAATTATCAAGGTTGTATTTTTAGATCAGATACAGTATAATCAAAATCTAAATGTGACGATCAGCTCAATTCATGAAAACAATTTCAGAAAGTAATATTTAGTTGTGTTGAGTATTTCTGATTACTTTAGCGAGTTCGGTTGTTTGAATATTATAGGGATCAATAAGTGCGTGGTTATTTAGTAAACTTCCATAGATTTGAGTAACAAAACATTTAAGTGTTTATGAATTGGCATCTGAAATTGCTTAAGCAATTGTTTTGAAGCGAACGAGTTTTATCATTGAGAGTAGTTACTTAAAAAACAGCTGAGTGAAACCTATCCCCTATTTAAATTCTGATTGCGCAGCAAATTCAAGCCAGGAGAACGTGGTATAATCGTGTTATGTAGAATCAAAATAAGTCAAAAAAGTCATTGGGTTCAAAAATTCACAAATACTCCCACTTCAATATTGAGCGAATGGTTTCCTATGCATTTATTGGGATTAAACTAAGATGTACTGTTTGAGAGGTAGTTAATTGCAAAATGAAGTCAATACCAGTTTTATTTTTTCATTTTACTTCAGCTAATCCAGATTATTCTTAATATAGTGGCTGTTCTAACTAATTGATTTTCAATCAATTGCTTATGTAGTTTGTTTTCATGTAAAACCCCTGATACAAAAGAATTTAATGATTCCTTGAGAGAGCTTACTGCTATTTGCGTTGGATTCTACATCAAGGTATAATGCCGTGTTTTTTGCTTTTTAGGTTTGCAGTGTCTACAAATGACGGCGAATGTCTTTCACTAACAAAGAGATAAATATGTCATTAATATTTAAAGAAACAGCTGAAATCTTAAAGAAATATCAAAGAGATAATAACGATACAGGATCTCCTGAAGTTCAGGCAGCTATTCTAAGTGCCAAAATTGCTAAGCTTACTAATCATTTTAAAATCCATAAAAAAGACCATCATTCGCGTCGAGGTTTATTACGTATGGTTAATCAACGGCGCAAAGTCCTCAGTTATTTAAAGAAAAACGACACAAAGCAGTATCATAAACTCATTGAGCAATTGGGGTTACGATCATAAATTATAAGGAAAAAAATGGAAAAAATTAGTAAAACTTTCCAATATGGTAAAAATCATGTGACGCTTGAAACAGGAGAAATAGCACGTCAGGCAACAAGCGCAGTGGTAGTTCAAATGGGTGGTACTGTTGTCCTAGTAACAGTGGTTGTAGATCGGAAAGAAGTTGCAGAAAGACGTGATTTTTTTCCGCTAACCGTTAATTATCAAGAAAAAACATACGCGGCAGGGAAAATCCCAGGAGGCTATTTTAAACGTGAAGGCCGCCCTACAGAAAAAGAAACCTTGACTTCTCGATTAATTGATCGTTCCTTACGGCCTCTGTTTCCTAAGAATTTTACCAATGAAGTTCAAATTATTGCTACTGTACTTTCCATGGATCCGGAAGTTCCTACAGATATTCCCGCTATTTTAGGAGCTTCAACAGCTTTAGGTGTATCTGGCATTCCATTTAACGCGCCTTTAGGTGTAGCCCGAGTAGGTTATCAGAAAGGTAAATATCTTTTAAATCCTTCTTTTGAAGAATTAAAGGAATCACAGCTTAATCTAGTTATTGTTGGTACGAGAGAGGCAGTTTTGATGGTCGAATCGGAAGCTCAAGAATTGCCGGAATCAATTATGCTAGAAGCCGTGTATTACGGGCATCATATTATGCAGACAGCTATTCAAGTTATTGATGAATTTATTAAAAAATCCGGTACTAAGTGGGAATGGCAACCGCCTGTATCCAATAAGAAATTAGAAATTTTGATATCTCAAAAGGCCAAAGTCCCTCTTCAAGAGGCCTACCGTATTATAGAAAAAAGTGCTCGACAAAATCGAATTCAAGTTATTTGGGATAATCTTTTAGCTGGATTTACTTCAAAAACTGATGAAGAAGGTTCAATTAATTTACACGAATTAACAGCAATCTTTTGTAATCTAGAACGCTGGGTTGTTCGTAATCAAATTTTGTCAGGCCAGCCACGCATTGATGGACGCGATATTAGAACCGTACGTCCTATCACTATTCGTGTAGGTTTACTTCCGCGTTCTCATGGTTCGGCTTTATTTACTCGAGGGGATACTCAAGCTCTAGTGGTCACTACTTTAGGAACCGAGCGAGATGCGCAGATGGTAGATGATCTAGATGGAGATCGGCGTGAAAATTTTATCTTTCATTATAATTTTCCACCATTTTGTGTTGGTGAGATTGGTTTCATGAGTGGCCCTAAACGACGAGAAGTTGGTCATGGACGTTTGGCTAAACGAGCAATCGTCCCTGTGATTTCCAATTTAACAGAATTTCCTTATGTAATCCGAGTAGTTTCTGAGATTCTTGAATCAAATGGTTCCAGCTCTATGGCAAGCGTATGTGGAAGTAGTTTAGCACTCATGGATGCAGGAGTGCCCATCAAAGCACCTGTTGCTGGTATTGCTATGGGATTAATTAAAGAAGGAGAGAAATGTGCGATCCTATCGGATATTCTCGGTGATGAAGACCATTTAGGTGATATGGATTTTAAAGTAGCTGGTACAGAAAAAGGTGTAACGGCATTACAAATGGATATTAAGATTGAGGGAATTACAAAAGAAATTATGAAATGTGCTCTCGATCAAGCGAAGAAAGGGCGTCTCCATATTCTCAACTTAATGAATAAAGCTATTGCTCAGCCTCGTTCACAAGTTTCTCAATTGGCGCCTCGCTATATTACTATGAAAATCAACCCTGAAAAAATTCGAGATGTTATTGGAAAAGGTGGAGTAATGATTCGAGAGATTACTGAATCAACAAATTGTATTATCGATATTGCTGATGATGGGACAATTAAAATTGCTGCCCATTCCACGGAAGAAGGTGAGGCTGCGAAAAGACGAATCGAAGAATTAACAGTTGAAATAGAATTAGGCAAAATGTATGAAGGTTCTGTTATTAAGGTTTTAGATTTTGGAGCGCTAGTTAAAATTCTACCTAATTATCAAGGGTTTATTCACATCTCGCAGTTTGCCTCTGAGTGCGTGAAGAATGTGCGAGATTATCTTCAAAAAGGCCAGATAGTTCGTGTTAAAGTCATCGAAATTGATAAACAGGGTCGAGTTCGCCTCAGCATGAAACAAGTTGATGAGGGGATTAGTTAGATATTAGATAACCCTCCTTTGCAATCCTGAAATTTCGATTAACAATTGCTTTAAAGTCGAGACATTAATTTGTCAAAAAGTTATACTTTTGATGAAATATTCCATTTTAGAGTAGGATCACTTGCTAGATTATTGATTATCATTTTCTAACAAAGATGATTCTATTAAGTTTGTTAGTAATGAACTTGTGGTGAAATGAGTAACTGACGCGATTTTTTATTAACTATTAAAGATATTCAACTTTTTGAAATGAAAATATATAATTTTAACTAAAAGAAATTGAGATACTTTTTAATAAAAGTGAATCAACATTGATTTTAGTTAGGGATGCTTAAAAAAGTGGATTTCTCTTTTGTTCAAGAAGAAGTTGATACGATTGAGCTCCTTGTTTCAGATGTTAAAAACCTATACTATCCTTTAATAGTCTTTTTTTAAAGGGATTTTCAGGGAAATTATATTTCGTATCCGAAAGAAATGGATTTTGCTATGTCTTATACGCTTTCTCTTCCAAGAAAATTTCTTTCCTACTCCTTATCAGGAGTACCAACTTGACTTACTTAAGTCTTGGCAGAGAAGCAAATTTCAAGAGATGAGAAATTACTAATTTATTTAGTTACTGTTAGTTATTGGCAAGAGGTATAATGTATAATAATTATTGGTCTAGGGAAAATGCAGTGGTGCGCAATTGTGAATCCTCTAGCACAACCTCTCCAGCGATGATAAAGTGTAAGTCTATTGAAATATACAACTGGTAGCTCGTGTTATTAGTTCAAATTTTGAAAGAATTTAAAACTGTCTAGTATCCAGGATGCAAATATGCAAGATTTTTCCATTTGAAAAGTATTTCAAGAATTAAATTAAGAAAGAACCTTTATAGTTAAAGCAGAAAATAATGGAAAGAAACTCTGGATGGCTTTTGTTGATATGATTATTTCCGATCAGAAAATAAAACCTTTCGTTGTAAGCTATAAAGAAGAAAATTAAATATTTTGTTAAAAAATTTCAGCACAAAGATGTCGAAGAAGAGTTATTTTATGTTTTACACGATCTGCCACATGTAACCCCAAAAAAACTAAGCAAACCCATGAAGTTTTCAATTTTCTATTTTCCAAGAAATTTCAGGAACTCTACTGCTATTCCGACTCATCAGTTTGATTCCAAAGAAAACTCGTAATTTGGGTGCAACGAAAACCTGATATGACTAAGGTATAAGGAGGTGCCTTACTATTCGTATCTAGAAAAGCTACTAGAATTAAAAAGCACCACGAAGAATGCTTCTGGCCTAAATCAGAACTTAGACTTTTTATATTGCAAGGTGCATTTCTATGTTATTTTAAATATGTATGCTCTTTTCTACTTTGTAATAAGTTATGGTATATCGCGGAAAATGCCTCATGATATATTTCTAAAATGAATTAAAATCTTGATCTTATTATATCGATTATTACCTTCTGTATTCGTTTTATTCAGCAAATCTTTCTAAAAAAATAATTCGCTCTCATTTGCTTAAATGAGTGTAGATAAACATTCTCTTTATAAATCAGCAGAATAATCGTCCTCTACTAGTTGAGGAAGTGTATTTTAAAATTGAAGACTTCCTATAGGTTTTCTAAACCTATAGGATTTATTGTAGTTAATAGAAGTGTTATTTTATAACATTCGAGGTAAAAGTTCATGATTAGTCAGATTCATTTGCTTTGTTAAAGTAACCACTGTAATAAAAGAGTCCACCAGTATGAGACTAATAATTCTAAATTGGTCTTTTTTACTCTGACAGTTAGCTCTCAAGATCTTTTCAAAATAAAAGAACCAATCATTTAGTTTTCACAAATAATCTAATAGTTATTATTAAATTTAATAATAACTATTAGAAACTCTTAGTTTGTGTCCAGTTAGTTTTTTTAAGTTTTATAGTATTCTTATTCCCCATAATATGTATCCTAAGAGTGTTACCGCTCGTTTTAAGATGGATCTGTCTTCTGTACACTTTTTAAAAATTGTCCTTAATTGCTCTTACTAACAAATGTGATTACTATTCTTTAAAATAGAAATGATTTTCATCCACTTTTGTATAATGTCCGTAATCTAATGGTTGATTGTTAATTGAAGTAAGTGCAAGTATTTTAATTATGTTACCTGTATCATAAGTCCAGAGGATTATTTCAAATAATTATACTTTTTTTTCATTATAATTTGATATCAGTGTATATCTTTATCTTTACTATAAGGAATGATAATCAGAAAATAAGCTAAGTTTTAACTCAGCTTATTTCAACCAGTTTTTTACCAAGTTATTTTCAAAGATTTAATGGAGCACTGACCTCATTATGCTGGAGGAAAAGATCTTGGCACTAAAGCAACAATAATTCAGATGCATCATTAGCACCCATCTGTTGATATTAAGATCTTGAGAAAAGTGCTTCTTACAAAGGAATGCAATTTTCGAGTTATATTTTATTAATAACTCCGCAGACAGGATGGGATAAAACCAAACCTCTTCTATGAAACTCTTTTTTTATACAGTCTATTTGTAATATACTCTTTTTCCGAGAAGTTATTACAACTGTTGTCATTTCCCAAATTATCGAGTGCTAGAACGGTATGAAAAGCAAGAACCAGAACTTGAATACTACCGTAAAAAGAGCTATTTTTATTCGGATTTCCTCCAAACGACAGAATAGTCCTGGTCCGTTGAAGAACAGAGTTATTTTTGGGTATAAGAGAGGCCCCAAAAGCTGCTGATGAAAAGAGTTAAACGAAAAGGCATTGAAATTTATGGACGCCTTTTGCAAGTCACTAAGCGATACTGTGCAATCTTTATTTTTGGGATTATTGGTACGATAGTAGTCTCGCTGACTGATGCCGGATTCACTTGGTTAATAAAACTGATCATTAATCAAGGATTTATTGCCCGTGATTCTAATTTTATTCGTTGGTTGCCCTTAATCATTGTATTAATTTTCCTATTTCGAGGGATAGCAGGATTTTTATCAACTTATTTTATTAATCGAGTAGCTCGTAATATTGTGATGGATTTTAGACGGACGATTTTTAGTCATTTATTGCGCTTGCCTGTCAAGTTTTATGATCAGAACAGTTCGGGTCATTTGCTGTCCACAGTAATTTACAATGTAGAACAAGTTTCTCAAGCAGGTTCTGATGCTCTAGTTATTACACTTCAAGAATCCTCATTAGTAATTGGCTTACTGATAGTGATGTTTTTAGTCAATTGGGAATTAACGTTATTTTTTTTAATAATTACTCCGATCATTGTCTGGGTAATGAAAATTTGTAGTACACGATTACGTCGATTGAGTACTAGTGTGCAACGATCTATGGGTGAAGTTACGCATATTGCGAGTGAAACTATAGAAGCTTATAAAGTAGTCCGTCTTTTTGGTGGACAAACCTATGAAAATAAAAAATTTCACCACATCACTAGGGTAAATCAACAGCACGAATTGAAAGTGGTGATAACTAACAGTGTTAGTATTTCATTAATACAGTTACTGATCGCTATTCAGGTTGCCATCATTTTATTTTTTGCTACTCAACCTTCTTTACATGTAACCGCTGGTAGTTTTGCTTCTATGATCTCTGCAATGATCATGATGCTTAGACCTGTACGTCGACTTACTATGGTTAATAATTATATCCAGAAAGGCGTTTCTAGTGCGGAAAGTATCTTTAAACTATTAGATGAAGACGTTGAAAGGGATATGGGAAGTCGTCATTTGTTAAGGGCAAGGGGTACCATAGAATACTCTGATGTTTCTTTTTCCTATGATAAAAGTCAAAAGCCTATTCTTTCGAACATTAATTTAACTATCGAAGCAGGACAAAAAGTCGCATTAGTAGGTCGATCAGGTGCTGGAAAGTCTACGTTAATTAATTTATTACCCCGATTTTACGAAGCTTCAAAAGGCATCATTAAAATTGACGGAATTAATATTAAAGAGTTTCATTTACAAGAGTTACGTAATCAATTTTCTTTAGTGTCTCAAAACACTATCTTATTTAACGACACTATTTTAAATAATATTGCTTATGGCCAATTGGGACGTGTTGATAAGAGAAAAATTATAGAAGCGGCTCAGGCAGCTCATGTAATGGAATTTATCGATCAATTACCAGATGGTTTAAACACTATTGTTGGAGAAAACGGTGTTCTCCTTTCTGTAGGACAATGTCAACGGATTACTATCGCCCGTGCTTTGTTTAAGAACACTCCTATTTTTATTTTCGATGAGGCAACATCTGCGTTAGATACACATGCGGAAAGACATATTCAAGCAGCGTTAGAAAATTTAATGCATGAAAGGACTACCTTAGTAATTGCCCATCGATTGTCTACTATTGAAAAAGTCGATTGGATTATTGTGATGGAGAGAGGGTGTATCGTAGAAAAAGGAACACATCAGCAACTTTTAGATTTAAAAGGAATTTATGCTGAATTGTATCAGATGCAATTTTCGGAAAATCCTATTTTGATTGATGTTGAGAATCAGAAATGATAACAGCACCGCAATTTTGGTATCAATCACGCTCTTGGATAAGTCAGTTTTTAATCCCCTTTTCTTTATTATACCAACTGGCTGTGATTTTTCGAAGAACAATCTATACTATTGGCCTCAAAAAAATCCGAAAATTTTCAGTGCTGATTATTGTGATAGGTAATGTTACTGTAGGTGGTAGTGGAAAAACTCCTTTAGCTATTTGGCTTGTGAATCAATTAAAAAAGCAAGGTTTTCGGCCAGGAATTGTTAGTCGCGGTTATGGAGGAAAAAATAAAGATAGACCCCAAATCGTCACACCAAATAGCGATCCTCATCTAGTTGGAGATGAAGCTATTTTATTGGCAAGAACAGGTTTTCCGATGGTGGTAGGCGTCAATCGCCCGGCTGCTATAGAATACTTATTAAAAAATTTTAATTGCAATATTGTTATCAGCGATGACGGGTTGCAGCATTATTCATTATCACGAGATATTGAAATCGCTGTTATAGATTCTGATCGTCAATTTGGAAATGGATTGTGTATGCCAGCAGGACCTTTGAGAGAACCAAAATCGCGATTAAATTCGGTGGATTTCCTTGTTGTAAAGCAGTTGTACCCTGTGGAAATTTATCAATTAAACAACCCAGAAAAAAAAATAAATTTTGAAGAATTGCATGGAAAAACTATCCATGCAGTTGCTGGGTTAGGGAATCCACAAAATTTTTTTCATCAGCTTGAATTATTAGGAGCAAAAGTAATAAAACACGCATTTCCCGATCATTATTTTTATCAGAAAAAAGATTTTCAATTTAGAGATGATAAAATAATCCTTATGACAGAGAAAGATGCAGTTAAATGCAGAGAGTTTGATGATAAACGACTGTTTTGTTTATCCGTTTCTTTAGAAGTTCCTGCGCAATTCTTAAAAAGTTTTTTTCAACAAGTTAAGATAAAAATAGGTTCTAAATATCTTCTGAAAACCCAGAGGTAATCGGATACCGCCGATCTTTACCAAAAGCACGTTCTGTAATGCGGATACCAATGGATGCTTGTCGACGCTTATATTCATTACGATTTATCATTCGAACTACTTTATTAACTATATTAATATCAAAACCAGCAGCTGCAATTGTGTTTGGATCTTCATCTTTCTCAATATAACGCTCTAAAATTTTATCCAGTATCGGATAAGGTGGTAAGGTGTTTTGATCTTTTTGATTTAGGGCCAGTTCTGCAGAAGGTGCGCGAGTTAAAACACGCTCAGGAATAACAGGTGAAAGAGTATTTCGATATTTACACAAGCGGTATACCATTGTCTTATAAACATCTTTTAGTACACTGAAGCCACCAGCCATATCACCATACAAAGTAGTATACCCAACAGCCATCTCACTTTTATTTCCGGTCGTTAATACAATAGTGCCTTTTTTATTGGAGAGAGCCATTAATAGGGTACCCCGAATACGTGCTTGCAAATTTTCTTCAGTGACGTCTTTAGGAAACCCTCTAAACTCTAGTGCTAAACTTCGAATAAGGGCTTCGAAGATAACATTGATATTAATAATAGATGTCGAAACTTTCAATGCTTGGGCTTCTGACTCCGCGTCTTCAATGCTCATTGAAGAGGTAAAAGCGGAAGGCATTAGAATACCATTCATTCGTGATGATCCAATAGCATCAACAGCAATAGCTAGTGTTAAAGCAGAGTCAACACCTCCAGAGAGACCGATAATAGCACCGGGAAAATTATTTTTATTAATATAATCGCGAATACCTAATACCAGAACATTGTAAATTTTCTCTTCATCTAAAGGTTCAGGTGGTAATGGGCGTTTGATTTTTATATCTAATTGATGTTCAAGGTCAAATTCAATGGTCATTAATTCTTCTTTAAAATAAGTACTTTGTTGAATATGCTCCCCATTTTGATTAAATACCATAGAACCGCCGTCAAAAACGAGCTCATCTTGCCCCCCAATTAAATTCAAATAAATAATGGGAACACGATATTTCTGAGTACGTTTTATTAATAAAGCACGTCGGAGATGTGATTTATCTTGAGAGAAAGGAGAAGCATTAATGCAGGCGATTAATTGTGCTCCTGCTTTGACAGTGTCCTTCAAAGGCATTTCTAACCATAAATCTTCACAAATCAATAAGCCAATTCTTATTCCTTTAACTACGATGATGCAGAGTTCATCTCCAGATGAGAAATAACGTTTTTCATCAAAAACTCGATAATTCGGTAGTGCATGTTTTCCATAGGTTGCAACTATTTTTCCTTTAGTAATCACAGCTGCTTTGTTATAGTAACGCTTCTCCTGGCAATCCGGGTATCCTACAATAACAGTAGTATACTTAACTTCATTGGCGATTCGTTGGAGTGCGCGATGAACACGCTGATAAAGTGCAGGTCGAAAGAGTAGGTCCTCGGGTGGATAACTTGTAATAGCTAATTCCGGAAATAATACGACATCAGCTCGGCTTTTACGATAGGCGTGGTTGGCTGTATCAACGATGAGTTGAGTATTGCCTTCGATGTCTCCAACCAGTAAATTAATCTGTGCAGCTACGATAATTAATTTTTTCATGCATTATTCCACGAATTGTTATTTATAATTAGTGCTGCCACTATTTTCCGCCCTTCGGACATTAACGCTGCATAAGTACGACAGGCAGCACCTGTATCCATAGATTCAATTCCAATTCGTTTTTGGAAAAGCAGCCTAAGTTTTTCTTGAACTGGGAAAATAAATTTTTTTCCAGTCCCAAAGATGACCACCTCAGGATTCAAAGATAACACAATTTGGAAATGTTCAGACTTTAATTCTTCTAAAGATTTCGGCTTCCAGTCACTAATGAGCTTAGAGGGAGAAACGATTACACTTGATGTATAAAGCGTTTCATTAATCGTAACCGATACGGCATCATAAGCTCGAATTTGGTAATGTTCAACACTAATATCTTCAGTAAGTAGCATATCTTCTTAATTCTCATACTTATTTAAAGCATAGCATGAATCTTATATGAACTTAAACCTTATCTTATTTTGATTGCTTCAAAACTGCCGTTAATCTATCCATACTCTTACCCTTGGATAGTAAGACAATGAATTTGCGTATGTTATGGATTAAATTTGATATCTTTCATAGGATTAGTTAGAATACCGCGTCTGTCCTTGTTCCACCGATTTAGTCTCGGGGGGTTTATTAAGCCAAGTCAGGAGGAAACTGTTAATGCGACATTATGAAGTCATAATCTTAGTCCATCCCGATCAAAGCACGCAAGTATTAGCGATGATTGAACGCTATCAGCTGATGATTAGAGAAGGTAGGGGCAAGATCCATCGATTAGAAGACTGGGGACGCCGTCAACTAGCTTATTCTATCAAAAAAGTATACAAAGCTCATTACCTCTTAATGAATATTGAATGTGATAAGGCTGTTTTGGATGAGCTTAAAAATGCTTTTCGTTATAATGATGCTGTGATTCGTAGTTTAATTTTAAAACGTAATCATGCTATTACTGAGCTTTCACTTATTATGAAAGGCGCTGAACAAACGAAGTTTTTGAAAGAGAAGCTAAAAGTCTTTGTTGAAGAAAGGACTGTTGAAAAACTTGAAGAAACCTAAGAGGAATATATGTCATTTCATCGCAAAAAATTCTGTGCTTTTAAGGCAAAAAATGTTCGAGAAATCGATTATAAGGATATCGATACGTTAAGAAACTATGTTATGGAATCCGGCCGAATAGTTCCAAGCCGTATCACAGGAACAAGTGCTAAGTATCAGCGCCAATTATCTCGTGCTATTAAGCTGGCTCGTTATCTGGCTTTATTACCGTATTGCGATGCGCATCGATAAAAGAAATTCAATCTTTTTCCTATTGAGTAAGTAAGCAGACGAGAGTGATGATTTTGGTAACTTAATGAAAAGCTTTGGAAAATATTTGCTGGCTGATAACATTCGTGCAGCTATAGCTGCATTAAGTTTTTCGTTATTAGCTTTTTTTCTGCCTGTAGGATTTTTTACCACTGTAATTTTAGGATTGGTTACCCTCCAAAAAGGCTATAAGGCGAGTTTAGTCGTTTTAGCTTTTGTTCTTTTACCTGCCATTGCGTTAGTGATAACTCGACATTTTAGCTTTTTTTATCGATTTGATCTATTGCTTGCCCAATGCAGTTTAGTATTTATATTTGGTTTAATTCTACGCTATGCTACTTCTTGGCAGTGGGTATTAGAAGCTGCTTCTGTAATAGGAACATTAGTAGTTAGTATGGTGCATCTTATTTTTCCAAACATTCGGAAAATGTGGATAGGTTTAATTAATAATTACTTGCAATTTAATGATTGGGCTTTAACTTTTCATTTAGGTACTGATCGTTCTGCAGAATTTGTCCAACATCTTGTTTCCATTGCTACGGGAAGTTTTATTTTTTTTGTTTTATTTGGAACAATTATTTTGTTAATTTCAGCCCGTTGGTGGCAAACAGCTCTTTTTTCTCCTGGACGATTACAGTTTGAATTTACGAAAATCCGTATTAGTCAAGTAAGTGCGAGCTTGTTAATCATCGCTAGTATTGGTTTAATTTGGCAGCCAAGTTGGCTCGTGGACACCTATCCTGTATTATTATTTCCGTTTATGATTGAGGGATTGAGCATTCTTCATTGGTTAGTAATGAATCGGAAAGAAATGGTATTATTGATGGTAATGATTTATATCGCTTTTTTGTTACTAACATTCTTTACAGTGATTATTTTAGCTATCATGGGGCTTATCGATAGTTTTTATAATTTTCGAAAACATTACACCTTATTAAAGAATTAACGAGGATTTAAATTGTGAATATGAGGGTTATTTTACAGGAAAAAATAGAAAATTTAGGTAATATTGGCGATCAAATATTCGTAAAGCCAGGCTATGCACGTAATTTTTTATTTCCGTATGGGAAAGCTGTACCTGCGACGCTAGAAAATATCGCGGAATTTGAAAAAAACCGCACAGAATTAGAGAAGTTAGCAGCAGAACAGTTAGAGAGAACTAAAGCACGTGCGAAAAAATTGGAAGGAAAAACTTTTCGCGTCATAGCAAAAGCCAGTGATGAAGGTAAGCTTTTTGGTTCAGTGGGAGTTCGTGAAATTGCTGCAGCAATTTCTAGCAGGGGTATTAATATTCAAAAACGTGAAGTAAGCTTACCAGAAGGACCTATTCGCCAAATTGGCGAATATGAAGTTCCAATCCATCTCCATGCTAACGTTACTGTTATATTAAAAGTTGAAGTGGTTTCTGAATAATGGAAGTAATTATACGTGAATAATCGCTTAATAAAATCATTCAGCCTTACTATAAGTCTTCTTAAAAAAGGATCCACTTTATTTTTTTCTATGCCCATATAATTTTCTGTATCTTAAATTGGGATACGTATTAGGGAATATTATTCTAATTGCATTAACCGCTTAGGGTTTTTTTGGAATCGAGCTTTTATTTTTATTAAGTATGTAAGAGTCTCTGCTGATCCTCTTAGCACGACTAGCGATTTCAATAATTTATAACGCATTAATCTCTGTACACCGCGACAAAATTTACTTCTCAGAGAAAAATTACAAAAATTATCGTTAGTTGAGCCTGCGCTACTTGTTTTCTAGATACAGAAAAACGTGCTTTTTTGAGAAAGGGGTCCACTGGTACCTTCCTGTTTTGAGGTCAGAATGTTAGACTAGTCCTTATGCCACCACGTCAGAAAGCAAAAGATCTACCTCCTAAAATGCCACCTCATTCACAAGAGGCAGAACAATCTGTACTCGGTGCCTTAATGTTGGATGATCGTGCCTGGGATCGTATTGCTGATCGGATCAGTATGAAAGACTTTTATCGATCCGATCACCGAGTAATTTTTGAAACGATGTCTCGCTTGATTGATCAACACAAACCTTTAGATGTATTGACTATATCAGAAGCTCTTAAAGCAAAGGATCGACTAAATGCGCCTGGAGAAGCCTATATCTATGAATTGGCTAAAAACACACCTAGTGCTGCAAATATCGTGGCTTATGCAGATATCGTCCGGGAACGAGCTATTTTGCGGCAACTAATTAAAGCTGGAACGGATATTGCGCAGGATGGTTTTAATCCTGACGGTCGTGATATTAAAGTATTACTCGATAAAGCAGAACAAAGAGTTTTTAATATTTCTGAAAGTCGTTCTCGAGGAGCTGGTCCTATACCAATCAGCACCTTGTTGACTAAAGCAACGGATCGCATTGATATGCTCTATCATTCTAGTAAAGTTCTCACTGGGCTTTCTTCAGGTTTCACTGATTTAGATAGATTAACTTCTGGTTTACAACCAGCTGATTTATTCGTAATTGCAGGTCGTCCTTCCATGGGAAAAACCATATTAGCAATTAATATAGCTGAGCATGCAGCAATAAAGAGCAATGTTTTAGTACTCATCTTTAGTATGGAGATGCCTGCCGAAGCATTGGTTATGCGGATGATTTCATCTCTGGGGAGTATCGACCAGCATAAAGTGCGTACAGGTCAACTCAAAGATGATGATTGGCCTCGAATTACACGTGCTGTTGAAATGCTTTCAGAAACTAAATTATTTATCGACGATACTCCTGCTTTAACTCCTGGAGAGATTCGCTCACGGGCAAGGCGTTTAGCTCGTGAGCATGGAGTTCTAGGTTTAATTGCTGTGGATTATCTTCAATTAATGCATGTCCCAAACAATCGGGAAAACCGCAGTATAGAAATATCTGAAATTTCTAGTTCTTTAAAAGCACTAGCAAAAGAATTAAATATTCCTATTATCGTCTTATCTCAGCTTAACCGCAGTTTGGAAGCTCGAACCGACAAACGTCCTGTGATGTCGGATTTACGGGAGTCAGGTGCAATTGAACAAGATGCCGATCTGATTGCTTTTAT
This sequence comes from Coxiella endosymbiont of Dermacentor nuttalli, assembly GCA_048494595.1. Lineage (GTDB taxonomy): Bacteria > Pseudomonadota > Gammaproteobacteria > Coxiellales > Coxiellaceae > Coxiella. Next base: position 65,447 of record JBGDBH010000001.1, on the reverse strand, counting down.
TTATCGTGATGAAGTTTATCATGAAGAATCTCCGGATAAGGGTAAAGCAGAGATTATTATTGCGAAGCATCGGAATGGTCCCATTGGAAAGGTGATACTCACATTTCGTGGACAATATACTCGTTTTGATAATTTCTCTCACGAGAATGTGCTACTACGATCGCCTTTTCCTTTTGGAGTGTGAGCATGGACCGAGCACTAGCTACTATTGACTTAAATGCACTCAAATATAATTTTTCTCGAGTAAAAGAAATTGCTCCTCAATCTTCTGTTTTAGCTATGATTAAAAGCGATGGTTATGGTCACGGATTGGTTCGAGTTGCTAAAGTACTTAAGAATGCATTTGGAGTAGCATGTATTGATGAAGCGTTAATTTTAAGGGAAAATGGAATTGTTACACCAATTGTGGTTATGCGTGGTTTTAGTAATAAAGCAGAATTAAACAAATTTATTCAACATAATTTAGTAGCAGTAATTCACCATCCTTATCAAGTAAATCTTTTAGAAAAAAATAAAACTTCCTTATCCTTATCCTTACAAGTTTGGTTAAAAGTTGATACTGGAATGCATCGATTAGGTTTTCCTCTAGAAGAAGTAAGTTCTGCTTATGATCGATTGTCCACCTGCCTGTCTGTACAAAAACCAATTGGATTAATGAGTCATTTAGCTGATGCTGATAATAAAGATCGATCGTTTACTGAATGGCAAATTAAACAATTTATAGAAATTACTAAAAATAGAAATGTTCCTAAAAGTATAGTAAATTCGGCAGGCTTATTAACTTACCCTACTGCTTTTTTTGATTGGGTGCGTCCTGGAATTATACTATATGGTGTGTCCCCATTTTCTTATGAAGTTGGTATTAAGCGAAATTTAAAATCGGTAATGACTTTGTCTGCGAAGATAATAGCAGTTAAAAATTGTCGTCCTGAAGGCATGGTAGGCTATGGGTGTACGTGGCGTTCTTCAGAAAATACACTTATTGGTATTGTTGGCATTGGTTATGGTGATGGATATCCACGTCACGCACCTAGCGGAACTCCAACACTATTAAATGGAAAAATATGCCCGTTAATTGGTCGGGTATCTATGGATATGATAACCATCGACTTGCGCCATGAGCCAAATGCTAAAATTGGGGATGAGGTAATTTTGTGGGGAAATGGCTTACCTGTTGAAAAAATAGCTGAACAGGCCGGTACTATTGGATGCGAATTGTTATGTCAAATAACTCAACGGGTTCAATTTAGAGAGAAGTAAAGATGGATAAGTTTTTAGAGGTAAGAAAAATTAAATGGAAGTGTCGTCGGGGTATGCTGGAATTGGATATCCTTTTAGAGAAGTTTTATGAAAATCAATTTTTAACTTTGACACCTGAAGAAAAAAAATTATTTAATTGTCTTCTTGATGAGCCTGATCCTCTACTTTACGACTGGTTATTTGGTCACAACATTTCCTCTGATCCTCAATTTCAAAGTTTAATTAAAAAGATATCAACCTCATCATAATCATAAAAAATTTTTCGGAAAGTTAGATTAAGTAAAAAGTCAAAACACTTGGTTTATAGGTAAAACCAATTTTTCAAAAAATTTTTAAAAACGAGTGTATTTTGAGACAGTAGCTCTTGTTATAAATGCGTTATATCCTTTTTTCTAAGTAATCTTACAAATAGTTATCTTCATCGGATGATTTTTATCTTTAATAAACATTTTACTTTATCTGGAACTAAACTATTACACTTCAATAATAGCTTTCTGAACATTAATTAAGAATAGTGGAAAGTAGACAATAAAATTCCAGTTTTCCCTTTGATATAGACAGATTAAAGTATTAGTGCTATTAAAATATAATGTTTGGAAATACCTTTGGCAAACTATTTACTGTCACTACTGCTGGTGAAAGCTATGGTTTAGTATTAGTAGCTATTGTTGATGGTTGTCCACCCGGACTCGCCTTAAGCACAAAAGACATTCAACCAGATATCGACCGACGTAAAACTGGCCGGTCTCGCTTTACCTCACAACGCCGAGAAGCTGACCAAATCAAAATACTATCGGGAGTTTTCGAGGGAAAAACCACAGGTACACCCATTACATTATTGATTCAGAATACTGATCAGCGTTCTCGAGATTATTCAAAAATAAAAGCATTATTTCGTCCGGGTCATGGAGACTATACTTATTTTAGGAAATATGGATTTCGAGATTATCGAGGCGGTGGAAGAGCTTCTGCTCGAGAGACTGTTATGCGAGTTGCTGCTGGTGCTATCGCTAAAAAGTATTTGCGAGAAAAATTGCAAATTAACATTCAGGGGTATGTTGCTGCTGTAGGGCCTATCCGGGCAGAAAAAGTTGATTTTTCTGTTGTAGAACATAATCCTTTTTTCTTTCCTGATGAAAATAAAGTGCCAGAGCTTGAACGATTCATTATGGAATTGCGGCGTCAAGGCGATTCAATTGGTGCTCGAGTTAATGTAGTTGCAACAGGGACCTTTATAGGATTAGGAGAGCCTGTATTCGATAAATTAGATGCTGAAATTGCCTCAGCCATGATGGGGATTAATGCAGTAAAGGGAGTGGAAATTGGCGATGGATTTGCGGTAATTGAACAGAAAGGATCAGCACATCGCGATGAAATGCAAAAAGAAGGATTTTTATCCAATCATGCTGGGGGAATATTAGCTGGTATTTCCTCAGGTCAAGATATTCTTGTAAGCCTGGCTTTCAAACCCACACCAAGCATTCGAATTCCAGGAAAAACTCTCGACGTGAAAGGAAAAGAAGTAGACGTAATCACTACCGGCCGTCATGATCCTTGCGTGGGGCTTCGTGCTACACCTATCGCCGAAGCTATGTTGGCGTTAGTTTTAATGGACCACTATCTGCGGCACAAAGCCCAAAATTTATAGGTATTGTATGAAAGAGGAGGATAAAATGACTGTGGTTTATGATATTGCCGTAGTAGGAGCAACTGGTGTTGTTGGTGGAAAAATTCTCCAACTTCTCTTCGAGCGACAGTTTCCCGTTGGGGAGATTTATCCAATTGCAAGTAAGAACTCAGAAGGGCAAAACGTACTTTTTGGTGGGAAACAAAAAAGAGTTCGTAGTTTAGAGAAATTCAATTTTTCAAAAGTCCAATTTGCTTTTTTTTCAGCTGGAGCTGAACGTTCAGCCGAATATGCACTGTGTGCTGCAGAAGCTGGATGTATTGTAATCGATACTACTTCCTATTTTCGTTATGATGACGATATTCCGTTGGTAGTTCCAGAAGTAAATCCTTCTGCTTTAGAAAATTACTGTAATCATAATATCATTGCTAATCCTAATTGCTCTACTATTCAATTAGTGGTGGCTTTAAAACCTATCTATGATGCAGTGGGAATTACACGAGTAAACGTTGCTACTTATCAATCCGTTTCAGGGGCAGGTCGACGAGCTATTCGAGAGTTAGCAGAGCAAACAGCTCATTTATTGAACGGTGAGCCTATTGAAAAATCGACTATTTTTCCTTCGCAAATTGCCTTCAATGCTCTTCCTCATATTGATATTTTTTATGAGAATGGGTATACAAAGGAAGAAATGAAAATAATTTGGGAGATACAAAAAATAATGGGGGATCCTAACTTATGGATTAATCCGACAGCTGTTCGTATTCCCGTATTCTTTGGTCATTCTGAAGCTGTGCATATCGAAACCCGCCATCCTATTAGTCTTGAAGAAGCAAGAGAATGCCTGTCTCAAGGACCTGGCGTTATTGTGGTGGATGAAAATAATTCTTATCCGACTGCGATTAGCCATGCTGTTAATGCTAACGCGGTTTTTGTTGGACGTATTCGAAAAGATATTTTCCATCCGAATGGATTAAACTTGTGGATAGTAGCCGATAATATTCGTAAAGGCGCTGCGCTTAATGCCATTCAAATAGCAGAGGTATTGATTAACAAAAACTTTTTTGCTGACGGTACATTTCATTGACAGTAAATCTCTTTTTTTCTAAGAGGTACTTTTTTCTAATTACATTGCTTCGTTAAAGATTATTAATAATATTTATGACAGGAAACATCCGAAATATTGCCATTGTTGCTCACGTAGATCATGGGAAAACTACTTTAGTAGACCGGTTACTCCAACAGTCTGGGACTCTAAGCGATCGAACAGTGCTCTGTGAGCGGATAATGGATTTTAATGAGTTGGAACGAGAACGAGGTATTACTATTCTTTCGAAAAACACGGCTATTCATTGGAACAATTACCATATTAATATCGTTGATACTCCAGGGCATGCTGATTTTGGTGGTGAAGTGGAGCGTATTTTATCAATGGTTGATTCTGTCTTACTATTAGTAGATGCAGTAGAAGGTCCGATGCCACAGACTTGGTTTGTGGCTCGCAAATCTTTTTCATGGGGACTAAAACCAATTTTAGTAGTGAATAAAATAGATTGTCTAGAAGCGCGTCCTGACTGGGTAGTAGAACAAGTTTTCGATCTATTTGTAAGTCTAAACGCAACTGATGAACAATTGGATTTTCCAGTCGTTTATGCATCAGCTTTAAAAGGTTATGCTACCTTAGATCCTAAACAGACTGCTTCGGACATGAAGCTACTTTTTGAAACAATTTTATCAAAGGTAGAACCGCCTAAGGTTGATTTGAATGGTCCTTTTCAAATGCAAATTTCCTCCTTAGATTATTCAAGTTATGTAGGATCTATTGGTATTGGGCGGGTTCAACGCGGTACCGTCCTTCGAAATACGCCGGTGATTGTTATTGATCGTGAAGGTAAGAAACGTTCTGGCCGCATTTTGAAGTTGCTGGGTTTTTTAGGTTTACAAAGAATCGATATTGATACAGCTAATGCAGGAAATATTGTAGCCATAACGGGTATTGAAAATTTGAGAATTTCAGACACGCTTTGCGACCCACAATACCCGGAAGCTTTACTTCCCCTTATCGTAGACGAACCAATAGTTAGTATGACTTTTCAAGTAAATAATTCACCTTTTACAGGTCGTGAAGGGAAATTTTTAACAAGTCGCCAAATTAAAGAACGACTGGAGAGAGAATTAATTGTTAATATCGCTCTACGAGTCACTTTCGATTCCCATGCAAACAAATTTATTGTCTGCGGAAGAGGAGAGCTTCATTTATCAATATTGATTGAAAATATGCGTCGCGAAGGTTACGAGTTTGCAGTTTCACGACCTGAAGTGATTAAAAAGTTCGTTGATGGCATATTGTGTGAACCATTTGAAAATTTAATATTGGATATTAAAGAAGAACATCAAGGTAGCATCATTCAAAATTTAGTAAAACGTAAAGGTGAGTTAAAAAATATAACTCTGGATGGTAAAGGGAGAGCACGCTTAGATTATTTAATCCCAACGCGTGGTTTAATTGGTTTACACGCTCAATTTTCAACCTTAACGTCTGGATTTGGCATTATGTATCACATGTTTGATCATTATGGCCCATTAGTCCAGGAATCTTTGCAAACACGCACTCGCGGAGTGCTAATTTCTAACAGTCAGGGAATTGCTACTACATATGCCCTCTGGAATTTGCAGGCTTGTGGGGATTTATTTATTAAGCCACAACAACCGGTTTATAAAGGAATGATTATCGGGCAATGCTTACGAGATAATAATTTGTTTGTGAATGCTTGTCGTGAAAAACAGCTTACTAATATTCGAGCTTCGGGTAGTGATGAAAGTATTATTTTAACCCAACCTATCACATTCAGTTTAGAACAGGCCCTACAATTTATTGTAGATGATGAATTAGTGGAAGTTACTCCAAAATCCATTCGCCTTCGTAAAAAGAACTTAAAAAAAAAGATATGATTGACATTGATCAGCGAAACAGAATAAGTGAATTGATACTTTCTCGCTAAAATTTCCTTTTATCAGAGCAAAAAGAAAAAACTCCTTATGAGGTATTTATCTGCGTATAAAGCCTGTTGTTACAAAAAGAAAGTTTTATTTAGAAAGCTTTTGCGAGTGTTAAAGTTAAATTCGTGTTATTATCAAAGATGCACTTCTTTTTTACTCACTAAGGAGAACTAAGAAAAAAGGTTTGTTCACTAATTACTTATCTTTAGAGGTTGTTTTTTGAATTAGCAAAACAAAATAATCGGAGAGAAAGCATTTTTCTCTAAACCATCCGATTGTTCAATACTTTCCAAATGCATATCTTTTGTAACTTAATATAAAGAACGCTATGATCGATCAGTATAAATTGATATATATATTTTTGTAGAATTTCAATGGAATTAAAAACGATATTTTTTTAGACTTCCTCAATATATTTCAATATTCTTAATGCAGGACCAATTCTTTCTATAAATAAATTTTTAATAAAATATCACAGTGATGTACTCAGATCAATGTAGTAGTTCTTTATGATGTATTTAAATAGATGCATGCGACTTTTAAGAAATTTTACAAATTCTATATGGAAAAAGTAAAATCAATGTGTCTCAGATGGTCATAAGGAATTACTTAAATAATATTGGTTGCCATAACCAATATTACTATTTTTATTTGTTATAAAGCTATTTAGCTATTGATCTTAGATGATTGATAAAAGTATAATTTCCTACTCTTTATTAAAGAAAATCTGATAAAACATTAATCATTTTTTGAAGGAGACATTTTATAATTCTGTTCTTTTTTAAGAACAAATTTTAAGTGGTTATAAACAAAAGTAATAAACATATTTGGATATGGTACTCAAACTGATTTGGATCTTTAAAGTTTAGAAGGAGAAAAGCCAAATTCACTAAAAAAAATTAGCTTTTTAAACAGTTGAAATGATCTCAAACCTTGAGGGTTTAAAAACTTCTCTTAATTAGAGAGATGGTTTTCTATCAATAAAATATCCACTTTATTAGATAAATCTTGCTTAATAAGATTTTTCAAATGATTAGGTTGAAAAGTTTTACATTACATTTATTAAACAAGGCTTTATGAGTATTTTATTTAATCAAAAGGGAAGCTCGATTGAGTTATGAGGGGGGGGTAGCAGCTGCTCTCTGCCTAAACTTTGTATGTAAATATTGATTATGCACTCTTAAATCCTATATCCTCTTTTCAAACTTGCGTTATATTTAAATTTTTTTATAGATAAAATTAAATACATAAGGAAATACTATCGTAATATTCAAGTTTCAATTTTAACTGCTCATCCTATAAAGCAATTCTAAGTATATTAGAATCAACTAAAAGTAATTTCTGATGAGGACGTTATTTATACCAATTGGTAAGATATATTTTAAAGAACAGACAAAATCTAAATTTAAAGTTAATAAAAAAGAGAAAACATAAAAATCTGTTAGAAATTGAAAAATCTCAGAGGGAGAAGCATCTACAATTTAAGCGTGTCTGATTTGGTTTCATAAAGAGATTGATAAAATTTTATAATTTTTATCTTCCGATGTTCTATCGACATAATCAGCTGCCAGAAAAGAATAGCACTGAGAAGAAAAATCAGAAAATATAAGTAAGTGTAGTCAAAGTTAGAAAATGAGTAAAAATTATCCCTAAAGCTCTTGATAAATATCAGAGAGCAGAGGTATGCTGTTTCACTATTTTTATGCTAAGCAATAAAAAAATTCTTCTTGGTATTACAGGTGCTATCGCTGCTTATAAAAGCGTTGAGCTGGTACGCCAGTTGAAAGAGCAGGGCGCGTTAGTTCGGGTAGTAATGACATCGGCAGCAAAAGCTTTTATCGCCCCGTTAACTTTTCAGGCAGTTTCAGGAGTACCTGTAGTAAGTGAGTTATTTTCTTTAAAAGGAACTTCTGGGATGGAGCATATTGATTTGGCCCATTGGTGTGAGCAAGTCTTAGTTTCTCCCGCCAGTGCTGGCTTTATTGCGCGTTTAGCTTACGGTCAAGCAGATGATCTGCTAACAACTCTTTGTTTAGCGACAGAAGCACCCATCGCGGTAGCTCCTTCTATGAATCAACGAATGTGGTTTAATAAAATAACTCAAGCGAATATTAAGCGATTGCAAAAATACGGAATTGAAATATTTGGCCCCGGAGTAGGTATTCAGGTTTGTGGGGATTATGGCCCTGGACGATTATTGGAGCCTGCAGAATTAGTGAGTTGTTTGGAAAAACATACTATTGAAAAAATTCTTATAGGAAAGCACCTACTTATAACAGCAGGCCCAACATATGAAGCCATCGATCCTGTCCGCTATCTAACCAACCGAAGTTCTGGAAAAATGGGTTACGCTTTAGCAGAAGCAGCTGCTATAATGGGTGCTGAAGTTACTTTAATTAGTGGACCAACAAATTTATCCATTTCTAAAAAAATTAATCGTATTAATGTTATTAATGCACAAGAAATGTTTAAAGCGGTTATAAAAAGAATTTCAAATTGTGATGTATTTATCAGTGTAGCAGCTATAAGTGATTATCGTTCTGCAATAGAATCAGCTACAAAGATAAAAAAATCCAAAATGAATTTATCTCTTAATTTAGTTAAAAATCCCGATATTGTCTCAATAATAAGCGGATTATCTAAGAAACCTTTCATTGTAGGTTTTGCATTGGAAACTGAAAATCATTTGGAAAACGCAAAAAAAAAATTACAACAGAAAAATATGGATATGATTATACTTAATTCGGAAAAGGCATTTGAAAGTGATAAAAGTGCTGTTACCGTAATTAATCGATTAGGAGAAATAAAAGATCTTTCTTTAGATAAGAAATCTTCTCTAGCAATTGACTTGATAAAATTGATTGCCGCAAACTTAATCCGATCTTCAATCGATAAGCCATCATAAAATAAAATTATTAACTGCACACTATTATATTTAATAAAGGTTAAGTAATGAACCTTAGCAGTTGGCGATGAATTTTACTGAAATTGAGATTTGAGGGATTACATAAATCAATTGATACAAATCCAGCATTATTTATTAAAAACATTGATAAAGAAAAAATAAAAAATTTAAGAGAGCTAGTAGTAAGTACATCTAACTATTAACTATTTCTTGATCAAGAAATATAAGTAGAAATAGGATAAATGAAAATATATTGATATCAGTAAAGATCACGGAAGTGAAAACCGAGCGTTAAAATAGGAAGAGATCGCAGTAGCAATAAAAAACCAACCAGGCAAAATACAGATTATAGATTTTCATTTTAATTTCTGTTGTACGTTTCTTTATTAAAGTTTTGCAATCCTTTCATTAGTAATTGGGTCATGATTTTCTTGTGATGGTTAAAACTATGATATAAAGTTTTTAGTATGCTATTGATAGAATGTAGTTGCTGAGCTTTCATAAATTAGTTTAGGAAGATAGAACCTCAAGAAAATTAGAGTAATCGAGCACTTCTCTCCTGATCTTTGATTTTTCCAGTTAATGTTGATAAAGATATATAATAAAGTGAAAAAATAATTTCTATTTTGTTCTTAAGAAGGAAGGTGCGGTAGTATTTTCTGTCGAATAGAGCTTGGAAGAAGGAGAATATTCATTTATAGTTAGCGATCCTAATTTCGATATATTGCTTCTTAAGAACGGAAAGAAGTGCATATGAAAACAAGAAAAATGAAAATATTTGAGGAGGGTCATTACTCTTCTACCATTAGCTTGGATAGGGGTAAGTATGATTGTGTGGGCAAGTGCGAAACACCTCGGTCAAAATTCAATTTGGATTGAATGTGTATTGATATAAGAAGGTCATTAAGCGAAATGAAAAGGTTCTAAATAAAGTTATGCAAAACGAAAAGGTAGGGCAACAGAAGGAAATCAATGAGCTTTTGAAAGCTTCACTTTTATCAAGATTTAAGTTATCATGACGGCTCGTATTGCTTTAGGTATCTGCTATGATGGATCTGCTTATCACGGCTGGCAAGTGCAAAAGGAGCTTAGGACAGTTCAAGGAGAAGTAGAAAGAGCTTTATCTGCAGTAGCTGATCATACTATTTCTGTGTTCTGTGCTGGCCGAACCGACGTTGGAGTACATGCGAACGGGCAGGTGGTACATTTTGATACAACTTCTTATCGTAGTGGACATTCATGGGTTTTTGGTACTAACAGTCATCTTCCTTTCGACATCAGTATCTTATGGGCTAAGGAAGTAGATAAGCATTTTCATGCTCGATTTTCTGCTCAAGCTAGACGATATCGCTATATGATTTATAATCATAAAATTCGGCCTAGCCTTTTATGTAAGGCAGTTAGTTGGTACTACCAGCCCTTAGATGAAAATCAAATGAGGATTGCTGCACAATATTTCATAGGGGAGCATGATTTTCGGTCGTTTCAAGGAGCAGGTTGCCAATCACAAACTTCGGTACGCACTATATTTCTAATTAAAATTTTTCGAATTCAGTGTATGGTAATCATCGAGGTTCAGGGTAATGCCTTTCTGTTGCATATGGTTCGAAATATTGTCGGTGTGTTGATTGCCATCGGAAGTGGAAAGAAAAAGCCGGAGTGGGCAGAGATTATCTTGAAAACTAAAGACTACCACAAAAGAGGAGTGACAGCACCGTCGAATGGATTATATTTAGTAGAAGTGACTTATTCTCGAGAATTCAGTTTACCTAAGACCCCGCCGGGACCCTTCCCATAATTAACTAAGGTTAAGATAGATGAATTGGTTTGCAAAGTTATTGCCGCGGATCTCTACACCCACAAAAAAATGGGTTCCAGGAGGCATTTGGGATAAATGTCCTTCTTGTACAGAGGTTCTTTATCGTGCCGAGTTGGAGCGGAATCTAGAAGTTTGTCCTAAGTGTAATCATCATATCCGTATTAATGCTCGAAAACGGTTAATGCAATTTTTAGATGAAGAGGGTCAAGAAGAAATAGGAGGAAATATCGTACCGGTAGACTATCTTAAGTTTCGAGATTCCAAGAAATATAAAGATCGGCTTAATGGTGCTCAAAAGGCAGTAGGAGAAAAAGAAGCTCTTGTTGTGTATAAAGGAAATCTTTATACTATTCCAATTGTTGCTGCTGCGTTTGATTTTTCTTTTATCGGAGGCTCAATGGGAGTTGCGGTTGGGGAACGATTTGTAAGAGGCGCAGAGACAGCAATAGCTAAAGAACAGCCGTTTGTTTGTTTTTCAGCGAGCGGGGGAGCTCGAATGCAGGAAGGTCTTTTCTCCTTGTTTCAGATGGCCAAGGCAAGCGCTGTGTTGGCACGGTTAGCAAAGCAAAAAATCCCATTTTTTTCGATATTAGCGGATCCTACTATGGGAGGAGTTTCTGCCAGCTTGGCTATGTTAGGTGATATTATCATTGCGGAACCTAATGCATTAATTGGATTTTCTGGTCCACGTGTGATTGAACAAACTATTCGGGAAATACTACCGAAAGGTTTTCAACGTAGTGAGTTTTTATTAGAACATGGAGCTATTGATATGGTAGTGGATCGTCGTGAATTAAGAAGAACTGTGGTGTCTCTCATCACTCAATTAACTCACCGGCCTCAACCAGGTGTAGGATCTGTGAAGACCATTTAATCTAGCTTTCATTTTAATCTAGCTTTCATTGGATTAATTGTCAAAACTTATCTCAACCTGATGGGGGGATGTAACAAGTAGCTGGCTGGGATTCCGAAATAGAAGAGGCAAAATGATGGCTCTGCGAGATATGAACGATTGGTTGGATTATATTAGCACACTTCATTATCGTAAAATTAATTTAGGTTTATCTCGGATTACAAACTTAGTGAAAAAATTAGGACTGTCTGCTTTTTCGTGTCCCGTCATTACTGTAGCAGGAACAAATGGCAAGGGGTCTGTAGTAAAATCTCTTGAAAGCATTTACCTTTCTGCTGGTTATCAAGTGGCAGCTTATACATCGCCTCACTTATTATCCTTTAATGAGCGATTGTGTTTTAATGGCGAGCTAGTAATTGATAAAGATTTTATTGAAGCTTTTGAGTTTATTGAGAAAAATCGTGATCGGCAACCTCTCAGCTTTTTTGAGTTTACCACTTTAGCATGCTTGTATATTTGCAAAAAATTAGAATTAGATGTTTTACTGTTAGAAATAGGATTGGGAGGACGTTTAGATGCTGTTAATGTTGTTGATTCAGATGTTTCGGTGATCACCACAATTGATATTGATCACATAGATTGGTTAGGAAACGATCGGGAATCTATTGGACGAGAAAAAGCAGGAATTTTTCGGGCATATCGCCCGGTGATTTGTGGCGATCCTAATCCACCAAAGAGCGTTCTTGAAGCAGCTCAATTACTACAAGCCCCTATTTTTCAATTTATGAAAGACTTTTCAATAATTGAAAATGGAAAGACATGGCAGTGGCAATGTCCTAGTATTAATTATGATGCTTTACCTTTGCCTAAATTAAAAATCCAAAATGTAGCTACTAGCCTAATGGTGGTAACTCAGTTGCAAAATCAACTACCTGTAAAGGAATTAGCTATTGTAGCTGGTATCCAAAGAGCTACTCTACCTGGTCGTTTTGAGCAAGTAGAGCAGCCTGTTTCCGTTATTTTTGATGTAGCACATAATTCGCAATCCACTCACTATCTGGCAGAGCAGCTTCACCGTTCACCGTGTTCTGGAAGAACTTTTGCAGTAGTAGGAATGTTAAAAGATAAAGATATCTCAGGTGCTTTCTCGCCTATACTTTCTTATGTTGATCGTTGGTATGTAGGTAACTTGACAGAAATACGAGGTGCTTTAGGTAGAAAACTAGTAAGTATTTTAAGAACAGAAGGTGTTAAAGATTGTTATAATTTTAAGTCGATTGATGAGGCTTTTGAGAAAGCAATTTCGCAATGCGAAGTGCAAGATCGCATTTTGGTTTTTGGTTCATTTTATACAGTATCTATAGCTAAACAATTTCTTTTCCGGAATCAGAGCTACAGAAATTAAAACTAAACAAAGAGTAATTGGAGCAGTAATCATTCTCGCTGTAGGAGCAATTTTTTTTCCGTTGTTTTTATATAATCCTCATTCAGTCGTTAATTTATCAATGGTAACGATAGTCCCAAAAGCACCAGATAAACCTAAGGTGCAATTGCAATTTTCAGAGCCTTTAAATCTTAAAGAAAAATCTACCCTTTTGATCCCTAATCAGAGTTGATAGTGTAATCTCTTCTGTTCCATCTAGATTCCAGGCAGGAAACTCGCTATTTATGAATGCTTTCTCAAACAGCTATTTCATCTGCTCAATCGAAGGAGGAATTGAACGTTACGAAGAAAGAAGGTTTTAGTAATGAAAAATTGGTAAAAGTCACACGCGTCTCAGTTAGATTATTACTATTTAATGGCTCCTATAATAGTTCCTAAGACTTGAACAATTCAAGTAGCTAGTTTTTTAGATAAAGATAATACAAAATTGTTTCTTATTTGTATTATCTTTATCTAAAAAACTATAAGTGAGTAATTTTAACGCTTAGCTTATATTTGTTAGAGCAAGGAAAGATGATCAGTCGTATTTTTGTGGGAACTGTAGTTAATTACGATAAAATTATTCAAATTCTTCATGAGCTAAAACAAGAATTACATTTAAATGGTATTGTTGAAGGATATTAAATATAGAAATAGTTTTATAAAGGTAGATACAATGAACTTTAACATTGTTTCACATTTTAATTGGGTTGATTGCACTATTATTGGAATTGTTATTTTCTCAATCATTGTTAGTTTTTTTCGTGGTTTCGTAAGAGAAATTATTTCATTAGTTACATGGATTGCTGCAGTTACTGTTGCTTTTAAATTTACAGAGCCTATTCAAATTTATTTGAATATATGGATTAGTTCGGATTTTCTTAGATATATAGTCGCTTTTAGTATTTTATTTTTAGCTGTTTTTATTTTTGGAATTTTTGTTAATTTAATTACGCGTATTTTAGTAAGAAAAACAGGTCTTACTATTATTGATCGCTTGCTTGGTGTTTTTTTTTGGAGCAGGACGTGGCTTACTTATCGTTGCCATTTTGCTTATGTTTTTTAACGTGTGCAATATAAAGGACGAAAGTGCAGTGGCTCAAGTAACGTGGTTAAATCAATTTTTATCATCACAGATTAGAAATATTTTGCAATGGCTAACGGAGCCCACCTCAAATTGAAATTAATGGAGGTTAGTACGCAATGTGTGGAATTGTAGGTATTATTGCTCATAACCGTGTAAACCGAGCTATTTATGATGCATTAACCATCTTGCAACATCGTGGACAAGATGCAGCTGGTATTATGACAAGTGATGGTAATCGAGTTTTTTTACGGAAATCTAGAGGATTAGTATATGATGCAATTCGCGAACCCCATATGCTTCGTCTGATAGGTAATATGGGAATAGGACATGTTCGTTATCTCACAACAGGTATAGGAAGTCCTACCGAGTCGCAGCCCTTTTATGTAAATTCTCCTTACGGTTTGAGTTTAGTTCACAATGGTAACTTAATAAATGTTAAAGAATTAACGAATGATTTAATCTATAAGGATCTGCGTCACTTGAATACTACCTCAGACTCAGAAATTTTACTCAATGTGGTGGCCCGAGAATTGGAGCGTTCTGGGAGTATGCACCTTTCCCCTAAACAATTATTTAAAGCTATGAAGAAAGTGTATGAGCGGGTTGAAGGAGCGTTTTCAGCAGTTATGATTATTAATGGTTATGGTGTGGTGAGCTTTCGTGATCCGCATATCATTCGGCCGTTAGTTTATGGTAAGCGGGATAATGAAAGTGGTCCGGAATTCATGTTGGCTTCAGAAAGTATTGCTTTAGATGCGTTGGGTTTTGAGCTTTTGGGTGACGTTGGTCCCGGTGAAGTAATCTATTGTGATCGAAAGGGACAAATTTATCGAGAGCAATGCGCTAAAAAGGTTAGTCGCTCTCCGTGTATTTTTGAGTACACTTACTTAGCGCGTCCTGACTCTATTATGGATAACGTACCTGTATATCGGGCAAGAGCTGGTATGGGTAAAAGCTTAGCTGAAAAGATTTTACGAGAACGACCTGATCATGACATCGATGTGGTTATTCCAATTCCTGATACGAGTCGTAATGCTGCCTATGCTTTATCTCAGGTTTTAAGAATCCCTTATTCGGAAGGATTAATAAAAAATCGCTATATCGGGCGAACGTTTATTATGCAAGGACAAGCTCTACGTCAGAGTTCCGTTCGTTTAAAGTTGAATGCAATTAAATCTGAATTTGCTAGTAAAACTGTTTTATTAGTGGATGATTCAATAGTCAGAGGAACTACCTCAAAAGAGATTATTCAAATGGCTCGTGATGCGGGAGCAAAAAAAGTATATTTTGCTTCAGCAACTCCTGAAATTCGTTATCCTAATGTATACGGGATTGATATGCCTATAGCGGCGGAATTAATTGCGTACGAAAGATCAGTTGACGATATTAGAAAATCAATTGGGGCAGACTGGTTAATATATCAAGATCTTATCGATGTTTATCGGGCAGTAAACAATGCGGTAATTTCAGGGAAGCCAAAAATTGAACGATTCGAAGATTCTGTTTTTACTGGCGATTATATTGCTGGTAAAGTTACTAGAGCATATTTGGACGAATTAGCTAATTTACGACGTAATGCTATCACGAAACAAAAAAATTTTTTATCAAACAATAAGCTATGAAAGAATAGCTGTATTTTAATATGAATGATTCTTATTCTTGATTTTTTAATGTATTTATTGAACATTACGATTTTATGTAAAGGAAGATTGTTATTTTTATGTTTACAAAAATTTATTATCGAAAATGTCAAAACCTTTCAGATATATTAATATATTCTCTTGGCCTTCATTTTTTAAGCATAAAATCAAATAAAGCACTGAGGCAGAGATACTAGCGTGTCACTTTGTGTTATACTCTGATAATGGAAAGATATTCTCCGGCAAGGAATTTAGAAATACCAGTCGAATTGGATTTATGGATTCAATCATCGAGTTAATAAAAGCACTAATTCGTAGAAATTAAGTTTTTTTATCTAAAGCTTTCATTGATTCTCTTAAGAATGACTAAAAATGGAACCGGAAAAGAGAAAACATTCCTACGGTTAAAACTCTTTTCAGTTTGAAAGCCAGAAGCTAAGAACGACTGTTTTATCTTAGTTAATGCTAGTTATTTCGCGTTTGGCGTATTTCTTACGGAATCGTTCAACTCGACCTGCTACATCAACAATTTTTTGTTGACCAGTATAAAAAGGATGACATTCCGAGCAGATGTCCAAATGAAGATCATGTTCTAAAGTGGAACCTACAGAAAAGGTATTTCCGCAACTGCAGGTTACTTTAACTTCTTGATAGTTTGGATGAATCTCTTTTTTCATATTCTTCTAGTATAAAACCTCAGAGTTGTAAATTAATTTGAAATAGATAACAAGGAGATACTCCCTTTCAGCATTAAATAAGCTCGAGCATTATTTGACTTCAGAGCAAAACGAAACACTCGCGACTCAAAGAAAGCCCATTTCTGTCTTCTTTAATTAGGGGAGTCCTTCCTTTTTATACATTATCTTCTTTCTAACTTAAGCAAATTACATAATGCGAATTTTGTGAACCGTTGAATTATCATCATTTTTATCACATTACCCTTCTTTCTATTTACAAGATACTGTTTTATCGGCACAGTACTTTCTTTGATCTTGGTATATCAAGGTTCTTTACTTGAATTTGTAAAGCATGGATATCTGTTTTCATTAAATCATCCAAGGCTTTATAAATCATGCGATGACACTCAATGGGGTTTTTATTTTTAAAAGCTTTCTCTGCTATAATAGAAACAAAAAAATGTCCCTTTTGCTCTTTAGAGTCAATATGACCTGTGTGATGATGACTTTCATCAAGTACTGTTAGTTTCTCCGGATGAAAAACTTCAACGAGTCGTTTTCTAATCTGAATAATACGTTCTTTTTGAAGAGACATAAGTTTATTATAGTATAATTTCTTCAGCTACACCAGATTTTTATTACCTTTTCTTTTACCTCATGTTATACATGAGTCGATCAAACATTTTGATAACACGTTAAGTTTTATTCTTGTTTTTTTACAATTGTAATAATATGTGGCTACAGGATCTAAAATACGACCATAAGATTTAAAATTTTTAAAAATCTCTATCTAAGATAAAAAAAGTAATTCAACTCAAATCTAAATGAAAGTCATATCCTACTATCAAGTAACTCAAGTTTTCTTTAAGAATTTAATGGATCAAATCCTTTATAATAAAGGACCCCTTCATTATCCAATAATAAAACAGCATAAAGTGTCTTAAAACGATGTGGGATATAGTTTATTTGAAATAGAACTAACATTTTATAGATACTATTTCATAGATAGTATGTAAATTCACAAATCTATAAAGCAGTAACAAAAAAGCAACTAATTGAAAATAAGCTGAAAAGAATATGTATTTAAATTCTAAAGTCAACTATACCTTTTCTGATTTTAGTAAAAGAAGATAACAATGAGAATTCTTGAAGAAGATAGAGTAATTATTTATCCTGCCAATTTGGAGCATACTTTAAGGTATGTTTGCCAGAATAAATCTGAGTAGTAAGATGCTTTGTTTGAAGTAATTAAAATTAAATAAGACTCACGTTTATCTTGTGTACCACAATCTTTCTGAAATTGCTTATACCTTAAGTATAACGTCTTAAGTATAACGTGTTGAATTTAGAAGAAAAGGGTAGCTCATCCGGTGGAACAATTAGCATTATAAACTGTATCTTCTTCTAACTATAAATAAATAAAAGAAAAAAATAATGAAACAATTTGTTTTTATTAACGTGAAGTTTAAAAATTTATTGGAGCAAAATGTATCCAAAAATCAATAGTCAGCTTGCGAAATTGGGTAACCCTTTTTTGATAAAGATATTATTTATATTAGTGAAAAATAATACCATGGGTAATCAAACTCTATTCTCTACTAAAGAATTGATAATATGCAGCTGTATTTTTATTTTCAATGTTATTTTTCTCATATTTGAGAACATATAAAGAAATAATTTTTTGATGTCCATCCATTTAATCAATTTAAAATAATATGTGATGGATAAGGTGAAAGTTTTAAGTTTCGTAGCTAAATAAAGCCAAAATAAGCGAGTGAAAGACTTTCAAATGCATGTGCTGATTACTCTTATTTCACTTTATCCATTAAAACTAAGCTTCTTTTAGTAGCATCATTCTCATATTTTATATATAAATTCCTAATGAAGGGGCAGAATTTGACTTTCGTTAAGGAATTCGATTTATGTGTGTTTATTTAATGCAGAAAGAGATAAATATTCCTAATTTTCTTAAGAACAGTGGTTTGGAAACAACCTCTTGGATTAAAAATCGATTGCTTATGATGTTCTGAATCGTAATTTTTTGGTTTTTGATCGTTTTTGCTTCTTGACTATCGTTATAAATTCACAAAACACCCCATCTGATAAGAGACTCAGCAAGGATAGGATATTTTTTAGGGTATTTATTTTGATGTTCAAATATTAACATATCATTGGTGTATATTGAATCTTATTGATAAGATTGTTGCTTTTATTCAAATTCTATGTCCTTAAAGGCTTCATAGAAGTGCTGGAGATACTTAAGATATATTGTTATGATTCTCTAAATCTCTAGTTTATCTTCATAATGGAGTTATAGTGAATGTTAATAGTTATCCTTTAATTTATCGACTTGGATTGATATTAAAAGAAAAAGAAATGAAATTAGCAGTGGCAGAATCTTGTACAGGAGGAGGATTTTGTTGGGCTGTTACTTGTAGTCCAGGGAGTTCTACTTGGTTTGAATGTGGGTTTATTACATACAGTGATAGTGCAAAAGAAGAACTTTTAGGCATAGATCCGAAATTAATAAAACAAGAAGGAGCTGTTAGTGAAGCGGTGGTGCGCGAAATGGCTGTAGGTGCTTTGAAACGAAGTCATGCGGATATCACTCTGAGTATTACAGGTATTGCTGGACCAAGTTGTGGGATGTTTCATAAAACCGCAGGAATCGTCTGGTTTGGAATTGCAAAAAAAATAGGCAAAGTACAATGTTACAAAGCTCATTTTGATAGCGGTCGTAAACACGTTCGAGATTCGGCAGTTGCTTGTGGATTAAAATATTTGCTTAAATCCATTGCAGTTTAAAGGAGTATAAAATATCAAAGCGATTTCTTACATAGAGAAAGTGGAATAATACTTTTAATAATTTTTCTGAAAACATTCTATATTTATAAGGAGTAAGAATGGACGATCGTAATAAAGCATTAAGCGCCACCTTATCTCAAATTGAGTGCCAATTTGGCAAAGGCTCAGTTATGCGTCTGGGTGATTCCAGCATTATTAAAGATGTCGATGTGATTTCGACAGGTTCCCTGGGTTTGGATATTGTCTTGGGTGTAGGTGGCTTACCTCGAGGGCGTGTGATAGAAATCTATGGCCCAGAGGCTTCTGGAAAAACGACTTTAACGCTTCAAACGATTGTTTCTTGTCAGCAAATGGGAGGCATAGCAGCTTTTGTAGATGCTGAACATGCTTTGGATGCTATTTACGCTGAAAAATTGGGTGTTAATGTGAATGATTTGTTAATATCGCAACCTGATACTGGAGAACAAGCCTTAGAAATCACTGATATGTTGGTTCGCTCAGGCGCCATTGATGTTGTGGTGGTTGACTCTGTAGCTGCTTTGACACCTAAGGCTGAAATTGAAGGAGATATGGGCGATTCCCATATAGGACTTCAAGCACGATTAATGTCACAAGCATTGCGTAAACTTACTTCTAATATTAGGAAATCCAATACATTAGTAATATTTATTAATCAGATACGCATGAAAATTGGTGTCATTTTCGGTAGCCCTGAAATCACTACCGGTGGAAATGCACTCAAATTTTATTCCTCAGTACGGTTGGATATTCGTCGTGTTGGGTCAATTAAAAAAGGTGAAGAAATTATAGGTAGTGAAACACGAGTTAAAGTGGTTAAAAACAAGGTAGCACCACCTTTTCGTCAAGTAGAATTTGATATTTTATATGGGTTTGGAATTTCACGCGAAAGTGAATTAATTGAGCTTGGTGTTAAAAATGAGATCGTTGAAAAATCTGGTTCTTGGTATAGTTATAATGGTGAACGTATTGGGCAAGGAAAAGAAAATGTTCGCCAATTTTTAATTGAAAATCATGAAATTTCAAAAGAAATTGAAACTCGTTTACGAGAAAAATTATTTCCGAAACAAAAAAGTGGAGAAAAAATGGCTGAAGAGATTGTTGTGATAAAATGATAGCTTTATATGAATGCGCTATTCCTTATATGAATGCGCTATTCCTTTATTGGTAAGAAAATTGCAGTAAAACATTATACGCAAGGATGATATAACTTCAACAATAGAAGCTTTAAATAAAATCATAGATGTTACATTGAAGATTTTTCAAGACAAGGGATGTGGGGTTTTTTTACACCAGCGCATCGACTGCAGATTTTAATTCTTATCGCATCTTTATGCAAACTTAAACTAAGATACTGAATTCATTAGTCCGACAATATCCTCTTAAGACCAAATATTTTGGTAGGAAGCGCTATCTTCTCTTTTGAAGAAGATAAAAAAGAGGAGATCATAAGTAATATTTAAATTTAACTCAAGGAAAAGTTCTGTTTTGACGTAACAAGGACTCGATTCAGCATATATCAATCATTGGATACAAAAATGTTAAATTATATGAATAGTGATCAATTGCGCCAAATTTTTGTTGAATATTTTAAAAAACTAGATCATAGAATTATTTCTAGTAGTTCGTTAGTTACTGAAAATGATCCAACCCTTTTATTTACAAATGCAGGGATGGTCCAATTCAAAGATATATTTTTAGGTATTGACATGTGTTCTTACCAAAGGGCTGTTTCTGTACAGAAATGTATACGAGTAGGCGGTAAGCACAACGATTTGAAAAACGTAGGCTACACATCCTACCATCACACTTTTTTTGAAATGCTAGGGAATTTTAGTTTTGGAGATTATTTTAAACGTGAAGCTATTAATTATGCTTGGTTCTTTTTAACAGAAGTTCTAGAGTTACCGAAAGAACGTTTGTGGGTTACTGTCTTTCAAAGTGATTTTGAAAGTGAAGCTATTTGGCTTAAAGAAATAAAAATTGATCCGAAGCGTTTTTTTCGTTGCGGAGAAAAAGAGAATTTTTGGCAGATGGGAGATAGCGGACCGTGTGGTCCTTGCACAGAAATATTTTATGATCACGGATCTGCAGTAACTAGTGGGCCACCAGGAGGTATTCACAAAAATGGGGATCGTCGTATAGAAATTTGGAATTTAGTATTTATGGAATATAACCGGGACTTGTATGGTAAATTACATCCTCTGGATAAACCTTCTGTTGATACTGGGATGGGGTTTGAACGTATTGCTGCAGTAGTCCAAGGTGTTCATGATAATTACGATATCGAATTATTCCAATATCTTTTAAAAGCTTTAGGGTTATTAATTGGTAATAAGGATTTTCGTAATACTTCCATGCGAGTAATTGTGGACCACATTCGTTCAGCTACTTTTCTTATTAATGATGGTGTTATCCCTTCTAATGAAGGAAGAGGTTACGTTTTGCGCCGTATTATTCGTCGCGCTGTGCGTTATGGATATAAACTAGGGCAACAGGAAGCCTTTTTCTATCAATTAGTAACTCCGCTAATAAAATCAATGGGGCATGCCTATCCAGAACTCTATAAAACTCAATTTATTATTGAAAAAGTTCTTCGACAGGAAGAAATGCAATTTTCTCAAACCTTATCTAAGGGACTCAATATTCTGAATCAGAAAATGGCAGAGTTGCCTCATCGGAAAATTCCAGGTGATTTGATTTTTCAATTATATGACACTTACGGTTTTCCCCCAGACTTAACAGCAGATATTGCTAAAGAACATAATTTTACAGTAGATTATACAGGGTTTGATAAAGCAATGGAGTGCCAGCGTAAACAATCTCAACAAGCACAGCGGTTTACTATTGATCACACTCAAAAAGTATATATTAGTGGTAAAACCGAATTTGTTGGTTACGAAACTTTAAATACAGAAGCTTCTGTCACTGTACTTTTAGAAGCCAATAAGCCAGTAACTATCTTAAATAAAGGGGCAAAAGGAGCAGTAGTCCTTGATCGCACTTCCTTTTATGCTGAATCTGGAGGGCAAGTTGGAGATCAGGGTTATTTATTTTTTAAATCTGGAAGTTTTCGTGTTAGGAATACCAAAAAACAGGACACCGTTTATTTACATATCGGTGAAATGATCAAGGGAACCTTACATGTTACAGATACAGTAGAGGCAAAAGTAGATAGCTCACGTTTCGATATTATGCGAAATCACTCAGCTACCCATTTGTTACACAAAGCTTTGTGTCGTATATTAGGTGAGCATGTCGTACAAAAAGGTTCTCTAGTCGAAGCCAAACGTCTGCGATTTGACTTTTCACATCTACGATCCATGACTGAGAAAGAATTGCATGCTGTGGAGCAATTAGTGAACCAACAAATTCAAGCTAATTTGACTGCTACTGTACATATCATGACGCTTAATAAAGCAAAGGAATTAGGAGCATTAGCCCTCTTTGATGAACGTTATGAGAAGAGGGTTCGTGTTTTAAAAATAGGTGATTTTTCTACCGAAATTTGTGGCGGAACTCACATTGAACGAACTGGAGAAATTGGTTTATTCAAAATTATTTCTGAATCAGCTTGTGCCTCGGGTGTTCGCCGTATTGAAGCGGTTACTGGTCAAGCAGCATTAGCTTATATTGCATCGGAGGAAGAGCAGTTAAAAATTTTAAGTAATTTATTAAAAACAAATAATAATGGATTGATTTTAAAAGTAAATAAATTATTGAAAGACTATCGTAACTTAGAAAAAGAGTTAATGCAATTAAAACAACAAATAGCCTCACAGCAGATTTCACATTTGGTAAATGAAGCAGTTGATATTCAGGGAATAAAAATTTTAATATCAAAAATAGAGACAGTGAATCGTAGTGCTTTACGAAGTATGGTAGATAAATTAAAGCAAAAGCTCGAGAAAGCGGCTATCATACTTGCCATAGTAGAAAAAGATCGGGTTCAATTAATTTCTGGGGTAACAAAAAATTGTCTAGATTATTTTAGTGCTACGGAATTATTAATGTCTGTAGCTATTCACATTGGGGGACACAGTGGCGGTCGCCCGGACATGGCACAAGGAGGAGGCAATTCTCCAGAGCGATTAGATGAAGCTTTGAAATCGGTGTACGAATGGATACAAGCGAAATTAACAGAAACAGCTAAACATTAGAAGAGAGAAGTTCGTTGGGAACTCTACTAAAATTAAATTGAAGTCCTCGAACGTGGCTTTAATCGTTCAAAAATTTGGGGGTAGTTCTGTTGCAGACATCGATAGCATACAGAATGTCGCTCGTATTGTTTCGGAAGCACGACAGCAAGGACATGTAGTGGTAGTGGTGGTTTCAGCAATGTATGGTGAGACTGACCGACTTATTAAACTAGCACGTTCTATTTCCGACACTAATCTTAGAGAGTATGATGTTTTGATATCAACAGGTGAACAAATGTCTGCTGCTTTGCTTAGTATGGCATTAGGAGCCAGGAATTGTCCTGCTCATTCTTATACTGCTGCACAAATCCATTTACGAACTACCAACGAACACCAAAAAGCTCGAATTATTGATGTTGATCCTCAGATTCTGTTGGCTGATTTAAAAGAAGGATATACTCCTGTGGTAACTGGATTCCAAGGAATTAACGAAATTAGTGAGATTACCACTTTAGGCCGAGGAGGATCTGATCTTACTGCGGTTGTTTTAGCTGCTGCTTTGAAAGCGGAAGAATGTCAAATTTTTACTGATGTCGATGGAGTTTATACCAGTGATCCAAAGGGTGTTCCTACCGCTAGGCGCATTTCAAAGATTACCTTCGATGAAGTAATAGAAATGTCCAGCTTAGGGGCTAAAGTACTCCAAAGTCGATGTCTCGAATTTGCTGGAAAATATCAGGTTCCTATTCGCGTATTATCCAGTCTCCGAAAAGGACCAGGAACTTTAATTAGTTACGAACGAGATTGTATTGAGCAGCCACTGGTATCAGGTATTGCTTTTGAAAGATATCAAGCAAAATTAACTCTCCAAGGAATTCCTGAAAGACTAGGAATAGCTAGCTACATTCTTGGACCTATTAGTAAAGCAGATATTGAAGTGGATATGATTGTGCAAAATGTTCTTACTTTGAATACTAAGATCGATTTTAGCTTCACTGTACAACGGGACGATTACTTAAAAGTATATCCAATCATACAAAAAGTAGCAGAAGAGCTTGGTGCCCAAGCAGTATCGGGCAATAGCAAGGTTTCTAAGATTTCCTTAGTAGGTGTAGGGATGCGTTCCCATGCAGGTATTGCCTCTCAGATGTTTAGTGCTCTAGGGCAAGAAGGAATTCATATACATTTGATAACTGCTACTGAGGTTAAAATCTCAGCTGTGATTGATGAGAAGTACCTGGAAGTAGGTGCTCGAACACTTCACTCCGTCTTTAATCTTGATCGAGATATAAAAATTTCTTGATTTATCATTGAATTTCGATATTATCTTAAAGTCTTTCAAAGATCGAAGAGCTTATTGCCCTCGATTTTGCTAAAATTAAAGATAAGGAGTTTTCGCCTTACTGAAGGCTCTTGCAGGTAAGAATTCCTTCAATGAAGGAGAGGAAGATGTTAATACTAACAAGACGTATTAGTGAATCGGTGATTATCGGAAACGAAGTCAAGGTGACTGTTCTTGGTATGAAAGGCAACCAAATCCGTATTGGCATTGAGGCACCGAAAGAGATTTCTGTTCACCGTGAAGAAATTTATGAGCGGATTCAAAAGGAAAAACTATTAAAACCACAAGTTGAAGTTGACACTGAAAAAGTATGTCTAAAGTCTGAATAATCTTACCTAATTCTTATTTTCTATTTAAATTTGAAGTATAGAAGATGGTTTATTTTACTTCTGCTAGAGGAATGTTATTATACCTGTCGCAAGAATATACAGGTATATGTCTTGGAAATTAATTATTATCCTTCTGATAACAAAAGAAGTTTGAACGCAAGTAAGCAATTAATTTTTAGATAGTACTGCTATTGATGGAGAGATGGCCGAGCTGGCTGAAGGCGCTCCCCTGCTAAGGGAGTATGGGGCGAAAGCTGCATCGAGGGTTCGAATCCCTCTCTCTCCACCAACCTAGATAACATGATAATAGAAAAACTCAGCTATATCATAAAACATAAAAATTAATTAAACGGAAAAGCATGCTTCAACATTTGCTTCCGATCAATTAAAGCGAAATAATGAAGCATGAGAAGATGTTTTTATCTTGTATAGTATTGGATCTTACCCACTTTCAGTTACTAAATAATGCTCGATTCACACCTTCTTTCTTGTTATTAAGAAAGAAGGTGTGAAATAGAGTTATAGAAAATAGCGAAAACCTAGTTCGAGTATAGTAATAAACTTCCTCTGACAAATTATATTTACTATTTATTGGAAAAGTTTGACTGAAAGGGAAAGTATGCAAAAGGTTATTATGGACGTTAAGTCAAAACGGGAATAAAAATATCCGATGTAAATATAAAAGGCATCCAAAAAATAAAATATTAAGCTAGAGAGATTAAATAAAAGGGAACCTTATCTAGGGCCCATTTAGATACTTTTATATTTAAGTAAGCGGTTCCAGGAATTAACAAATACTATCCTAAAAAGACCAATAACTAACACGAAAAGGCCTATAATAATGACTACAATTTGCCAGGTAGGTTCAAATCTGTTACTTTATGTAAGTGTAAAGAGCCAAATATTATATTATAGGTAGAACGGGACGGTGAGGAGCATTTCCCACCTATTACCCCTTGTGTCCATAGTGTACTTGATTCATTGAGTATCAATATTTCTTACCACATTTGTAACGTCAGCCAAGTTAAATAGAATTCTGAATGATAAAATGATAGATAAGAATCGGATCCAGCGAGCAAGGATGAGATATAACATTGTATATATCTCTACCATATATTATTTTCTCATAATAAGAAAGTATCTCTACTAGATAAAAACTAATTAAATAGTAATCCATGGAAGTTACGATGATTAATAAAAACGCAAAAATTTGTAACTTTTTGAAAAAATTATTAAATTTTTCATTATTCGGCTTAATTATCTTAAGTGCGATTACTTTGGTAAGTTGCCGCGCCATGATGACTGGTATTCTGAATCCTAAAGGGATTATTACCTATGAAGAAAAGCAGTTATTTTTTGATTCGCTCGCTTTAATGTTAGTCGTAATAATACCGGTTTTTATCATGAGCTTTACTTTTATCATTCGCTATCATGAAAGCCATAAGACTTCAGATTACCAACCAAATTGGGGTCATAGCATCTTTCTAGAAACGATTTGGTGGAGTATTCCACTGATCATTATATTCGTTCTTGGCATTATCACTTGGACGATGAGTCACAAATTAGATCCTTATCACCCTATAAGGGATAAATGGGCAGAAAGACCAATGGTAATACAGGTAATAGCTTTACCTTGGAAGTGGCTCTTTATTTATCCAAAACAAGATATTGCTACACTAAACTACTTAGAAATTGCTAAAGGGCAACAGGTGAAATTTATGTTCACTAATGATAATGTGCCAATGAGTGCTTTCTTTATTCCACAATTAGGAAGTCAAATGTATACTATGGCGGGTATGAAGACGAGATTGCATTTAATTGCTTCAAAAGAAGGTAGTTATAAAGGGTTTGATAGCCAATATAATGGGAACGGGTTTTCAGATATGTACTTCGATGTGAAGGTAGTAAAACCGAATGAATTGCAAAGTTGGTTTGCTAAGGTTAAGCAATCTGATGAAAAATTAACACCTACCGCTTATCAGAGGCTGGTTCAACCTTCTATCAAGGCACCGGTACATTATTATTCTTCAGTAGTACCAAATTTGTTTTCACAGACTTGTTTAAAGTACCTGTAAGCGAACGGAATGCGCTTACGCGAGAAAGAATAACTGTGGTTTCCTTTTAGTTTTAAATTTTTAATAATAAAAGGATTAGAAATGTTAAGAGAATTTTTTTTAGGTAAATTAACGCTCGATGCTATCCATCTTCATTCCCCAATTATTATGGGTGCTGATGTTTTCATGGCTATAGTTTTTTTTGGAGTCATAGCATTTATTACCATTACTAGAAAATGGTCTTATATTTGGCATGAGTGGGTGACTTCAGTAGATCACAAAAAAATTGGTATCATGTATGTTCTTCTAGCAGGAGTAATGCTGCTAAGAGGTTTTTCGGACGTCGTGTTGATGCGTTTGCAACAAGCTATCGCAGCAGGCGCGAATACAGGTTTCTTACCTCCTGAGCACTATAATCAAATTTTTACAGCCCACGGGGTTATTATGATTTTCTTTGTAGCCATGCCATTAGTGTTTGGCTTAGCTAATATTGTTTTACCATTGCAAATTGGTGCCCGAGACGTCGCTTTTCCTTATCTTAATTCCCTTAGCTTTTGGATGACTTTCTTTGGAGCGATGTTATGTAACATTTCTCTTGTTATAGGTGATTTTGCAGCAACAGGTTGGTTGGCTTACCCACCGCTTTCTGAATTATATTATAGCCCAACAGTAGGAGTGGACTATTTTATCTGGTTATTACAAATTGCAGGAGTAGGAAGTCTGTTAGCAAGTATTAATTTCATTGTCACTGTGTTTAAGATGCGCGCTCCAGGCATGACTTTCATGAAAATGCCTATTTTCGTTTGGACGACATTCAGTTCAATGATTTTAGTTGCTCTTGCATTTCCAATTTTAACAGTTAGCTTGTTTTTATTAATGCTTGATCGACTTTTAGGAATGCACTTTTTTAGCCAGTACGCTGGTGGGAATATGATGATGTATATCAATTTAATTTGGGCTTGGGGACATCCAGAGGTTTACATCTTGATTTTACCTGCCTTTGGTGTGTTTTCAGAAGTTGTAGCTACATTTAGTCAGAAGAAATTATTTGGTTATATGACTATGGTATATGCTACTCTCGTTATTACCTTGTTATCTTTTATTGTTTGGGTACATCACTTTTTTACTATGGGTAGCGGAGGGGATGTGAATGCTATTTTTGGAATCGCGACAATGATTATTGCTATACCAACTGGGGTAAAGATTTTCAATTGGCTCTTTACTATGTACAAAGGTAAAATCATTATGCGCACTCCTATGCTTTGGGTGTGCGCTTTCTTTATTACTTTTTCTATTGGAGGAATTACAGGTGTGTTAATGGCTGTGCCGCCCATTGATTTTCAGGTGCATAATAGTCTGTTTTTAGTGGCGCATTTTCATAATGTGATCATTGGTGGCGTTCTTTTTGGATTTTTCTCCGGATTAATTTACTGGTTTCCGAAAGCTTTTGGTTTTCAACTTGATGAGCGCTTAGGTAAATGGTCTTTTGTTTTTTGGGTAGTAGGTTTCTATGCTGCATTTATGCCTCTTTATCTCTTAGGACTAATGGGAGTGATGCGCCGGCTCAATCATTATGTAGATATTACTTTGCAGCCTTATTTCTTAGTTGCAGCTAGTGGCGCTGCATTAATTATGATTGGTATCCTACTACAAATTACTCAAGTTATCGTAAGCATCAAGAATCGTTATAAATTACGTGATAATACTGGGGACCCATGGAATGGTCGAACTTTAGAATGGTCTGTAGCCTCACCAGCACCTTTTTATAATTTTGCTTTTATTCCGAAAGTGGAAGAAAGGGATCAATTCTGGATTGATAAACAAAGAGCGAAAAAACAAGGCCATTATTGGTGGGCTGCTAATCCAAAAGATATGCAATATAGGGATATTCATATGCCGAAAAATACCTCGGCCGGTTTTTTTATTGCTATGTTTTCTGGAGTTTTTGGATTTGCCATTATTTGGCAAATGTGGATCCCTGCTATTATCGGATTGATTGGTATGATTACCACAATAATTGCTCGAACTTTCAGTAGGGATATTAATTATTATGTTAAAGCTGAAACAGTAAAGAAAACTGAATTACATCATTATGAGGAAGCATTATCATGAATGCACACGCGTTGACTAACTACAACAATCATCATAATTCAGACTCAATGGATATTTTTGGTTTCTGGCTGTACATAATGACGGACTGTATTTTATTTGCTGCGTTATTTTCTACCTTTTTAGTATTACACTATCCAGGAGCAGTAGGTCCTCCATTAAAACCATTAATTAATTTGCCTTATGTTTTGATTGAAACCCTGTTTTTATTGATCAGTAACTTTACTTATTGTCTATCTATAATATTCGGAATTAATAAAAATGAATTACCTATTGTCATATTCTGGTTAATATTAACTTTTATGTTGGGTTCTGGATTTATTATTATGGAAACGAGAGAATTCATCCATTTAAGTATTGCAGGCTATACTTGGCATTTAAGCGGTGCGGCTTCTGCTTTTTTTACTCTTGTAGGAACACACGGTTTACACGTAATCGTGGGCTTATTGTGGATATTAATCATGATTATTCAATTGTCAATTTTTAAAATTGACCAAGACATATCAAGACGAATGATCTATCTCGGTTTGTTTTGGAATTTCTTGGATATTGTTTGGATTTTCCTCTTCACGATCGTCTATTTAATGGAAGTCATCTTATGAGTGAAACACTTTGTGAACAAATGGTGATATATAATACTAATAAGAAAAAGTTAGGGATTTATGTAATTGGAATGATCTTGTGCCTTATTCTTACCTTAATTTCATTTATGACAGTGCTGGTAATGTATACGTTGTTTTCTAAAACAGCGATGCTAGCTATTATCTTTGTATCCGCTTCCATTCAATTTATGGTTCAGGTTATTTTCTTTTTACAATTAAATGCAAAAAACGAACAAAGCAGAATGAATTTAATATCTTTTGCATTTACCATGGTGATATTAAGCGTATTAGTTGGGTGTTCTTTATGGATTTTATGGGGCTTACATTATCGAATGATGAATTAAAATTCTAATCTGCTTTGTCTTTTTGTAATCTTTTTTCGATAACGAAGGAAGATGTGCCCTTGGCTTTGGTTTAGTCGGTTAGATGCGCATCTTTATAAAAGATAAGCTTTGGGGTTACTTAATAACACGTGTGGGGTAAAATTGGTTGTTCTTAAGTAGATTTTTTACATTGGGACTAAATTGCGCCCGTAGCTCAGTTGGATAGAGTACCTGGCTACGAACCAGGCGGTCGGCGGTTCGAATCCGTCCGGGCGCACACTACAAATCAATAAGTACAAATAAATCAGGAAATACACTTCTTTTTTTCCCAAAATTAACCAGTTATTAACAAAAGACAATTGGAAAAGACAATTGGATTGGAAATGTATTTATTTCTAAATTTCCATATCCAGTGAGTGATTGATACTTCTTTTAGTGAATACCCTTCTCTGGAAACGACTATTAATGACTCTAAATTTTAGAAAGGCGTATAGATTTTATGAACGAAGCGAGGTAATTTCTCGCTTCGTTCATAGTGATAATTAGAATCGAGCTCGTCGGCTTCCTCCACTACCACCAAAGCTTTCTCTCCGGCGACCACCGTCGCTGTTATTATCCCGTGCAATGTTGACTCGGATTTTACGACCTTGTAGTTCAAGGCCGTTGGCAACCAAGGCAGCTTGTGCTCCATTTTGATTCGTATAGGTGATAAAAGCGAATCCTTTAGAACGACCTGTTTCGCGGTCCGTAATTAATCTGGTTTCTTCAATATCACCATATTGTCCAAAAAAGGACTGAAGATCATCAGTTGTCACATCGTATGACAAGCTTCCCACATAGACTTTATTTTGACTCATCGTCATTTTTCCTTCGGTTATAGAAATAGAAACGCTTCTGCAAGAATGTTAGAGACTCACTACATGAAGAGAAGCTCAAACACATCTACACTCAGCTTCAGTATTATACAACATAATCCTAAAAAAAGATATGAATATCGTGTTCTTAAAATGTTTCTTATTAAGAATCAATCATATTTTAAGGGAAATTTAAGCGTAGATTAGATCTAATGATCAAATTGGAAGCGGTTATTTATTTAGGTTTATCAAAAGAGGTTAGAGCGCTTAAGAGTTATTTTCTTGATCAAGACTTAGCATGCACGCCCCTTGCGTTTAAGATAGAAGATAGAGAGATAATAGACACTGCTCTAATGATAGAAGGACTTGATGATATGCCAGAATACCCGAAAAGCGTTATAACCCAAAAAGCCCAGCCCCTGTGGAACATCGTACAAATGCACGAACAGCAAATCCTGCCATTGAGTGATTTAATATGATTTATATTTCTATTTTATAACTTATGTCTTGATAAAAATGAGGTCAGAAAATTCTAACCTCAAATACCTCATAAATATTCACCATAAAAGTAAGAAACACAACCACCTCTTTAGTCATCTCCAATTGAAGAGTAAAATCTCTTACTTAATTTTTCTTAATTTTTCTTACTCACTATCCTCTTCTTCAATGCGTATCTTTTGACTTCCAGGACGCTCTACTTTAGGAATGGTAATTTCCAATACACCATGCTTGCTTTTTGCCTTAATTTTTTCAGGGTTGACGGATTCTGGAAGACTAAAGCGACGCATAAACGTACCTTTACTACGTTCAACTCTTAAAAAATCTTCTTTCTTCTCTTCAGTCTTAGTTTCTTTTTCTCCTTTTATTGTTAAGACATTATTTTCCATCGAAATTTCAATCTCTTTAGGGTTCACACCTGGGATATCCGCGCGGATTGCATAATGGTTATCCATATCTTTAATATCAATTCGTGGAGACCATTCCGTTAAAAAAGCGTCCCATAGCTCATTTTCTGTGGACCATCCAAAGGGTTCAAACAAATGATTAATATCTTGCTGCAAATGACTTAAAAGGCTACGTGGATATTTTTGGATATTTTTTGCCATGATTAATCTCCTGTTAATGTTTATTCCAAGTATACCTTTATATAGGTAGGGTTTAAAGTTTAAATTTCAAGATCACACTTTTTCACACCTCTTCTTAAGGAGTTGTGATAAGATACCACCTCTCAAGCGCCCGTAGCTCAGTTGGATAGAGTAACCGGCTTCGAACCGGTTGGTCGGGGGTTCGAATCCCTCCGGGCGCGTGAAATTTAATAGGTTTTTCCTATTTTTGAAGCATTTTTTAGGTTTTACAATATTAGACCTCATTAATGTTGCTGTTCCTATTCTGTAGCGGTTAAACCTAGAATACAGAATGTAAAGGTTTGTTAAATTTCATTAATTTCATTCTTTTTATTATGATACTGAAACGACATTCTTCATTTACTTGCGATAGCTACTTCTATTTTTCCGAAACTAACACCCCTAATAAAATGATTTATACTACGCATAGATAGAAGTCATATTGTTGAGAATATTTGGTAGTTATCCTTAAATATATTTCGTTATTTTCTTCTGTTTTATCCCCTTGTTTAATTTAAATTTTTTGTAACGGAGTTACGTTCAGAATTTCTTCTTGAATGGTAGATGATTAAATGTAACAAAGAAACGAGTATATAGATTTTTTCATTTCAGTATATTGAAAGATTTAAAGTAACAAAATTACTGATCAGTGATGCATATACAAAACAAGTTTTAAGGCATAATAACACCCCATGGGCAGTGAATTTTATGATACAGAGGTTATATCCAATTGCTTCAGACCTAAGATGATAATTTTTTTGATTGACAATGCAAGTAATCACTTTATTTGAAAAATGAAATGCTTTTTCATTTTATGATATCCACATCATATTTAATTTCTTGGTAAATGGTATTAAGGAAGACTACTATCTTCTTTAAGGTCTACGTTTTTCAGAAAGTTTATGTATGATCACCTTTCAATAATACCACCACCCAGACATTGATTTCCTAAATAAAAAACTACAGATTGACCAGACGTTACTGCCCATTGTGGTTTTTCAAACTCTACTCGACATTGATCCGTCTCAAGTAGTGAAACGATACATGATTGATCTTTTTGACGGTAACGCGTTTTAGCATTACAGATCAAAGGTAGTGAAGGTGGAGTACCTTGAATCCAATGCAAATTGGAACAAATGAGCTCTTTAGTGTAGAGTAAAGGATGATTATGATCTTGGCTAACAATTAGTACATTACACTTAATGTTTTTGTCAATAACGTACCAAGGCTTTTCTTTACTATCAGAACGACCACCGATATGAAGGCCTCTACGCTGTCCGCGAGTATAAAACATGACACCATGATGCCTACCAACAATCTTACCTTCGGGTGTTTTCATATTTCCTGGTTGTGCCAATAAAAATTCATTGAGAAATTCTTTAAATTTACGCTTACCAATAAAGCAGATGCCTGTACTATCTTTTTTTGCGTGAGTAATTAAACCAGCATCTCTTGCTATTGCTCGAACATCAGGCTTTTGATAATTACTTAATGGAAAAAGACTATGAGCTAATTGATATTGATTGAGAAGATATAAAAAATAAGTTTGATCTTTATTCTTGTCATGAGCCTTTAATAATTTAAAATAGCCATGCTCCTCTTGCAAATTCGCATAGTGTCCTGTAGCAAGAGAATCTGCACCCAGATTTTTAGCGTATTCGAGTAGAGACTTGAATTTAATTTCCCGATTACACCAAACATCGGGGTTAGGTGTTCGTCCCTTAATGAATTCATCTAAGCAACGTTGAAAAACATTACCCCAGTATTCTTTACTAAAATTAACTGTGTACAAAGGGATACCGATGTGATCTGCAACGGCCTTGGCATCGCTTAGATCTTGTTCAGCCGTACAAAACGAATCCTCTTTATCAAATTCCCAATTTTGCATAAAGAGACCAAAGATTTTGTATCCAGCTTTTTTCAAGATGAACGCAGCCACCGAAGAATCTACACCACCTGAAAGACCTACGGCAATCACCTAATCTCGTTGAAAATTAACATAGCATTAATGTAAAAGATAGCAGAAAAAAGTCAAGAATATACTTAGCCTGTATTAAATTTGCGTCTTGACGTTGAAAACGGTACATTAGGCATTTCTAGCGAGTTCAGGTGCCTAAATCGCGAGGAGTAACTATGAATTTTTTAAATCTACTAGGTATTGATACAGCCTATGCTACACCAGTTGTTGTCCAACAACCCCTACATCGTGGAAATTTTTGGTCGATGTTATGGCTTCCACTTTTATTAGTTTTAATCTTTTATCTTCTGTTAACAAGACCTCAGATTAAGCGAGCAAAAGAACATAGACAGTTACTGGAAAATATTTCTCTTGGAGATGAGGTCATGACGACCGGTGGCATTACAGGTACAGTAACACGATTAAAAAATAATTTTATAGTGCTTGAAATAGCAAAAGGGACAGAAATTACTGTAAAAAAAGGATCGATTGCTTCAATATTACCTAAAGGTACTATTAATTCGATTTAAATTTTGCTTAAGATAAAGCATGAATCGACATCTGTTGTGGCGCTATGTTTTACTGACCTTGCTCATACTAGTAGGTGTGATTTATGCGTTACCTAATTTGTATGGTGAGGATCCATCCATTCAAATTTCAGCAAAAGAAGGGGCGCCTATTACAATTGAGCTAGAAAAACGGATTGCATCAAATCTGACGCACCGAAATATTTCTTTTCAATCTTTGCAACGGACTGCAAACACAATTTTAGTGCGCTTTTCTGATACAGAAGATCAAATCACAGCAAAAGATGTTATCCAAGAGACTATTGGTGCAGATTACTCAGTCGCGTTAAATTTAGCACCCTGTACTCCAAAATGGCTTCAAGCGATTGGCGCTAAACCAATGAAATTAGGACTGGATTTGCAAGGCGGCATTCACTTTTTATTAGATGCTGATGTTGACGCTATAATTAAAGATCAAGAAAGTGGAGATGCCCATAGTATGGTTACTGCTCTTCGTTCAGCACAATTTCAATATACTAGTATGATCAGTGGTCCAAAAATGATTATCATTCATTTCCGCAATGTACAAGCGTGTGAACAAGGAATGAATCTATTAAAAAAACAATTTAGAAATTACCAATTTGAAGCTAAAGGACTTTCTATTCGAGGGATTATTTCAAAGGAAACCTTACATCAAATCCAACAAAATGCTGTCGATCAGATCATTGCCATTCTTCAAACGCGAGTTAATGAGCTTGGTGTTGCTGAACCAGTAATTCAACAGCAAGGGAAAAGTCAAATCAGTGTTGATCTACCAGGTATTGAGGATACTGCTCGGGCTAAAGACATTATTGGTAAAGTAGCTACTATCCTTTTACAGTTAGTTGATGTAGAGCACGATGCTCAAATGGTTGCGAGAACCGGGATCGTGCCTGTCAATTCAAAATTATATACCTACGGGAATGAACCTGTCTTATTAAAGAAAAAAGTAGTCTTAAATGGAACTTCAATTATTAATGCTTCGAGTGTTATCGGAGAAAATGGTCGTCCAGATATACAAATCCAAATAAGTGGCAACGAAGTATCCTCTTTTAATCAAATTACCAAAGAAAACATAGGCAAACCACTAGCAGTGGTGTATGTGGAAACTAAAACTACCCATCATAACGGTAAAGTAGTTATGCGGTACCGTCAAGAACGGATAATTAATATCGCAACTATTCAGACGGCCTTAGGGAACAATTTTCAAATTACTAATCTTCCCACTATGGAATACGCTAAGAACTTAGCACTACTATTGCGTTCTGGCACCTATCCTGTTCCAGTAGATTTTGTACAGGAGCGGGTGGTTGGCCCTAGCCTTGGTCAAGAAAATATTCATATGGGCATATTCTCTGCCAAAATTAGCGTCTTATTAATAATTTTGTTTATGGCGTTTTATTATCGCTTGTTTGGAATTATTGCAGATATTGCATTGATATTAAATGTCATTTTTATTATCGCAGTATTATCAATTTTGGGTGCAACACTAACATTACCTAGTATCGCTGGAATTATTTTGATCATGGGGATGGCTGTGGATGCCAATGTATTAATTAACGAGCGAATCCGTGAAGAGCTTCGTAATGGTGTGATGTCATCTCAAGCAAGTATTAAAGTGGGTTATGATTGTGCCTTTTCTACCATTGTGGATGCTAATGTGACGACATTAATTGTAATGATCGTTTTATTTACCTTAGGACCGGCTGGTGGGCCTGTCCAAGGTTTTGCAGTAACTACCATGATTGGAATTCTTTCCTCCATGTTAACAGCAATTTTCTTTACTCGTACAGTTGTAAATTTGATTTACGGGAGAAGAAGCGTTTCTCAATTATCTATTGGCATTAGATCTAAATTTTTTAAAAGTAAGTAGTAATGGAATTTTTTAAAGCTAACACTGAAATTTCATTCATGCGCCAACGTAGATTGGCAGGTATCTTTTCAGTCGGTATTTTTCTTACCGCTATTATTTCTCTTTTTACTTACGGATTAAATTTGGGATTAGATTTTATAGGAGGAACTCAAGTTGAAGTAAGTTTTGCGCAACCGGTTAATATGACTGAAATTCGTAAAAATTTAGCAAATCAAGGTTTTCCGCAAGCGATAGTTCGAGTTTATGATGTCCACCATATTTCAGTGCGTATGGTACCGCATAAAGAGTTAGCACAAGAGCTACTCAAAAAAAAGCTAATGACGATCATACCAGGCGGTACTATTAGATCATTGGATTATATTGGGCCGCAAGTAAATCAGAAATTAATGACAAATGGAATGTTAGCTGTTACTGTAGTCTTAATTGCTATAATGAGTTACATCACTTTACGTTTTGGATTTCGTTTTGCTTTAAGTGCTGCTATTGCTTTAATTCATGATCCAATATTAATTTTAGGAATCTTCTCTTTTTTCCGTTTAGAATTTAATTTAATTGTATTAGCAGCAATCTTAACAGTTATTGGTTATTCTCTTAATGATACCATCGTAGTTTACGATCGAATTCGTGAAAATTTCCGTAAGGTTCGCCACAGTACTTCGACAAAAATTATAGATTTATCTATTAATCAAACTTTATCTCGAACTATTATGACATCAGGTTTAACGCTACTTGTTGTTATAGTGCTATTTTTTTTTGGTGGGAACACCTTGCGACCTTTTGCTTTGGCTTTAATTATTGGAATTATTATTGGTACTTACTCTTCTATCTACATAGCTGGTTCCTTATCTGTTACTTTCGGTTTGAATCACAAAAATTTCGTTGGCTTTACTAAAAAAGTTGACGATAATTTTCCTTAGTTTTTGAATTTTTATTCTAATTCCTTTTCATTAATCGAAAATAAAAATTTTAGTGAAGAGCTACAGGAAAGATAATGATCACACGCTTGACACACCCTGAAGTTTACCGACTCGCTGGCCTTTTATGAAGAATGGCCTCAATGCTGTTGATTAACGGGATAGAAACTAGCGACAATCCTAATTTTGAGTACATTAAAATTCAAAAAAAAGGGGGTAATTTAACAAAATTTTTTCCGGACAAAAATCGACCTTCTGATTGTGTTTATTTTATTTAAGCAAGATACCAAATAGCTGAATGAAGATTTTATTAATATTTTCGAATGGGAATTTTGAAATAAAAGTAGTGGTTGCAGACTAACCATTGAGAAATGATTCAAATGAGCATTTGATATGTCGAAAATCAATAATAGCTTTCAATAAAATAGCTTCAATTCTAATATCAAGCGGATTAATGATTAGAGCACTCAAGAAAAATACTCTATAATAAGAGAAATGATTTTTTGAATTTTAAAATAATTGACTTATAAATAATTAATTAATGTATGTGAATTTTCATGCACTCAGTTTAAATACGATAGCTCTTAAATAGGAAATAACCTGTTTTTGGGAGATTATTTTAGATGATTACTAAATAGAGGAAATTGAAAATTCATTGCAAACAAATTAAAATAACGATCTCTAAAAAAAAGATGGTGCGCTTTTCTATTTGACAGCAGTATGCATAAACGGTTGTAGCGCTGGAAGGAATTTTTCTATATAGATTTACTGAATAATCAAGTCTACCGTCAAACAGTGCTTTTTCTTAGTTCAGAAAAGTGGCTGATTTTTGAAATTCTGATATTTAATTGTTTGTTAATAGCTATGATATGTTAAAAAATAAGGATCTAGCAAGAAAATAAATATAAAATATATTATCTGGAAAAGTTAAAAATAATATCCTACTGACGAAGTGTGCATTAGTTAAAGATTTTTACCTAAAAAACATTCGAGTGATATGAGCGAATGTGAAAACCTAGCTTATTTTGAGGATGAATATTTAAATATTTGCTAGTTAATATTTATTTATATGGTAGTAAATGAGCTTATTTAGTAATCAGAAAATGGAGGTAGAACAGAGAATTTTCAAAACGATAACATTCATTAATACCAGTTAATGGTATAGATAAGTTAAATATCTTTTATATTCTGGAATAAGATATTAAAAATACTATCGAAATAGGTCGATTTAACTCTGTTAAAAGAATTTTTTTATGTTATTCCTGTCATTTTGGATGATTGAGGTTGTAATTGATTATCATCAATTATTGCTTTCGAAATTAACTCTAACAGGGTCTTATAAGTCTTAGCGTTGCCAGCGATTAAGTTACCATTTTCCATATAATTATTCTTTCCTTGAAAATTATTTACAAAACCACCTGCTTCCGTAATAAGTAAAATACCTGCAGCTATATCCCATGGTTTCAAACCCATTTCCCAAAAACCATCTAAACGTCCAGCGGCTACATAGGCTAATTCTAAAGCTGCTGCACCTGCGCAGCGAACGCCAGTAGTTTGAGGATAAATAGTTTCAAAAATTTTGAGATATGTTTGAAAAAGTGCTTTTCCTTTAAAAGGAAATCCTGTACCAATAAGCATTTCACTTATTTTTGTGCGAGTACTGACTCTGATTTTACGATTATTTAGTTGAGCGCCACCACCTTGAACAGCTGTAAATAATTCTTGACCTAGAGGATCATATACGACAGCTACGCTTAATTTATCACGATACTTTAAAGCAACGGATATCGCTATTTTTGGAAAACCATGAATAAAATTAGTAGTGCTATCTAATGGGTCAATAATCCAAATAAAGTCATTTTTGGATTTATGCAGACCTGATTCTTCAGATAAGATAGTATGATCTGGATATGCTTTATGAATAGTTTGAATAATTTCTTGTTCGGAAAGTTGATCCACTTGAGTGACGAAATCATTTTTATTTTTTTCTTTAATATCCACGATATCGAGTCTATCTATAAAACGAATAATAATGCGCGCAGCATTGCTGGCGGCTCGGATAGCAATATTAAGCATCGGATACATAAATATATTCCTCGAGATCATAGAGTTCAAAATGATAACATGTGGATCATATCTAAAAAAGTAATCCGTATTTTACCCAACGATCTTCGTTTCTTCGTCTAGCTTGGAGGTTGAAAACTCATTTTTACCCAGCAGATTAATTTTATGATTTTTTCATGTGTACCGTCCCAATAATTTTAGTCGATCCTAGTTATCCTGGAAATATTGATGTCGTCCCGGCGATCTATAGAAGAACTGTGGTGTTTTCGACCTCTATTTGATTTAACACCAGGATTTTCCTTCACAAGCAGGCTATATATGAGTGCCCCAGACAGTAAGAAAAGCAGGTAACATATTGGAAAAGCAATTGTAGTTGATAATTTGAATACAACTTTACAAAGATTGCATTGATTTAGCCTTTGAAAGCTAACCAAGTATGTGACAACATCGGTTACCCCTAGTTGAATGAAATAGTAGCTGTATTTGAGGAAGAACTTGCTTCTTGTTAATATCATGTAACAATATCAAAAGAAAAGGGTTTTAATTCTTTAAATTTAGAATAAGCTGTGTAAATTATTGCGTACGAAATTCATATAGCTCCGTTAAAGAGGGAAAAAAGCCATGGCAATAATGTCTGAATTATGATTACTCGGAAAAACGTTAATAGCGATTAAATTCATAGATCTTAAAAGCAGTGCAAAATGCTTATAAAAAGTTGAAGCGCCTTTTTAGTCATGAAAATTGATGAGACAGAGTTGAACATTTCATAAGGCGTCTTACGTGCTATTCTATAGATGAAATAACTATTGTTGAGATTTCATTTCTTATTTATAAGTTGAGTTCGAGTTAGGGAAATATCAGTGAATGATTTTGATAGAGAAAAAGCACCATTAATTCCAGCTCCCGTTCAACTACCTGAGTTTACTTTTAAATCCATTATACTATCTATTCTCCTTGCTATTATTTTGTCAGCGGCTAATGCTTATCTTGCTTTAAAAATTGGAACTACCATTTCTGCCTCTATACCCGCATCAGTATTCGCATTAGGAATTTTGAGACTTTTTAAAACACATAATGTTTTAGAAAGTAATTTAATTCAAACAGCAGCTTCTGCAGGAGAAGGTGTTGCAGCTGCTATAGCCTTCGTGTTACCAGCTATGATTTTTCTCCATATTTGGAAAGGTTTTCCCTATTGGGAAACAGCTATTATCACTTTATTAGGAGGACTTTTAGGAGTTTTATTCGCTGTTCCTTTACGTCGGATCATGCTTAATCTCCCTGCTTTACATTTTCCTGAGGGAACAGCTATCGGTAATGTTCTCAGAGTAAGTACACAAAGAAAATCTGGTTTGAAATTATTGGCTCGAGGCGGCTTAGCTGGGGGGCTTATAGCTTTTACACAAACTGGTTTAAAAGTAGCCGTTGATAGTTTGCAAATGTGGACATTTATGGGGAGAACTATTTTTGGTTTTTCGATAGGTTTTAATCCCGCTACCCTGGCTGCAGGATTTATTGTTGGTTTTGAAGTAGCAGTAAGCTTATTTATCGGAGCTCTCGTGGGTTGGTTAATCTTATTGCCTTTTATTGGGCTGTATTATGGATTACCCGCTAATATCACTTCGGCTTATGATGTGGCTCTCCAACTGTGGGATGCACATTTGCGTTTTGTCGGCGTAGGAACAATGCTTGTTAGCGGCATATGGACATTATTTCGATTATTGAAGCTTATTACAAAAAGAATTCGATTTTCTTTTATCGATTTTCGAGAAGCCTTAAAAAAGGATTTCTCATCAGGAAATCGCTTACGAATCGAAACGGACATGCCTTTATCCTGGTTTATTCTTGGTGTTTTAGTCCTTGCTGCTTTATTATTTTTCTACACTTTCTATTATTTATACCGAGCTCATATTGCGGCAACTGTTAATTATTTATGGATTGTAGCTTTTATTTCAGTTATTTATATAATGATCATTGGCTTCCTTTTAGCGACTATATCAAGTTATTTTTGTGGATTAGTAGGATCAAGTAATAATCCTTTATCAGGCCTTTTAATTACTGCTATTTTGCCGCTCTCATTTCTATTTTTAATAGTATTTCGTGTTCGCGAGACGATACAAGCACATTATATTACTTCTGCAGTTATTGTTATCGCTACTATTCTTGCTGGTATTGGTTCAATTACGGGAGAAAATATCCAAGATCTTAAGGCAGGTAAAATGTTAGGAGCTACACCCTGGAGACAACAATTAATGATGGCCATTGGCGTTGGTGTTTCAGCTTTCGTTATCGGTCCAGTGCTTCAACTTTTATTTGATGCTTATGGTATGGGCGGTGTTTATCCGCGTCCTGGAATGGATCCTTCTCAGATGTTGTCTGCACCCCAAGCAAGCTTAATGACTGCAGTTTCCCAGGGGGTATTAACTCATCATCTTAATTGGGAAATGATTATTATTGGTGGGATATTGGCTGTAGTTATTATCACAATTGATGAATTTTTAAACAGATATAATTTTCGGTTGCCTGCTTTGGCAGTCGGTTTAGGTATTTATTTACCTCCGGAGGTAATTACTCCTGTAGTTATTGGTGGCCTTATAAGTTTTTTAGTTAAAAAACACTGGCAGATAAAAAAATACTCAGCAGAAGAAGAAGTTAGAATAACTGAAGCTCATCAAAATGGAGTATTAATGGCTTGCGGCATGGTAGCTGGTAGTGCTTTAATGGGAGTAGTTTTAGCAATTCCATTCGTTATAATGGGAAGTGCTAACGCGTTAGCATTGGTAGGTCCAGGATCTACTTCGATAGCAACGAGTGTGCTTGGAATTATTATATTTTTATTATTGTGTGTGTGGTTTTATCGTATTGGCATTAGGTAATGATGATGTTGCTACCTATTTATTTGGATTATATGGCAACAACCCCTGTCGATCCTATTGTAGTACAGGAAATGATGACCTGTTTAACTAAAGAGGGGATTTTTGGGAATCCAGCTTCAGAAAGTCATTCTTATGGGTGGGGTGCACGAGAATTAATCAATAAGGCACGTAAGTCTGTTGCACAGTTAGTGAATGCGGATTCTAAAGAAATTATCTGGACTTCTGGTGCAACGGAATCAAATAATCTAGCCATTAAAGGTGCTGTTTCTTTTTATTATCGTAAAGGTAAACATATCATTACAATGAGTACGGAACATAAGGCTGTATTAGATACGTGTGCTTATCTGTCTTCAAAAGGTTTTGAAGTTACGTATTTAGATCCGCGACGTGATGGCTTATTAAATTTGGTTGAATTCGAAGGCACTATTCGTCCAGATACAATTTTAGCTTCCTTTATGCATGTTAATAATGAAACTGGTGTTATTCAAGATATTGCTGCTATTGGTGAAATTACGCGTCGATATGGTGTCCTCTTTCATGTAGATGCAGCACAAAGTGCAGGTAAAGTTCCT
Organism: Coxiella endosymbiont of Dermacentor nuttalli; assembly: GCA_048494595.1. GTDB lineage: Bacteria > Pseudomonadota > Gammaproteobacteria > Coxiellales > Coxiellaceae > Coxiella. Next base: position 22,659 of record JBGDBH010000001.1, on the reverse strand, counting down.
ATTGATTTAAACTGTATGCAAATCGATTTAATGTCTTTTTCGGCCCATAAACTTTATGGACCAAAAGGTATTGGAGCTTTATATGTGCGCCGTACTCCCCGTGTTCACTTGGAACCCTTAATTCATGGTGGTAGACACGAAAATGGCCTACGTTCAGGAACATTGGCTACACACCAGATTGTAGGTATGGGTAAAGCTTTTGCCTTAGCTCAAGAGCGTATGACTGATGATATGAAAAATATTATTCAATTACGTGATCGCTTATGCTTTGGGCTATCTAAATTAGGTGGTGTTCACTTAAATGCAGAAACAACTCCGCGCATTCCTGGATGTCTGAATGTTCGATTTGATGGAGTAGAAGGCGAATCGTTAGTGATAAGATTGCAAAAAGTAGCAATTTCAGGTGGTTCAGCGTGTAATTCCGCAAACCCTAATCCATCCCATGTATTATTGGCAATGGGGTTAAGTCGCGAGGAAGCGAATAATTCTATTCGAATTAGTTTAGGGCGATTCACTACAGAAGAAGAAGTTGATAGCGCAGTTATCCACATTACGGAACAAGTGAATCACTTACGTCAAATGTCTCCTCTTTGGGAGAACGTTAAAAAAAAATTGATTCATTAGATTATATGATGCGTTATTCTAAAGAAGTTTTAAATTATTTTTTTAACACACAGCATACTGGGGTATTGAGGAAGGAAGATCCCAAAGTAAGGCATGAGGAAATAGGAACTCGCGAACAAGGATATTTATTTAGATTTTACGTTCGTTATGAACGTAATAAAATAAAAGAAGCTAAATTTCAAGCTTATGGATCTGTTTCAGCTACCGCAGCTTTTGAATACGCTTGTCATTGGATCGAAAATAAGACTTTTGAAAAAGCTAGACAATTAACTGCAATTCAAATACAAAAGGCTCTAAATTTGCCGATATTCGAAATGCATACTGCGTTTTTAGTTGAAAGTTTGTTTAAAAAAACACTGAAAGGTGATTTTTAATTTAAAAAATCGAGCTGATTAGCTTCATATACTTATAAACTGTCAATTTTTTTGATTTTTATTATAGATTATTAATAATAAGGTTAAATGAATTTACTTATGTAAAAATCGTTTTAGTTTCTAGTATTAGTATATTAAGCTTTAGATGTATTTCTCATTTAACTTATTCAAAATGCGAAGAACTTATATTGATTAATGTTTTGATAGCTCTAATGATTCAAAAAGAAGTCAGTAAATAATTTTCATACAGAAAAATAAATAAAAGAAGCTGATTACTTGAGTGAAACCAGACTGGTAGTAAAAAGAATAACTACTAAAATCATCATCCGTAATGATGAAGCATATTTATCAAAACACATTGATATAAATAGTTATCGATAATACATATTGATCTCTTGATCATTGTCCCAGCCCAACTTTATCCTGTCAAATGAAGTGTTACCTGTTTGAGAAAACCCAAGGGGCAAAGGTTAAGTTAACAAGCTCTCAAGTAGGAACTTGTATATTTTTTAGATAAGTGTTTAGATTATGTTATGAAAAGCTTCTTTGTACTAATCTCTATGAGACTGTATTGATCTTAACTCCGTTGATTATATTTCGCTTGATTCATTTTTTGCCTAGATGATCTGTCTACTATCTCCCAGTAAGAGTTCCAAAAATCACTGAAATTGTTTTGCTGAAATGCTTGATAAGAAGCCTCATTTCTAGAATGAAAGTCTCATTCTGAGGGGGAGTAAAATCTTATTCTTTTGTTCTATCCTTGTGCCTATTACATTGTAATCTTCACGTTTTTTAGGATCTTGAGAACTTCGGCTGTTTTTATTTGTTTAAATTTCCTCTCCTTATTTAGTTTTTTACTGACATTAGGATGCTATTTTCTGCTTAATTGTCGATACTGCTTTTTAATTTCGTCTACTATTGACTGCGTGAAATGCCTAAAATTTTAATAATTTTGATATTTCATTAATTTTAATAGCAACGTGGTTATACTTAAGAAAATATTTTAATAAATAATAAAGGCATTATGATAAAATTTAATGTGATAAGATCTAAAAAGAAGAGAAAGGATAAAAGTGTGATGAATTGGAGTATGTTGATAATGAAACGTCAAAGCGATTTACTGCGCACAACAGACTGATTTACGATAGAACATACGATAGAACAAATGAGACCTAGTAAACAAAGATTTTAAAGCAGGCTCTATATTCTATACTGTACGTATATTCTATACCGTTACTTGATATCATCCGACATTTTTTTAATTCCTGACTAGGTTGAAAATTTTTTCTTCAAGGATTACACGCTCTTAAATTCCTGATTTTATAGTAGGATGAAGTGCTTTTTCATTTTTTCTATATTAAAAATCCGTCTAGATAAATAATTAGTATTCTTTTCGGAAAAATAATTTTGAGAATAGACTATCATTCCTACTTATTTGAGATACGTTCTTACAGCCTATTATTTAACATCCTTTGATGACTATGATAAAGGAAATAGTTTTAAATCACTATAATAATACTTTACAAAGGGAGCTAAAAAATGGTTTTGATAATCAAAACATAAGGTAAGAAAAAAAATATACAAATTCTTTGTTTAATCGTCTTCATTGAAAATTTATTGAAAAGCAGGAAATTTATGCAAAAAAGCTCAGAAAAATATTCACGCCTTAGTGCTCTATTTGTTTATTTCATCGTTGATATAAATTCCATGAGTTTATATATCATTATTTTTATTTCTCGTAATCTTTAGTCTTAAAAATTAGTAAATTTTTTCTGTTGATGTGCTTCTATTCTAAAATAGAAGTCAATGTATTTTTCTATGGAGCAAAATAGATTGCAGCACGTTTAAACCGGAAGAATTAGAAGAGCGCTCATGATTAATACATCAAATCTCATTGATTCTCAGTATGAATTTCCTTCTTTAGAGTAAAAAGTATGAGAATGTATAGGGTTGAAAAAACAGTATACTATCTGCAACTATTATTTTTAATATAAATCTGGATTATATTCTAAGGGTTAGCTATGATTTTTTAAAAAAAATGAGGTATATTATTAATGATACATACTCAGACGATTGATTATCGAGACGGTGACACTGTATTCCAAGCTTATTTAGCTTATGCACATGAAAATTCAGAAAAGCAAAAACGGCCTTTGGTTCTTGTTGCTCATGCATGGCGTGGCCGAGATGATTTTGTTGAAGAAAAAGCACGTCACTTAGCTAAAATAGGATATGTTGGATTTGCAATGGATGTTTATGGTAAAGGGGTATTAGGTGATGAGCCAGAAACTAACCGAAAATTGATGCAACCTCTTATGGAAGATCGTAAGATGTTACTTCGACGACTAACAAAAGGATTAAAGACGGCTAAGCAAGTAAAAGTTGTCGATAGAACTAAAATTGCTGCTATGGGATATTGTTTTGGAGGACTTTGCGTGCTTGATTTAGCAAGAAGTGGCGCTGATTTAAAAGGGGTTGTGAGTTTTCATGGATTATTACAAGCACCAAAAGAGATTTTGACAAAAAAAATAAAGTCGAAAATTTTAGTTTTGCATGGTCATGAAGATCCTATGGTTCCTCCGAACATTGTATTTGAATTCGAAAAAGAAATGACAGATGCGAAAGTGGATTGGCAATTACATATTTTTGGAAGAACCATGCATGCTTTTACTAATCCAGAAGCTAATGATTTTAATATGGGTACCGTTTACAATTCGCAAGCGGAAAAGCGTTCCTGGTTTGAAGCGACTCAATTTTTTAAGGAGATTTTTCAGTGAGAGGTTTTGGTTTTTATAGTTAAAAAAGTTATCACATCAACAATAAAAATCTAGGCAAAGGATAGACAACCATTTGAGAATTAAAAATTTTTGAGAAAAAGGTAGTGAAACTTATTTGATAAAATTTCCGTAGGAAAAGAAGCTATTTGATTATTTCAAGATAATAGATTAATTAGTTCGAAGATAATGACGATTTTTACTGAAGCTCGATGGATATTATAAAAAATACAAACTGCTATGGGTTGGGGGCTCGATAGCTTATTTTAAAAATAATCATAGGACCTTCGATTTATGTTTTAAAACTCCTCAATAATGACATTATTTAAAATAAACTTATAAAAATCAAAAGCAACCTGCAAAAATTTAATTCCAGAAAGCACACCATGAATTGCTTTCTTATTTTTACCTTATGATTTTAAGAATCTTAAAAGTTGGACACTCTCTGGAAAAAATTTCGGAATTAGGAATTATTAAAACAAATAATATTAATGCATTACTACATTTTTCTAGAAATAATAATACTAAATTACTTTTAATCTTAATGAGTGTTAATTATTTTCCTGCTAAAATTCTTGGGAAAAATGTTTTGCTTTGATTAATAGGGAAGTTAAATATTTTTAATTTATTAATTCATAGTGATCTTAGATAGAAAACCCTAATTAAGTGCTTATTTGGAAATGAAATTTCTACTATTTTATTTAAAGATACTATTCAATTACTCATTTATTAAGCTTAAAGCGTTTTGACCTATAAATTAACTAAAAATCAGCATTGATTAAGAAAATTGAATTCATAGAAAAATAGTTTCCCTATTTTTATTAGCCAAGACATCACATAAAAGATCAATTCGAGTTATAGCCTTAGTATATTGTAATTTCTGGAGGACGCAGATCAAAAAATAGGAAAGATTCTGAATAGTTATTAAAAATGCCGATGAATTGGAATCTATGGAAGAATCTTTTTGAGTTACGATTAATACCAGCTTTTCATCTAATGATTTTTAGTTGTTTAAAAGGTTATGGTATCAAAGCTTTATTTCGCTTTAGTATGGATGTCTCGGGAGCCATGTAGCATTTTGACAGACACGAGCAACAGAAAAATTTCGTGGTAATTAATTGTGAGTTATTCTTATTCTACGGTAACGGTGCTTTCTAAAATTGTTTATTAAACTGTTAACCTCTTTGTAAATAAAGAGAAATAACTGTTGAAGTGAAAGACTAAAATCAAACTGTATTGCCATATATATGAAACAGTCACTTCCAAATAAATAGAATGTCAATTCTATCATCTATGAGCAAGTGGTGTTATGATAATTAAACTCAACTACTCATTGTTTGGAAATCTAACTAGAAGAGATAATGATTTTCTTGACTAGACGGCTGTCTGATGTGTATTCCTGAAAGGAGAAGGTTATTTTTTCAGTGGGATATTGTATGTTATTTTTAAGAGAAAAAACCCTTAACTAGTTGAGTTTCTTGACAAATCATTATTTCGTTTATCGAAATCAGACTTCTGAGTTTTTATGAACTGCTTGAATATGACTTATATCATCGAAGGTAGCATAGAACAACACTTAGTATAAAAATACATACATAATATTGCATTACTAAAATACTAAGTGGTGTTTTGCTATCATGTTCTCTTTTCCTATCCTTCCCCAGATTCTTAAATTAAAAATTATTACCGTATTCAATAGTCCGACCTGATGAAAGCGGTTTCTTTTGCTTTTGTCGCTTCTGTTGGGCTACTTTTAGTTGAATAAAGGCAATGATAAAAAGTATTAGGATAATAACAGCACCAATGATTAAAAGATATGAAAAAAGAAGGATTCCTATAATGAATAGGATGACAAAAAAAACCATGCTTATAACAGGTATGACGTCTCTCCACAATTGTCGTAGAACGTTCAGCATTATTTTCATCCACCTTGTTCTCTTAGCTCTTAGATATATTAATATGTTCGTTTATGCTACTCTATATGCTTGATTGAATTTACACTTTAAATAAGTGCTCTGAGGCTATTATGCTTTTATCTATGCAGTAGTATGAGGAGAAGAAGAATCAGATTCATGTTAGATGATGTTGCTGGGCCCACACATATACGATGCACCGGCGTGGTAAGAAGTGTAGTAGTCACTTAACCTACTGTAATTATTTGTCTTCTTCAAGAATGGGCATTTTCCATGATTAGGTTATTATGATCGCTTATGTTTCGATTTAATTAGCAGTTTTTATAGCAGTTTTTAAGTGACTCTCAATAATAATATAGGCTAAAGCTTATCTTGTATTCCTGACCGTCCTTTATTCTTTATATTAATATTAAAGAATAAATGAAAGAATAAATGCCAATTGATCTTAAGTATAACTGCGTAGTTCGCTGTAGTATACCCTCCATAAGGGTAATTTGTCAATTAATCCTTGTTACCATCCTCTGTTTAAGATTATAAACTTATCTGGTCTTATGCGTTATTAGTCATTCTCCTTGGATTTATTGAGACTGCATGATAAGGTGAACCATTAAAGTTTAAAAGTGTGGGGATGGCACATTGGATTCAGATGTTATAAAGCGCACTGTTGTTGCTACTATAATTGCTTTAGTTTTAGTGATTGCTGTTTATTTATCGGTTCCTCCACTTAAGCTTGCCCCACAGGGCATTTTTTTACCAACCTCTGCTACACCTGTTTCTCATAAACCCTTGGATCAGGTAGATTTTTATAATTTAGTTACAGTTCCGTACACATATAAACAGTTAGGTTATATTAATGTTGAGTATTCTTCGAAAGAAGCTAATTTAGAAGGAGAGGCGCGAATGCAAGGATATATAAAACAGATGGCATTACAAGAAATGGCTAACGGAGTTGTTGTAATGCTATTTGGTCATACTATTCCCGGAGCTGTAAAAGGAAGCTTATCTTCCTATATTTTTCGTGGTATTGCTATTTATAGCATCTTTAACATTTAAGAGAATTTAACTAAATGATTCTTGATTTTCTTAATATTTTGTCCTTATTAGCCATTTTTACTGGAGTAATTTGCTTAGTTGATATTATCTGGTGTCGTATAAAAAAAATAACCATTCAAAAAAATAGCGAATATCCAATGATCATCGGTTATGCACGTTCTCTTTTCCCTATTCTATTAACTGTGTTGATTGTTCGCTCATTATTATTTCAATCCTACCTGGTTCCAACCGGATCTTTAGAACCAACAATTATGCCAGGGGACTTCATTTTAGTTAACCAATATGATTATGGATTGTATTTACCATTATGGAATAAGAAATTTGTTAATATTGGTAAGCCTCAGAGAGGACAAATCGCTTTAATTCGTTGGCCGGTTAATCCAGCTGTCATTTTTATCAAACGTGTTATTGGACTTCCTGGAGATCGTATTAGTTATCAAAATAAAGTTCTTTATATTAACGACAAAAAAATTCCTCAGACTTTTATCAAAGATACATTAGAAGTTGGTGACAATGATAAAACTTGGAAAGCAAAAGAATATCGGGAAAACCTGGATGGAATTAAGTATTCAGTTCTACATCGTTCAGACTGTTCTACTCAAAATTTTAAAGATCTTATAGTACCTAAAAGTAAGTATTTTATGATGGGCGATAATCGAGATGACAGTGATGACAGCCGGTCATGGGGGTTTGTTTCAGCTAATAACTTTATTGGACGTGCTTTATTTGTTTGGATGAGTTGGAATCCTCACACCCATCACGTCCGTTGGTATCGCATTGGTAATGGATTATAAAAAATTTTAAAGTCCCACCATTTTTTTAGGATCAATAGCTTTCTCAAATTCTTCAGCAGTCAAATAATTCAATCGTAGTGCAGCCTCTTTAAGAGTAAGATCTTCTCTATAAGCTTTTTTAGCAATTTCGGATGCTCTATCGTAACCAATAATTTGATTTAAGGCAGTGACAAGCATTAGGGAATTTCGAAGATAAGCATCAATTTTTTCCTTATGTGGTTTGATACCAATGGCACAATGATCATTGAAAGAATAGCAACTATCTGTCAATAAATAAATAGATTGAATTAAATTGTATGCCATTACTGGTTTAAAAACAGTTAATTCAAAATTACCCTGAGATCCTGCAATCGTAATAGTTGTATCATTTCCCATCACTTGTACGCATACCATTGTTAGAGCTTCAGATTGGGTCGGATTTACTTTTCCTGGCATAATTGAGGAGCCGGGTTCATTTTCCGGAATAAAAATTTCTCCAATACCGCAGCGAGGTCCTGATGATAACCATCTTATATCATTGGCAATTTTCATTAAAGAGCACGCGAAAGTTTTTAAAACACCACTTACAAGTACAATTTCATCGTGTGCTGCTAGTGCAGCAAATTTATTAGGAGCAGAGTAAAAAGGCAATTTTGTCAATTTTGAGATGTGTTCTACTACTGTCTCAGCGAATTGAGGTGGCGTATTTAGTCCTGTGCCCACAGCAGTTCCTCCTAATGCTAAACGATAGAGAACAGGTAAAACGTTAATAATTGCCTCTAGATCATGATCTAATTGCGCCACATAACCTGAAAACTCCTGTCCTAAAGTGAGAGGAACAGCATCTTGTAAATGGGTTCGTCCAACTTTAATAATTTGGGAAAAAGCGCTAGATTTTTTTTTCAAAGTATTGCGTAAGGTTTTTATAGATGGTATAAATCGGTGGACAATCATTTCTGCACAAGAAATATGCATGGCTGTTGAGAATGCATCGTTTGATGATTGAGATTTATTCACATCATCATTAGGGTGGATAGGGCTTTTGCTTCCGATTTTTCCGCCTGCTAATTCAATAGCTCGGTTGCTAATAACTTCGTTAATATTCATATTAGTTTGGGTGCCACTGCCGGTTTGCCATATTTTTAGTGGGAAATGAGCATTCAGTTTACCTGCGATAACTTCATCGGCTGCTTGGATAATATAAGTTGATTTTTTTGAAGAGAGATTACCTAGATCCTTGTTAGTCAGGGCAGCTGCCTTCTTTAAAATTCCAAAAGCTCGAATAAGCTCCGATGGCATAGTTTCGCGTCCGATATTAAAATTAATTAACGAACGTTGGGATTGTGCCCCATAATATTTGTCAGCAGGAACCTCAATTTCACCTATACTGTCATTTTCGATTCGTACTGCCATAATAATTACCTCTATTTTTAATGGATGCCCCGGACAGGATTCGAACCTGTAACCTGTCCCTTAGGAGGGGACTGCGCTATCCAACTGCGCCACCGGAGCCTTATTAGCAAGATTTCAGTGGATAATGATATCATAGGATTATTTTATTAGCGGAAAGCGTTTCAAAATAACAGTATAAATAAAAAATAACTTTTATAAAGTAAGTGTAATTTCATAAAGTACTGTGATAAGAATTGATAAACTTAATAGTATGGTAATTGGTATTTATATAGATATCATAGATAGTTAGGATAATATGTCACATGGGAAGTACTGATTAATTTACGGTCGCTTTTTCTTTTACGTAAAATTCTTCTTTGTTAAACAACAATATTTGTAGGAAAAGCTATAACTACTGGGCTACAAACGGCTGTTACTTATTTTGTAATGATATTGTGATACCTTGTGATATTTTCTTTTAGATGTAAAGAGCAATTTTACGTTGATTGCTTGCTGAACGTACTTCAGAGATTAGCAATACAAAAAATAATTTAGCAATTATTAGAGAAAGAAGCAGTAACTTCAAACTAAAATAAACTATATAACAGGTATTTAGTTAAATCATTGATAATAGCATTTGTGCTAAAGCACTAGAAATGTGACTAGCATAAGATTGGTGTGAAAACTTAACGATAAATGCATGTGGGTAGTAAAGGGTTGTAAGCAGATGGAAATAGCCCATTATAATCAGTATTTTCTTATTCTAGTGCATTTATTCTAAATAAGGGGGAGTTTTATTACAATTAAAATGCAGATCGATTACCAAAGCAGTGCTTACTTAAGTATTGATTACATAACCTCTGAAAAAAGGATACCAATTACTAGAATCACCAACTTTATTGAATTTAATTTTTATTTCAATGTTACTTTTACTAAGCTTTTACCCAAGTTATGAGTGACACTGCTAAAATGAAAATTAATTTTCCAAATAATCTATCGTTTATTATTCAAAACTAACAGAAACTCAAACAGATTAAATACATACATTAAATGTATATTAGTCCTAATTAGTAATTAGAAGAATGGATAAGTGTTTATCATACAATTACATACAATCTATTAAAGAGGCTTAAGAAACTTGTTTCACCTGTCATTTCTATGACGTTAATAATTATAAAATTTATACTCAATTTTGGACAGGTGATGTGATTGATTAAAGCTCTCTATGAATTTTGAATGCAATATTGACGTTTAACCTAAAAATGGTTGATTTTTAAGTGCCAATTGTAACCGTGTTTTTTACATCAGAGAAACATAAGCAAAAAGAAAGCAGTTCCTTCGCTGCTTCATTAATAGTTACAGATGAGTTATTATTCAACTTACAAGTTATTATTTAATTTACAAAATCAATGAAGGTAAAGCAGTTGTTAGACCTTTATAGAAAGGTGAAGTGGTGGTTAAATCTTATAGAAAAACAGATCCTTACTATAAGCAAGAAACGTCTTTATATGAGCATCCTGTTTCCAGCAGAGAACTTATTATTCAATATTTAAAGGAAATTAATCGGCCGGTTAGTTTAAAAAATTTACTAACAGCTTTTGAGTTGAAAAAACCAGAAGAAAAAGAAGGCTTACATCGACGCTTATTAGCAATGATTCAAGATGGCCAGCTTATAAAAAATCGATGTGGTAGTTATGTTTTAATTCAAGAAATGGAGTTAATTCGAGGACGGATTCAAGCTCATCGAAATGGTTTTGGATTTTTAATTCCTGATAACGGTTCTGAAAATATTTTTTTACCAGTTCGAGAAATGCGCATAGCATTTCCCAATGATGTAGTTTTGGTACGTCTTACTAATCGAGGAGAACGAAGACGTGAAGGGATTATCGTTGAAGTGTTGGAGCGCAATACTCACCAGATTGTAGGACGTTACTTTGAAAAAAGTGGTATTGCTTTTGTTGATCCGGACAATAAATTAATTACTCAGGATATTTTAATTCCTGATGGACAGCAAGGAAAAGCTCAACTAGGCCAATTTGTTGTAGTTGAAATAACAGTACAACCGAGCAAAAGACAACAAGCGTTAGGACGAGTGATAGAAATTCTTGGCAATCGTTTAACGCCAGGTATGGAGGTAGAACTTGCTGTCCGTAACCATGAGCTTCCTAATCGATGGCCAAGGGAAATCCTCCGAGAAGCAAAAAAATTACCCTTTGAAGTGTTAGAGCATGATAAAGAAGGACGAAATGATTTACGTCATTTGGCCTTAATAACTATCGATGGAGAAGATGCTAGAGATTTCGATGATGCTGTTTATTGTGAATCAACCAAGAATGGTTTTGTGCTGTACGTAGCTATTGCTGATGTTTCGTATTATGTGAACTTAGGTAGTGCCTTAGATCGTGAAGCTGAAGCACGTGGTGGTTCTGTTTACTTTCCAGCAAAAGTTATCCCTATGTTACCGGAAGTGCTGTCTGATAATCTCTGTTCGCTTCGCCCTCACCAAGATCGTCTAGCCATCGTTTGCGAGATGCATATTTCCCCAGAAGGGGAAGTAAAACACTATCAATTTTATCGTGCAGTTATCTATTCTCATGCTCGATTAACCTATAACCAAGTAGCACTCATGTTACGTGGTGCAAAAACTAAAGATCAAGAGATAATTCCTCACGTAAAAAATTTATATAGATTATATCAAAAATTATTAAAACAACGCATGAAACGAGGAGCTATTGAATTCAATACTACGGAAACACGTATTAAATTTGATCAGAAAGGTAAAATTAAACGGATTGTTCCAATAGTGCGTAACAAAGCACATCGAATTATCGAAGAATGTATGTTAGTTGCCAACGTCTCAGCTTCGCATTTCTTGCAAGACGGGAATACTCCAACGTTATATCGAGTGCATGAAGGACCAGATGAACAAAAACTATATGATCTCAGGAAATTTCTACGCACGTTTGGACTCCGATTGACTGGAGGAGATCAGCCAACACCCATGGATTATACAAAATTATTGCTGCGAATTAAAAAACGTCCCGACGCACAATTGTTACAAACCGTCATGTTACGATCACTACGTCAAGCAATTTATACTCCTGAAAACTCAGGTCATTTCGGTTTGTCCTATAACCGTTATTGTCATTTTACTTCTCCTATTAGACGTTATCCGGACTTAATTGTTCATCGCGGGATTTGTCATCGTTTACAAAAAAGATCGGTGAAGAAATTTCCTTATGATGAACAAAAGCTAACGATTTTAGGCGCACATTGTTCTATGTCGGAACGACGAGCTGACCGAGCTACTCGAGATGCGATAGATTGGCTGAAGTGTGAATATATGTCGAATAAAGTGGGGCAAGTATTTGATGGGCATATTATAGATATTACTGGATTTGGTGTATTTGTGGAATTAGACAAAATTTATGTGGAAGGTTTGGTCCATATAACTACATTAGAGAATGATTACTATCATTATGATTCAGTTCATCATTTATTACGAGGAAAACGTAATGGTCGGATTTACCGTTTGGGAGATTCTCTTTTGGTTATTGTGGCCAGGGTGGACCTTGATGAACGTAAAATCGACTTTGTAGTTAAAGAAGGAAATTAGTTAAATTAGTTCTAGAAGTAGAAATGCGTATACCTTAACTTGAGGTATAGATGGTAACACTTTATCAAGATCAGCAAATCCGTGAATTAGAACAGTTAGCAGCTAAAGTAGGCATCAATGCGTATGAGCTCATGCTTCGAGCCGGGGAGGCCGCTTTTAAAAGTCTGATGAAACGTTGGCCAGCCATTAAAGAAATCACAGTTTGTTGTGGCAAAGGAAAAAACGGTGGTGATGGATTAGTCATCGCCCGTTTAGCGCATAAGCAGGGTATAAAGGTTACTGTTTATTCCCTAGCTCAAAATATCGATTATCGTGGACCTGCGGCTCAAGCAGCTAGAGATTGCGAAAAACAAGGCCTTTTAATTCAACCTTTTCCAGCTCCCATCTGTTTTAAGGGAGATCTGATCGTGGATGCTCTTTTAGGAAAGAGCTTTAAAAATGAAATTAAATCACCTTATAATAAAATTATAACGGCGATTAATGAGGCTAAACAGCCAGTTCTAGCTATTGATGCTCCTTCAGGTATTAACGTCGACACCGGAGAAGTACAAGCAACAGCTGTAAGAGCCGATTTAACAATTACCTTTATTGGATTAAAACAAGGATTATATACTGCTCGGGCACCAGCTTATTGTGGGGAACTCGTATGGGCTTCTTTAGGACTTCCCGGTCATTTATTTTCGCAAATAAAAACGCATACCCGCTTATTGGATTGGTCTCAAATACAATATCTACTCTCTCCGAGACGTGAACGTGATTCCTATAAGGGGAATTATGGCCATGTGTTAGTAATTGGAGGTGATTATGGAATGGGAGGGGCAGTCCGTATGGCAGCTGAAACAGCTGCTCGAGTGGGAGCAGGACTCGTAACTGTAGCAACTCGACCTGAACATGTACCAATTGTAAGTGGATCGCGTCCTGAATTAATGTGTTATCAAGTATCTGAAGCAGATGATTTAGATAACCTCCTTAGATTAGCTACAGTGGTAGTCATTGGGCCAGGATTAGGAAAATCAAATTGGGCAAAATCTTTATTAAATAGAGTATTATGTACAAAAATTCCTAAGGTGCTTGATGCTGATAGCTTGAATTTATTAGCCGAAAGTCCTATGCAGAGGGAAGATTGGATATTAACTCCCCATCCTGGAGAGGCTTCACGGTTATTGCATGTATCTTGTCAAGAGATTCAGAGAGATCGGTTCAAAGCAATCCGACAACTGGCTCAGCGTTATCGAGGAGTGGTGATTCTGAAAGGGGCAGGCACTTTAATAAAAGGAGGAAAAGAAGAGATCTCGGTTTGTCCTGCTGGAAATCCTGGAATGGCCACTGGTGGTATGGGTGATATTTTGAGCGGCGTTATTGGCGGTTTATTAGCGCAAAAATTAAGTTTAGTGGCAGCTGCACAGGTTGGGGTTTTGATTCACTCACTAGCTGCAGATCGTGCTGCGGAAGAAGAGGGAGAGCGAGGATTATTGGCTACTGATTTATTTCCTCATTTACGTGCTTTAGTAAATCCTAAGTGAATCCTAGTGGAAGTCAGTACTTTTGATTATTCCTTTTGCTTCTAAAATTATTTCGACTGAGAAAGCTATGCTCTCATTAGGTGAGGAAATAGCAAATTATTGCTCAGAGAGAGCTATTATTTATCTATTAGGTGAGCTTGGTGCTGGGAAAACAACATTAGTACGCGGATTTTTAAGAGGGCTTGGATATACGGGATTTGTTAAAAGCCCTACTTATACCTTAATAGAAACTTATGAATTGTCAACCATAGAAGTTATCCATATAGATCTATATCGACTGACAGAATCGGAAGATTATTTGAATTTAGGTTTAAGTGATTATTTAAAAAATAATTCTATTTTATTGATAGAATGGCCTAAAGAATTTATTTTCCCACCCACTTTACGGATTAAAATTGATATCCAAGATAAAAAGCGCATTGTTAATTTTACCAATTAATTTTTTTTCTTAATTTTAAAAAGGTTATTCATTGATAGTTGTTATCTGTTGTAGAAACTCACCTCTTACCAAAGAGGTATCAGCATTGTTGAGTTCATTTATTTAAAAATATTGACTGCTTTTATTTTCTTGCTTTTTTTGAAGTGGATGCGAAGAATAATTGAATGAGGAGAGTTACATATTAGATTGATTTTTCATTACCATTATTTTTAACCGTCTCACGCTGATACGATTAAGTTTTTTGATCAATATTCATTCTTTATTAAAGAATAGCCCATATTATAAAGAATTCTTAATGCTATTCATAACAAAAAGAGTGATACAAAGTTTTTGTATATCATGCAATTCCACTTGAAGAAAGAAGAAAAAGATAATTATTCGAAACACTTTATACTTGTAAAAAAAAGTCATTGATAATCCTTTATATTCTAAATCAGATTCTAATTTTAGAATGAATGTTCTCATAGTCAGATAATTTAATTAATTAAAAATTTCTAAACAGTGTGTTGGAGAAAATCGGTTCTCAGATTGATGTTGCTTCTTGTACTCAAAAAGCTATTAAAAGATTGTGATATGATTTTTTTGGGTGTAGTGAGTTTTAATCATTATAGGGAATAGTTTACTCGAATTAGATGGAGTTTAAGCCTGCAAATTTGTTAATACTACTTTGATATTAGAACAGATAAAATAATGGAAAAACCAATAATCACGAAGGGTGACCCTCGTTAAAGTGCTTAAAAACAGCTTACTTATATAGGTAAGTTTATTAAATTAATAACCTGATGCTAGCAAATTCTTAAAATTCTTTAAGCTTCATTTGAGTACTGCGTTAGATTAATTTTGATTATGCATATTTCATCACTAGTCATCAAATTGCTAAATATATAGATTTGCTTTTTTACACCAAATAAAAAAACAAGCAAACAATGTGAGAAATAGTGACTAAATCATTTCTCTTCTTCCATATTTTACTTTAAACCTTCAATACATAGCAATATGTTAGTGGATTATCACTTATTTTTAGAACTTGAGTTCGAAATTGGATTCCAATAAAGTTATCTTACATCACTATCCTGCTTTAACGAATAAACAAGCTGATATTGAAAAATTAATTCGCGATGTACTTGCTAATCTTTGTTCATATAATTATTTTGTGCCTGAAAGAAACAATTAATACTATATTTGTATCTTTTGTTTATCATTATTTAAGATATGTTCTTCATTCCTTGCGTCTTTTATTAACTCTAGAAAAAATAGAAGTTTTTAAGCAATATAAAAAAACATATATAAAGAGATTTTCAACCATCAACTTACTTAAAATTACCTAAAATCAATTTAAAATTATAAATTAGATCAATTATTTTTACGCAGGCAATAAGGTGAAAAAATACGTTGTTTGTTTAATGGGTCCCACGGCCAGTGGTAAAACTCAATTGGCCATTGCATTAACGCAATTACAACCTTTTGAAATTATTAGTGTGGATTCAGCAATGGTATATCGCGGCCTCAATATTGGTGTAGCAAAACCAACTTTACAGGAATTAAAGGTTGCACCCCATCATTTAATTGATATTTGTGACTTTACAGTTCCTTATTCTGCTGGTCAATTTTATAAAGATGCTGTGAATAAAATTGAACTTATTCATTCAAAAAATCGCATTCCTTTATTAGTAGGTGGAACAATGTTTTATTTTTACATATTACAGCATGGATTTTCTAATTTGCCTGTTGCTCAACCAATGATTAGAAAAAAAATTATGAAAGAAGCAGAGCAAAAAGGTTGGCTAAGTTTATATGAGAAATTAAAAAAAATCGATCTAAAATCTGCAATACAGATTAATCAAAATGATACTCAGCGTATCCAGCGGGCATTAGAAGTGTATGAAACAACAGGGCAATCTTTATCGGATCATCAAAACTTAGAAAAGTTGAGGGTTTTGCCTTATCAATTTATTAACATCATTGTGAGTCCCGCTAATCGTAAAGATTTACATCAGCATATTAAAAAACGTTTTGATCGGATGTTACAAAATGGTTTTTTAGAAGAAGTTGAACAACTGTACCAAAGCAATTTAAATCCTGTTTTGCCAGCACTGCGTGCGGTTGGTTATCGCCAAGCATGGCAGCATTTGGAAGGTTACTATGATCACGAAACAATGCGTTATAAAACGATTACTGCTACTTGTCAGTTAGCTAAACGTCAGATGACTTGGCTTCGAAGATGGTCGCAGGCAAAATGGTTCGACAATAACACGGAAAATCTGGCGACCGAATGTATTATAAACTATTTGAAAAATAGCGTCCTATAGAAAAATTTTTCAAGAGAAATAACTGAAAACTATAACTTCTTATACGTTTTTAAAATCCATACGTATTATTTCTGTCTCATTTCAAGTAAGGCTTAACTTTAAAATTGATTAGAAAAAATCATAAAGAAATTTTATATTGCTTTATTTGATATTGAACGGTGCAATCGATTTGCTAGAATTGGCTTGTTTAAAGTTTTTAACAGTGTAAATTTATCAGCATATCGAACGCTAAATAATCAGTAAAAATAGATAAAAATGTAGATCTCTTAACCGCATTTAGATTTCATAATTGCAATTATCCATTTTCAATGAGAGAAATTAATGAAAAGCAAGTAGAATCGAGATACAACGAACATTCTTACATGTTACATTAACAAAATCCTAAAATTTTAATTTGGACACGTAGAAAAGACAATTATTCCTCTGGAAAATCTCGGACGTGTTTGATTTGGAGAAAGTTTAAAAGTAGATCAGGAGAAGTTAGCCACAGTTCTTGCCAGATCTATACGTGGAGCAAAAATATTTTGGCCAATTTGTGGCATCTTATTTATCTTATTTTAAATCAATTGTGCTGTGTTTACTGAAATTTATTCAAAGCATTTTCAAGATGGTTATAACTTAGTTAAATAATGCCCAGGCATCAAGAAAGACCATAAATTGAATCTCATATTGCATACAAAAACCTTACATTATCAAAAAATTCCTGTGCACAAATACAAAATGTTATATAAATTATAAATTAACAACGCTACCAAAAATCTGATTCATTTATGAAAGTTTTTAAATTTGCCAGCATCATTATAATATCATTTCGATGTTTTTTTCGGAGTTTCTAAACGTAATGCTGTTTTGGAACGAGAGTCTATTCCTGAAGAAATTATATACTTAAATAAGATAAAATGGTTTTGAGGTAACGATGGAAGAAAAGAAAAGAATTTATAGAGTTATTTTTAGTCAAGATGAAAAAGTTTACGAAATTTATGCTAGATATATTTCCGAAGAAAGTTTAATGGGCTTTATTGAAATGGAGGAGTTAGTTTTTAATGATAATTCATCAGTGATCGTCGATCCCGGAGAGAAATTAAAAACTGAATTTCAAGAAGTAAAGCGAACTTATATTCCAATGCACATGATTTTACGGATTGACGAAATGGAAAAAAAAGACTCTGCTAAGATTAAAAGTCTCAAAATAAAGGGGAATGTGCATCATTTTCCAGGCATATTTAATAATAATCTAATGAAAGATAAGGAATAAGTGATTTAACATTTGTCTCATTAATTCTGGTAATATCAAGATTTCTTTAAGATTAGAAGTTATTTCAATATTCTAATGACTAGAATAGTTCTATTTTACATAATTACGAGAACCTCACAAACAGTTTTTAGGTTACTTCATTTCTAAAGTTAAAAAGAACTAGCACTATTGCCTATTGAAGCGGATCAAGAAGAAACGCTTGCCATATTCAACGATTTCATGAAAATTTACAGACCTTACTTAAACATCCACTTATCTCGACCAGATATACAAAAATAATATATAATTAAAATACTTAGCAATTATCAAAATGATATAATAAGATTTTTCTTTGTCTCTGTAGTTTAGGAGTTCAGATCAATTTGGAAAAGCATTAGAAACGGATTTAATAATTATTTAAATAACAACTTATGCAGGAAGTGATAGTGATTGTAGGTACTTTCCAAATAAATCAAAATGAGTTCTTTTACCTTAATCTTCTTTCTTGCTTTGTTAATTCTTATATTGCTTATTGTTGATGAAGAAAGATAGAGAAATATTCGAAAAATACTTTAATTTGTTATACTATCTTAGCTCACGAATGAAGGAACTGAGCTGAATTTCATATGCAGAATTTAATCATTAAAATCACTTTGTTGATTTCCTTAGGAGGTGGAGCAAGCTTTCTGGAATGGATGATTTTCCAAAGCCTTATACCTCATTTAAAACAGAGAAAGCGTTTTTTTCAGTGTTTCTTTTTGCAAGCCTTACATCAACCTTTACAAATTTACATTTTTGTAATTACTTTAACTTTTATTATTTCTACTATCACTCAATTATTTGTCTTTGATAATGATTTTTCAGATTTTGTAAATATTTCATTCTCAGTACGTTTTATTTTTACCCTAATCATTATTTTTTGGTTTGCGATACGCTTTCTTCGACACTTGGAAGATAATTTAATCACTCGAGTACGCCAAAGCGTTTGTAAAGTGGGCGATGAAACGAGTGTACACGCTTTAGCGCAATTAATACGTATCGTCATTATTGTATTTATTTTATTGATCCTCCTTCAAACTATTGGCATTAAAATATCTGCTTTATTAACGTTTAGTGGAATAGGGGTAGCAGTAGTTGGCTTTTCTGCTAAGGACATCTTGAGGAATGTTTTTGGGGGGATAATGATTTATTGGGACCGACCTTTTTCAGTGGGTGATTGGATTAGTTCCCCGGATCGCCAAATCGATGGCACAGTAGAATATATTGGCTGGCGTTTAACACGTCTCCGAACGTTTGATAAACGTCCACTTTATATACCTAATGGCATTTTATCCAACATTGCTATTGAAAATCCTTCTCGAATGACAAACCGACATCTCAAAATTAAGGTAGGTGTAAGTTATTCCAATGTCATGAAAATTCCTGATTTAGTTAAAGCTATTGAAAATATGTTACGAAAGAATCCTGCTATTGATACTGCCCAAACTTTGTTTGTGAATCTCTTTGAAATTGACCATTCCTCACTGAATATGTTGGTTTGTGCTTTCACGAAAACGACAAAATGGATGAAATATCAGGCTACTCAGCAAAACGTAATTTTAGAAATTATAAATATTATTTCTCAATTTGGAGCAAATTGTACTTTTTCTACTCAAATGGTTGATTACCCGAAAGGGATATTTTAAAACAGTAAAAGGAGCAATTGACAATGAACGCGACGATCGAGGGAGCATTAGAAAAAGGGGGTGCCATAATGATTCTACCTGAGCATATTCGTGAAGTATTCGCAAAATCTACTTGTCTTTATTTTAAAGCGGAAGTAGAGGCTGCCTTGGATATGATGGCTATAGAAATTAGCTCAGTTTTGTCTTCTTCTAATCCTATTTTTTTATGTGTATTAGTGGGCGGGATTGTTCCTCTTGGAAATTTATTACCTCGGTTAGATTTTCCTTTAGAAGTGGATTACATCCATGCAACACGTTATCGAGGTAATACGAAGAGTAAAAATTTGGAATGGAAAGTCAAACCAACTTGCAATATGAAAGATCGCATCGTGGTAATAGTTGATGACATTTTAGATGGAGGTATTACTTTATGTACTATCAGTAATCTTTGTAAAGAACGAGGAGCGCAATCGGTCTATTCTGCTGTTTTGGTAGATAAATACGATGCACGCTTTCCAGGTGGTCCTGCATCTGCAGATTTTAGCGGCTTGAAAGTAGGAAATCATTATGTATTCGGATATGGTATGGATTATAAAGGATATCTTCGCAATGCTCCTGGAATTTATAAAGTGGCCCCCGAACATGAGTAAGTTTAATGAGACCGCCTAACCAACGAACAACCTCAGGTAAAAATGATCCTAATTGAGATCACACACAAATAATAGAGAAAATTAAGAAGTTCAACTTTTGATTTTCTCGTTGTTTTTCGGATAAGTCATGAAGTAGAGGAGAAGTGGCTCCTATTTTGCCTCTCACTGAAAAAATTAAATTCAAATCGGTTTTAATTTGAATTCATTTATCTCGAAAAATAGTGTATTTATTTTCCATCTTATTTTTAAATATGCAAGCTAATAATTTCTTGAAGAGTAGTAATTTTGGTGATCCGAAAAAACATCAGCCTTTTTCAACTGCTGTCTACAAAAAATGTGATGTATTGAGAATACTTGTGTGATCAAGTCTCTCAAATAAACTGCTGAATCCTTCTTGTTCGTTTTAATATTCTTTTTATCAGATTTCTACATCTATTTTGTTAATACATCTATAAATATTTTTTGCCTGTTTGTTACTAGAGATAATAAATTTTGAGTGTGTTTAAATTCACATCCACGTCTTTGATAGCAGTGAATGGTGTAACTTACAGGATTATAGGATTTTTTTGATTGGTTCCAAGTTTAGATTTTGTAGAGAATAGTGCGCACCAGCTCCTTTTGTCAAAATGACCTTATTTAAGGTCTCTAGAGTTATTACTTACGCCATCTTCAATACATTCGACCGTGTTAAATCATTAATCGTTTTCACTACACGACATCCCCTCTTACTTTAACCTTTAACTCATTGATATACTTTGCAGGGTTGTCAAGTAGATTTCTCCGAAAGTTATCAACGAAAAAAAGAAAAGTGTCGTTAGTAAGTCTCTGCTGTAATGACTTTCTTATTAATCTTTAAAATTTAGTGTAAATAACAACATTATACTTATTAAATCAACTTATGCATACGGATCTTTTCTAAGTATTGAAAAAGGAAATGCTAGGATTCCTTTTAATTTAAGATTTAAAATTTTCTAGCTTAGAAATTCTTTTGTTATCTTCATAATGCCTTGATACGAGAACAGACTCGCTTTATTGCATTAATAGTAATGTCTCTTAATTCTTCTATTAAAGAATATTCAATATTAAGTGGCGGTAACCAGTAAATTGTATTCCCTAAAGGACGTAGCAAAGCACCTAATTTTACAGCTTCTCTATAGATTTCATAGCCTAATCGAGGATAAATAGGATCATGATACAAATCAGCTGCTACTATAGCGCCAATATTTCTGATATTCACTAATTGACCTGTTTTTTCAGAAACGATGCTCATATTTTTATACAAAATTTTACCAAGTGCAGTAGCTTTTTCGCAAAGATTTTCTTTATCAATAGTCTGTAATGTAGCAAGAGCAACGCTGGCTCCTAATGCATTTCCTGAATAAGTATGAGAATGAAGAAAAGCTTTGTTTGTTTCATAAACATCATAAAAATAATTATATATTTCCTCATGGGTCAGAACCGTACTGAAAGGTAGCCAGCCTGAAGTAAGGCCCTTTGAAAGACAAACAAAATCAGGGATAATCTGGGCGTGTTCACACGCCAGCATTTTTCCCGTTCGTCCTATACCTGTCATTATCTCATCCGCAATTAAATGGATATTGTGCATTTTAGTCCATTTTGACAGTCGGTATAAAAAATCTTGACTATAAATTTTCATTCCAGCTGCTCCTTGGACGATGGGCTCTAAAATAACAGCCGTAGCGATTTCAGCATAGGGTTCAAGTGAACATTCAATTACTTTCCACTGATGGGCACAATTATGCCATAGGTCAACACTACTATCGGAAACATAAGGAATTTCACTAATAAAAAAAGGTTCAAATAATATTGCCGTATATGGAGATCGATAGAGTCCAAGATCACTCACACTGAGAGCACCTGCAGTTTCTCCATGATAACTATTTTTTAAGGCAATAAATTTTGTTCGTTTTTTATCACCAGTAATGATCCTTGAATGCAGGCTCATTTTCATTGCAACTTCAACAGCACAAGAGCCATCTCCTGCATAAAATACTTTATTTAAAGGGGGCATGAACGTAGATAATTGACGAGAAAGTTCAACAATCACTTCATGAGTTGTATTTGCTAAAATAGCATGTTCAAATTTTTCTAATTGTTGTTTTAAAGCTATTTTTAGTGATGGATGATTATGTCCTAATGATTTACACCACCAACTAGAAATAGCGTCAATTAATTTTTTACCGTTTTGGAGCTCAATATGACTCCCTAAAGCACTCTTAATTACCAGTGGTTTGAACTTTTCATAGTCTTTCATTTGTGAACAAGGATGCCAGATATGTTTAAGATCTAATAACTCAATG